>PBEB01000001.1 GCA_002717505.1 Leptospiraceae bacterium
TGACAGAAATGGTGGCCTGAATCGGGACTCAATGTGACAGAAATGATGGCCTGAATCGGGACTCAATGTGACAGAAATGATGGCCTGAATCGGGACTCAATGCGACAGAAAAGATAACCTGAACTTTGGCCGATTTTTTACAGGTGTTAGGGCGCAGCGTTATTACATCTGGTAGTATACTGTTTCTTCGAATTTCTCAGGATCTTTGTACATCACCATTCCATAAACGAATTCATTTATGCGTAATCTGTTGGCGATATTATAACCCGCCTCATCAATGAAATACTCCATGCGATCCCTGGACACCTTTTGCTGCAACTCTGGGCCAGTAGGGGATTCTCTTCTTTCCCAGTCGATTACAACAACAGGACGATCTTCCCTGAGCACGCGGCCAATTCCCCGCAAAGCCAATGTGGGATCTGCGAAAGTAGACATAACGCAGCTGCAGAATATCAAATCCATGGGCGGTATCCAGTCCGGAAGCAAGGGATGCTCGGTCCTTTCCACATAGAAGGGCGTAAATCGCTCAATCTTTTCTTTAACCTTTCGCTGCAAACAATAGTCTATTAATAGTTCCTGACATTCTGCTCCCCAGAGATGGCCGGATTCCGGTAGATGCTTGAGAAAGGCATCCAGGAAGTAACCGTTTCCCATACCGAAATCCAGAACATCACGCGTATCGTGCAGGGGGAGCTGATTAAGGATGCGATTGACTGGAAACAGATCGGCCCGGGCCTGTGATAGTAGATATCGGTGGTATTTTGGATCTTCGTAAAAGGGTAGTCCGCGCATTTCAATTCACCGGTGCGGCCTTTATCGGCCCCTTTTTACATGATCTGAATTGAATTTGCTAATCTGCAAGTCCGATAGTAGAAATAGGCTCAGATAGGGATAGATAATGAGACGGTATTTTACACTTTGCTTTGTCTTCGTGGCAATGGGTAGTCTTTTTAGTATTGAACGACCGGATAAGATTCCCGGGATCGATCCATTACCCATGGCGCAGGGCGATCCGACTGGCATTTCGAACGAAAAGCCGCCGGATAACCGGCCGGATGATGGAGTTCCCGAAAACGAAAACACAAACCGCCCGGAGGGCGATAGTGGCTATCCCCGTGTGCGAAACCTCACTGTCACGCCGGATGCCAGATTTCCCAATTCGGCCAAGATCTCCTGGGAAGCCCATCCGGACCTTTCTACCAATCTTTACATTGTACGATACAGCCGTCCCATTACTACGCGCGAGCTTCTGCTAAATTCCTATAACCTCACGCCGGAGCCCCTTGATCCAACGAATACTACTTTTATTGATAAGGACATCCCTCAGGGAACCTATTACTATGCAATAGTCGCAACACATGAGCTATCCAGAGATGGCAGGCTAAAGCTCATTGCGGATCAGAACTATACTTCTGTGCCGTTCATTGTAGGAAAAACGGGGCCCGCAGATGGAACTTCGTGCACAGCCGATCGAGATCGAGTCTACAAGCCCGAAGAGTTTCAAGTCCTGGATATGGTGGCAGTCAACACAGAGAAGGGCGTTGTTCTTAACTGGAAGAAATCGCCAGTTCCTGGAATTCGATATCATGTTTATCGAGGACCGGACCCACTGGATTCTGCCGATCGGCTTGCAAAGGCTACTCGACTTGGGGAAGCCAGAGAAGAGAGTCCATTCTTTGAAGATGCGAATCCTGAAGATGGTAACCAGACGTATTATGGAGTGGCGGTATACGATTGCGTAAATCAGAAGGAATACCCGCAGCTCACTCTGAACGAGTCTTACATCAGTCATACCTATGTTCGTCCAGACAGGAAAATGGAATATGACAACTTTCTACCAGGATCGCTCATGGCCTACCTGGCGAGCAAGGATACCATTCGATTGCTCTGGGTAGACCCGGGACCTGCCATTAAAGACTATGAAGTCTATCGTTCCTCTGAGCCTATTCAGAGTGTTGAGGCTTTGTCCAGGGCCAAGCAGATTGGAACAGTAGAGAACGGAGCGAAAGGATTCACCGATACCGGCCTCAGGCCCGGTCAGTATTTCTATGCTTTGATTCCCAGATCCACATCCGGGCGAAAGATTATGGAATTGCAAGCCGGCAGAACGTTTACTGCATTTGGGGTTACTATTCGGGGCGCAAGTTTTGATCCGGATGAGCCAAACCTTTTTGAGAAGCCGGGAGATGGTCGCATTTCCAACCTCAGCGCAAAGGTCGAGGGGAACTCAGTAGTTTTTGAATGGAAGTTTCGATCCGGGGTAACCGAAGAAGAAGTGCAGTTGTTTCTGTATAGAAGCAAGGAACCGCTACCCGATATCAAGGCGATAGAACGGACGGGTGTGTTTCTGGCCGAGATTCCAGTAAGCGCCCGGCGCTACCTGGACAGGACAGGAGGCGAAAAATACTATTACGCCTTCGTTGAGAACTATCCGGCGAAAAAGAAGACCAATGTCTATCATACTCCGCAACCGCTGGGACCGGAAACCGCAACAAAACCGGATACCACGGACACAAAGCCACAAGCTGACGATAGGCTGAAAAAGATCCTGGGTAGAACCTATGCTATTCAGAAATACCAGGATTGTGTGGACGAAGTAAGGAACTTCCTTCAGGAGAAGGATTTGCCGGAAGAGGTGCGCGTGAAGGCTCTCTTTTATCAGGGTCAGAGCTACTACTTTACAGGGCAATACGATCAGGCCCGAAATATCTTCAGTCGAAAGGATGTAATCGATCAGTTTGGAGATCGGGCGCTATTCTGGTATCGACGAAGTCTGGAGAGGACCGAATAATGTTATCCCCACAAAGAGCAATCTTCATCGCTGGCCTGCTATTCTTGACTGCAGGCACTTCTTTTCTGGCTCTGGACCAGTGGCGCTTCAGTAGAGTGCTGGGAGAAATGAATCTCGCAGGAAGTCCCGATGCTCGGCAGCAAATGAAGATGGAGGAAGGTCTCAGTGATTTGCGCGAAGCAGAAGAATACCTTGCACAGAACTCTCTGGAATCTGCGCAGAAAGCGCATGATCGCTTTGTTCACGTTCTCTCCAGGGATCTAAACAAGGACATCAACCAGAGAGCATCCTACGGCATTGCTGCCAGTCTGGATCGTCTGGGAGACAGGAATCGGGCCGTGGAACATCTGCGGAGCCTCAGAGATGAGGGCGTGAAAGATAAGCTTTTGCGAGAGAAGACAGAGTACCTCCTGGGACGACTCCTGATTCTTTTTGGCCATGATGAGGAAGGAAAGTCCATTCTTCAGGAATTGCTGGCAAAAACCCAGAACAACCTGATCAAGTCCAGAATCCATACCACATTTGGTGATTACTATCGGCTCACAGGTCAGAAGAACAAGGCGGAAAGAAATTATCGCATCGCTCTGGAATACAGTCCGGGTAACCTTCATGCCGAGGTGGAAAGAGCGGAAATGTTGGATGACCAGCCCAGAATCCGATATTACTACCATGAGGATTATCTGATTGATTCCTCTTTGAAGAAGAAGACCGAAAAGCCTTCCAGTCAGACTCAAAGACCCACTCGAAAACCCAAAAAGGAAACGGAACCCAAAAAGGAAGACACAAAAGAGAACCCCGGCAATGCGCAGTCCCTCTATGAGGCGGGCATCAAGCATTTTCGGGATAAGCAGTATCCGGAGGCAGTGTCTAAATTCCAGGCAGCTTTGAAGGCCGGGCCGAACGCAGAGTTAAGAGAAAAGGTTTTATACTGGCTGGCGGAAAGTCTCAGCGCCGGAGGGGAAAAAGATCGAGCTCTTGAATACTATTCCGCAGTTATTGAAAACCCTGCACTTTCTCTGGATCAGGCGGCATACATTCAGAGAGGCATAATCCTCTTCGACCGTGCCCGAGTAAAGGAAGCCTATGAGGAGTTTAAAAGAGCCGCTTCTCAGTTTCCGGAAGGGGCCTACACCAATCAAGCCCTTGAATGGCAAAGAGAAGTAGAGAACATCCTTCAAGACCGTGAGCGTCTCAAAAACTAATGTTTCTGCAGTAATCCCCTACTGTAAGAATTGACAGGCCGGCCATGAATGGCTGGCCTTTTTTACGCTTGTCGCAACTGAGCGAAGTAACTTCTGAAGGTAGGCACGCATACTACTAACTTTTCGGGAACACATCTTCGCACTCGCTTTCCAGAGATTACATCAGCAAGTCGATTCCCATGCTTCCTATAGAGTTAGCGAAGATGCTGAATGAAAAAACAATAGCGAAGCCCCTTGTTTTTTGTAATCGACTTGCGCGATCTACAGGGCGTTTTTTTTATGCGAATGGGAGTCATTCAAATGAGTAATACTACCAGAAAAAGAAAGAAAAACATCACTGAAGGGATCAAGCAGAGTAAGCGCGAATATGCTGTTCGTTATTATGCAGAGCGAGACTACCGTAAGAACGATGCCCCTGGCGGCGTAGATGCAAAGGAACTTAAGAAGAACTGGAAGCACGTTGTTAGTTACAGTATGTCCGAAGGCGATCTTGCTCAGAAGCTTGCAACATCTGTCACATACATCCGCTACTTGCGCAGAAAGGTAGCGATCTGCCAGAAACATGGCGTAACGGATGCGGCCGAAATATACAAACTCTCTGCTGGCGTTGGAGAGAAGACTTTGAAGGCATTTTTTGAGTCCAAGGGTTCGGTAAAAGGAAAGGGCAAGACCAGTCCGAAGAGAAGTGGCTCAGCTGCAAAGAAATCCGGCAAGAAGTCCTCGGCAAAGAAAAAGGCCGCTAAGAAGTCAAAGAAGTCAGCCAAAAAGAAAGCTGCGAAGAAATCTAAGAAAGCCGCCAAAAAGTCTAAGAAGTCTGCAAAGAAGAGCCGGAAGTAAATCCGCTGATCCTGCCCTGATTGCCAGGGCAGGAAGGCTTGCACTTCAAAAATGCTTTACTGCATGGGGCCTCAAAAACACAGTGCATTTAACGGGTCAGTAGCTCAGTTGGTTAGAGCACTTCTCTGATAAGGAAGGGGTCGGAAGTTCGAGTCTTCCCTGACCCAAATCCCCTCCACGTAACCTGAACAGTATCATCTCCACGCTCTAACAGAGCTTGCAGAAAGGTATTCTCTCTCTTTCCTTGTCTCTCAGACCGGATAGAAACAGGGAACCCTCCCGATAGACGCCACCTTGCAGCATTTTCGTTTCAGCTCCTCTGAAGGTGGGCGCCATCGTGTTCAGATGAGAAAGCAAATCCTGTCTCTATATACCAGGGCCTTGTCGTTGACCCGGAAAGAAGTAAAAGCTCAGAAATGCTAGAGCACATAATAATGGCCCTCCGATGAAGAGCATGGCATCCAGCTCACCCATCAATGCAGACTGTTTACCAGAAACTAAGATATTGGCTGCTAACGGCACACCAAGAAAGACAACCCAGAAGGCAATTAGTAAGACCACCATTAGAGCCAGCAACCGCCATGCTCCACGGATGCGGGTCGCCCACCATGAGAGAGGAAGGGCAAGGGCCAGTAGGAACATGGAATGCACAATGAAGATCGTCCAGAGTGCAGCATCGCATCGCTGGGCATCCAGGTTGCTGGGAGCCTGCATATCGCAGAAATCGATGTCCGGAATGAAATCTACCAATGGAAAGAGCCGGATTTGAACTAGAAATAGCGGTGCGTAGAGTGTTAGAAGCGTGAAAACCATGGCGCCTGAGATGGTCCGAAAGAACGGATTTAGATGGATTGATTTCATAGTTTCGTATCCCCGTAGAATCACTGCGATGTATACGCTCCCGATGCAAAAGGTTGGGTCTGGTATCGGGGCAACTCAGTAACATTCATGCCTCCGATTCTTGTCCTCGCCAATGGTTTGTCGCTGAACTGCATTTCCCTGGCTTGTGCTTTTTTAGATTCCTATTTGGTCTGAGCAGTTCGCTTTTCCTCTTTTCGTCCTGGAAATTGCCACCTTGCAGCTTGAATCCTGTCCAATTCTCGCCCACTGGGCGGCTCTCCGAGCGCCGATCCCATCGAAGGGGCCGAAGAAGTCCATTTTCGTATCCCGTTCAGGGTAGGTCCGAATTTCCAGGAAACACCTCGTTCTCAATGAATACCGGTTTTGAATTTCGATTCAAGGTTGCGACAAAGGCGGGAATTGAAATAGCCGGCATAGGGAGCAGCGGCCCCTTTTTTTGGGGGAAGTTCGCTTCGCGGGGTTCGCCTTATGGTCGCTGAGCGTTGTTTATGCGCCCCGGTTGGTTGAGAGCGCGGGGGTTGCCTTATGGTCGCTCTGCGTTGTTTATGCGGCCTGGTCGGTTCAATGCGCGGGGTTCGCCCTATGGTCGCTTCTCGCTCTTTACGCGAACCTGCTAGAGCACTTACTTGACAACACCGGATATAACCCTATGGCGATCCATCGGACAACATCGATTCACATTCTGCAGAGAACCTTTCCTTGACCTTTAGAGTCAGAGTAATACTGAGGATGAGAACTGTCGGTCCGGGCCATTGCCCGGAGCACTAGAGAACCATGTCCCATCTAATCGAAACAGATAATCTTCCGATCCGAATCTGGACATCCCCTGAAGAAATTGAAGGTCAGGCCTTCCAGCAGCTCCGGAATATTGCCAGCCTGCCCTGGGTATTTAAGCATGTAGCGGCCATGCCCGATGTGCATTTTGGCAAAGGAGCCACAGTAGGTTCCGTAATCGCCATGAAAGAAGCTGTGAGTCCGGCCGCGGTGGGAGTGGACATTGGATGCGGCATGGGCGCCTTTCGCACCAACTTGAGGCTCGGAGATCTTCCGGATAATCTGCGCGGTGTGCGAAATGCGATCGAGGCCGCTGTGCCTGTGGGCTTTAAGTCACATCGAGACACAGTAGTAGGGAACCCTGGTCTGTACTTCAGCGACGCCGACCGTAGGAGAGTGGAGGATAACTTTCGCAAGGCCCGTCACCTGACAAAGGCGGTGTTGGGATCTTCGCAGTCTCAGAAGGTCCAGAATCAGTGCGGAACCCTTGGAGGTGGCAATCACTTCATAGAGCTCGTGCACGATGAGCAAGAAACCGTATGGATATTTCTTCATTCTGGCTCCAGAAACATCGGTAAGAGCCTTGCAGATCACCATATCTCATTGGCACGGAAGCTGGCTCACAATTCAGAACTCCCTGATCCGGATCTGGCTGTCTTTCTATCTGGAACCCGAGAAATGCAAGAATACAGAAGGGATCTAAGCTGGGCGCAGGAGTATGCGTTCTGCAATCGCATTACCATGGCCGCCTTGATCTTTCGAGCCCTTCAGAGAGGTTTTTTCCCTGAGCTGAAGATCGGGGAGAGCATACTCTGTCATCATAACTATGTGGCCGAGGAGACTCACTTTGGTCAGAACCTCCTGGTAACTCGAAAAGGAGCCATTAGCGCGCAGAAAGGACAGATGGGATTGATTCCTGGGTCCATGGGCACTCGCTCCTATGTAGTGAGAGGTCTGGGAAATCCGAACTCCTTTCATTCCGCTTCCCATGGCGCGGGAAGACGAATGAGTAGAAATCGAGCGCGAAAGGAGTTCTCCATTAAGGATCTACAGGAGCAGACCCTGGGGGTGGAATGCCGCAAGGATGGGGGAGTGCTGGATGAAATTCCGGGGGCCTACAAAGACATCGATTCAGTGATGGCGAATCAGAAAGACCTGGTGGAAGTAGTGCATACTCTAAAGCAGCTAATTTGCGTAAAAGGGTGAATGTCCCTCGTTTAAGACAAACGTGTCTAGCATTGAGGCTTTCCTTATAGGAATGATTTTTTTCAACCGCCGGCTAATTGACTGCAGGCCTGAGCCGGAAAGAACTTCCCGACTCAGGGGTGAGTAAACCGAAGTGCCGTAATATCCAGCATTCCGGGATGCGAATTACCTGCCCTAGAAGTGAAACGCCACGGAAAAAATCAAAATCTCATCCTGAAGTTTTTCCTGGTTTCTACGTGTTGGTAGACCTTCCCGGGAAAGTAAGAAGCGTTCCTGGTCGTAGTTTTCTATGGGAGTGAAGGGCTTCTGATACGCCAGAGACAGAGTCCAATCTCCTGCGTAGAAGCCCGTTCCAATTTCCCAGTGCCTGTAAAACTCGGGATGACTTTCGCCCTTTTCGATAAGGACTCCGCTATGAGGCAGTCGGTACAGTCCTCCGGCAAAAGGCTCAATCCAATCCCATCGATAGGCTACGCGAAAAGAGATTTGGGTTACCTTTTCCAGTTCAAATAGTTCTCGATCCACTCTCGTTTCCGGTTCTTTCCAGGGATACGATGTCTGTTGTCTATTATCAGGGAGTCCACCGATGGGAAAAATCCCTCCGAGTCGAGCCAGAAGAGTAAGAGATTCGTAGATGTAGCCTGCCGTAATGCCTGCCTGCGAATCGTAAAAGGGCTCATCAATCATGCTGCTTCCGCTGGAGGCGAAACCTATGTCTCCGTCCAGGACTAGAAGAAAAGAGGGATGTAGATCAAGGCTATACCGTAGCCCTGTTCTTGGTCGCAGCCACCTTGCTGCATCGGGTGCACCTTTCTGGGAAAAGGCGATGTGACCCAGCTCCAGTCGCCAGGAGAAGTCTTCGAGAAAGGAAAGTTCTACTCCGGCTCGACTTAGAAGCACATTACGATTGCCACGCTCTCCCTTTCTGTACTCAAAGTCCAGAGTTGCTCGATCGGCTGGTAATGGATTGCTACCGGCCACTCCTGAAATCCCGGATGGATGATGAGCAGCAACTTCGGTCACAGAAACGAATCCTAATAGCAGCAGAAGACGAAGGGAAGAAGGCAGAAAATTAGCAATCCTTCGCGTCTCCTCTTTCTTCGGAGGCTGGTAAGGTTCAGATTGAGCGTTCCGAGCGCTCAGGTTCAATGAACTGAGCCATCCCTTGCAAAGCCCTGAAAGTCCCCTGATTATAGAGTGAAGCATTCTGTCTCCGTAACGAATGAAGCTGAGGCAGCATTGTCTCTAATCGAAGCGCTGCTGGTTCCGCCGGCAAAAAGTACGCTATGGTTTAAGAGCAGTGGCTTACTCACGGACTGATTCAGGGACGGATTGGAAGTGCAATTGAAGATTACCGAAGAATCCACCAACTCCGTAGAGGCGCTACCGAAGGGTGTAGCATCGGAGGTTCCGGCAGAAGTAATCCGCCCGATGTGCAATCGAATACTCCGGATCTGTCCCGGCGGTACCCTTAATGCCAGATCCAGGGGCTGGTAGTTCCNTCCGCCTGCATCCGTGGCCGTTCCTCCAGTGAGTATGAAGGTTCCCCCTGATGTGCGAAAGCTACTGGTCGTAGANACGGTTTCTTCGCCATGGGCCAGAAGTTCCCCNTCTCTGTGNAGATACATCAGTTTCGTCAGGATCCCCTGAAAGAAACCAGGATCATAGATGATTTCCACCTCCTGGATTTCGATCTCGAGGCTGCTCAGATCAATGGCAGCTCCACCGCTACTGAATTGGTCTATTGCATCCGATCCACCGTCGGTGAATCGTAGCTGAAGCTGGAGATCTGTACGCGCGCTGCCCAGAAGGAAGGATGCCAGGGCACTTTGCTCCTCCTCGCCGTCCGTGACTCTACCATAGACGCAATTGCTGAGCAAAGAAGCGAACAGAATCAGTGTCGCAACGTAAAAAGGAAGTTTCCATTTGAATTCATTGGACTGGTAGATGACCCTGGACCGGTAGTCGTTCTGTGCGATACCTGCCCGCTTTAGGCTACGCCAGCGAGATCCCGGCCATGACCGCCAGAGAAAGACTTTGCGAAACCATCGGTTAATCATGGACCGAACCTCGGATTGGCCTGCCGCGGGTTGCTAAACCGGCTGTCCGTTGCGAAATCCCACTGGGTTAGAGCCAGAAGGAACTCAACAATGTCATCTCTGTCTGAATCGGAAATTGTGAAAGGACGAATGAGCGTAGTGTCCACCGAAGAGCCTACGGTTTGGCCCCGTTTCAGAGCATCTCCTCCAGCACGATACATATCCACTATCTCCCGCAATGCTTCTCGAGCGCAGGCCTCCATGGCGCTCTGGTTGGTAGGATCTGATGGAGGCGAAGCACAATTCACGGAGCCATCATGAAAATAGGGCATGGTCAGCCCCAGGTTTCGCAGGGATGGTGCCCGGAATTTTCCACGGTCACTACCGAGCCCGGTGATTTCCTCCAGGCCGACTGTAGCCTTCGAATCGTATTCCGAGTCCGAATAGGCGCCATTGTTATGGTAAGCAAACTCCAGGGCTCCGGAATTCGAATGGAGACTGCTATCCGAAAAGTTGAATCCCCCATGGCAATGGAAGCATTCCGCAACCTCACCGTTGAACAATTCGAACCCTCGCACCTGGGCTGGAGTAGCAGAACCTGCTCCTCGGGTGAATTTATCCCAGGAGGAATCAAAGCTCATCATGGAACGCTGAAAGGCCGCCAGGGCAAATCGAACGTTTTGCTCAGTGATGTTACCATCATAAGCCTGTTCGAATAGATTTCGATAGGTCTCATCCGCCTGGATGGTGCTCAGGTAATCAGTATTCTGAAGCCCCAGCTCTACTATTGAGTTAGGGCCGGACTCCGAAAACAGAGGAACCCGGGCCTGACCTTCCAGACTGGCAAGCAGCGGATTATTCCATGTAAGCTTACTGTTATACGCTACATTGGTCAGATGCTGTGCGTTTCGCGCATGCAACTCACCGGTGGGATGACCGGCATGGACAATCCCCCGGGGACGTTCTTTGCCATCTGCGAATGCCCTGGACTGAAAGTGACAGCTTGCACAGGACATGCTCTCATCTCTGGACAGTGCCTTGTCATAGAACAGATGACGTCCCAGCTCTACCCGGGCCTCGGTCTGACAATTGTCGGAAGGAACTACAGGGTCAGGGACATTGGAGGGCAGACCCCATTCGTAGGGAGCACAACCGCCACTGGCCGCAAGGGCCAGAAGCAGCGCATCGTCGTTCGTTGTCTCCTCTTTGCAGCTGCCGAAAAACACAGCTGTGCAAAGAAGGATTGAAAGAACTATCCCGTTAGGAAGGGGAAATTTAATGCGAGATCGCATATTTATTGGGCCTCAAATCCCCTGGCATTGGATGAATTCGCTTCCCCTGTGCTCTGGTTCATACCCATTCGATTCCGCATGACGCCACAAAGCGTTGCATCGCCCACCGAATTTCCCATGCATGTATTGCTTGCATACGTCTGGCCATTGAACCATTCTGCTAGATCGAATCGAATTCCTTTGCTGATGTCCACACCGGAGATCGTCACTCGACCTTTCATTTC
The DNA here is from genome assembly GCA_002717505.1 of Leptospiraceae bacterium. Taxonomy (GTDB): domain Bacteria; phylum Spirochaetota; class Leptospiria; order Leptospirales; family Leptonemataceae; genus UBA3465. The sequence continues at coordinate 11,227 of PBEB01000001.1, forward strand.
CTCATTGCAGTTTACTGTTGCGGTGCATGTCCTGGAACCCAGGTGAAAGTTAATCACATTTGTGCCATCGGTGAACTCCAGCTTTGTGAACTTAAAGCCACTGGTCCAGGACCAGTACATTGCCGTGATGTTGAACGGAGCGTCTGAAGTGCCGTTATCCAATTTGTTCTGAGCCAATGGTAGTCCCACAGAAAAGGAGAGCCCGGTGGCATCTGCCGGAGGCGCGGATATGATAATCTGTGCATTGGTATCTGCGGTTCCGGATGTAGCACAGTGCCCGGTCCCATCTTCTAGATCGATCAGTACAGCTCCATCCTTCTGCCATCCCGTGACGTCCGGAACGGTGGCACTCACTTCGCCGGAGGGAGTTACCCAGGCAAATTCGGATAGATAGAGTCTGAAGTCTCGAATTTGAACACTTCCGTTGCCACCCATAGTAAAACTCTGGTTGCAAGATACGGCTGTGTCATTGACTACCAGGCTCACAGGCATGCTCACAGGAGTGGCTGCCAGAGCCAACAGGGTCAGTGCATCATCGCTGCTACTGGATTCATTACAGGAAAACAGAAANATAGACAGGATGATGGCAGAGCTTTTCTTAAATNTATTAAACATAGAATTACCTCATTCATTCTTCGCGCACTAAGTTCCCCTTAGTAAAGTCACTCTCTCTATTGATCAGAGCAGAACGAACATACCAGGGGAAACTTATGGAACAGATCACCTGCCATCGAAAGGCAAAGCTGTCCCGGGGGAAGGAGGGCCTGATGGAGCCAGTACATCCGATAATCCACGACTCACTCGTTCGTCTGCGATCTATCGTGAAGACGCAGCCAGAACTGAACTTGAGCGCCAGAAACGATANNAGTTCTGGCATTGGAATAGATGGACAGGCCTCTTTTGGCCTTAGCGAAAGGGTGGCGGGCGAGGTAGCACGGACAGAAACCGGAATCGGCTCCGAGAGGACCCAACTCTTAAAACCGGAACCGATGAGGTAACGTTTCCATCCAGGCGAATTTGACAGATTATGATGATAGAATATAGAACGCCGAGGGTTAGATACCCCTGGCAAACCGGACAGCTTTCATGCTGATGTCCTGCATTCCCGGAATGCTCTGTGGAGCTGGCACCATTGCTATGACAGGGCGGAGTAGGGGCCTTTACTGCGGTATCACCATCATGATTATTCTGATGGGATTTTTCTTTATGAGAGTCCGACGATTCACTGGAAGGCGTCGTCTGTCCGGAGGGATGCGAAGCGAGCTCCGGTTGGAGACGCGGACACTCATGCAATTCTGGTATGGGATACTGAATTGCAAAGCCCAGAAGGGCCAGAAGCGCCAGGCTGCGCTTCAGATCTTTAATCCGCGCCTTTCGCANAACCAACTATTGCATCCGTTACAGACGCTGCATTCCTGTCAAGCCTCCTGCTGGATGGCTTCCGCCGCATTTCTTTCGAGCTGAGCTAGATCCCAGTTCAGGACAATAGCAGTGCCGTAACCGCGAGGCCCTTTGGCAATTTCCAGGTTTGCAAGTAGGGATTGTGCGATTGTGCGAATAGCATGAAGTCCTTTACCGTTCTCCGGTTGGATGCTACCTGCCTTTCGAATCAATCCCTCACCGTTGTCGGTAACCGTGAGCGAAATTGTGTTCTCTTTCTCTATGAGCCTGATCTGAACCCATCGAGCATCGCTATGCTTTATGGCATTGTCGATGGCTTCGGTAACCAGCCAGAAAAGGTTTCGAAAGCGGTCTCCAATGCGGGCCTTTACATTCTTGGCTGCATTGTCGCTCCAATCCATTTCGAATTCCATCCCGTTCTCTTCTGCTCGGGTCTGGAACCCTTCGATATACTCCTTCAGTTTGGCAGGCAGGTTCTGACTGCGGTCNACCAGAGGAGGCAGAATACTTCGCGATACGGATTTGATGTCTACGAAGAGTTCATCCNGCAACCCTTCTGGCTTNTGATCCAGTAATCGATGAATCCCTCTGGAGCTCTCAAGGTACCTGTGATGCAAATAATCCTGAATTTCGTCTGATATGCGAATATTCTTCTCTGCTACTAGAAGATGTGAGCGATTCTTCTCATATTGAAAAGAAGTAGAAACGAAGGGAATCAAGCTTTCCAGAAGCTTCTGGTCGGCATCTGAAATCTCCGTTTTGGCCGGGAATGTAGCCACAAGCAGTCCTCGGGTGCGATCCGCTTCCACCAGNGGAAGAAGGACATACACCTCTTCNGTCTTTCGTCCTTTCTGAATNTTTTTTATTCCGGGAATTTCCGGGTCCTCCTCGGATCGATCAGCCTGTAAAAACTCCCGATTCTCCTCTATTTCCAGTTCAGGAAGATCGTATGGCCAGTTATCCCCCTTGCGCTTAAGGATCGCCGGACGGTGTGTGGCAAGGGCTTCGCCGAAGAAAGTAGAGGCCAGGGGAATGGAGGCACGCACCGGAAATTCGGGAACATTGCGGCTGTAGAATCTTTCCAGGAGATCTTCATCCAGAAGAGTGAAAACGCTCAGTCTCTGAAGCTTGTAGTTGGCAAAAACCTGACGGTCAAGAATTGATAATTTGTCTTCGAATGTCTGGCTTTCGCTCAACGACCGGGCGGCGCTGGCAAGAAGATATCCCGCTTCCCTTGAGTTCTTTTCGCGTGCCAGAGCTTTGTCCAGGTCTTCCTTGAGTTGCGTCTCGCGGTTTCGTGCACTATCCAGATCTCTTTGCCTTTGAGTCAGGGTTTCCTTTAGCCTTCCTTCCTGCTGATTGAGGTTGGATATGTTTACATCTCTTGTCTGTATTTGATTGTTGAGCTCGGTGATTTCTCCTTCGAGGTTTCGAATGTCGCGAGTGAGCCTCGCTTCCTGCTCCTTTCGGGCACCGATCTCTTTGCGAAGCCGCTCTTCGTTTTGATGGCCTTCTCGTATCGATTGGTTTTTTTCTGCGATCAAATTCTCCAGCTTGCTGCTTTCCTTTTTTAGATCCTCAATCAATGTGTTCAGCGACTGAATCTCTTCTGTTTTTTCCTGAATCGTCTGCTTTCTGGCGGAAACCTCTACCTGCAGATCATGCTTTTCCTGGTTAAGTCGATTTCTTTCCTGAGTAGTAATTCTAAGGTCCTGCCGCGTCTGCTCCAGATCATTTCCGGTTTTTTCCAGTTCGGCTTCCAGGTTTCTAACGTTTCTCTCCAGGTCAGATCGAATGGTATCTCTTTCGGTTTCGAGCTGCAGGACTTGATCCTGGTGTTGCTTTTCGGTTGCTGCGATGCTCTGCTTCAGAGAGTCAATTTCTCCGGAAAGCTGATTTCGCTGGATTTCAAGGTCATGAATGCGATCGTCGCGATTCTTGAGATTGGAATTCAACTGTTCAATTGTTTGACCTTTTTCCTGGATTTCATCTTTCGCTTCGGCCAGGGATCGGTCGTATTCAGCCCGGTTGTCCGAAATAGTTGTTTCCAGGCGTTGGATTTCTTCTAGCTTATGGGCCAGATCCTTTTCGAGTCTGCTCTTATTCTGGGAATGCTCTTCCTTTTCCCGCGCCAGACTGCCGCTTACCTGATCATAGAGGTTTTTCAGCTTATAGGCTTCTTCGCGAAGGGCCGTCTCGTTTTGCTGCGATGTGCGATAGAGCTGTTCGTATTTCTCTGTGGCTTCTTTTTCATTTTGTTCCAGGGTGTTTTGGATGTCAGCTATACGGCTATCTGCATCATTCTGGATCCTCTGAATCTCCTGATCTTTTTCATTGCGAAGGTTCGCCAGGTCTGATTCTGCCTTTTCTCTGGTCTGCCTCAGCTGTTCCTCATACTGACTTTTCTGATTCTGTATCTGGCTCTCCAGGTCAGACCGCAGCTGAGTCAGTGCATCGCTCTTTTCCTGATTCAGTGTTTCAATGGTATTGTCCAGCTCTGTCTGGAGGCGGCTTACCTCGGATTCGTTGGATTCTCGGAGTTTCTGAACCTGGCTTTCATGTTCAGAAGTTAACGCCCGAATACGATTCTCTTTCTCTTCAGTAATCGCCTGTACAGCTTCATCCTTTTCTCGATTGATTTGCTGGACCTTTTGATCTCGATCTGTTTTTACCGAGTTCAGGTCGTTTTCGAACTTTTCCTTCTGTTCCTGGACCAGAGATTCATAGGTCTGAATTTCTCCTCGTAATTCTTCTTCTGTGCGTTTTCGGCTGCTCTGTTCGGCCTCAAGACTGCGGTTGGTCTCCTCCAGCAGACTGTTTGCTGATTCCAGAGAATTCTCCAGCTCATCTCTTTGAGTGGTCAACCGGGAGATTTCAGCCTCCTGTCTGTGGATGCGATCCAGGGATTCGCTTTCGCTTTCTTCGAGTTTACGAATTAGTTCGGACCTCTGATCTTCTATGGACTTTTCTGTATCTTCCAGAGTTGAATGCAATTGCTCTACTTTGTTACTTAGATCATTTCTCTGGTTTTCAAGATTTCGTGCCGCATCCTGCTGATCCTTGAGCTCCTGATTGAGCTTTTGAATCGTTTCTGACTTTTCCTGGATCTCGTCCTGTAGACTCTGTCGGCTGTTTTCTTCGGCCTCTAGCTTCTGCTCCAAATCCTTCCGGGCCTTTTCTTCAGCAGCCAGGGATTCCCTGGATTCAGTAAGGCTATTGCTGAGATTGTCTGCCTTTTCTTTCGTTGAGTCTAGATCGCTCTGGATTCGAGCAAGGGATTCATCCAGTTCGTTGATTCGATTTTCTTTTTCTACGATGCTGGCTTCCAGATCCCTTTTTAAATTCTCCTTTTCCGATTCGATACGTGAAGAGAACTCCTGGTCTTTCTTCTGGATTTCCTGGGATCTGATTTCTTCCAGTTCCTGCTTTTGCTTCGCCAGACTCTCACTGAGGGTGTTTGCATGCTCCTGCTTCAGGCTCTCCAGGTCAGAAAGCAGGTTCGTTTTCTCCGTTTCCAGAGACTGAGCCCTGTCCTGAAGTTCGGAGCGCACGCTTTCCAGGCTATCTTCGGCTTTCTGCCGGGCTTTCTCTGCAGATTGAAAATTACTGGATACAGTCTTCAGCTCGCGGGCCAGTTCCGTGCCATTGATTTGCCTGTATTCCGAAAGAAAGAATCCCTGGAATAAGCGCAGACTATCCAGGTCTGATTTCAGGAAATTACCTGAAGTGCGAAAGACAGTGAAATGGCCCTCCGGGGATTTATCGGTTTCCGGTACTGGCAAAGTCAAACCATGAACTCCCTCTGCCTCCTGGAAAATCATGCCTTCGCCGAGTTGTGGAAGTACCGTAGCTTTGAATGCTCCGTTTTGTTGAAGATCAGCAGGCAGGGAAGGGGCCTTCTGTATCGAGGGTGCCACCCATTGCTGATTTCCGCTGGTGGCAAAAAGGACTCTGTACTCCCGGTCTACGGCGCCTGCGAAAACCAGGCCTTCAACATCCATATGCTGTTTAAGACTTTTCTGGATCCGCTGCAATGCCTGCTCTGGATGGCTTTCCTGCACAACCTTGATCCAGTCTTTTCCCATCTCCAGAACGGGGTCCAGCCCCTGCCTGGCAGCTCCGGTACTACTCTTTTTTGCAGTTGTCCTGGGAGCGCTTTTCGTAGCCTTCTTGGCCGCCGGTTTTGGGGGAGCACTTTTCTTCTTGGCCGCTGGTGCAGATTTCTTTTTGGCGGCGGGTTTGGCCGTCTTTTTCGCCGTCTTTTTCGCCGCTTTCTTACTGGTTTTCTTACTCGTTGCCATGGATTCGCTCGATTGACTGGGGATTTAGATTAGTTCGTTGTCTGACTGGCTTTCTTGAATTGTTGCTTTGTGCCTATTCGCACCGCAAAATCCAGAACAGATTCGGGAAGGATTCGGGTGGCAGCATAAACCAGCTTCGCATCAAGCCCTATACGATAATTTGATGGTAGTCGTTTCCTCTGAACCAGCTTTGCCAGTTTTTCTCCGGCTCGATTCGCAGGAGTCGAAAAAGCGCCATACTCTTTGATCTCAGATGCGATCATCCGGTTAAAAGGGCCGTAAGGCCCCTGGAGATTCTGCGAAGGCACCTGCATGTTATCTTTGAAATGTGTGCGAATTAAACCGGGTTCCACGGTGCAAACTTGAACTCCGAGGGGCTCAAGTTCATATCTAAGGGATCTGGAGAATCCAGACACTGCCCATTTGGAAGAACAATATGCCGATCCGGTGGGAAGAACTATGCGTCCCAGGATGGAACTAATATTAATAATCTGAGCATTTTCCAGGTTTCGCATGGAAGGAAGCAGAGCTCTACTTACGTTCAGGATTCCGAAAAGATTTGTATCGAATTGTTTCTTGAAATCGCTATCGGGCAGTTCTTCAAAGCAGCCATAGAGACCATACCCTGCGTTGTTGATCAAGGTGTGGATGGGGCCCTGTTTTAACAGCTTGCCAATCTGATTCTTAACTTCTCGAGGAGATGTGACATCGAATTTCGAAATCTGAAACGGGACTGCAGAGTTTTCGCCGACACTTTTCCAGTATTTTTCGAATTTCTGTGGATTGCGAATTCCCGCAATGACCTCATGACCCATGCGGGACAATTTCAGCGCCGTTTCCAGGCCAATACCGGAGCCGGCGCCAGTAATCAGGATGCGTCTCTTTAAGCTCACTGCTTTGATGAATTTCCGTGGTTGGATCTCTGGTAAAGCCCAAAAATTTCAATTTCGACTTTACAGCAGAGAGCCCCTCAATTTTATCTCAAGTATTCCTTGGGGGCTTAGCTCAGCTGGGAGAGCGTCTGCCTTGCACGCAGAAGGTCACCGGTTCGATCCCGGTAGTCTCCAAATTTTACTTCCCAATAGAAACGCAGCAGTCCAAATGCAGGAAGCTTTATGAAAAAGGCCAAAAAGCTCCTGCAAGACCTGCTGTCTCGTTCCCTGAATACAGAGCAGATCCATTACGTTGGTCGAGAGGTTGATCCATCTTTCGATCTAGCGGAAGTATCCGGTTTCGGTGATCATATTGTGATTCCACGGCAGGTGGCAGCCCAGTGCGTGATCCAGTATTTCAGCGCCAGAGAAAAGTTAATGGATTTCATCGCAAAACTTGTCCTGCTGGAAGGCTACGGCGGGAGCGGCGGTATAATCAAGCTAAAGGGTATTGAGCCTATCCTGAACGAGTTGCGTGAAGCCGGGTTTGTCCTGGATCGCGAAAGGGGTGGCTTTATACGGGATCAGGCTCAGTCCAAGACCCAGGACTGGGGCTTCTTGAGAGAGGATCAGGAATACAGACTGGCATTTGCCAGCCTCGATATTGTTGGTAGTTCGGAATTGATTCGCACAAACGTCAAAGTTGACGTAGAAACGACAATTCGCACTCTCAGAGATTTCGTTGGTTCCCATGTTGAGTTCAATAATGGCCGCGTCTGGTTCTGGTACGGAGATGGCGGGATGGCAGCCTTTATAGGGGATAGCTGCGTACAGAGCGCGGTGATGTCTTGTCTCGGTATTCTGGCCTATCTTCCCGTTTATAACATTACTAGAAATGCATTGCGCGAAGAAAATGACATTCGCCTTCGTATTGGTATTCACTACGGCTCAGTCGTATATCATAGCGACACCTCGAAGATGCACAGCGAGGATATGGAAAGGGCGTCACGACTTGAGGACCGTCATGGTATTCCTAATTCCATTATTCTGAGTGAGACGGCATTCAACTTAATGCCAGATGAGCTCCGGAAGTATTTTCAGACATCTGGACAGGCGGACTTCGGCGCCCTTTATCAGAACCTTACGATCTAGGAGAACATTACGGAAATGCAGCTTCTAATTATCGATCCAGATCAGGGGATTCAAGAATACTATCGTAATACGCTGGAGTCCCAGTTCCAGGGAATTTCAGTGGAATTTGTAAGCAAGATCACCGAGGCCGAAGATAAATTACACAGCACAGATTACGATCTCCTCATAACTGAATCGGAGCTGGATCGGCCTTTCTTTCCATTCCTGGATGGGCTGGTAAGATTGGGCACTCCGGTGATCGTCGTGAGTAGAGATGATTCGGAACGATTGGCCGTAGAAAGCATTCGCCTGGGTGCCATCGATTTTATCTCTAAAAAGAATTTAAAGCTGGGCATCTTTACGAACATCCTGGCCCGAGCCCTGCTTGATGGAGAGCGGTGGAAAAAAATTCGCGAATTTGGTACGGGGATGCCTCCCTATCCAGAAGTGCGAAAGCACACTGAAAAGATCCTAGAATCTATCAAGAAAGAGAAAGAGGAAAAGACCAGGCAGGAAGCAGCGCAGAAACTTGTGGGCGGCCTGAAGAATCTGAAAGAAGGTCATGCTTACAACATCCTCTTCCTATATGCCACCATCAAATTCAGCGATGCGACATCTTCGCAGATGGATGACTGGCAGCTGCAACAGGTCCTGACGCGATGGAAAAGGATTCTAGGTCGAATTCCAGAATCTTACGGAGGCCAGGTCTGGATCGAAAAAAAGGATTCCCTGGTGGCCGCCTTTGATGCGGAGGAAGCTTTATCTGCCCTTCTGGCCTCGATGGAAATGAATTCCAGGATCTTTCTGCTCTCCGGGGAATTACCGATCGATCGCGCGGGTCTGAGCATCGCTCTTTCTGCCGGTCAGACTGTTTACACCAGCGATATGGGAAGTCTGGTATCGGAAGCCCTGAATTTTTCCGCCCATCTGGCTTACAGGGAAGGTTCTCAGAACGGAATATTCATACCCGGAGAACTTCATGAGCGATTGAACGGAAGAGGCAGAAAATACTTCTTTCGCGAAGATGCGGCTTTCGAGGGACGCACCATCTATCGATTTGAGCGTACAGCCTGATGGCCCGAGCGCTGGAGCGCATCAGTCTTCTCTTTCCTGTCTGGGTCAGTTTATTTGTCGGCATCGCAATATTTGAGCCTGCCATATTCACCTGGTTTTCAGGTATCCTCATCCCTCTGGGCCTTGCGGGCATAATGTTGAGCATGGGGCTGACTCTTCTGCCAGCGGATTTCAAACGGGTGCTGGCATTTCCCCTGCCTGTCCTGCTTGGAGTTCTGTTCCAATATACGATTATGCCGCTTCTGGGCTACGGCATTGGTCTGATGCTGGAGCTGGATCCTCCGCTGAGGGCGGGTCTTGTATTGGTTGCAAGTTGCCCTGGAGGAACCGCTTCCAATGTAGTGGCATTCCTGGCTCGTACTAACGTTGCACTTTCGGTGAGCATGACAGCTGTTTCAACGCTGCTATCTGCGTTGGCCACACCAACGGCCGTGGAAATCCTACTCAGTGGTTCCTCCATCGATGTATCCTTTCTGGGGCTGCTTAAGTCTACGATCCTGGTTGTTGTCTTGCCGGTGCTGGGAGGCGTCCTGCTCAATCACTCTTTTGGAGGCACTGAATTGGTGCACAGGCTGAAGCCTGCTCTACCTGCGCTGGCCGTTCTTTTGATATGTTTAATTGTTGCATCGGTCATCGGAAAGGATCGCGCACTGCTTCTGGAATCGGGGCTCATGATTCTTCTGGCTACAGTTCTTTTGCATTCCGGTGGCTTTCTTCTGGGCTACGTTTTCACGCGATTGATTCTCCGATTTAGGCCCGACGTAGAAGGAATGGCAAGGACCATATCCATAGAAGTGGGCATGCAAAACTCCGGTCTGGGCGTGGTGTTGGCCAGGGCTCATTTTGTACATCCTGCTGTGGCTCTTCCCGCTGCGGTATCGAGTATGGTGCATTCGCTGATTGGAAGTGGGCTTTCCGTGCTCTGGCGAAAAGTATGGCCGCTTGAAGACTCTTCTGGATCAGGATTGCAATACCTGAATATGAATCAGGCTTCTCAGTCCAGGGGACAGAAGACTGAATAATACACCGGCTCTCAGTGATCGGTGAATCAAACACACCATTAGACAAAGTTACGGCCTGGTCTGGCGAATGCGAAGCTGTCTATTGCCCGGAAGTTACACTTACACCATCCACCAGAAGGTAAGGAGCTCTGGCTCCTCCCATCACTTCAAAATCACGGTCGGTTCCGGCCACAATCTGCTTCAGCATTTCGAACAGGTTGCCGGAAACCATGACCTCTTTCACCGGTCGAATTTCTCCGTTCTCCACCCAGAAGGAGTTTTTGGCCACACCTGAAAAATGACCGGAGGATGGGTCCGCGTTGCCACTAAAACGTTTTATGAGCAGTCCGCTTCCCATTCGTTTGACCAGCTGATCAAAGTCTCCCTGATCCAGGTTTTCGTTCAGTTCCAGCTTCACATTGAAGAAGCCCACTCCAGGAGTGCCTCCGGATCCGCCGGAGGAATTCCCAGTGGCCCGGGCGCCGGCCTTTGAGGCGCTGTAAATGTTGTGGCCCACAAATGCCAGTTTTCCTTCTCGAACGAGCTCATGTCGACCGGTGAAGTGTCCTTCTCTATCGAAGGGAATGTAGGTTTCCAGTCGGTCGAGGTCCAGGGGATCTTCATGGATGTTGATCCCCGATGAGCACACCAATTCGCCCATCATTTCCTTCCAGGGACTGGTTCCATCCTGCTGACTCTTACCGTTGGCGTTTGCGGAAACGGTCCCAAGGACGAACTGACGAACAAGGGCTGGATGAAGAAGAACCAATCCTTTGTAGCTATTTCCCGGTCCAGGATTCAGGGAACCCAGCACGCTCTCAGAAAACCGTTTCATCGACGATTCTATACGCTGCGAAATCTGCGGAACCGAGAAGGCCACACCACCATCGTAATCAAAACTGGTTACCTGATCTCCATCTCGGGCCATGCCCATGGCTGTCCAGTTTATGTAGGCTCTTCGCATTCCCAGTTCAATGCCATGATTGTTCAGGATGGTACGTCCATCCCGTACTACAGCCAATTCCATTCGGTCCAGTCTGATTCGAGGATCGCTGCTGGCCCGGGAGATTACCTCTTCGGCCACCTCTATAATTTCTGATTCGGTAAGATTCAGTAATCCGGCATCTTGATGGACAAAATCCGTCTGGCTCTGGTGACGTGGTTCAGGGGAAGCAAACCCGTAATGCTCGGAGGTCGGGGAAAGACGGGAAATACTATAGGCTTCCTGCACTGCCTGCTCGATGGCTTGCTCTGAGGTGGAGTTCGTGGAGACAAATCCGGGTCTGTTATCTTCCAGGACGCGGATACCGAGCCTGGTGTTGCTTCCGCTGGTACTTACGGAAAAATCGTCGCTTTCGAAGACAATGCGGGTCTCTTCCGAGGAGCCTCCGAATATTTCAATGTTTCTATCACGGGCCGCTTGCAAGGCAATCCGAGATCTCTGTAGCAAGCTTTGATTCAGGTCCAGTTCTATTGTACTCATAATGCTCTAACTATTTCTCTTTATTCTCTGATGACGCTCATCACGATGGGAATCGAGTGGAATTGCTCTAAGGCTGCGCAGGCCTGGCTCAATAGGGGCTCCTGTTAATTCTGTCCACCGCCCACCAGGACTTCGCATCGAAGGTAGGGTCCACCGGCATCAACTTTTGCAGGCTGGCCTTTGCCGCAATGACCTGATCCCAGATCCCAGCGAAAATCAGAACTAATGGCATCGATACTTTTTAGAACGTCAAAGGCATTGCCAGATACAGAGACCTTTTGCACGGTTTCAGCAATCTTTCCTTTTCTGATTCGGTTTACGCGAGAGGCCCCGAACATAAATTCCCCCGTGGCATCGGCCTGACCACCTTCTGGACCATCGATGAAGTACCCATCATCAATACCGGCGATCATATCATCCAGGTCATCCTTTCCCGGGGCAATGTACGTGTTTCGCATGCGAATTAGTGGCTCATCTGAGAATTCCCAGGCTCTTGCATTTCCTGTGGGACGAGTTTGAAATTTTTCAGCGCTTTCTCGATTATGCAGATAGTTAACCAGTCTGCCTTCCTTGATAACTTCAGTTCGTTCCGTGTACACTCCTTCATCGTCTACTGGCAGTTCGCCACCGGCATGGGGAGAGTATTCGCTGGCGCCGCTATCGCATAGATTGACCAGAGAGGAAGCTACCATCTCTCCCAGCTTCCCCTGAGCAACGGAGCCGGCCTGCACAAAATCCGCTTCCACTGTGTGGCCGATGGCCTCATGGCTCAAAAGACCTACCATGGCAGGAGATAGGATTACTTGCTTTCGGCCTCCCTCCGCATTGCCTGCATTGAGGAGGTCACTGGCATTTCGCGCTGCAGTATCGATGTACTTTTCCAACGGTCGATTCTGAAATAGACAGTTCCATCCACCTGTGGTTCCCACGGAATCGTAACCTCGGGAAATGCGGCTTCCATCGCCTGCGTAGGCTACAAATCGAAGCTCTGGGCGGACAAGACGGATCCAGCAATCGCTTCCATCTGTGTTAAAGATGTATTTCTCCTCGAAAACTTCGGTGTACTGGCAAACGGCGGTTTCGATAGCCGAGTTCGACTTTCGCAGGTTCTCTTCTGATTCCTTTACAGTCTGAAACTTCTCTTCCAGGGCCATAGATTGCAGATCGAAGTAGCCATCCAGGTTGAACTCGCCCCGGGCCATTCGGTCTGTACCGGCAAGCTGCACAGGATGCTTTTTTCTTGAGGCCATGGAATTGGCCATGGCGGATGCCTTTTTCACCGCGGCTTCCAGGCCGGATTCAGTAAGATCCGAAGTAGAGGCAAAGCCCCATGAACCTCCGCTTAGAACTCGAATCCCGGCTCCCTCGATTTGCTTGAAGGAGTTTTCGTTGAGTTCTCCCTTTCTTACGCCGAGGCTACGCATACGACGATTGTGATATCTGAATTCGAGGTAACCGGGAAAACCGGAAGCAATGTTTTGAATGATTTCGTTTACGGGCCTGGCCATGGATGCAAGGTAATGCATTGCGGCCGTGCGGGCAAGATCAATAGTTTCTGAGTACTTCCACCGCCTCTTCGGCGGGCAGAGGGCGAGAGATCAGATAACCTTGAACGAATTCGCAGTTCCTTGCCCTCAGAAAGGCTAGCTGCGCCTCCGTTTCAACGCCTTCAGCCACCACTTCCAGTCCCAGACTCTTACCCATGGCAAGGATGGCACTTACGATAGCGGCATCGTCCGTATTGTCCGGGATGCTCATGACGAATTCCCGATCAATCTTCACAGCATTCACCGGGAATCGTTTGAGGTAGGTGAGGGAAGAAAAGCCGGTGCCAAAGTCATCTACCGCAATTCTAAGACCCATATCCTGGATCTCCTGAAGTTCTTCAATCGTCTGTGCAACATTCTCCAGTGCCACCGTTTCTGTGAATTCCATCTCAAGAGCTCCGGGCGGAAAGGTTCTGTCCTTTAGCTCCTGACGCAAGAAGGCCGCTACAGTTCTGGCGCGAAACTCCGTGGGGGAAAGGTTGACCGCCACACGAACCCGTAATCCTTCCTGGTGCCAGGTTTCCAGTTGATGGATGGCTTCTCTCAGGGTCCATTGACCGATCTTCCCAATCAGTCCGGTATCCTCAGCTACTGGCAAAAAGCGTTCTGGAGAAATAAGACCCAGTTCCGGATGCGCCCAGCGAATCAGTGCCTCAAAGCCATTGATCTTCCCTGTTCGTAAGTCCAGCTGTGGCTGATAGAAGAGTCGAAATTGTCCCTCTTCCAGAGCCTTGCGAATCAAACTTTCCAATTGCATTCGTTCCCGGGAGGCTTCGCTTAATTCATGGCTGTATACCTGGAATACGGAACCGCCCTTCTGCTTGGCCAGATTCAAAGCGCTATGGGCATCCCGGATCAAGCTTTCTGGTCCTTCTTCTCGTAGTTCGCTAAAGATCACTCCAGCGCTGAAATCCAGGTGTAATTCTTCTCCAGAAAAGTATAGGGGTCTGTGCAAAGCTTCCTTTAGACGGGTCTCCACTGGAGCGATGCCTGTGCCGGGGTGAGTGCCTTCGAGCAGAATTAGAAACTCATCGGAGCCGGGTCTTGATATCGTATCCCCAACACCCAGGCATTCCTTAAGCCTTCGAGCAATGTCCGCCAGAATGGAATCTCCGCCCCGAATTCCAAAGCTTTCGTTTAATCTTCCAAAGCGATTGATGTCTAGATAGATCAGAGCAAAGCCCTGACTTGTATGACTTTCGAATCGCAGATAGGCCTGTTCCAGGCGATCCGAAAAAAGCAGTCGATTGGGCAACCCGGTAAGTGTATCGATGAGGCGAAAGTCTGTGATGTCGGTCTGAGAGCCTGCAATCCTTCTGGCTCTGCCATTGCCGTCTCGCACTGCTTCTCCGCGAATTAGCATCCATCTGTAGTGCCCATCCGGATGCTGAACTCGGTATTCCACTCGAAGCTGCTTCAGGGTTCCTTCAATATGTCTTCCTATTAGATCCAGAAAAGCCGGTCCATCGTCTGGATGAAGCATCTGGCTCCAGGACTCGAGATCTGTGGGTGCCTCTTCAGGCTTCAGGCCCATCATTGCCAGGAATCGTGAACTAAAGTAGAATTTCTGCGCTGCTATATCCCAGTCCCAGATCCCATCGTTGGCTCCTCTGGCGGCCAGGGCGTAGCGTTCCTCGCTTTCTTTTAATGCACTTTCAATCTTCTTTCTTTCGATAGAGTGGCGCAGCGACTTCTTCAGCAACAAAGCATCCATTTCGCCCTTTACCAGAAAGTCCTGGGCTCCTTCCTTCACCGCTTCCAGGGCAATGGCCCGATCATCCAGACCGGAAAGAATGACAACAGGAAGTTGCGGAAAATCATTGTGGAATCTAAGGAATGTCTTGAGACCGTCACTGTCTGGCAGGTACAGGTCCATCAACACTGCATCCACCGGTGCTTTATTCAACGAACCGTACGCATCCTCCAGACTTGGTACTTGATGAACCCTGAAGTCGGGTTCTTGCTCTAGAATGGCCATGGTAAGCCGGGCTGCCACGGGATTGTCTTCGATCAGCAGCAATTGAATGGAAACCGATTCATTCATGCAGGACAGGCTTCCCATGATTTACGGGCGCCTTCAGTGGTAAATTGCTTTATGAGAACCACTGGACTGAGCCATTGAATTTACCCACAGCATAGGCCAGTACCGACCGCAGTTGCAGTCGGTTATTTGCGGACTTCGTCGTACCAGTAGAGCCACTGGTTTCTGGTGTAGAATTCCTGGTCGGTCTTTTCCTGCAGCAATGTATAGATCATACTTGCGGAAGTACTGGATGTATCTGTTTCTCGTAGCGTTTCGATGAGGATATCTACCACTTCGGGTTCTTCTCTGTATCGAAGTGCACGGATGGCAGCTTGCTTTTGCTTCTCATCCCTGGAGTCCGCCAGTTCCTTCAGTCGATCCAGCGCATCTCGTCCAGGAATTTGACCAATGGCATCGATGGCCATGAACCGAGAAGCCGTGTCTTTTTGAGCCACTGTAGTGAGAAATGACAGTGTGGATGGATCATGCATCATTCCAATGGCTTCTACGGAAATCATGGCCAGCCTTTCATCGGAGGATCGGGCGGCCTGCATGAGGTCGGGCAGTGCCTCTCTGGCTTCCATGATACCCAGAGCCCAGGCGGCTCCATAGCGGCCTTCCCCTTCATCCTCTTTCAGCACCTCCAGCAGGACAGGAACAGATTCTTTGTTCCCCAGCCAGCCCAGCGAGCGGGCAATGGTTTCGCGGTCCGGAAGTTCCTGGTTCTGCAACGCTTCTTCGATAGGCAGTCTGGCCTGCGCAAGCTTGCGTCTTCCCAGTGCATAGGCGGCGGGCGCGACTGCATTGGGGTCTTCCGCATCCAGTAATTTCATTAACCGTGGGTTAAGCGATGGATCGTCAATCGTTGCGATGATTTCGGCAGCGGCGAAACGAGTCTCTCTTCGCTCGCTATGAATCAAATGAAAAGACAGTCCGGGGGCGCGAGGATCCTTGATTTCCAGAGTGGCCTGCAGTGCATTTTCCCGGCCTTTTACAAACTCTCGATCCAGGGCTGAAATCAATTCCTGAGTAGCAGGATGATAATCCACGCGTCCCAGGGCCAGGTAGGCGGCAGCCAGGTTCGGGCCTGCCTCCAGCTGTTTGGCCAGATTCAGTAAGTAGGCACCAGAGGGGCCGTAGCCAATTTTTCCCAGAGCCATGATGTAGGCTCGCTGAATATCTGCATCCGGTTCCTGCATGGACTGAGCCCGGGAAAGAATCATCGGGCCCATAGCCCGGGCCTTCATGATCTCAAGGGCTCGCACAGCCTGCAGTCGTACAGAATGATTGTCATGGTTCAGAAAATCAACGACAGTTGGTGCTGTGGAAGCCACTCCCAGGCGCGTCAGCGCATCCAGCAGGAAAGTTGGATTTTCCCCATCGGGATTTTTTAATCGTGCTGCAATGAGAGGGGCTGCCCTGGTCTCTCCAAAATCGGCAAGGGCCAGAGCAGCGGTCTGACGAACTGCAGGGTGCTCATCGCTCTCGAACAGCTTGTACAGAGTCGGGATAACAGCCCGGTAATTTCCATCGATGGCAGCAAGGATGGCCGTGGATCGGTCCGACCACAGGTCGGACTGTAGGGCCTGCTGGACTTCTTCCAGAGAGCGTTTCTCCGTATAGGGAGTTTCGGTTTCTGGCATTTGATCCGGCTTTTCCGGGCCGCAGTTGAAAAGCCATCCAAGCATAAGAACGATAATGGAAATTCTCCTGAATCGCATAGGTGTAAGTCTATTCCTCCGGAATTTGCTTCATGACTTCCTGGAATTCTTCCAATTCCTTTTTCCAGGTGGCGATCTCTTCTGCAGCCATATCACGCTGCTGTTTGTCCGGTTCTCCATTCTCAATGAAATACTGGATCAACTGAATTCTGGATTCCAGCTCTTTGATTCTATATTCAAAGTACTGACGCTGCTCCTCAGGCTTTACCGGACTCTCAGAGGGAGCATCCGGCCCATCTTCTCCAGGCTCCGCATTCCTCGCATTAGCCTGATTCACTGCCAGTCTGGATTCTACAGATGATACCAGATCCAGGGTCTCTCTTCTAGACTTTTCCTGTTCTTCGGAAAGGGGAGCCTGGAATCGGCTGGGGATATACAGGTTATCCGGATGTTTATCTGCAAATTCTTTCCACTGGCGAGCTACTTCTTCTCGGTCCGGTCTGGGTAGATAGAGATCAGGCCAGAGGCGGCGAATCTCTTCTGCAGAAATATCAGGTGCAGGCGCATCCGGCCATTCCACTCCGGAAGGGTCTCGATCGAAGGACTCTCTAGGAGGCGTGCCTCCGGGTCCTTCCACAATATCGTCCTTCTTATCTCCCGGTGAGGAAAGAAGCCAGATGATGGCAACCAGAAGGACAGCAACGACAGCGACAATTATGTAAATTCTAGACTTGGGCATAAGAAACCTCTAATCTTCCAATCATAGGTCACGGATTTGACAATTAGTCAAAGATAAAAAAAGCCCGGCCACCAGAGGAAGCCGGGCCCGAATCAGGCTAATAGCCGGATCAGATAAAGATATTGATGATCCAGGAAATTGCCTGTCCTACGATGCTGTCGCTTAACCAGCGCTTCAGATCCACAGGATTTCTGTTCAGAGAATCGTAATACCAGGCAGCATATTCACTGGCCTGAGGAATATTAACGCTATACTGACGATTGATGTCTTTGATCAGCTCGTTGGCCAGTACAGTGTGTCCGTATCTGTTCGGGTGAACTCCGTCCAGACCGAAAACCCCTGGTTTACCGGGCAGTGGCCAGTTGGCTCCTGCAGTTCCGGGGCTCCATCCGCTGGAATGCTGAATAGGACGACCGTTCTCTTTGATGTCTGCAAAGATTGCTTCTGCATCTGTAAGAGCGTAGTTACGGGCTGCAGCCTGGCGGCGCAGTTCGTTGTTCAGCATAGTCAGAAAGTTAGTAATGGTGGCTACTTCTCCAGCATCCAGAACATGGTTGGGGCTGGAAACACCGGTTCTATAGAAGGCTTTCAGGCCAGAATAGTTTGCTCGACCATTAGGATCGTTGTAGCGCTCCAGATAGTAGATAGAAGTAACATTGGGTACTGTAAAGATGCTTCCGCCTTTGATTGTGCCAATTCTATCCAGACGGCGCATTACTTCAGCGACATCTCGCTTGAATCTGGCTTCATCCAGGCAATCCAGTGTAGTGCTTAGAGCAGTACAGAGAACATGGTTGGCTCCTACAGATGCGAAAACGAAGCTAGGCTTGGCTTTTTCCATGACCTGGATTTGAGTTCCAGCATCACGCAGTCCGAATCTGTGGAATTTATCGGGCTTCTGGCAGTCCTGAACCTGAACCCAGCGATAAGTGTACCAGTACCACTTTTTCCAGTACCAGTCCTTTACCCATTTCTTGGCATAGATGTCTTCGCACTTTCCGCTGGTTCGCAGCACAGATGTATACTCTGCACCGGTAATACCAGCATGTGTGGGCAGACTGTAAGTCTTCTCATTGCCACCCAGCACTGAAGAAGCAAGGCAGAACACCCCGCAATCGCCTTTCAGTACATCTTCAAGGTTGGCAAAAGGACCCTTGAGTTCATTGTAGTATACATTAGATCCAGCTTGTTTACTAACAACGACAGGATAAGCCCAGTTCTGCGTCTTCTTCTCAACTGTTACACCGTAAAAACCCTGAGACAGGGAATCACCCATAACAGCAGGTCTCCTAAAGAGCTCTGACACAGACTGAGCGGAAATTGAAGTGGCACTTACCAGAAGGGCGGCCACAATCCATCGACCCAGTTTCATATACACTCCTCCGTATAGGTACGTTGCNGCGACTACATCCTGTAGTCGTCCTCACGTAGTTCTTTATTCGGGCCTTTGGCCCTTGCGAACTCGCCGCTCTCAGCCGTCCTGGCCTTCGCGGCACTAGAACTTCCTGTTCAGCGTCCTGTTCGCAGCAAAGTGCTCTGCACTTTGCTATTACGCTCGCTCGGATGTCTCTTACATCCTCACTCCCGTTTTATATTCGCTACTAGCCCTACGGGCTAGAAAAACTTCCTGTTTTTGCAGATCCTCATGGATCTGCTGGCACGTTGCGGCGACTACATCCTGTAGTCGTCCTCACGTAGTTCTTTATTCGGGCCTTCGGCCCATAATTCCATTCAACCGGGGTCTATACCCCTTGATGCCTTTAGACCCGTTCTCTATATCTATTGGTATAGGAAACGTGACACGGTGTCATGTTAAGGGTGTAGCCGGANCAGGCGCAAGAAAAAATTACGTCGTGTCACCTTTAGGGACGGAAAAAAATTAGCTATCTGCCAGAAATTTTAGCAGGGAGCGAAAGTCTCGAACACCATTGAGTCGGTAGTGTGCATGTGTGTACCCGGCTCCAATCTTTATGGACCATCCGTTTGCAGGGATGGCCTGAAAAAGATGCTCATCGGTTGCATCATCTCCGGCGGCCATGTGAAAGTCATAGGATCGGCCCTGGTGCTCCAGATACGGGATGATATTACCTTTGTGAATTCCCTGGACCCGGACTTCAATGACGGACTTACCATCCAGAACATCCAGAGGAGCCCCGGATAACATATTCTTCAGGTGCATCACCAGTTCTCGAGCCTGCCATTTTCCGAAAGTGGGGTCGCTCAGACGATAATGCCATGCCAGTGCAGCTTCCTTCTTTTCTGTGAAGCTGCCTGGAGTCTTGAGATTAAACTGCTCAAAGATATCTTCTACGGTCTTTAGCCAATCCAGATCATGGCTTTCCGGAAGCTGCTTGTCCCAGTCTTCTCCCACCATTCGAATCCATAGACCGTGTTCTGAAGACAGGATTACCGGATATCCGCCCATCCAATCCTGAATTTCTTGCCTCTTTCTCCCGGTAACAATGGCTACATCGGTGTCAGGAAGAGCGGTGATTCGCTCCATGATTTCCCGGAGCTCTTGATCCGGAGCCGCCGCCAGTGGCAGATTCTGAATCTCTGCCAGAGTGCCATCATAGTCAAGGAGGAGAAGTCTGCTTTTTGCCTTCTGAAGGCTCTCTTTGAGCTCGTTCCTTTTCTGAACATTCAAAGGCATAACAGGTCCGTGCCGATCTGCATGCTCTTCTGTGCTTTGAATAAGATCTTCCAGAAAGGATTTGGACCAGTAATGTACGTTGTTTCTCTTTACCCGTTCGTACATCGCTGTCATTCTTCGGGTGCATTCATCCTGACCCAGGTCCAGGGCGGTTTCCAGGGCATCGGAAATCTGGTCCCGATTCCATGGGTTGATGATTATGGCCTCTCCCAGCTCCGATGCAGCTCCCGCCAGTTCGCTCAAGATCAGCACTCCATGATCCTTTTTTACCGCTACATACTCTTTCGCAACAAGGTTCATTCCATCGAAGTACGGAGTTACCAGAGCTACGTCCGCCTCGCGATAGAAGGCGGCCAATCTGCGAAATGGCAGAGAGCGGTACATAAATTGGATGGGGGAGTCCGGAAGCGCTTCATGCGCTTCGATGATGTCCATGACTATCACCTCTACCTGATCTTTTAGATGGCGATAATCGGGAATTTTCGTCCTGGAGGGAACAGCAACCTGAACCAGGACNACCTCCGCTGCCTTTTCCGGATTTCTTTCCAGAAACTTTTTGTANGCGCTCAGTCGCTCCGGAATGCCCTTCGTGTAATCCAATCTGTCNACGCTCAGAATCATTTTGCGGCCCTTCTTGATTTGCCGAACGATGCGTAGATCTTCTTCGAAATCTGGTTCGTCCATGGCTGCGTCAATTTTCGCAGGGTCTACGGAAATGGGATAGGCTCCGATTTGTGCACTATGATCTTCCAGGTCTATGCGATTGATCTCCGAGTCCAGTCCCAGAATGTGAAGCAAACTACTGCGAAAGTGTCGCAAACCGCTATGGGTCTGAAATCCTATCAGGTTAGAACCCAGCAGGCCTTTGAGCAATTCCTCGCGATAGGGCAATGCGCGAAACATTTCAGAAGAGGGAAAGGGAGTATGCAGAAAGAATCCGATGCGAGCCTCCGGAATCTTTTCCCGGACCAATGAAGGAACCAGCATCAATTGATAATCATGAATCCAGACGATGTCATCGGTATTTCCGCTCTGCAATTCTTCGACGATGCGATCTGCGAAAACGCGATTCACTTCCCGGTAGACTCTAAAGTCTTTTTCGTCATAATCAATATGTGTAGGAAGGTAATGGAGTACCGGCCAGAGAACACGATTCGAAAACCCAAAGTAAAAGCGNTTTAGCTGACGCCTTGTTAGGAAGATTGCTGAAGCATTGTATTCTTTTTTTAGCTCGGTGGAGATGCTCTCGGGCTGGATCATGGAGAGATCTACTTCTCCGGGCCAGCCAATCCACATCAGTTCATAGGCATCATTCAGGGCGCTCAGGGCACTGGCCAATCCACCAGGACTGGGCTGAAAATGGAACGATCTTTCGGTAACTTGAATGGCGACAGGGAGACGATTGGCTACTACGAGAATTCTTTGCTTCATGTGTCTAATTTATTGAACTATGAAGCAGGCCCTCTGTCAATCGGCTTTCGGGTAATCGCTTTCCGGTAAATCCTCATAATAGAGGTTGTCGAATCGTTTATACATCGGTGCTTTAGTATATCGTTGGATAAAATTGGATCGCGCAATGGCTGCATTCTTCTTATGATCTCTGTATTCCTCTGCGAAATGCAGTTTGCCTGTGGTCCAGTCGTAGACAAAAAAAATGTCATTGGTTCGAGCGGGATTTAGCACCGCCTTGTAGGCAGCATCCGAGAACTGAGCCACCGGTCCTGGTGGGAGGCCGGCTCTTTTGTAAACATTGTAATCCGATTGCAACTCAAGATCTTTGAAAAGTAGAAATGGACGATGATAGCCCAGTCCGTATTCTACGGTAGGGCAACTGCCCAGAACCTGTCCCTTGCTGAGCCTGTTCAAAAAAACCGAGGCCACTTTTTCATAATCCTGATTGCTCACGGCTTCCTTTTCTACNATACTCGCCAGGATGATTCGCTGCCCTGCATTCAAGGATTGTAGTCTTGGGTCGTCAGGAGCGTCAGAACCGGCGATTTCACGTAATCGTTGAGCACTCTTCAAGAGCATATAGCTCAAAATCTCTTTTGATTGTTGGTTGGAATCTGATTTCCGGCGAACGGTATGCTTGCCGGGAACAAAATGACCTTCGAATCTCAAAAAGTGCCGCATGGCCTTTTTCTTAACCGGCAGATCACCGGCCGGTACAATCGGAAACAGANTTTCATCGTCAGAAAAGCTCTGGGCCGCCTCTTCAAAATTTTGGCAGGAGGGCCCCCCGGAANTATGGACTCTTTCACAGAATTGGAGGAGGGATTCGCCAACACGAACNTCGAAGAGNTACNGTTCTGACCCTGGCGTTCCTTCGGCTCCGCAACGGAGCAGCAGGAAAGAAATGAGTGCCAGCAGGGATATTTGTAGAGCCCTTTCTTTTCGCTTTCGCCGATGTCCCTGTCTAACCCGGTGGTCTGCCGATGGCGGTTCCGTATTCATTGCTTTCGGGCAAGGCAGGAGACAATACATAGGGCAATAGCACTGGACGGTGTCTCCTGAACAATCAATTAAGGGTATGAGCGGAGGATGGAGATTCTTTGCGGACCGAGGCGGTACTTTCACCGACATAGTAGCTCTGGCACCGGACAATGGAGTTCATATTCAAAAGCTGCTCTCTGCGTCCTCCGCGTATTCGGATCCTGTAGAGGCCGGAATTCGTCAGATACTGGATCGATGCCGTGCGGACTATCCTGGATCCGAATTAGCAGATATCTCAGAGATTCGAGTGGGAACTACCATCGGTACCAATGCCCTTCTGGAGCATAAGATCGCCCGGGTTGGGCTGCTAATAACCCAGGGCTTTAAAGATCTGATTCGCATAGGCTATCAATCCAGACCGGACATTTTTGCCCTTAACATTCAATTGCCCGAACTGCTGTACGTGGAAGCTTCGGAGGTTGTCGAACGGATCGATGCACGCGGCCAGATTCTCACTGGTCTCCGTCTTGATTCGCTGGCCATAGCTACAGAACGATTGGTTCAGAATAATGTGGACTGCATTGCCATTCTTTTCCTGAACTCGGCGAAAAACCCCCGGCACGAAAGTCAGGCCGTAGAATATATCAAGAAGCACTTTTCGCTCCCGGTTTATCCATCTCATGTATCCAGTCCATTTCCCGGAGCTGTGTCCCGGGGAGACACAACGCTTGTGGATGCCGCTCTGGGCCCCCTTATTCAGAATTATGCCAAACAGGTGGAATCGATCAGTGAGGCTCCTGTCTATTTTATGGGCTCGGCGGGGACGCTCTTTCCTGCCATGGAGTTTTCTGGCAAAGACAGTCTGCTTTCCGGGCCCGCCGGTGGTGTGAACGCTGTGGCCGCGCTTTGCAGAGATTATGGAATTGAGAGGGCTGTGGGTTTCGACATGGGCGGCACATCTACTGATGTATTCTGCTACGATGGCAGACTGGAAAGGCAGGAGAGCAGTGAAGTAGGAGGTTTTCGCATTCAGGCTCCTCACCTTAGAATTCATACCATTGCTTCAGGTGGAGGTTCTATCCTTCGCAGAGACGGCCTTCGACTGCTGGTAGGTCCGGAATCGGCCGGAGCCAATCCAGGTCCTGCCTTTTATGGCATGGATGGCCCGGCCACTTTAACCGATGCAAATGTGGTTCTGGGGCGAGTAATTTCGCATCGGTTTCCTGCCATCTTTGGNCCCGGGCGAAATGCGCCTCCGGAATCGNAACTAGCGGTCAAGGCTCTGCAAGCATTATTGGGGCCAGGCACAGACTCAGAAATTCCCTCACAGGGAATACCGCTGGAAGAGCTGGCCGAAGGGTTTCTGGGCATTGCCTCCGAGCAGATGGCCGGAGCTGTGCGAAAGATGACTATTGAACAGGGCCGAGACCCCGCACAGTATGCGATGATTAGCTTTGGCGGAGCAGGGGGACAGGTTGCTTGCGAAGTAGCCAGGCGAGCCGGGGTAAAACGTATCATCTTTCCTGGACTGGCTGGACTCTTTTCCGCGGTAGGGATCGGAAAGACCCGGCATAGTTCATTGACCACCATTTCCTGCGGGATGGAGCTCCAAAAAGGATATGTGCAGTCCAGACAAGAGTTCCGAGAGATTACATCTCGAAGCAAGGATGCCGGCATGCGGCTGGAATTTCGAGTCTTTCCGGTGGGCAGCGATTTTCATGTTTCTCTTGGTTACCAGGAATGGCCTGAATTCGATACTCTGAATAAGGATTTTCGCACAAGGTTCAAGCAACTCTACGGTTATGAGCCATCCAGCGGTAATCTGGGCTCTGTTCTGGTGGAGCGTTTCCTCGGTGGATCGATTCTCTCGGAGATGGCGCATTCGCAGCCGGTAAAGGCATCCAGTGAAACAGCAGAAGAGCGAGTCCAGGTGTATCAGAGCGGATGGCAGGACACAGTGCATCGTTCACGAACCACTCTCGCCGCCGGGGAAAAGCTTGTAGGACCGGCACTCCTGAGTTCCGACACAGACACTGTTTACATTGCACCGGGCTGGCAGGGAAGCGTAGGGTCCAATGGAGATCTGGATATTCATTATGCAGGCGTGGAAGATCTGNAGCAAGAGTCGTCAACACTGGANATTGCAGCCGAGATTCATCAACGCAAACTGGAATCCATCGCCATTGAGATGGGAACAGTGCTGCAGCGCACATCGAGAAGCGTAAATATTAAGGAGCGATTGGATTTTTCCTGTGCCATCTTTGATGGGCGGGGTCGAATTCTAGTGAGCGCTCCCCATATTCCGGTGCATCTGGGTTCTATGCAGGATAGTGTTGAGGCGGTGCTCCCGCTTCTGAAGTCCATTAGCAGTTCAGAAGGTTCGGAAATTCGGACATCGGATGTGCGAGATGAAAATCCAATAGCGAGTAAACAGGGCTTCTTTCTCCTTAACGATCCATATCAAGGAGGAACACATTTACCTGATGTTACCGTGGTTTGTCCGGTCTATCTTTCTTCNGACGGTCTGGCTTCTTCCCGGTCTTTGAAGCAAGGAACGATTGAAACGAATTCAGTCACCAATCCACCGGATTATTTTGTGGCAGCTCGCGGTCATCATGCAGATATCGGAGGGATTTCTCCTGGATCCATGCCAGCGCGTTCCCACTCCATACAGGACGAGGGGATTCTGATTTCTCCCGCCTGGTTTGGGCACCATGCCCTGCTGGAAGGAGGTGCGGTAGAGATTTTGTTTCGAGAAGGTGGCGCCCGGTCTCCGGAGACAAATCGAGCGGACATCGCGGCCCAGGTAGCTGCCTGCATTCGTGGTATCGAAATGCTTCAGTCTCTGGACCGACACAGGTTGCGGGAAAAAGAAGACTATTTGCGCAATGCAGCCAGACATGCCATTCAGCAAAGTCTGTCTCGAATTCTCAAGACAGAAGCTGATGCCAGGTTAGAACTGGATCCGGAGGACCAGGAAGGAATCGACCATAAATCTGCGCCCCGGCACGCTTACATAGACCTGAACATGCGAATCCGAAAAAAACGTTTTCTCCTGGATTTCTCCAATAGTTCGCCTCCTCCAATTTCAAATTTTCAGACGCCTGCTTCGGTGGTTCGCTCTGCTGTCCTCTATAGTCTCTATTTGATTGCCGGGCGCTCCATTCCTTTGAATGCAGGAGCTNTGGAAGATATAGACCTGGATCTAGGAGGCAGCTTCTTAAAGGCGCGATATCCCATGCCTGTGGTGGCCGGCAACGTGGAAACATCACAGGTTCTTGTGGATGTAATTCTAATGGCGGCCGGAGTATTGAGTCCCGGGCCGGGCACCATGAATAACCTCAGCTTCGGAAATGATCGCTATCAATACTACGAAACGATTGGTGGCGGAGCAGGAGCAGGTCCGGGTTTTTCTGGAACTTCTGCGGTGCAATGTCATATGACCAATTCAAGAATTACCGATCCAGAGATTCTGGAGAGTCGGTTCCCAGTGATTCTGGAAGAGTTTTCTATTCGCAGAGGCAGCGGGGGGAATGGCAAGTTTACCGGAGGTGATGGAATTGTCCGTCAAATTCGCTTTCTGGAAAAAATGATGGTATCCATCCTCTCGAACCGCCGGAAAACATCAGCTCCGGGGCTGATGGGCGGAAGACCCGGCCTCCCTGGAAAGAACTTCTTAATCTCGGATGGCACAATGCGCGAGCTGGATTATTGCGATACTCTGGAACTCAATTCTGGAGATGCCATTCGCATTGAAACTCCGGGTGGTTCGGGGTATGGCAAAAAAGAGTAGGGATACTGGCTTTCGCTTTTCTGGCTGAAATGTCCCTCAGAGCAAGGTCCAATTGCANTTCCTGGTCCTGAATTGGCTTTCCCTGTCTGGTTCGTCTAAATAGNACGATTCAAATTGTGAGCTTGCTGGAATGGATTAAGGATTCTCGAAAGCCGTAAGGCCTTATCCGCTATCCGCCTTTGCAATCCCTGTTCAGAGTCTCGACATTGCTTTCAGCCAGGCTTTCATGTTGAATGTAGCTTATGGGTAGTCCTACTACAGGAATGGCCAAAGCTTCTGGAAATATGAAATATAGAAGCAGGCCCGTGCTGGTCAGGACGATGTTGGTACTCTGATACTGACCGGTTATATCCTGGTAGCGATCCCGGGAATAATCGTAAGCTATTGCGCAATTCTTGTTCTGCTCTGGCATCGATTCCGGAGGCGATGTTAGACAATGAGCACCCACCAGTATAAGGACGGCGACCAATATTCCTCGAATGAAAATCTCTGGCTTCATGCTAGTTGGATCCGGGGATCAATGTTCGTATGGCATACGCCTCGGACCAGGGAAAGCAAAAAAGNGCGNAATTTGCTTCAGCAGGGGAAAGAGCAGCGCTGTATTCATCAGATCTGACCCTTTGAGCATTCCTTCTGAAGCGCATTCATATTCTCTTCTGTCTGCTCTTCAAAGTAGTAATAACTTACCGGAATTCCGATGGCAGGAATGGCCAGTCCTTCAATGAATCCGAACCAGAGTACGGCACCGGAAAAGGAAATCACCCCATTCGAAAAATGATAGCCATCGGCAATTTTCTCCTGCCTGCGCCTGGCCTCGTAATAATTCTCCAGACACTGAGTGGATTCATTGGGCGCCTTTTCTGGCAAAGTGGACAGGCAGCCAGGGCTGAATCCCAGAGAAGCAATGCAAAGGGCTTTCTTCCAGTGGAACACTCAGGAATGGACGAGTCTTCCAGGATACAGGTTCATCCGCTTTTCGGAGGATAGCCTGGAAATAAGAAAGGCGCCTCCGGGGAGACGCCTTCTTGTGGAACATTTTGCTAAGTTCCTTCCTGATCTACAGCAAAGGAACAGAGCGAAAGTCTTATCAGTGTTCGGCGGAAGCCGCTTCTTTGGAAGCAAACCCGCCGGAGATGGGACCGGTGCCACCTTTCATGGACGCAGCCACGAGTTCAGCAATATCCAGCACCTTCACATCCTGCAGTTCGGTGTTCTTCACTCCATCGGAGATCATGATCATGCAGAACGGACAGGCCGTAGCGATGGTATCAGCCCCTGTGTCGATGAGCTGTTGAGTACGCTTGTTGTTCACACGCTCATATTGCTCTTCCATCCACATTTGAGCTCCACCGGCGCCGCAGCANAGAGAAGTCTTATGGTGATCGGAGGCTTCGGCGATATCCATGCCAAGAGCTGCACGGATGGTGTTTCGAGGTTGCTCGTAAACATCATTGTAGCGGCCCAGGTAACAGGAGTCGTGGTAAGTGCCTCGACGATTCTGCATCTCTTCTACGGCTTTCTCATCCATTTCGATCTTTCCATCGCTGATCAGGTCCTCGATGAAATCGGAGTGGTGCTGAACGTCAAAGTTGCCGCCGAATTGCGGATACTCATTTTTCAGAGTGTTAAAGCAGTGAGGACAGGCCGTTACGATCTTTTTCACATTGTATCGATTCAGAGTCTCAACGTTGGTCTGAGCGAGCATCTGATACAGATACTCATTTCCACCGCGTCGAGCGCTGTCACCGGTACATCCTTCTTCTGCGCCCAGAATACCAAAGTTTACGTTGGCAGCCTGCATTACTTTNACGAAGGAACGTGCNATGGTCTTATTTCGATCGTCGAAAGAGGCAGCGCATCCGGTCCAGTATACAACATCCACATTGGGATCTTCTTCCAGGGTCTTAACTCCCAGGCCATCGGCCCAGTCAGCTCGAGTATGTGCGCCTACACCCCAGGGATTGGAGTTATTCTCCATATTGACAAATGCATTCTGAAGTTCTTGAGGCATGCGGCTTTCTGCCAGAACCAGATTTCTTCGCATCTCAAGAATGGCTTCCAGCTGGTTGTTGCCTACCGGGCAGGCCTCTACGCAGGCCGCGCAGGAGGTACAGGCCCAGAGCTCTTCATCGGTGATGTAAGGATCGCCAATTACCGGAGAAGGAGCGGGACCTTCCTCAGAATTATGATTCATAATCGTGCTGGAGTGATCCAGCATCGCATGCTTTAGATCCACCATGATCTTTTTGGGATCCAGAGGTTTTCCAGTACGGTTTGCCGGGCATTCCACAGTGCAGCGACCGCACTCAATACAGGAAAGACCGTCGATCATGCTGGTCCAGGGCAATTCGGTAACATTACCAGCACCCCATACAGCTGTTTCGCTTTCCAGATCAATGTAGTTCATGGTGCCTACAGGCNGATCTTTGATCATGAAGAAGTTGATGGGTGCGAAGATCAGGTGACCATGCTTGGAGTTGGGAACGTAGATCATGAAGATATAAACCGTCATGATGTGAACCCACCAGGAGAAATCGCGGACAGCCTCTGCCTCAACAGGGGAATTCATGCCAAGCAGGCCAAGAAGCTTGAGCATCACGTTGTTTACCCAGCTGGCATGGGCGCCTGCATTCAGGCTAACCTGGGCTGCGGACCCGATTAGCGTGGAAACCATTAAGGTTCCAATCATCAGGATAACAATGGCGGACTGAGCTGAGGGAATATCCAGGCCTTTGGCGCGCCGAATCCAGCGTCGGTAGGCAAAGTAGCCAAGACCGGTCAGCACCAGTAAAGAAAAGTTCTGAACGATGGCTTCATAGATGAAAGCACCAGAACCAATGATAATGGCAAAGCCAGCTCCAAATTCAGCCAGCAGCAACAAAAGGAAGGCCCACTGAGCGCCGGCACTCTTTTGCGCCGAGAAGCTCTTNCCAATCTTCAGATTGAAAAAGGCAACNAATGTAAGAGCCATNAGNGCAATAACACCGGNTACCGCCAGNAGTGCCTGACCCTCGGTGAGATCCAGCCCCAGATACGTAAACTCGGGAATCCAGAACTCATAAGGATTCATGCCTGCGGCTTTGAAGAAGCTCCATCCATTTCCAGCTACCATCTGGCTGGTAGTATGAACCCCGTAGATCACAAAGCCATAGAAGATAAAGGCATGCATGAGCCCCCGCATGGGATGCTTGAACAATTTCTTCTGAAATAGAACGTTAAGTAGGAAGGAGCGGAGCCGAGCTTCTATCGAAGCCAGGTTATCCACTTTCTGACCTTTGGATGCCAGCTTGAGTCTGTAATAGACCGCATAGACAAAGGCAGCATTGGCCAGAGTAAAAATGGTAATATGAAAGATGTGGGTTAGAATGTCCCCGGTGGAAAGCATGCAAAAACTCCCGATTGCAGATGTTTGGTTGTCTGGTAGTGACAGGGAATTTGGGTACAGGCCGGAAGTCCAGAAAAAAGCTGTGCAATGTGCCCCGATTTGGAAAATTGAGGCATGCAGCTTTTCGCCAACGACACAACGGATTCCATCCTGAAGAAGGCTCTGGGCGGCAACCGAATTACTCCAGAAGAGGCACTGGAACTCTACGAGAATGGAGATTACCTCAAAATCCAGGCAGTGGCCCGTGAGCTGAGAAACCGCAAGGTATCCCCCGCCATAGCCAGTTATACAGCCTTTCGCGTAGTAAACTACACTAATTACTGCAATGTTGAATGTAGCTTCTGCAGTTTTATGGATGAAATCGGCAACGGTAAAGGGTATGTGCTCTCCAAAGAGGAGGTCCTGCAGAANATGGAGGAGGCCGTTTCCCAGGGCGCAGATCAGATGTTTCTCCAGGGCGGTGTTTATCCGGATTTATCCTTTGACTACTACCTGGAATTGATGCGACATACCAAAGAAAAGCTGGGTAATCATATTCACATCCGCGCCTTTTCGCCGGTGGAATTGCGCAATATGGCAGATATTACCGGCCGGCCCCTGGCGGATGTGCTTCGAGATCTTAAAGATGCTGGATTGGACTCGGTGCCCGGCGCAGGAGCTGAAATCCTAACCGAGAGGATGCGCAAGATTCTTTCTCCCAAAAAGGCTACCACGGATCAATGGGTGGAAGTTATGGAAACCTGCCACAATGAGGGACTGCCAGGAAGCGCTAACGTAGTCTTCGGTTCCGAGGAAACGACCAGCGAAGTAGTAGAGCACCTGGATGTAATTCGTAAACTGCAGGATCGTACCGGTGGGTTCAAGAGCTTCATTCCCTGGACGTTCCAGAAACAAACCAAGAAATTCTATGTCCGACCCGTTCCAGCGCAAGAGTACCTGAAAGTGCTGGGCCTCTGCCGAATCTTTCTGGATAACATCGACCATATGGAGACCAGTCTTATGGTACTGGGTCAGGGAGTGGGGCAACTGGCTCTGCATTCCGGNGCCGATGACATTTCATCGATAGTTATTGAAGAGAATGTGCTACGTAGTTATGGAATCAAATCGGAAGAGAAAGCCCGGAAGTTTCTCCAGGATTCAGGATTCATCCCTGTGAGACGGGATCTTCTATATAACTACCAGGATATGCCCGCCGAGCGTCAGTCCGCCTGACCTTTTTTCTGTCCAGGGAAGGCAGGACAGAAATAGTGTTTGCCAATGGGGCACTGCACTGTACGATCCTGTTCTGGTCGAGGCAACGTTTCGTCTTACATCCATCTGGGATTCAACCGAAAGGTAAGCGTTCGCCTCCCTGGCTGCTATTGCGGCCTGCTCAAGATAGAAACTTAACTGCTGAGAGGAAGATCCGTAGTGGAATCCAGGGGAGATGTTCCCTTCCATAGAACTCTTCGATTTAAACTGCTGTTGGCGATTGTTGGCAGCCTGGGGATACTATCCCTTTTTCTAATCCAGTACGGCTATAGCGTTGCCAGGGATGCTCTGGTAGAAGGAACGATTGAGGATCTCAAGCAAAGCACGCAGCTGGCCACCAATGAACTTCAATCTACTCTGGATTTCTATGACCGGGGAATTCTAAATCGCTCGGAAGCCCTGGAAATCATCGACCGGAATCTGGCCGGAGAAATTCGCCAGATTCGCATCCGTCTGGACACCAACAAGCTGGACCAGATCCATCGAGCTTTCCCGCTCATTTTTCGCAACGGTGAACTGGACTGGATCCAGCCGGTNATTGAAGATATGGACAATGCCAGCGAATTCCCTGGCATCAATGAGGAACTGGATCATGGCAGTCCTGCAGTGCCTTTTCTGTACAGAGAAGAACAGATTGGATGGCTATTGAATCTGGATGGCCAGGCAGGATTATTGATTACCGACCCGGAGCTCAATCTTCGGCTATTTCGAACCTATCTGGAAGCGGATCGGGAACGAAAAACCAGGATGGAACGAACCCTGGATCTTCGCATTATGCGGGATCCCGCCACCGTCACTGTCCAGGCCGCCGGAGACGGCTATGTNTATGTGCTCACCCAGTACAAACCNGGCTGGATGCTGCCTGGCACAAGCTACCCGGAGGATTACACACGGCAGGCAATTAAAGATCGTATGGATGCAGGCCTGCCCCAGCTGGATAGCCCGGCGGAGAAGCAGCGCTACATCAGTCTCTATGGCGCCAGCGCCGAGGAACAGTACTACTATATTCTGGAATTTATGTTGCGGGAGAACAATCCGCCTCTACCGATCTTTGCCATTGCGCATCCGAATCTGGGGTTTCGCAATGCGGATTCCATCGAATCCTACGGCGATCGAAGTATCCGAAAGAAGAAGATTGGTAGAGACCTGGCCGTGGCAGCCAACGGTGTTTACGAATACTGGTGGCGAAACCCGGGTGAAAAGAAAGCCCGGAAAAAGCTGGCCCACTATAGAAACTTTCATTGGGAGAGCGCCGACGGATCCTGGTCTGTGCGCTGGGTTGTTAGTGCTGCGGCCTATGAGGATGAAGCATTTGCTGTTTTGAGCGATGTAAGGCTGAAAATCTATGTGGTATCCGGATTACTGGCCTTGCTGACAGTGCTGGGACTGCTTTATTTGTTTCGCACATCGGTGCTGGCAGGGTTCGAGGATCTGGTCACAGGCAGTAGAAACATTCTGAAAAAGAANTTTTATGTTAGAATACCGGTAAGGGGCACCGATGAAATCTCCACTGTGGCCAGAGCAATGAATCTGGTGCTGGAGAAGGTGGGCGAAAGCCGAGAGCATGTAGAAAGTATTGCGAGAGAGCTCAAGGTCAGGAGCAAATCCGAAAGTGATCTACAACAACTAACCCGGGATCTTTATGTAAGGTCCGCCATGGATATTCGAAGTCGCATGGAAGGAATGATCCGGGTGGCCGAAGCTCTGCAAGGAGCCCATTTTACGGATGGCGTACTTCGAAGAGAAGTGGACACTTTGCTAGAATCCGGTTTGCGCCTGCGATCTTTTGTTAACGATTTTTATGAGTTCTCGCTAATCCGCTCTGGTTCCATACCACCGGCGCCATCCTGCGTTCCGGTGGAGCCTGCCGTGCATTTCTCTTTCAACCGGGCCCAGGAGATTGCTGAAGTTCAATCCAGCGTAAATCTAATCATGGCCAATCGACATCTGCATCTGGATGTGGATCCTGTATTTCTGGAAGCAATCTTTGTTAATCTATTCCACTATTGTCTGGATCGCCAGAAAAAGGGTCGGCTGGATCTGGAGATTCAGGATCAGGGGCGCTGGATTGGATTCCAGCTCACTCTTCGCGACACAGTAATGGATTCACGGGAGGCAGTGGCTGCTTTTGATTTCTTTCTATCTATAGTAGATAATCCCGGTGCTGGCACCGGGCTGGCTCTTTGTCGTCTCTGGATTGAAGCGCTGGGAGGAAAGATTACCCTGGCAAGCGAAAGTGACCTGGGAACCCGGTTCCTGTTCACGCTTCCATCGCATCCAGGACCTGGATTGGATCCCGGGAAATTTGAACATACAGAAAATCTGGCAAGCTTNCTGGACTGGGCCTCTCCGAGAGAGGATGANGGAGACCGTCTGGTGTCGATTCTTCCGCCCTGGACCATGAAACCGGATGATTCGCAGAACTATGCACGCTTNTACGGTGAGCAGGAGCAGCTAAGAGGCAGGCTCTACGAAGGCACAGATACCGAAGGATTCATGGTGGTTCTTTCCGAGAGGGATCAAGCATTGCAGAAGGCCTACGACTTTCAAGATTCTGCTCTGGTATATCAGCAGGCTCTGGGACACAAAGGCCGATCGGCAGGCGCTCATTTTGTATCCATGATGAGAGCCCGGGCTCCCCGCTTCCTGGCTGAAGTACATCGATGGCAACAATGGCTTTCTGTACCGTTTCTGATTGAGGGAGACCTGGAGATTCCCGGCGAAGCCCTGCGCAGAAAGGTTTTGATTCTCAAAGATGAACAGGGCCTGGAGCATGAGTTCTACGAGTTATACCGGCCGGGGGACTATTTGAATCCTCTNCGAAGGAAAACCCTGCTGGACTTTGAAAAAGGCGTGGAAGAATTCTTTGCCAATCGTCGCGATCAGGCATTCTGGCTCTTCGAAGAAGTGCTGCGCGAAGACCCTTCAGATCGAGTAGCTTCCTCCTTCGCGTACAGAAACTTCTGGAAATAGACCAGGAATGCAAATGCATCCCCTGGTCCCGGATTTCCGGGGCTGTAAATTCATTCGCGCCATGGAACAAACATTTTCAGGCGCCTTCGAATTACGTATTCAGATTCTAGCGACGCTGTCCCAGGGGAGAGCTTGCTATCCCTCTATCTGCGAAGAGCTTTAATGGATTGCTGTCCGGAGTAATCGGCNGCCGGTTGCGGAGGGCTTTGCTTCCTAAAAGTTACCAGCTACCGGAGGCTCCACCTCCGCCAAAACTTCCTCCACCTCCGCTGAAGCTGCTGCCGGATGAAAAAGAGGACGATGAATAGGAACTGCTGGAGTAGCTGCTACCGCTATACGATCCAGAAGAGGACATATCCGGTTCCCATTTCTCTGAGAGATTCTTGCCCCAGTCTGTAAGTTGAAACAACAATCGTATTGCAACCGTGCCGCCAAAAAGGAGGCCGAACATTGTCCAGAATTGCCAGGAGCCAATGTCCCAGTCAAAGGCCCCAATGAGAATGGAGGCAGTTACAAATCCGGGAATCCAGCCGATGGCAACCAGGAAAATCCAGCCAGTGGCACCATCAGCGAAGAACATAGCCCTTATGAAATACTGCACCATCCAGAATGCGAAAGCGCACATTGCGATGCTTACGAGTACTCCGATGCCAATACCTATCCAGTCCCCCAGATCCCGACCTTCGGATTGCTCCGCTACAGGGCTGGAAGGGGTTGCATCCGTGGAAGAATCGGAAGTCATTCCTGAAATCTCAGAACTTGTATTCGTCTCAGCCTCAGCGATCTGTTCTCCGATGACAGTGCCTGAAAAACTGCCGGTACCGGATAATTCATCGCTGGTTTCGGAAGCCACCGGACTGCCCAGACGATGCATAATTCCGCTCACTCCGTACAGGATTCCCTCACCAAAATTGCCTTTCTTGAATTCGGGAATGATACGATCATCTATGATTCGCTTAGAATGTAAGTCGGTGAGATCGCCTTCCAGACCGTAGCCCACTTCAATCCGCACCTTCCGATCATCGCGAGCAACAAGCAGAAGCACTCCATTGTCTTTTCCCTTTTGGCCGATCTTCCATTTCTCAACTACGCGAATGGAATAGTCTTCGATTTCAAGCCCCTCCAGAGATTCAACGGTGAGCACCACCACCTGGTCGGTGGTGGCTTCTTCATGTCTCTGCAAAAGGGAATTCAACCGACTTTCCGTGGCCGGTGGAATGATATCGGCCAGGTCCACTACTCGTCCTGTGAGTTCCGGAAGGTCATCCTCGGGTTTGGGATCGCAGGAAGAAAACAGAATGACCAGCGGAAGCAGACAAAGCAGAGCCCTTTTCATAGGTGCAGATAATGCGAGCTTTTCCTTTACAGGTCAACCGATTTAGGATGGGAAATCTGCCTTCGGCAGGGAAACTGGATACTGGAAAGCCTATCCGTCTTCTTGTCTGCCGAACATACCCTGGCCCAGAAAGTTCATCACAAGTTTGCCTTCCTGGTTTTTCAGTTCAGCAACGCCTTTTACAATGCCAATACCCTTTCGAAACGGCTTGCATTCTGTAATTCGAAAATGTCCCGTAAGGGTATCTCCAGGTCTTACCGGTCTTTTCCATCGGAGTTGATCTACTCCGGGACTGCCCATACTGGCTGCCTTGTTTAGAATCGCATCCACATAAAGCCTCATACAGATGGAAGCCGTATGCCAGCCGCTGGCAATGATGCCTCCAAACATGGACTGCCGGGCTGCCTCTTCATCGATATGAAACGGCTGCGGATCATACTTTTGCGCGAATTCCAGTATTTCTTCCTCGGAAACAGTATAGCTGCCAAGTTCGTACACGGAGCCTACTTCCATGTCTTCGAAGTACATCATAAATGCAATCTGGTACCCGGGCTTGTGGCCGCAAGCAACATAATGATAGTTACAAAACCCGGCCATAAAGTGGGATCGCTGAATTGCGAAAGAATCAGATCATCTTCCAGCGCCCGGCTTGACAGTGCAGGGCCCCGGGCTATCTAAAGTGAGTGTCCGAAGGTCAGAATATACAGGAATTCCCGGGTCTATCCGGTCTCTTTATCAAGGAGCTGGATCTCTATCCCATTATTCTCGGGCCCGGGCATAAAATAAAGGCTGTATCTGGTCGCCTGATAAAGCGGATGGGCTTTCGCTCGGAAGACATGCAGGGGGCCACAATTCTCAAGATACTGGGCATTGAAGCGTTTCAAGAGCTGTTCATGCGCTCGGTGGATTGGAACAAGCCAATTAAGAATTACCGGCTTATGNTAAGAGACCAGGAGTCGGGCAAGAGACTCTANCAGCTCACTGGATTTAGAAAGCCGGATAACGGACAGGACTATTACTATTTATTGCTGCAGGATATCAATCTGCCTGGAGCCAGATTATCTACCGGCTTCTATGAGAAGGGTGTTCAAAGCCATGAAATACTGAAACCATACGTATCCACGCATCTGGCGCATCGAGCTATGAGCGCCAGTCAGGCAGGCCTGGATCACATTCCCAACGAGGAAAGGGAGTTTACCTTTCTCTTCGCAGATCTAGTGAGCTATACATCCATTGCAGAGAGAACCAGCCCCGAGGCAATCCTGGAAATGCTCAACACTTCCATCGGGGCGGCTTCTTCAATCATATTGCACAACCATGGATTTGTAGATAAGATCATGGGAGATTCCATATTTGCAGTGTTCGAGAATCCTGTGAACGCCCTGCTATCTGCTGTGGAAATGCAGAAACAGTTCAACCTGCTGAATCTATTTCGCCTCAAAGCCGGCGAAGAAGAGATCAGCATTCGAATTGGAATCCATACCGGGGACTGTATCCTGGGTAGTATCGGAGGTGATGGATTCTTAGAGCTTACCTTCATTGGAGATGCGGTGAATACGGCATCCAGATTGGAGAAAGCGTGTAAGCCTTCCGCTGTCCTGGTATCGGAAAAGACCGCCAGCCTGGTGCGCTCAGAAGCAGGATTTCTGGAAACCATAGAGTTGTCGGCCAAGGGAAAAGCAGAGCCGTTGCAAGCGCATTACCTCAACCGAATTGAATTTGAAGGCCCCAAAGGAAAGGCATCCATCGGATTGGACGACGATCTTTTTTAACCGTTAATCCTTTATAAGATTTTTCCAGTAAGGCATGCGAATTCTTCGCCGCCTGAAAATTCTTGCCGCTTTCGCGATTACCATCGGTGTCAGGGTTCGGACGCTTCAGTAGCGAGGGGAAAACAAGTATTTGCAATTTCCAGCACCCTGAATTCAGTCGCACAATTGCTCCAGAAAGAAAGAACCATGTCAATCAGCGGTGGCGACATTTCCAGATTCGGCATNCATGACCTGGACCGGGTTTATGCCGAGCTTTCCCGGCTCAGCGAGATTGAACTATACCAGCTGAGCGGAACCCTGTATTCTTATCCGCTGAATCGTTCCAGCTTTCTTCAGGATGTAAGCTCGTTGAAGGCACCGGAAGGGATGTTCGGATTTACCGATGGAAGCGCTTTTCTGCAAATTCGCAAAGTTCAGAACAGAAGCGCCATGTTTGCCGCAATATATGTGCGACCGGAGTTAAGGAATCGGGGCCTTGGGCATGCTTTGCTGCATCGAGCATTCGAGTATTTAAAGGATCTGGACATGGATACTGTACGGCTAAATGTTTTCTCCAATAACCGAGCGCAAAGCCTGTATCGATCCATGGGCTTTCTAGTCACAGGCAGCCAGGAGCGCAAGCTTCCAGATGGTAACCTGGTTGAAAAAAGGTTCATGGAAAAGAGTCTGCGTTAACCTTGCATTTTGACTGATGCTGTTTCGGGCAATCCTCAATTCAGGGAACGTTAAATCTGTGCCATTATCTTTCTTTCTGCGGGCAGCCATGGCTTTAATCTGAATACACCACAAAACGATGGTGCATCGAACAGATTCTATAAGTGGACCCAGGGGATATTGGAAGGGCCGCTTTTAGTCCACACCCTGCCACAGAGAGGAGGGCTACACGATTGGTCCGGGAAACCATCCCTCCAGGGTTAAGGCTCCACCAGATCTAGATAGGCTGGCCGTTTCAAGCTGCTGAGAAAAAATCCATTATGGCCGCCATGCCTGGTGAGGATGAGGTTGATGTTCGGATTTACCGCCAATTGCTGCACTTCATCCGGGGAAATGATTGGATCATCCTCTGCGGACAGAATAGTTAACGGTACTCTTATCTTTTTCGCATGCTGCGGAAGTACCGTATAACTCTGAAAATAGTGCGAAGCATCCTGGTAATGAGAGTGGGTACGCGCGACACGATCGGTGAGTGTCATCACATCCCTGGCTTCCGATAGCTTGCCAAAATTATAGGTATCGGGAAAGTGCTTCTCTTTGATCTTTAGCGAATCGAACCACTTGCGCAGGAAATAATGGGAAAGCACTGGATGGCTATCCAGCAGCCGTGTGGTTTTTTCCGGATCTACGGCCGGGGAAATTGCATAGATGCGGGCCAGACCAGGAATCTTTTTCCGAGCGATGCCCTGGCTGCCGGCAATGCGAATGGCAAAGTTTCCACCCATGGAGAATCCGGCCACAATGGTTCGACCAGGATTTCCGGAAGCGAANTGGNTCTGCCAGGTCTCCACTGCCTGAACCGTTGCCTCATAGACCTCATGGATCAGGGATCCGTTAAACAGTCCTTCGTTTAGATGATGCGTGGGACCGTGATCTCTCAGGTTCAATCGAAAGACATCCCAGCCCTTTCCGTAGAGTTCCGCGCCCAGTCGAAGTACGTAGGCGGAGCTGCTGCTTCCTTCCCAGCCATGAATCAGCACCGCAAGTCTTCGTTCAGAGGAGACCTGCGGGGACTGTAGATCGTAGACACCGAACAGCTTNACCGGCCGATCCTCCTGAGGACAGTGTGCTTGAAAGAGAAAACCGCGGGGCTCAGGCGAAAACAGCCCGGATTTGCCACGGGAGGCAAGGGTGGACTGAATCATGGGATGTCTGATCCAGAATTTCGGGGTATGATCCAGATTCATAGGGCTAAACGCCAGATCCTCACTATGCTATATTCTTGCAAGTTTAAGTGCGGGATCTGCTCTGGTTCTGTGCGAGCACTTTGCTTTCTTTTACTGGTTTCCT
This sequence comes from Leptospiraceae bacterium, assembly GCA_002717505.1. Classification (GTDB taxonomy): domain Bacteria; phylum Spirochaetota; class Leptospiria; order Leptospirales; family Leptonemataceae; genus UBA3465. Next base: position 50,060 of record PBEB01000001.1, read on the forward strand.
GCTCCGGAGGGGTGGTTTCTGCCGGCGAACCTCTGGTTCCTGTCTTTCTGGGCCAACCAGGCCGAATTGCCTATCTGGACTCCCGGGGCTCCATTGCGCTAAAGACAGATTACACCGAAGCTGAGTTTTTTCAAGATGGATTGGCNCGAGTATGNCACAGCAAATGCGGCTACATCGATGTGAGAGGAAGTCAGAAATTCGGCTTCGATATGATCTGGATCGGTTATCGTTCAGAAGGTAGAATCCCTTTTTGTGTTGAATCCGGATGCGGCTTTCTGGATGCCAATGGAAAAGTGTCCATCGCAGCAAGATTTGAGGACGTGAAGCATTTTTCAGAGGGATTGGCCGGGGCGAAGAAGGATGGTCTGTGGGGCTTTGTGGATGGCAAGGGCGTCTGGAAGATCGCTCCACGCTATGGGAGCGTACAGGAATTTTCGGAGAATCGCGCAGCGGTGCAGGATGCCCGGGCTCCCCATCTATACGGATTGATCAATCGCCAGGGAAACGTAGTCCTTAAATTCAAACATCAGAGAATCTTTTCCTATTCTGATGGTCGAGCTCGCTTCTTTCACTGGGATCGCTACGGCTACCTGAACTTGCAGGGTATCATGGAATTACCGGCCACTCTGGAATGGGCCCAGGATCCTGTNTCTGGACTTTCCTATTTTGTGCATGAATCCAGACAAGGTTACAGAGTTGGGGACAGAGTTATGCTCTCTCTAAATTGTCCAGGAGGTAGCGACTTCGCTTCGCAAAAACCCATAGTGGCCAGGGTAAGAGACTGCAAAACAGGAAACTTTCAGTACATTGATGGTAGCGGTGAAGTGTGGAAAGCAGGCTATGCGAAAGCCAGCGACTTTGTCTACGGTTTTGCCCTGGCGCGTAAACCAGGTGATGAGCACTTTGTTCTGATCGATGCTTCGGGAAAGGAGTTTTCTCTAGAATCCGGGATACGGCCGGCCTGGTAGTAGGGGTCGCCAGATTATCCGGTACTTTGCCGGTTGCTTGTTCTTTATTCTCGCTTCAGATTCTGTTTTCTTGCTCCCGTTTCACTCCTTTTGTTCGCGCTGTTGCAGCTCAGGGTTAGCTCGAATGGCTGCCGGGATCAATTCTCTATTTCCAGACTGTAGTCCTCCATTTTCTTACTTCGAAAGCGAAAGGTTCCGTAGATCTTCTTTCCCATCAGGACATAGGGCAGCCAGAATCGATCGTCCTCCCACATCTGATCCAGAGGAAGCTCCTGGGTGTTATACCACTGAGGCTGCATTTCCTCTGTTTCCATGGGCTCCCCGGTGAATTTGGAAGTTGTGAACAGATACCCTTCAATCCTCCTGGGGTCGTCGTCGAAATGAAAATACAGTTTGCCCATCGATTTGAGGTCATGAGTCTCCAGGCCACATTCCTCTCGAATTTCGCGGACAGCAGCCTGGACCGGNGTNTCCCCGGACTCGATTTTTCCNCCGAATCCGTTCCAGTATCCGGCTCCGAAACCCTTCTTCTTCAATCCCAGAAGCACCTGATTGTCTCTGATAATGAATGCAAGGGTGGCTCTGGTAATGGGAAATTCTGGCAGGACTATGGGTCTTTGTTGCTCTCTGTCTCCACCGGTATCTTCCAGCGTCTCTCCTTCATCTCGCCTGAATGCTTCTGCAGACAATGCGGATAAATAGGCGTCCAGATAATCTATCCAGTACTTCCGTTTTCGCTTCTCCTGCAGCAGAGCTACAGGTAGGGAGCCCTCCAGACCATACAATCGGTCCGCGATGGCCGAAGGATACGTCTCAAGGATGTTGCAGTTCGGAAATGCTTGAGCGCATGCACGGTGTATTTGAGAGCTCAGTGACATCCAATGGTGCTCCTCAGGTTTTTCCCGTGGAGTGTATAGAACACGATACCCGCGGCTAGCCAGCATGGCCTCGCTCTGGCGTATTTCCTGCCCTGCACGAAAGGCTTGCGCCGGACCATCAATGGCAATGCAATTCAGTGTTTTGTTTCGATGCGCAAGGTGAGTCTTCAATAGTCGAGTCAGATCGGCTGTATCCTTAGCGTGAGCCAGCAGCTCAACGGATTGTTTATTCAGAACACAAACGTGATACCCTTTCTTTGGACCNCCCACATCGATTCCGCAAACCAATCCNTCTTCCATGATGCCAGTTCCCTATTTGAGGCTCGAAAAAAAACCACTTTCCTGCATGAGCCGCGGCATTGGACTCTACGATATGCATACCGTATTCGTTTACGGAACACTGAAACGANGCTTTCGTCTCCATCANAATATGAAGGATGCGCGCTTTCTGGGCCAGGGCATCCTGAGTGGCTACCGGATGCATCGAATCACCTGGTATCCGGCCATACTTCCTGACGCTGATTTTCAGGTCTTCGGAGAGCTTTTTCAAGTGAATGGCAGTACTCTGGATATCCTGGATGATGTGGAAGACCGGGGTATCCTATATGAGCGCGTGGTGGAGCGAATCGGACTAATTCCGCATGGAAATCAGGTTGGCCTGAACGATGCGGGGGATGGAGAAGCAGGAGCCGACAAAGCGAGCATTAAGAAGCATCTGGCCGATGCGGAAGCTCGCCATGGTCAGACCAGCGATCTAAAGTATAGCGATTCAAAGTCTGTAAACAGCGATCGGAGCCCCGGCCTTGGATCTAACTCTATGCATCAATCCGGAGCACTGGAAGAGATACAGGCCTTTGTCTATGTTTATCTGCATCCCCTGGAGGAGGGACTGATATCCAGCGGGATCTTCGAAGAATGAACCGATTATTCCGGGGCCGGTTCTTCTTTCTCTGCTTTGCGATACTTGCTTTCGTCCAGAGGCTGAATATTTACTTTTCCCTCTGCATCCAGCAGCGCTGTTTCGAACTCTTTTTTCAGCTTCTGTTCGCCAGCATATGTGTTTTCCAGAAGNATCAGACCCTGGATGGCCTGAAATCGAGCCACTCTTAATCTCTGAATGGCTGCTTCCGGTTTTTCCTGGAGAACCTCTTCCGCCTGTTGCGCTGTCTTTAGAGATAGCTGCAGCAGAGTCCGTCCCTTGTTTAGCTTTCGACTGGAAACAGATGTGGAGGAATACTGCGATTCGCTCATCAATCCCTGGATGCGATTGCTCAGTCTTCCCAGGATACGATCCGTGTTTTCGCTCATAGCACGGCCATAGGCTGACAGAGCTTCTCTTTGTTTTTCGATGCAGATACGCACCGCCTTCAAAGCTTCAGGGATTTCATTTTTGGAATAGTGCACGTATGCATTTGCCGGACATTGGGAAAGGGTATCGTTTCCTGGACTTTTTGCATCATTGGAGTTGGTCGCTGAATCTTTGTCCTCCCGGACTTCTCCAGAAGCCAGGCGAGATGGACTGCCGTAGTTATCATTCAGTACGGAAAGCATCTGGCGGTACTCCTGCGAAAGGTCATAGAGTTCTCGATATAGGAGCCTTGCATGGTGCAGCTCCAGAGTAGAAGGGGTGTTCGGGGAATCCGTATTCTCTGGAGTTTCGGGTTTTTCTGCATCCACAGGCTGGGAATCCGAGACTCTATCGGATTCAGGATCGTTCATTACCTCGGCCATGACTAAGGAGCTGGACAGCAGCGCTGAAATAGCCAGAGCCAGAGAAATACTTTTGCTCCTGGAATGCATAATATACTATATCGGCATAAGAAATAAAAACTTATGGCAAGCAGGAAATGGTTTTTCCAGGGCCGGTTTCTTCATTTTCTGTCCTTATGTCCTTAAACACTCCCGATAACAACGAAACCAGTAGCGAACCGGAAATTACCGAGGACGATCTCTCCCACAAACTCACCCTTCGAACTCTCAGAATCGAGGATTACGACGATATCCAGGAGATCATGAACCTGGTTTATAANAGAATGGGCGGGGCATGGTCCAGAGAAGAGATCTCAGTGCTGCTGAACCGCTTCCCGGAAGGACAGATCTGTATTGAGGATAAAGGGAAAGTCGTAGCCTGCGCCCTCTGTCTTGTTGTGAATTATTCCCGATTTGGCGATAACCACACNTACGATGAGATTACTGGCTACAATCGTCTGGATACCCACGATCCATCCGCAGATACACTGTATGGAATTGATCTTTTTGTGCATCCCGAGTATCGAGGACTGCGGTTGGGACGCAGACTCTATGATGCGCGAAAACTCTTATGCGAAGAAAAGAACCTTCGCCGAATCATTACCGGAGGTAGAATCCCTGGATACAACAAGCATTCCGATGGGATGAGCGTACAGGAATACATCAATCGNGTCCGCAACGGAGAAATCTATGACCCGGTACTCAGTTTTCAGTTAGCTAACGATTTCCATGTAAGAAAGGTTTTGAGACGTTACATTCCAGAAGACGAGGATTCGCGTTCTTATGCAACGCTACTGGAATGGATTAACATTTACTACGAAAACAGAGAAGGCAGAAGAGATTCCTATCTAAGCTCTCGTAAATCGGTGGTTCGAGTAGGAGCAGTGCAATGGCAGATGCGTCGCTTCCATTCCATGGAAGATGTGATTGAGCAGATGGAGTACTTTGTGGATGCCATTGCCGGTTACAATTCAGACTTCGTGCTTTTTCCTGAATTCTTCAATGGCCCTCTTCTGGCCAATAGCCCGGAGAATCATCCCAGTCAGGCAATTCGACACCTGGCTACCTATACCGACGATATGGCGGCTGCCGTGCGCGATCTGGCAGTGGCCTACAACATCAATATTGTGGCTGGCTCCATGCCCTGGCTGGATGATGAAGGAGGGATCAAGAATGTCTCCTACATCTGCCGTCGCGACGGAACCATGGAAAGCCAGGCCAAGATTCATATCACTCCCGATGAGAAGGCTTACTGGGGACTTAATGGAGGAGATACCCTGAGCGTCTTTGAAACGGACATCGGTAAGGTTGGCGTATTGATATGCTATGATGTAGAATTTCCGGAGCTATCCAGGGTACTGGCGGAGCAGGGCATGAAAATTCTATTCGTCCCCTTCTGGACCGATACACGAAATGCATATCTGCGGGTGCGAAGATGTGCCCAGGCCAGAGCCATTGAGAATGAATGCTACGTGGTAATCACCGGTAGTGTGGGCAACCTTCCCCGGGTAGAAAACATGGACATTCAGTACAGCCAGGCCGCGATGTTTTCTCCGTCGGACTTTTCTTTTCCCCACGATGCCATTATCGCAGAAGCTACGCCCAATACCGAAATGACACTGGTCAGCGATCTGGATATGGATTTGCTGAAAGAGCTGAGGTTTCAGGGCTCGGTTCAGAACTTTAGAGACCGGAGATTGGATCTTTACCGCATTGATTGGCTAAAGCATGATTAGATTCATGCTGCCCGTGTGCTCCGGTGGTCTCCGTGAAGCGCGGACTATGCAGGAGAGGAGTTGGGGTGTACTGATTGAATTTCGCGTTTTCACTTGATGCCCGAGGGGCCAGGCTTAAAGAAGTCCTATGATTACTATCGCCGATCTAATGAGCCGAGGTCCTATTACGGTTCGCGAAGACCAGAAGATACTGGAAGTTGTCCCTATCTATAGAGAAAAGAACATTCATCATATACCGGTTGTGGACAAGCAGGGCGATGTAATTGGAATGCTCTCAGCCAAGGACGTTGAGAATTTCGTTACGGTGACCAGAATCATAGAAGAGGAAGGCAGTAATGTTCTGGTCCAGGAAATCATGACCCAGCCGATTTTTTCTTTCTATGAAGATGTTTCGGTGCAACAGGCCGCTCTTGCCATGGTGGATAACAAGATCCATGCAATTGTTGTGGCGGATCGAAATACAGAGAAGATGATTGGAATCGTGACCTCCACCGACATTTTGATGCATGTTGCTGGAATGAAGCCCTGATAGAGACCTCCATTGCTCGACCGCTGGTTTGGCTGCACCGAGTCTTAAGCGCCTTGCCAGCTCCATTGGCTGTTTGTCAGGTCAGGTTCGAAATCCAGGTGCGCATAGCTACATCATAGATCCGGGAATCAGAAATCCCGCAAACCGAGATGAGAATGGTACCGAGCCGAATTAGCATCGTGCCGGTAATTCTACGTAAGCTTGTTCANCTATTCTTGCTTGAAAACCGTTGCGGTATTATTAGGGGAAGGATTACGGGCCAGGCTACAGGGTAGCCCGGCCGATGGTTTATGCACCCATCATTTCCCGTAATTCATTCACAGCGCGGTCTACTTCGTTTACTTTTGTGCGGTTTACCGCTTTTCGAAGAACGGTCTCCCACTGCTTCTCCGGAAGATCCTCTTTCAGCCCTTCCAGGCTTTCCAGGATATCCAGATCATCTCTAGTATTGAAAATCTCATTCATATCGTGACGAAAAAGGGAAGCGAGATGATTGATGTAATAGCCGGCATTCTTCTTCTCATCACCAGCTTTTCGCTCAAGCACTTCAACTTTCTTTTCTGCCCGACGTAGTTCGCGTTGCCTTCTTTCGAGTTCTGTGCGTTTCATGTTCGAACCCTCCGGGTTGGCTATGCAGGTTTTCTGCATCCTTTTTGTTAGACCGANAAAGTGGGAAACTTGTTCGGTTTGGCCCTTTTAGATTGGGCCCTGGAAAATGATCTTTTTCACCCTCCAGTAAGCATGGTCAGAATTCTACCGACGCTTTTACTGACCACTCTTTTTAGGAAGTAACCACCACCTACTCCTAAACGAAAATCTAGCGACATGCCAGGAAAGGGTGGCCTTCTGCGCTGAACTGGTAGCAAGAAGACATACGGTGATTCTATGCAGAAATTCTTAAACAGCCTTTATATGATTATCGGCCATCCGCGAATTCATAGTCTGGAACACAGGCTTTTTTCTACGATTACATTCGTGAATGGTCTTTCCAACCTGGTAGGTAGCTTTTCGAATCTCGGTCTGGAAATGGGACTTCCGCTGTTTTATCTAAACTTTGGCACGGGTATACTATTCTTTGTTCTCTACTTCTTCTCCAGATTCAAATCCATCTACCGAAGTCTGTATTGGCCTTTGATGTTCTTGATTTTCGGATTTCTTTCCGTGAACATCGTGCTTAATGCGGGCTCCATGGGCGGAACTCACTACTATTTGATCCCCGCTCTGGTCATTGGAGTGATTCTGTCCAGGGGTTGGAAAACCACAATAGCTGTAATTCTTCTGAGTGGCATCGTTACGCTGGCCTTGTTCATGATCGAAAGGCAGACCGATTGGATCGTACCCTATGCCAGTAACCAGGAGCGGTGGGAAGATGTGCTGGGTCAGTACTTCTTTGTGCAGATGTTTACGGGAATCCTGGTGGTTATCCTGGCCGGCAACTTTCAGGATGAAAGAGAAAAGTCCGAATCGTTGCTTCGAAACACNTTGCCGCTGCCCATTGCTGAAGAACTGAAGAGAGAACAGAAGGTTCAACCGCGGCATTACGATGATGTTACAGTGCTATTCACTGACTTCAAGGGCTTCACCAGCATTGCAGAGTCCATGAGTCCCCAGGAATTGGTTTCCGAGCTGGATGAATGCTTTCGCTCCTTTGATGAGATTATCAAGCATTGTGGACTGGAAAAGATCAAGACGATCGGCGATGCCTATATGGCAGCAGGTGGAATTCCTGAGGAAAGCCATGATCACTCTGTTCGAACCATTCTGGCTGCTCTGGAAATGCTTCGTTTCATGGATCGATGGAAGGCGCAGAAAGAAGAGCAGGGCAAACCCAGCTGGGAGATTCGGATGGGAATACATACCGGGCCCCTGGTGGCCGGNGTCATCGGCACAGAGAAATTTGCCTACGATGTATGGGGAGACACGGTGAATCTTGCCAGCCGCATGGAGTCCTCAGGAGAACCCGGTCGAATCAATATCTCCGGCGAAACCTACGAAAAGGTGAAGCGATTCTTCGATTGCGAGCATAGAGGTCAGATTCAGGCGAAGAATAAAGGAATGGTGGATATGTACTTCATCAATGGATTGCTGCCTCATCTGCGAGATTCGGAGGATCCATTGAAGCCTAACTTCCTGTTTGATAGCCAGCTTCTGGATATGGCCCGACAGGATGCAGGCAGCCATGCGNCTGCGACTGCANGCTAANATTGAGCTCCTTATAAGNGGCCCGCGGCTTCCTGGNGATTCCTGATTCGGTACCTTCAGTCTTGNNTCCNNAATTGCCGTGCCGGTGGCCGAGTGCGAGAGGGCTGAGATTGTTCGGCGGAGTTATTCCACCGAACAGGCCATGGACTTAAGGCCATAATAATGCCTGAAGACCGGTCATTCTTAGTAGCAAAGGCAAAGTAAAATCGGTGTAAACTAAGCAGCGTGATCCGGACGGCGTCTGTAAAAGTACAGATATTCAATGGCCTTCTTCAGTGCGATGTTAATCGGAAAGCGCTGCCTCTGCAAATCTGGATGGATGCCATACAATTCGTAGTGGAGATCCTGATAATTGGGAAGCTGACTCAGCCCTGCCTGTATTCTTTTCGAAATGCGTTCAATCTCTTCCGGCCAGATGGACTTATGCTGCTTGCAAAACACAGGAACTATATCGCTGGATTTGTTATATCGAGTGGAGAATCCGAACATGCGGCACAGATATGGACGGTTTTGATAAACTGTGCAACGGCCATTTCCCTTAATATCTGGATCCGCGACGTAATGGATGCAGGCTCCATGTTCCTCCAGAGTCTCTGTCTCTAGCTGATCGTAGATCGCATCTGCCTGATTGGTTTCGTAGAAATGCCAGGCCAGAGGAAGGATTTCCAGTAATGTGGCCTCTACGTCCGGCCTTTCGCAGCATTTTCCACAGTCCGGGGGGCAGCGAAATTGTTCGGAGACATGAAAGGAATCGATGAGATTGTCAATGCGTGCATATACCTCCAGAACCTGGCCTATTAAAAGCATGGGATCCCGGATCTCGTCTATGTTCGCATCCTCCCTGTATTCCCCGCTCAGAGGGAACTAATGCGAAATGGCAGGACTGGCCTCGATAACCGCAAGCAATTTATGGAATATTTCCGTATTTTCATAGCTTCCGGTAAACGTCTCTGCCCCCGGGCCACGGGCGAAAACAGGCACCATTTCCGCTGAGTGCCCATGACTGAGGAAATCCGTCTTTTGCTTTCTTCCGGGCTTTCCATCCAGAATGGCATGGCCCCCGGTTTCATGATCAGCGGTGACTACAATCAGGACATTTCGGCCTTCCAGTTCCCTGAGCAATGCTCCCAGGGTTTCGTCCAGATCCATTAGTTCAGAAATAGCATAATCGGCCCGATTGGCATGGCCGCCCCAATCGATCTGACTGCCCTCTATGAGCATCAGATAAGGTCGTCCTTTTGACTGCAGGGCTCGGAGACTGCGAAGACTGGCTATCCGGAGAAAGTCCTTGCGGGAAGAGGGTTCCATAGCTCGCCGAAAGTGTAGGGGGAGGGCTTCCCGGGCCTGCTTTTGATACTCAGAGTCCAGAGCCATATCAGACGCTGGGTCTTTTCTGTACTCCAGCTTATGGGAGGCTTCCACTGGAGGAAGATGATTCCTGGCCAGAAGGCCGATGAAGCGTTCCACAGGCTCACCTTGATCGCATAGCGAATCGCAACTGGATTCCATGAAAGATGAATAGGAAACTAGAATGGAATGTGTCTTTTTCAGATGTTCTAGGGGCCGCCTGGTCTGAGCCCGGCCATCGGTTGGCGGACAGGTGGAGTTTGCCGAGTCACCTTCTTTTCCGGATGCATCGGATGTGTTTTCCGGGACATCTTGTTCTCTTGATACTTCCATGGTCTCGGTATTGGCTTTGTCTGGAATTTGCTCCGGTGGTACCGAGCATCGCAGAAAGAAGTCCCGTCCTCCACCTATCAAAATATCCGGCGGATTCAGGGCAAGCTGCCAGGCGACGGTAAGTTCTTTGTCTCTATCTTTGAGATGCACAAAGGCGCCGGCCGGAGTAGCATGGGTAACAGAACTTGTAGAAATAATGGCAGTACCCCAGCTCTTTTCTTTTGCGATTTCGAACAGGGACTGCACAGGTTTTCCCCGAGCATCCAGGCCGATCCATTCGTTGAAAGTCTTGTGTCCACTGAGCATAGCGGTAATGGCCGCTGCCGAGTCTGTGACGCTTCCGCTTTCGCTGCTGGTCTTTTGTAGCCCCACCACGGGCATTCTTTCTAAGTTTAGCGGTTTTCCATTCTCCAGAGATGCCTGGCTTATCATGGAAAGGCCCATACCATCTCCCACAATGAGAATGATCCCTTCCAGGGGCTCTCTAGAATACGTCTCTTCTGAGCAGGCAAGAGCAACGGAGAGCAGCACCAGAACGGACAACAGGCCCATGAGCCTTCCCGGGCCCCCAGCCAGAGAAAGTGAGGTGATGTGCGAAGATTCTAAAGTCGGTTTCTGGGCATTCCTGGCATATGTGACTCGGAGTCTATGGTTTGCATCCGCTATGCCTGGCTTTCTGACTGAGGCCTGGGTGGTCTGTCTGCGTAGCATCGGTCAACGGTGTAATCCGGCCGGTATGAATAAAGCAAAAGATGGAAAGGCTTATTACATTCGCATATCCGGGTTCAATAGAGCCCGATAAGCCGAATTCGATTCGCATAAAAAACCAGAAAGACGGGCCTGGGCCGGGGAGCTTTGAGTGGCCGGCAAGGAAGGCCCCCGGCATTAGGGACGGTTGTCAGGTCTTAAGCTGCGATGGGCAACTCTTGAAGTATCAGGGCCCCGCATGGTGCAGGATGATCTTCCAGGAGTCATCGATTTTGCGAAATACATTGGTGGCCCGGACCTGGCCTCGATTGGTTTGCCCGGCAGATACGGCCATCACCGACTCCGTACAATGTACCACAGCAACATCCATTCCTGCCATAATCCTGGTGTCCTGCACATCGATCTCCATGTAGGAAGTACCGGCAAAAATCATTTTCCAGGATTCCATGATGTCTTCGAAACCCACCAGGGTGGGCTGCTGCGGATGGATGCAGATTACTTCCGGACTCTGGTCCCAGCATTCCTTCATCTTATTCCAGCTCAGCTTTTCAAAAGCAGAATAGAAGCTGCGATTGGCTTCCAGGACTTCCTTCTGTTGCTCGGATAAGAACTCTTGCATTATGACCTCGGTTTCATTCCAGGCTGGAGATTCCCCTGCCTCCCGTTCCTACTTCTGCCTGCCAGAACCCGATGCAAAGCTAGCAGAGCCCAGCGCATTGACCAGCAGGATTCCAATTAGAATCTTTGGCCGGCCCCTGAAGATGGACCCTCTCTGGATCTGTAAATCGCCATGAGCATGCCTTTCAGGGTGGAGGATTCATGCGAAAGTCGGAATTCCTACATAATTGTATAGAACAAATCCTTTTCACCAGAGGGCCCCTTTATTTTCTTGTATTTCATGGCCGGAAAAACCATTTACGATAAGATCTACGACGCCCACCTGGTGGCGGACGATGGAAAGAGCGCTCCACTTCTTTACATCGACAGACATTTAATTCATGAAGTTACTTCCCCGCAGGCATTCGAAGGCTTGCGACTGGCCGGACGTAAAGTCCGTCGTCCTGATCTAACCTTTGCCACAATGGATCATAACGTTTCTACCCGAACCCGGGACTGGAACGGAGCCGGCGAAATCAGCCGAATCCAGATGGAGACTCTGAAGGATAACTGCGAACAAAACGACATCCGGCTTTTCGATCTTAACAATGAAGATCAAGGCATTGTGCACGTTATTGGTCCGGAAATGGGACTCACCCTTCCAGGCCACACCATCGTTTGCGGAGACTCTCATACTTCCACTCATGGAGCTTTCGGAGCCCTGGCCTTTGGCATCGGTACCAGCGAGGTGGAGCACGTTCTTGCTACCCAGACTCTGCAGCAGCGCAAATCCAAAAACATGCTGGTCTATATAGATGGTCCGGTGGGCTACGGAGTCACGGCCAAAGACATCGTTCTTGCCATTATTGGCAAGATCTCAGCCAGCGGAGGAACTGGATACGTCATCGAATACGCAGGGGAGGCCATCCGGAATCTCTCCATGGAAGGAAGGATGACCATCTGTAACATGTCCATTGAAGCGGGAGCGCGAGCCGGTCTCATCGCTCCAGACGAGACAACCTTCGAATATATCAAAGGAAAGGATTTCGCTCCCAAAGGCGAGGCATTCGACAAGGCAGTGGAATACTGGAAAGGCCTGGTTTCTGACAAAGATGCGAAATACGATAGCGAAATAGTTTTGAAAGGATCGGAAATCGCGCCGCAGGTTACCTGGGGAACCAATCCAGGTCAGGTTGTGGGCGTGGACGGAGCCGTTCCCGATCCAGATTCTATCTCCGATCCTGTGGAGCGGGAGTCTGCCCGTCATGCATTGGCCTACATGGATTTAAAGCCAGGGCAGAAGATCGAAGACATTTCTATCAATACTGTTTTCATCGGATCCTGCACAAACTCCAGGATTGAAGACCTGCGAAGAGCAGCCAATGTAGTAAAAGGACAAAAGGTGGCTGAGAATATTCGAGCCATGGTTGTGCCCGGCTCAGGTCGCGTGCGAAAACAGGCCATGGATGAAGGGCTGGATAAGATTTTCACCCAGGCAGGCTTCGAATGGCGATTCGCCGGTTGTTCCATGTGTCTTGCAATGAATGACGATAATTTGTCCGCTGGAGAGCGATGCGCTTCTACGTCCAACCGAAACTTTGAAGGACGGCAGGGCAAGGGCGGTCGGACCCATCTGGTGAGTCCAGAGATGGCGGCGGCCGCTGCGCTGAATGGCCGATTCGTAGATGTTCGCAAAGTAACGAAAGAAGGAGTTACCGTATGAAGCCCTTTACTGTGCACGAAGGAATTCCCGCTCTTCTGGACCGGGCAAACGTAGACACCGATCAAATCATTCCCAAGCAGTTCCTGAAGAAAATCGAACGTACTGGATTTGGCGTTCACCTCTTTCATGACTGGCGTTATCTGGACGATGCCGGTACTCAACCGAACCCGGAATTCAATTTGAACAGATCCGAGTTTAAAGGAGCCAGTGTGCTTCTTGCCCGGGAAAACTTCGGCTGTGGTTCCAGTCGAGAGCATGCCCCCTGGGCTCTGCTGGATTACGGTTTTTACTCGATTATTGCACCATCGTTCGCAGATATCTTTTACAATAACTGCTTCAAGAACGGTATGCTTCCCGTGCAGCTCAGCAGTGCAGAAGTAGATGAAATATTCCAGTGGGTAGAGGCTCACTTAAGCCAGCCCATTGTTGTGGATCTGGAAAAGCAGGAAGTCAGACTGGGTTCAGACAAGATCTTTAAGTTTGAAGTGGATGCCTTTCGCAAGGAATGCCTGATAAACGGGGACGACGACATCGCTCTTTCCCTGCGCCATTCTGGCTCCATCGACGAATTCGAGAAGGGTTACGAAAGCAAGTATTCCTTCATGTTTCCTTCCACTCAGGCGAGCTGAGCGAAGGAAACTGGTAGCCAAACCTCTTCTGGAGGCAGGCCTCCTCAGGACACTGTAGAACGGGAACCGAGATCGGGTATACTACGTCAGAGCAGTATGGACGCTAAGTATCAGGGTAGATCCACTATGAAATTGCCTCAACGTTTTCTATCCAGAGGGCAACCAGAGCATCATCCAGATAATGCGGCCATGGAACAGGCTACCCGAGGGTGCAGAGTTCGTTTCAAGAATCCTGGGAATCAATCCTGGCTCATGGTTTCTGTGCTAATTTTGAGCCTGGTGGCCTTCTCTGGATGTAAATCCTTCTTTCAGCCGGACATCCCTACGGGGGTAGAAAAGAGGACCCTTGATAATGGAAATCTCGAGCTCATCGTTACTGGAAAGGCCTCGAATCTGGCTATTGACAAAGATAGCGTAGCCATGAAGCAAACTACTTCCCGAGAAGCCGCCAGACTGCTTCTGGAAGTGGAATTGCAGTCCGGAAACTATCCAGGCCATAAAGAACGATTTGAAATTCAGTCCGTGGAATTTCTTTATGACTTTGAGTACTGCATCATAAAAGGGACGTATAAGAATAAGTGACTCTACTGGATGGAAAAACCCTCTCACTGGAAATTCGTGAGGAGATTCGCAAGAAAATCGAAAAACGGAAGGCCGAAGATAAAGCTATACCCTGTCTGGCTACCATCCTGGTGGGATTGGATCCTGCCAGCGAAACCTACGTGAAGATGAAGGTGAAAGCTTGCGAGCAGGCTGGAATGAAGTCCATTCGTCGAGATTTGCCTGAGAGTACAACCACAGCTGAACTCCTGGAGGAAATCCAGCGATTGAATGCCAATCCAGACGTTCATGGAATCCTCCTTCAGCATCCGGTTCCCGAACAGATCGATGAGAGAGCCTGCTTTGATGCCATCGCCATCGATAAGGATGTGGATGGTGTCACCACCCAGGGCTACGGCTTGATGAGTTTTGGTCTGCCATCGTATCCTTCCTGTACGCCGGCCGGTATCATGCGAATGATGAGTCATTATGGAATCGAAACCGAAGGCAAGCATGCAGTGGTAGTAGGCAGATCCGCCATTCTCGGCCGGCCGCTGGCAGCACTGCTGATACAGGCCAATGCAACGGTTACTGTTTGCCATTCTCGGACAAAGGATCTTCCTTCCCATCTGGCCAGTGCAGATCTGGTCTTTGCTGCTTGTGGAAAACCGAACTTCGTTCAGGGGGACTGGCTCAAAGAAGGTTGCGTGGTGATCGATGCAGGCTACAACAAAGGAAATATCGGAGATGCAGACTTTGAAAGCTGCTCGAAAAAGGCCAGCGCGATAACTCCCGTTCCTGGAGGAGTTGGTCCCATGACTATTGCTATGCTTCTTTCCCATACATTGCAGTCCGCAGAAGGTCGCGATGTCTCTCTGGTTTAGTCGGGAAATATGCAATCGGCTGAAGGTCGGGATGCTTCGCTGGTCTGATCTGGATATATAGCACCGATTTTCCACGATAACCGATGATTACTCGGCAAAAATTAAAGATTTTTTAATTGAAATTCAGAGAAGCCAGGTCTTTCCTGAAATGCGGACGGGCCATGGCCAGGCTCCCTGTCCAGACACCTTACAACTCGTTTCAGATGCCGAAGTTGCTCAAACGATACTGCAAGCGCCATCCTCAAAACGAGTTCGCCTCTATGAACAAGAGATTCAGCAGTAACAGGCCTTTGAGGCAATCTCTTGTTACAGCCTTCCATTTGCTGCTCTTTACATTGCTCCTGGCCCCGCCGCTTTTCGCTGAAGAAGTTCCGCCTGACCCACCGCTTGTTGCCGAAGAGGCTCCGGAGGAGCCACCGAAGGGATCTCGCTTCAAACATTATTCCCTCACTATTCTAGGAGGGTCAGGAACTAGGACCTCCCGCGTGGATTCCGACGTTCAGAGGCTATCCAGGGATCTATTTCTCAGGGATGTGCTTCTGGACCAGTTCAATCCCGATCCCCTGGAGAGACTTCTTGTTTACAAGGAAATCAAGAATCGTCCGGACTATTCCCTGGACGCTGCCAGCTTTGCATTCACAGCTTATATGGAAAACAGCGGACTGGGTTTTGGCATTGGAATAGACCATTACCATAATCAGAGGTACGGACCCATTCCTGGATACATTAAGATCGTTGAGTCCACAGGTTTGCCGGCCACGATTCTTCGGTTTAACGGACTTCAGCCGTTTTGCACTGCCAGTCTGATGCCCTTATGCCGTGCCCGGGAAACCTATCAGGCCTCTGCGCAAACAATACCTTATTTCGCTTTTGAATATCGATACCAGCCGGTGCCATTTTTTGCCATGGGGCTTGGCTTAGGAATCGTTCCCTTCGAAAACCGGTACTCTCAATTCTATGCCTACTTCGATGTGAAGATCTGGAAACATCTATCTCTGGAAATTCGCGCAAGGTCTATATCCATCGACGGTGAGAAGCGCTATCCGCAAATTACATCCACAAGGCGGGCTGACAGTACAATAACGGTTTATCAACTGGGTTTGAGGTCGAACCTGTGAAACTGACCTGCTCGAAGTCCTGGCAGTCCTGGCGGAGCCGACCGCCGCTGGGGACTTGCGCCATTCTGCTATTACACCTGCACTGCATCGGAGGCCCGGCACTTCAATTCGCCTCGGATGGAGTCCTGTCTCTAGAAATCAGAACTGTCCCGGACAGACCCTTCCACTGTCGTGTGATCCGAACCGAATCCAGCAGCTCTTTCGAAGTGGAAGACGATATGCTATTCAATCCAATGCAAAATCCGTTTCACTATAGCTTCAACCGTGCCCGGATGAAAATGGAAGTAGTAGAAACGAGACTTCGAGAAGTTCCGGTGAATACATATGAAAGTCTGCACATCCTGTGCGAAGAGGATCGATATATTCGATCTCAGCATCATGCAGTGCGCCTCTATATTGAGCCGCCAGGAACGGAACCTCGTTGCAATTCCATCGGCTCACGGTTTCTCAGCAGCAAGATCCAATGTTCCATACCTCTGTCGTCTTCCATGAACGCCGAAAGGTTCAATATTGTTGTCGATCTTCGAAGACCTGCTTCCCAGCCGGAGCCTGTCCGCAGCTGCGCCAGCCCATTCTCCGGATTGGAGGATTTTCCTATATGGATGCCGGAGGTACATGAAAGAATGCGACCCACGGTGCTGTTTTCGGGCAAGGAGTTGCCCTTTCCCGAATAGAAGAGAAGGGTTGTATGGGAGTCCATTGGGCTCTGGTCTCTTTCATGCCGTCACCTGGACCTGCTCCCGGAACGGATGAAATTTTGTCCTTACTACTGGCGGGATCAGCAGTCACCTGATTATTGGCAACAATTTCGCTCAGATCGCATTCCGATCTGAGAGCATCACTCTAAACTCGAATCAGGCCCGCTTCACCATCATCTTCATATAGAGCGAAGGCCAGATGGCCCAAATGATTCGGGCCATACGTGCTTGAAAAGGCATCAGAAGTCTTGGTTTTCGCATTTCAATGCCTTCCACGATGGTCCGGGCTACCTGCTGCGGCGTAATACTTCCCTCTGATTTTCTTGGTGCCTGTTCACTGCTACTTTTCACCTCTGTAGTCAGGAAAGAAGGGTAAGCGATTAAGAAATCTATTTCAGGCGTTTCGCTGCGAAGGGTATCTATGAATGCGCTGATTGCATGTTTGGACGGTGAATACGCACTTCGATTTTTGAGTGGTGCAAAGCCACTGACGCTGGAGATAGCTGCAACGAATCCTCGTTTTGCAATAAGGCCTGGAAGCAATGCATGCAGAGCGCCAACGCTTGAGAAAAAATTGATTTCGAATACCTTGCGAAAGTCTGACTCCTGGGTTTCCATGAACGGGGCTATCCGGGTAATCCCGGCATTTAGAATGATGCCATCTGGATGCCCGGAGACTACCTTTTTCCATGACGATGCTCGGGAGGCTCTGGACAGATCCATCCGGATGAGAGTTAGATTATTTTCGCCGGCTGAAGATCGCAATCCCTGGAGTGCATCTCGGTTCACGTCGATAGCCAGAACGTGGGCTCCCCGACTCAAAAGTTCCTCGACCAGCGCTCTTCCCAGGTTTCCCGCTGCCCCGGTTACTGCTACTTTCCTCCCATTCAACGAGCGTTGTTTCATACCAGCCCGGCTGCCTTCACAAATAGCTCAAATGTCTCTCTACTGGATTTCTCTGGGATGTAGCCAAACACTTCCTTTAGCCTGGTGTTGTCCAGTACCGGTCTGTACTGCAAAAAGGGGATTTGTTCGGGTCCGTACTGACTGAGTCCCAGGGGTCGGGCAATTCCCAAAAGCAGCTTCAATGGTCCTGGCCATAGCCAGCGAATCTTCTTTTTCAAGATGGAGGCCACTTCCTGCACTGGAAGCCATCCATCGCCTGCCAGGTTATAGATGCCGGCCGGAGCGATGTACCTGGCACTGTCAGGGGTGTTGGAAGCTTCTCCGCTTCTCTTGCCAGCATGGATGAGAGCGCCCACCACATCCTCATCCCAGATGAAAACAAAGGGGGTTTCGCTTCCGCGGATGCCGAGAACCTTTGGTTTCTCAAAGAGAGCGGTAATCTGATTCTTCGTACTTTCACCCAGGATTGTACCAGATCGCAATACCACCACATCAGGCGCATGACCGGTGGCGCTGTGTTCTCCCAGCATTTTCTCCACCAGTTGCTTATGATGAGAATAGGCGAATTCTGTATATGGCTTGAGAGGTTGATCCTCTCTTATGGGGATGGGATTACTGGCATGATAACCATAAGCAGCGCCGCTGGATGTTACTACAAGCCGGGAAGTTCCATACTTAATACAGGCATCCAGAATATTGCGACTACCTTCAACATCCACAGCATAAGCTTTCTCTCTCTGTTCCGCATTGCGGGGGTTCACCATGGAGGCCAGATGATACACCAGCTCCGGACGATGCTTTGCAAAGAGCAGATCCACAGAAACGGGATCGGTAATGTCACAGACTTCCCGATCTTCGCTCATTTCAGGAAAGGCAACATCTGTTGCGACGATTCGCACCTCTGATTCTCTGATATAGGTTGCAGAAGGCGGATCACCAGATTCTGAAGCGGCTTTGGACGCGACTACTTGCCCTGAGGATTCCCTCGCCGGGAATTGCTCGGTTAATCGACGATGCAGCAGGCTACCTACATAGCCCGCTGCTCCGGTAATCAGAATCTTTGTCATTTTCCGGAAGGTTCCTCGTGCATCGCCTTGAAGTAACGAAGCCCTGGCGCCCACATATGCGCCACTGGATCTACGTCGACATGAATCACAGATGGTCCATTGACTCCCAGGCAGCGATGCACAGCATCATCCAGCCCATCATTCTGAGATACGCGTTCCCCGTGGGCTCCCATGGCTTCAGCCACCTGATCGAAGCGAATCTCCCCCAAGTCTGCAGCAATAGTTTCTCCCGGATCCAGACTTTTATATAGAAGCATTTTCCAGGGACGCAATGTAAAGGATTGGTTCATTTTTACCATGCCCCATTGCTTATCGCACAGAACTACATATACGATCTTCAGGTTATGCCGCACCGCCGTTTCTATTTCCTGGGGATGAAAGCCCATGGCTCCATCGCCTATTATGCAACATACAGGTCGTTCCGGATGGGCTTTGGCTGCGCCCAGGGCCTGAGCCACTCCCGCCCCGAGCATCCCAAATTTGAACGTAGATAATACAGTGCCGGGTGTCTTCGCTTTCCAGTAGAAGTTTGCCCAGATGGCCGTGTTGCCTCCATCGGCTACCAGAGTTGTATTATCTGGAAAGGCCTGTCTACAGGCTACCACGGCTCTTGCTGGATGAACGTACTGAGTTTCTTTTTCCAGAGATTTATCCAGTTTCTCGCGATACTGAATCTTGCGTTTTTCGAAGTTGGATAGATCAGGTTTGTTGGATCGCCCATCCTTCTTGAGGGCCGCTATCAGCCCCTTCATAAAAGTCTTAACATCAGCCTGGATAGCGATGGCCGCTGGCTTATTCGCGCCCAGGATCATGGGATCCATATCGACCTGAATCATCTTTTGCTCTGAAGGTTTGGCCCAGTAAGGAGCTTTTCCCCACCAGTCGGTTTCGCCGATGCGAGACCCAAGCGTTAACACCACATCGGCCGCGTTACGCACCCGATTGTTGAGGGATATATTAACCATGGGAATTGCCAGTTCATGTTCCTCATTCAGGACACCTCTTGCGCCCCAGCTTGTAGTTACCGGTGCTCCCAGCAGTTCTGCCAGTTCCTGGAGTTCGGAATAAGCCTCAGCATGAATAATACCGCCTCCGGCATGAATGATGGGAAGTCTGGCCTCCACCAGTAGCTTGCGAGCCTGCTCCAGCTGCTGCGCATCCGGCGAGACCGGCGCAATTCGACGATAAGAGCTCACCGCCTGTTCCGGCAGGGAGCCTTCAAATTTACCGTTCATAATGTTTTCTGGAATGTCCACATGCACAACTCCAGGTCGCCCTTCAAAGCAGTAGCGCAACGCTCGCTTCATAACTTCCGGGATACGATCAAAGGAAGCTACCGCTTCGCTATGTTTTGCGATTTGACCAATCACTCCCGTTTGATCAAAGCACTGGTAGGTGCCTCCACGGTCTGGATACATGATTCCTGTCCGACGTGCACTGGTAATCACAAGAACCCGGTTTCCTTCTGCTTGCGCCACCACCAGCCCGGGAAGAATGTTGGCCACTCCCGGTCCATTGGAAGCCATACAGACCCCCAGTTTTCCGGAGCTTCTTGCATAGGCTCCGGCCATATGGGCTGCGCTGGTCTCATGTCTGGGACTCACAAGTTCAATGCCGTCGCCTACCGCTGAAGAATAGAATCCGAAGTAAGTTCCATCGATGATTCCAAATATCTTTTCTACGCCTTCGTTCTTTAAGAATCGGGCTGCTACAGCCCCACCACTTACCTTTGCCATTTTGACTCTCCCTGATATTGCTCCTGGTTTCAGACACTGGTGCCTTTCCGGGTCCGGTATGCTCATTCTGGAATCCCAGCCCCTGAGGCCGAAATCAGAACCCGGACGAATAATCGCTCCTGTTTCGAAAGACCTTCACCCTGTTTGCCTGTGTATCAGCTGAATTGCAATTGGTGTACCAGGTGTTACAGAGGAGCGTCTAAGGCCAGCCAGGACAACATCCCGCAGACGGCTCCGAAGAGGGTGCCAGGGCCCATTCTGACAGGGCTTCGGGTTCCAAGCAGGGAGAACCGGAGCGGTAGAATCGGCCGATCAAAAATGAGCGGTCACAATTAAACGTTGACAGAAATTGATCGATGGGGAGAATCTTTTTCCTCAGGGGCTTCTACAACCCCTGGGTGACGGATAGACAGGCTGATTTTCTTGATCGAGCTCTCTCAGGGCTGCTATCCTGAGCTAATCTGAAAAATCGGGGGGCCTTCGCCGGGGTACCTGAGATTCGGACCTCAACACGAACCGGGTAGGGAGCTTTTGGAATCAGAACTACAGGGTAGTCTTTCGAGTGAAATGAAGCCAGCATCTGAGCCCGTGCTCTCGGGTAGCGATATCCGTTCCATGCTGGAAATGATGCCCAGTATGGGCTATGCCTATGAGGATATCCCGGCTTTCCTTGAGAACGTAGTCACATTTCTGAAGTCCCATTTCGGATGCAGGCGGGTTTCTTTGATTCTGTCCCGAGCTTATGGCGGCAGCCTCGGGGGCGATGCCCTGGTGAGTCAGACCGAAGGAGAGGGGCCTTTCGCCGGGCATTCAATAGAGCAGCAAAATGAAGAAGCCGCTGAGCCGAGGCCGGAGAACGGCGGATCCGACATGGGAAAGGGGCATGAGGTTCCCTTACCATTTCGGGATCTGCTGGAAAACCACTCCCCATCCTCGGAGCAAACACAGGAGCTCAAAGAAATCTGCCTGGAAATCAATCGTAGTTTTTCCGGCCGGACCGCTGCGCCTAACGGTGATTCAAAGAGACAGAACGGGCCCGTCCTTTCGTCGGGTTTAACCAACGATACCGAGTCCTATGTACGAGCACTGGATCAAATTGGCTTCGAATTCATCTATCCCATTCTACTCCAGCGGGATCTGGTAGGGCTGATACTGCTGGGGGGCTCTTCCAGTGGATTTCGGGAGCAGGATACTCTCTTCGTCGAAATGGGTTCGGCACTACTTGCCCTCACCCTGCGAAATGCGGCGATTCGCAGAGAAAATTCAAGATTGAGGTTAAATCAGGTCAGGTCCATACCCCCAACAAGCACTGCAGATTCGCAGAGTCAGGAAAAAAGCGGGGTGGACCATGGAAAGGATGATCCTCGCTCCGGAACGAACACCCGACGTCAGATTCAGGTAGGAAATCGCTCCATTGTGGTTGCGGACAACCTCTGGCATTATTCTCTGGAAACCTGGTCCAGGCTCGCCACTGTAGAT
>PBEB01000002.1 GCA_002717505.1 Leptospiraceae bacterium
TGATGGGGCTTCCGTTCAGCATAATGGGAGCTGTATTGCTTCTCTATGCATTGGACTACAATATGTCCATCGCTGTATGGGTCGGAATGATCGCTCTTATGGGATTGGATGCAGAAACCGGAGCTTTCATGCTTCTTTTTCTGGATCTATCTGTAGCGGACCGCCAGAAGAAAGGCCTGCTCAGGACTAAA
Source organism: Leptospiraceae bacterium (assembly GCA_002717505.1). Taxonomy (GTDB): domain Bacteria; phylum Spirochaetota; class Leptospiria; order Leptospirales; family Leptonemataceae; genus UBA3465. The sequence continues at coordinate 192 of PBEB01000002.1, forward strand.
TCCGATCTCATGGAAGCGATTATGCATGGGGCAGTTCGTCGAGTTCGTCCCAAGATCATGACTGTAGGCACTGGCTTTGTAGCACTTCTTCCCATCCTATGGAGCGATGGCACTGGCTCGGATCTGATGCGCCGTATCGCGGCTCCCATGATTGGTGGCCTGATTACTAGCTTCGCCCTGGAGCTTCTTGTGTATCCGGTGCTCTATTCCTTCTGGAAAGAGAGAACACTGTTTCAAACCGGGGAAATTGAACCATAGTCCTTTCGAATCAAATTTTGCAGGGGCACTGTAACCGTTTCCACGCCCCTGCGTCTTCCCCTGTAAAAGGTCCCGGAAGGGCCTATTAGGAGGTACAATATGTCTGGGAAATCAGAACAAGACAATCATTCAGGCCATGGCGATCATTCAGGCCATGGTGATCATTCAGGCCATGGTGATCATTCAGGCCATGGTGATCACCACGATCATCATGCGCACATGATTGAAGATTTCAAAAAGCGATTCTACGTTTCTCTGGTCCTGACCATTCCCATCCTGGCGCTTTCAAAGATGATCCAGGGATTTTTGGGTTTTGATCTAACCATTCCCTTTCAGGGCTATGTGGTCTTCGGTCTATCCACGGTGCTTTTTTTCTACGGAGGATGGCCTTTTCTAACCGGGTTGTTTGATGAATTGAAGAAATTCCAGCCCGGGATGATGACTTTGATCGGTCTTGCAATTACGGTAGCTTACGTTTATAGCTCGGCCATTGTATTTGGTCTGCCCGGTATGGATTTTTTCTGGGAACTGGCCACTTTGATCGTGGTGATGCTTCTGGGGCACTGGATTGAAATGCGTTCGGTGATGGGCGCTTCCAATGCCCTGCAACTGCTGGTAGAGCTGCTACCTTCAGAAGCCCATAAGAAAGACGGCAATGACTGGGTGGATGTCTCTATAGATAGCCTTAAGAGCGGAGATATCATTCTCATCAAGGCCAACGAAAAGGTTCCGGCCGATGGCACCATCGTAGAGGGAGAAAGCTACATTGATGAATCCCTGGTAACCGGCGAAAGCGTTCCTGTTAAGCGAAAGGCGGATGATTCGGTGATTGGCGGCTCCCTGAACGGAAATTCGTCCATTCAAATTAGAGTCGAAAAAACCGGAAAAGACAGCTATCTGCAGCAGGTCATAACCCTGGTAGAAGAAGCGCAATCCGCGAAATCCCGGACACAGAATCTGGCGAATAAGGCGGCCGCCTGGCTGGCTTTTGTGGCCATAGGTGCAGGAATTATTACTTCCGTTGGCTGGGTATGGTTGGGCCAGGATGTAAGTTTCATTCTGGAGCGAACCGTCACAGTGATGGTCATTTCCTGTCCGCACGCTCTGGGTCTGGCTATCCCTCTGGTAGTGGCGATATCAACGGCCATGTCAGCCAAGAATGGTTTGCTGATTCGAAATCGTACTGCATTCGAGAATGCCCGAAAGATTACAGCCCTGGTCTTTGATAAAACCGGGACATTGACGAAAGGAGTCTTCCAGCTTTCCAGGGTGGAGGTATTCGGCGAATCCGATGAGAATCAATCCCTTGCTATCGCGGCTGGCCTGGAGCAACATTCGGAGCATCCCATTGCTACGGGTCTGCTGGAAGGAGCCAGGGCTCGTTCGCTGAGTATACCCGGCGTATCCAATTTCGAAACTATTACCGGAAAAGGAATCCAGGGCACAGTGGATGGGCAGTCTTATTCGGTGGTTAGCTCCAAATTCGTTCAGGAGCAGGGAATCTCTGTGCCGGAAGGTGGCATGGCCGGCTCCACTGAAGTCTATCTGCTTCGTGGGAAGGAGCTACTGGCTCGCATGAGTCTGGCAGATGAGATTCGACCGGAAAGTAAAGAGGCTGTGCAGACGCTCAGGAAGCGTGGTATAAAACTTTATATGGCTACCGGAGACGGCGAATCCACAGCGAAAGCAGTTAGCGATGAGCTGGAACTGGACGGATATTTCAGCCGGGTAATGCCGGAAAAGAAAGTGGAAGTAATAAAGGATCTGCAAAAGCAGGGACACTTCGTAGCCATGACCGGCGATGGAGTAAACGATGCTCCGGCTCTGGCCACGGCAGACATTGGCATCGCTGTAGGATCGGGTACCGATGTTGCGGCCAGCACTGCGGATATTGTGCTCGTTCGAAGCAATCCGGCAGATATCGCCCAATTGATTCTGTTTGGTCGGGCAACCTACAGTAAGATGATTCAGAATCTGGTTTGGGCCACAGGGTACAATGCCATCGCATTGCCTCTTGCTACTGGCTTTATTCCAGGAATAGTAATCAGCCCCGCTGTGGGTGCAGTATTTATGAGCCTGAGCACAATCATTGTGGCCATAAATGCGCAGCTGCTCAAGCGAAAGGCACGTAGAGTCTCTCATGCAAACAGTTAGATGTAAACACGACCTGGGCCAGAAATCGATACTCGAATATCTGGCTCAGGGCTTCCGAGAAACATTGAAAGAACTCTCATTATCAGAATGGAATCAGAATCAAAAAGGAGAACAAAGATGAAAACTAAAATCATCATAATTGCAGCCCTGGTGGCGGTCATGGGACTGCTTTTCGCAGGCTGTAGCGGCGACACCCACCATAACAGCATGGATGGGCAGATGAATCATGAAGGTATGCAGGGTCAGAACCACATGAATCGAGAGACCAAATCCCTGGAGCTAGCTGGCGCGAAAGTTACGGTGGATTGGATGAGCATGGGCCAGCATCATCAAATGATGCAAGGAATGAATATGAAAGGGCACGACATGGAAATGAAGGATTCCGATCGTCATATCATGCTTACTCTCACGGACCTGAAATCCAACGAGCAGATTCGAGAGGCAGAGATTGAGATCTCTGTTACCGGGCCCTCTGGAGAGGAAATTCCCCTTAGCCATGCCACTATGAGTAATGAATCAATGCATCATGAGGGCTACTCGTTTGCTGTGGCAGGGAAGGGTGATTACTCGGCCCGGATTACATTGAAGCGCGGAGAAAGAAGCGAAACGGGACAGGTCTCTCTGGAATTGAAATAAATCTGCGGGGCCTGCAGCGAGAGATTGCTTGGACCGGGATTGTCCCAGGCCCCTTTTCTCCGGACGCATTTTTCCCGCAAAGAGAAGGGTCTTGCTTTCGGCTTTTCTACTTGCGAGTTTGTCATTTGAGAGTTCCATAAGGGCAGAATTGATCTTGTTTATCCAGGCAGAAACGAATGAGAAATCGAATTGTAACTCTAAGTCATCTTCCGGTGGCGATCTTGATCGGAATTATGCAACTCCTGGTTGGATGCGAAGAGGAAAAGGAGTGGCCAGCCCAGGTCCAGAATATAGAGGCCCGGTCATTCTCCGAATTTGAGGAATCTCCGCCTGCTGAGGAGATACGCGAGCAGGGTCAGACAACATATCTTGCGGGACAAGAAGTGAGCCTAACCCTTAAGAGTATCAAGCAGCATAGAGAAACAATCGAGATGCTGACTGTTCACTCCTATCTGGACGATTTCAAGGACCATGATCTGTTTCTAGCGGTGAGCATAAGCGATCCACAGACAGGTGAAATTGTCCGGGATGCTGATTTCCGGATTGAAATATACGGGCCGGCGGGAGACCGTCTGGAGACTGTTCACGAGCTGGCGGCCAATCAAACGATTTATTATGAAGGCTTTGCTCTGGCGAATCAAGGCAAAGGTAAATACCGGGTCACGCTAACGCTCAGAATAAATGAAAAGCAGGAGTCCGGAGAAATAGTATTCAATCTCAAAGAAAGCTAGATTTCGAGCAGTTTAGCCGGCTGGTATGATCAAAAATACAAGGCGCTCCACGAAAGCTCTTGATGAGCAAAATCCCTGAGTATTGAAGGGCCGATGCCCAGGGATTAAAGTAACACTATTTCCCCTGCCCGGAGTTCTAAACAGGACCTGAACAGCAGTTCGTGGCTATAGTTCTGATTCCGCCGGCATCGGGAAGCCACCCACACATTACGGTCAGCTCGGGCTCTACTCCACGGTTCGGAGTTTCTTATCCCTTGATTGGAGCCAATGAAGGTAGGGCTCTTAGTAAGAGGCCCATATTGTAAAAGGAATCTGGGCTTCCGGATAATTTCCAGATTTGCACCGCTCCAAGGTACTGCATACTTGCATTCCGAGCAATCCAGTGGCACATCCGTTCATTGAACTCGGGGCATAGTCTGGATATCAGTTCCTGCAACCGGAGAACGTATAGCTCATGAATGTCCTGAATGAGTTCGTGGAACTCAGGGGCCTGGGCGCGTGCATTGGAGAAAGGACAACCGTTGTAATCTGGATACCTGGCAATTCGCACCATACTTCGGGACCATAGATCGCAGAAATGCTCGTAGCTTCGGGAGCGCCGTTCTAGCCAGTCAATGAACCGAATCAAGTCTCTGGTTTTACTCTTCAAATAGGCTTCGCCCAGTTTATATTTACTCGGGAAGTATTTGTAGAAGCTCTTCTTGGATGTATTGGATTGAGCAATGATATCGTTTATTCCAGCAAGAGCATAACCCTGGTCATAAAAAAGATCCCGGGCTGCATCCAGCAGTCTGGAAGCCGGATTTCCACTGGAACGAGACTCCAGCATTTCCTCTAATTCCCTCGATTCTTCAGCCGACTTCATTGCAGGTAAATGGTAATTCGGGCCGGATTAACTGACCAGAAAAAAAGTAGACAAATCTGTCTCCTGGAGGCTTACTGAGGAGACAAACCGGTCTCCCCGCGGTTTCGAAGCGCCAAATGCGCAAGATCAGGAGCAGACCGATAAGAGAACGGTGAAGGCCAGCAGAAAGCACCAGCTGAAAACCGGCCGGAGCCAGCAGCGAGGATGAACAGAAATGTGGATGGGGCAGCGACATCCAATCTGGAGCAGAACATGGACTTACGATTCTTAGAAACGATCATTCCGAAAGAGCATTTTAATCTTAAAACCGATGGCACAGCCATAGAGAATGCGCAGGCCTTGATTGAACAATGCCACCCCGGCCATACCCATATGAAGCTGAAGAACGTAGACGCTGAGGAGGCTGAGGCGGAGATGCCTCTGGTCCAGGATACTCGAGCGCTCCATGGATTGATGCATGGAGGAGTCTATTACACAGTAGGGGATACAATCACTGCTTTGATGTGCGCTTATCACCTGGAAGGGCCCAGAGAGAGAATGCTAACTGGCAGCGGCTCCATTCGATATCTGAGACCAGTGGACTCCGGAGTAGTCCAGGTGAAGGCTCGGCTTAAGCGCAAACAGAATAAGCAGCTCTTCTTTATTTGCGATTTTCTGAACGAGAAAGGTAAGCGAGTAGCTCAGGCAAAATACAATTACTTTCTCGTAGAATTGCCTTCAGAGTAAGAAGCTCTTGAAGCAAGAGTTTTGATGCCGCTGGTCATCGCATTGGTGGTTGCGGGTATGACGGTGATTTTTCGTGGGGCAGCGAAACCCCGTGACCCTTAGACCCTTAGACATCGCAGGTCAGATCCGGGAAGCCAGTCTAGAAATCCTCAGCGGCCGATGATCCCCGGAACCTGGCGTCCAGTCTTCCTGCGAATATGCTTGCCCGAAATTTTCTCTGGAGAAATTAGAGGGATGATCGTCACAATTACTCTGAATCCCTCCATCGACAAAAGCGTAGTGGTGGATGCAGTGGTTCCCGATGCAAAGCTTCGATGCAGTTCTGTAGTAGAGGAAGCTGGCGGAGGTGGAATCAATGTAGCCAGGGCACTTCGCAGACTTGGCTCGGATTGCCTGGCTATCTGCACGGCTGGAGGCTTCAATGGTCAGATGCTCCAGAACCGTCTGAGGAGTCAGGATATAGCATTTAGAGCTATCTCCGTGGAGGCGGAGACTAGAGAAAACCTTACCGTTTTTGACCGGGGAGCCAATAAGCAATATCGATTCGTTTTACCCTACGGTGACAGTACAGCCATCTCACTGGATCATATTCGCGAAATATTAAACGGAATGGGCAAGGCCCCGGATTTCGTTGTGGCCAGCGGTAGTTTGCCGGCCAGCATGCCTTCCAGTACTTATGCCGAAATCGCCAGGATGGCATCTGAATTGGGAGCGCGATTCATCCTCGATACTTACGGTCCTGCCATGGTGGAAGCGCTTCAGCATCCAATATTTCTGATCAAGCCTAACCTGGCGGAGCTGGGCAAGCTCGTGAGCCAGGAGGAACTCGAAGGGGATCAAGTAGAAAAGGCTATTCGCGAAGTGGCAGATAGGTACCGCTGTGAATCCGTGGTGGTCTCTCTGGGCCCCGCTGGAGCTTATATTTTCGCCAACGCGGAGCTCAAGCACATTGCCGCTCCTGTTGTTAAGCCTCGTAGCACAGTAGGCGCCGGTGATAGTATGGTGGGTGGAATCGTTCACGGATTGTCCACGGGCAAATCCATAGAGGAGGCCACTCGCCTTGGAGTGGCGTGCGGAAGTGCTGCCACGTTGACTCCGGGCAGCGATCTGTTCGAAACGGACGTGGCGCTCAGGCTGTATGAAGGACTGAGAGGCTAGGTGTTAATCTAAACCAGCATAGGGGATTGATGCGGTGGCGAATTCACCCGTTGAAAGCCTCTTCCAACCTATGAACATCGATCTTTTTCATTTCTAGAAGTGCATTCATTGCTCTTTCTGCTGCAGACTTGTTCTCNATTGAAAAGAACCGGTTGATTCCTTCCGGGACAATCTGCCAGGAAAAGCCGAATTTGTCTTTGGTCCATCCGCAGATCCCTGCTTCCGGGTCCGCGGACAGAGCGTGCCAGTATTCATCGATTTCCTGCTGGTTCTTGCAATCCACCACAAAAGAAAAAGCTTCGTCGAACTGAAACTTGTGGTCTTGCGCGCTTTCCATGGCCACAAAGGTTTGCCCGGCTAGCTTGAAATCACTGTAGGCCAGAGCATCTTCCTGATCCGGGGCTTTGTTCGGGCCATAAGGAAAGACAGTACCAATCGATGAGTCCGGAAAGATGGATGTATAGAATTGATGTGCTTCCCTGAGCCGACCGTATTGGGAACCCACAAATAGAATCGCAGGAAGTAAACGCAGATCTTGTTTACCCGCTTCATGAATCAATTGCCAGGTCATTCCAAAGCGATCCTGAACCCAGGCGTATCGTTTGCTGAAATCGTACCGATCCAGAGGCATGAGATCCAGGCCACCTTCTGCAAGTTGCCTGTAAGTCTCATCAACCTCTTTCTCTTCTGAAAAATTCACCATGAAGGAAAGCGATGGGTTGAGCTTAAAGACCGGGCCGCCATTAAGGGCTGCTATTCGATAGTTCCGAATCTGGAAATCCACGGTCATGATGGAACCGGCAGGCCTACCGTGCTGCTCGAAACCGGCCTCTGTAAAGTAGCACGTTTCCAGTTTTTCTCCACCGAATACCGAAAGATAGAAATCTACGGCGCTGTCGGCTTCTGAATCGAACCAGAGATTGGGCTTGATCTTTTGCATCGATGTACTCCAGGAAAGAAGTCGCCTAGCCGGCTCTCGATGGCAATGAGATTTCAGGACAGAATTTCGATCTCAAAAAAGGATCGATAAAGAATGATTGAAGGCCAGGTTGTGGAGTCCGATTTCAGGGTTCCTCAGGGTTCCATGGAAGCAATGTCCGATCCATGGGTTACGATTCCACTCTATGATATTCGCACAAATGCTGGAATGCAAGGTTTCTGAATAGCGACGAAATCCTAAAAACCTGGAGCGCCATACTGAAGTGTGTTAACAAATTTGATCACTACCTGCTGTGCGATTTCATCGTATTTTGTACTATCGATAAGAATGTCTTCTCGATCCCAGATCATACTCAGGGGCACGGCCCACATCAAGCGGTAGGGCCAATCCCAGGCAATTCCGGGCTCTTTACGAATAATGGCATAGTGTGATGCAGTTTCTACATCGATGATCTTGATTGTGCAGGTATCCACCATATTGTCGTGGTATTGCCCGCCGGAGTCCTGGTATCGCAATGGAATGGCTTCGCCGGTGATGATAAATCGCGCTCCCAGGATCCGACCAATCTTCGCGCCGGTGGATGGATCAATCAAGCCCGTCTGATGAAGCTTCTGTTCTCTCAGAACCCTTTCCAGATAACTTCTTTCCAGAACATCAAAGCGGTTGGTCTTCATAAGGTGGAGTGCGATGGCATCGGAAAACTGGCCGCCCCATCGCTCCCCGGTAACGGCGATGGGCATGACCACTACGCGTATCTTTTCCTGCTGCTTTTCCGGTTCCTCAGTAGCCTCCTCATCCGTCAGGAATCCGGAGGGCTTTTTTTCGGGAAATGTTCGATTCACTACTTCAGAATCATGCTGGATCGCTACATCGATAGCCGAGCAATAAAAACCAGAAATAGATATAAGAAGAAAGATCAGTATTACTCGCACCATAACCACCAGTCCGATTGTTTAGTGGACAGTATCCAGAAGGCAACCGAATTTAGACCCAATGAGAAGCAAAGAGGTTCGCATTCTTACGTCCCTGGGAGCTCTGCTGGCAGGCCTTTCCGTGGCAGCCGGTGCTTTTGGAGCCCATGCACTGCAGAACATTCTTACTGAGCGGTATCAGGCAATCTACGAAACTGCCAGCCAGTATATGATGTATCATGCCCTGGGTATTCTGATGTGCGGCCTTTCAACCTATCTGGGTGGGCCCGACCTGAGAAAGCCCGGCTGGCTCTTTGTAGCCGGTATTCTGTTTTTCTCCGGGAGCCTGTTTACTCTGGTCCTCACAGGAATCGGATTTCTAGGAGCTATAACGCCTATCGGCGGTGTGTTGTTTCTGGTGGGATGGTCCTGGGCAGCCTATTCCATTTTCGTAACTGGACGTCCTTCGCGTACCGGCTGAATTCTTTCTCTCACCGAACAGAGGAACCAATACAGGTTGTGCCTTCGAAAAACCGGAGCACTCATTATGCGCCGGGATTTGTACAACAATTCCCGGCCCACGGTGGAACACTTCTTTACGCTTTGACGATGGTTGAATCGGAAGGGCAGGACCGGATCCGGGTAAAGGCTTTAGATTCCCGTGCGTAGTGGGGATCGGACAATCTATTCCAGAATGCTATCCTGGACCAGGAGTAGCCTCTCTAGAACAGAGATGGACTGGTGGTTTCTCCGGCCTTGCTCTGGTCCGCCTGATCTTTCTGGCCCATCGCTCGAAGGGCTTTCACGGACGGTCCATACTCTTTGGTGGCAATAATCGAATATTTCAGAGGCTCCCCAAAGCCGGTGAGCTCGCCAAAACTGATTACATCGCCGTACAGGAAGGCCCTCAAAGCCGGTATTGCTGAAGCTTCGCCCTCTTTTTCCATTTTGGCGTCCAGATCATCCAGAGACCGATAGAAGGGCAGAATATCTCTGTAGAACCAGTGCATCGGAGAGTCCACTTCATCACGGAGCACGGCCTTGAGGTCTTTTCCGTTGAGCTCGGAAGCTGTGGAATTCGCAATTTTTTGCCGGGAAGTCCGGGCCAGAAGGAGGTAGCGGTATAGCTCCTGAGCATTTCCTGGTTTGCGGGCCAATTTATGAACTCGAGCAATCCAGGTGGCCCAGGCTTTGATTTCTTTGGAGCTTAAACGGGATATAAATGCAAATAGATAACCATCGCGAAGAAATCGATTGTCTTTCTTCAGCGCTTCCAGGGCCTCTCCTGCAATGCTGCAGCAGTGAGAGTTGGGCCATACAGTAAACGGATTGGCCGCCAATTCGGTGTGCTCCTGCTCGGTCATTTCTTCGGTGCAGAGCAGACCACCTGCTATCAGCAGCTTTTGAAAGGAGTCCTGGCTCAGTCCAGGGGCGTTCTGGAGGTTATTGTAAAGAGAAAGAAGGGTAGTTTTCAGTCGTTCAGGCTTATTTTCATGCCGGAGGATGACCTTCAGGGATTTCTGCAGCCGCACCAGTTCATTGGCGGAAAGTTGTCCCAGCGATTGCGATACGTAAAAATGCATAGGAATACCTGCCCACTATTCCTGTCGGCAGAAGCTCTCTGAGAAGAGAGAATAATCCGGAAGATGTTATGTCCCACGACTTGTGTCAAGATGTTTAATGCCGTAAATCCATGTTCACCTCGCTTTATTGCATTTTTTTTCTCCTGGGATTTTGCGCTGGTTTGTCGGGCTCAATGCGAGTTTTTGCTCCATATACCCTCTCCGGGTATATGGCCTATGTTGCGTTGCGGCAGGGGGTTATCGAAAACAAAGCTTCCGGTGTAGTATCTCTACTGAATGGGAGTTGTCCGGGGAGTCATCTGGAGGAAAGTATTGACACTGGCATTGGATTCGATCTCTAATGGCGGGCGCTTCCCGGTGCCTGAAAGATTCCAGGATGGCCTTTCAGTCAACTTTGTGGTAGCTTGTGGCCAAAATGAAGAAGCTTTCCTTTGTTAGCGTAATTCTTTCCTTCTGCGGACTGCTGGCTTTCTGGCTGGTGATGAGCGGACATTACGATCCCATCCATATCGGGATGGGCGTGGTAAGTGCTCTGGTTGTGATGTATGTGAATCACTCTTTGCGTCGCCATAGCTTTTACTCCGATGAGCTGGATGATCTCATCAATCTTCGCTACGGTTATCTCATATACTACGTTGCCTGGCTTGGCTGGCAGATCATCGCTTCCGGATTTCATGTAGCGGGAGTCATTCTGAGAAAGTCCTTACCAATTTCTACTTATATAGTGCGATTTAAGGCAGACCTGCCCAGTGCCCATGCTCGCATGATTCTGGGGAATTCCATAACCCTGACTCCGGGAACCTTAACTATAGACATTCAGGGCAACGAGTTTATTGTGCATGCGCTTACAACGAAATCGGTGAGTTCGGTTGTGGACGATAGTATGCCATCGAGAGTGGCTCGGCTTTTTTCGCGGGAGAAGAAAGCCATCGTGTATGATGTACGGTTCTACTCATCTCCGGAGGAGCTGGCATGAACGAGTTTCTTCTTTATGCTGCTGTTCTGCTGACGGTAATTATCGCCGTCCCTCTTATACGAGTGGTTCGAGGTCCTACCGTTTATGATCGCCTGGTAGGGGCCAATGCCATTGCTACAAAGACAATCGTGCTGATCTGTCTCATTGGATTTCTGTACGGGCGAATCGATATGTTTATCGATATCACTCTGGCTTATGCTGTGCTGGGCTTTGTTGGCTCTTTGATTATCGCGAAGTATTTTACTTCAGGAAAGGCGGATTCCGATGATTGATCTGCAATCCATTGTGAGCATTGTCTTTGTTGTGGCCGGCATATTCTTCATGCTTGTGGGTAGCGTTGGTATAGTTCGTTTGCCGGATTTTTTTTCTAGAACCCATGCAGTCAGTAAGTCGGATACTCTGGGCATGCTTCTGGCTATCATCGGTCTTATTATTTATGAAGGACTGACCTTGAGTAGTTTTAAGCTGGCTCTGGTGGTGATCTTCATCGCGCTGGCGAATCCCATCGGCACCCATGCTCTGGGAAGGGCTGCTTTTCGCAAGGGAGTGAAACCGATCCTTACAGGAAAAAAGAAGTCCCCGGAAAAGGATGCGGAAAGCTGATTGCGAAAAGCAAATCCGTTGCAGATTTGCGACAGGATTTCGTGCGTCGTAGAACAAAGGTAGAAAGAAAAAAATGATCTGGGAACTGGAACTAATTCTGTACGTATTCATCATTCTGATGGCCGTAGTGGCCCTGGAATCCAGGAACCTTCTGGTGGCAGTGGTGATGCTTACCGTCTTTTCTTTCTCCATCGCATTATTATTCATCACAATGGGCGCTGTAGACGTGGGATTTACCGAAGCAGTGGTTGGAGCCGGCGTAACCGGAATCCTATTTATTGTGGCCATCTATCAGACCACCAGCAGGAGCGTAGATTGAAAGCCATACAAATCACAATAATAGCTGCTTTCTTTGGGCTGATGATTTACGGGGCTTCTGATCTGCCCTATCGCGGTCAAACCGAGGAGCGAAGAGAGCAAACCCGAAATCTGGATCAAGGAGTGGAACACATTGATCCAGGAGAATACTATGTGGCCAACGCGTACAAAGATGCGAGAACTCCCAACATGGTTACCGTGGTTCTTGGGGATTATCGAAGTCTGGATACCCTGGGCGAACAAATCGTTATCTATACTGCTGGCTTGATTACGATCTTGCTTTTGAGAAGAAGGCGAAAATGAAGAATCAAATGGACAGTCCCATCATTCTGCTGGGAGCCAGGCTCTTGAGTCCGTACATAATGATGTTCGGTTTGTATGTGATTTTTCATGGTCATTACAGCCCTGGAGGTGGTTTCCAGGGAGGCGCACTGCTGGCTTCGTCCATTCTTCTGGTTCGCATCGCCGGAGGAAATGTAGTGGGGCGATTGCAGATCAAAAAGGTTCTTACCACTCCCATGGCCGCCACCGGAGTGATTATCTATTTCGCCACAGGGCTGACTTCTTTGTTTCTGGGCGGGCAATTCCTGGATTATGAGCATTTACCCAATCCGGGCATTGAGCCAGAGATGCTGAGATACTGGGGAATGTTGATCATAGAATTGGGAATTGGTCTCGCTGTAATGGCCATTCTTATCATGATCTACGACAACCTCACTTATGGAGAAGATCATGTTTGATTTCTTCGTTGGTCATTTCTCCTACTGGCTTACGATCCTGCTTCTTTGCATTGGCCTCTATGGAATACTGATTAAGCGAAGCCTGGTAAAGAAGCTTATTGGACTTACGATTTTGCAGAGCGCAATCGTCATCTTCTGGGTATCTCTGGCCAATAAGCCCGGCGCCACGGTTCCTGTAAAAGATCCCGGCATAGCTGTGGCAGAAACGACCAACTATCTCAACCCATTGCCCCATACGTTGATGCTCACTGCCATCGTAGTAGGCGTGGCCACCCTGGGAGTGGCATTCTCGCTGCTCATCGCCATCTGGAATCGCTATCGAACCCTGGATGAAAAGGAGCTTATAGAGAAACTGAAATGATCGAAGCTCATCTACCTATCCTCATTGCACTGGTATTTCTTGCTTTTGCCCTGATCATTCCACTGAGCTCGCTCATCAAAGAGGAGTTCAGCTATGGCGCAGCTGTGATCGGTGGATTGCTGGCAACATCCCTTTCCTGGTTCGGACTTATTCACTTTGCCGGCGCGGATGCAGTGCGTTATCCCATGGCCGGTTGGATGCCTCCCATTGGCATTGAGTTCGTCTACGATCAACTCAGCGCCTTGATCCTGGGTGTGATCAACACCATGGCCACACTGGTTTTGATTCATTCTCGCAAGGTTTATCCTTCTGAATTCCCACATAAGCAAATGCCTTTCTATACCGTATGCATGCTGCTGATGCTGGGCTTCAATGGAATGGTCCTGACCGGGGATTTATTTACCCTGTTCGTTTTTCTGGAAATCTCGTCTCTATCTGGTTATGCACTGATTGCCATTGGTGGACGGGCGGCACCATTCGCGGCCTTTCGCTATTTAATCATCGGAACGGTCGGCGGGTCTTTCTATCTTCTGGGCCTTGGATTTCTGTACAATGTTTCCGGAACTTTGAACATGATGGATATGGCTGGCCTGATTTCCGGTATATCCACCCAGCCTTCTGTGGTCACCGGCCTTCTGCTCATGATCGTGGGCATTGGATTGAAAGCAGCGATCTTTCCCATGCATGGATGGTTGCCCGATTCCTATACGTTTGCCTCTTCCACTTCCACGGCATTGATCGCCCCCATAGGCACGAAGGTGGCTGTGTATGTCTTGATTCGCATTGTGCTGTATGTTGCGGGTCTGGAAAACATCGATGCGGCCATTCCGGTAACCACTATCCTGTCTATTCTGGCTGCAGCAGGAATACTCTATGGCTCCATTATGGCCATTGGACAGTTCGAGATTAAACGAATGCTGGCATACAGTTCCGTTTCGCAGATCGGATACATAGTTCTCGGTATAACCATGGCCAGTCCTATGGCCTTTGTTGGAGCGATCCTGCACATTGTGAATCATGCGGTGATGAAGGGTACGCTGTTCCTGGTAGCGGGAAATCTTAGACTAAAAGAAGGGCATACAGATCTACGAAGACTGGATCACACATATGCCAAGAAGTATCCCTGGAGTATGGCCGCCTTTACCCTGGGAGCTATTTCCATGATCGGGCTCCCGCCGCTGGCCGGGTTTTTCAGTAAATGGTACCTCGTGCTGGGAACAATAGAAACCAGTAACTGGTTTTTTCTGATCGTTTTGTTGGTTAGTTCGCTTCTAAACGCAGTGTATTTCTTTCGCATTCTGGAAAAGGTCTATCTGAAAAATCCCAGAGAAACGGAAGGTCAGCAAGTTATGGCAGACGAAAAGGTTTCCCTGCGCGAATACAGCCCCTCCATGATCGCGCCTATGATGATTCTGGCACTGTCTTTGCTGGTTCTGGGCCTTGGAAACGTAGCTATTGTCGATTACATTTCTAGCTTTGTGCCGGCCACTATCCTGGAGGCAGCCCGATGACGGAATCCTATCTGCCTTTAATCGCGGTTAGTATCGGGGCCCTGGCCATCCCCTTCATTCTCATCAGTGGTCGAAAGCCCAACGTTCGGGAATTCTGGACGATCCTTGCGGCCTTTGTGAAATTCAGCGTTGTTTTGTGGATCCTGCAACTGAGCCAGTCAGGGGCAATACTACAGACTACTTTGTTCGAAGTTGCATCTGGCATTTCCATTGTGCTCAGGGCTGACACTTTCGGTTTATACTTCGCCATCATTGCATCCGGACTCTGGATATTTACTTCATTCTATTCCATTGGGTACGTTCGGGGTGCAGGAGAAAAACATCAGACTCGCTATTTTGCCAGTTTTGCCCTGTGCTTAACGGCTACTCTGGGGATTGCATTTTCCGGCAATCTGTTCACGTTTCTGCTTTGCTACGAATTATTGACTCTGGCGACCTATCCACTGGTCGTTCATAAAGAAACTCCGAAAGCCATAGCAGCCGGGCGAAAGTACCTGTCTTATACGCTTGTAGCCGGGCTGCTGCTCGTAGTGGCAACCGGCCTTATCTATTTTCAAACCGGTAGCCTTGATTTTCAAGCTGGAGGTATGCTTTCCGGCGCTGGTCTCACGGCTGGTATGGCAGTGTTCATCTTTCTGTTACTTCTGGGCGCTGTGGGAGTGAAAGCCGGATTGATGCCTTTGCATTCCTGGTTGCCGGCAGCAATGGCTGCACCCACTCCAGTGAGTTCCCTGCTGCATGCTGTTGCTGTTGTAAAATCAGGGGTATTTGGCATAATTCGCGTAGTTGGCTTTGTCTTCGGGCCGGATCTGATGGAGCAATTTGCCCTGAATCAGATTCTGATGGTGATGTCCGGCACAACGGTGATCGTAGCCTCCCTACTGGCCTTTCAACAGGACAACCTCAAGCGAAGGCTGGCTTACTCCACAGTGGGTCATCTTTCTTACATTGTTCTGGGAGCCTCGCTGCTTACACAGCTGGGAATGCAGGGCGCTATCATGCACATAGCAGCCCATGCAACTATGAAGATTACGCTCTTCTTTAGCGCGGGTGCGATATACGTAAACCTGCATCGCGACAACATCAGTCAGCTTGATGGCATCGCAAAAGTGATGCCCTGGACCATGGGCGCATTCACAGTGGGAGCTCTGGGATTGGCTGGCGTTCCGCCCATCAACGGATTTTTGAGCAAATGGTATCTGGCCCTGGGTTCATTGCAGGGGGATCACTGGATTCCTCTAATGGTGCTGATTGTTAGCGGCCTTTTAAACCTTGGTTATTTTTATCCCATCGTGCGAAGAGCTTATTTTGGAGATCCGGATGGACTGGATGGATACGGGGAAGCTTCGCCTCTGATGGTTGTGCCTATTGTCGGTGCCGCTGCCCTTTCCTTTCTTTTTGGCATTTTTCCGGATCTTTTCTTTGGCTTTTTCGAGATGGCCGGTTCTGTGTCCCAGGCGCTGATGTCCGGAGGAAAACCATGAAATGGCTGGTAGCAATCGTTGCAGGCGCGATCCTTCTGGCAAGTATCGTCGCCGAGTTTACCATGCTGGAGCACGGATCTCATTGGTGGAATCATGTTCCGGTATTCTACGGTCTGTGGGGCGGCCTTTCCGCTTTTGTATTGATAGGCCTGGCAGCGATACTGGGTCGACTTCTGAAGAAGGATGGGGACTATTACGATGATTGAGTTTCTGCAAATCCCCGCAGTGATCCTGCTTACCGGGGCCCTGGTAGTGGCCTTGCTGCCGGCCAGAATTCGAGCAGTAGCGTTTCTGCTCTTTCCTGCGGCGGCCCTGTTTTCTCTGTGGAGTTTTCCTGAAGGTCATTCCATTCGACTCTCTTTTGCAACTTATGAACTGATTCCCCTGAAGATCGATGCTCTGAATCGAGTCTTTGGAACCATTTTTAGCCTGGTCGGTATTGTAGGTGGGATTTATGCACTTCATATACAGGATCGCATACAGCAGATTAATGCGCTCCTGTACTCTGCCGGTGCCCTGGGAGTGACTCTTGCCGGGGATTATTTTACTCTATTCGTTTTCTGGGAGATGATGGCCGTGAGCTCAGCCTATTTGATCTGGGCTCGTCGCACCGAGGAATCTGATCGTGCAGGGATGCGCTATTTGATGATGCATTTTCTGGGCGGTGGATTTCTATTCGGAGGAATTCTGATTCAGCTGGCACAAACGAATTCGCTCGCCATCCAGCCCTTCGCCTACGAATTCAGCGTTACATCGGTTCTTGTATTGATTGGTGTATCTCTCAATGCAGCCGTGCCTCCGTTGCACGCCTGGCTTTCCGATGCGTATCCTAAAGCTACAATAACCGGCGCTGTGTTCATGAGTGCCCTCACCACCAAATCGGCTATGTACGTTTTGATACGTCTCTATCCGGGCTGGGAGGTGCTGATCTGGGTGGGTATTGCCATGGCTCTCTACGGAGCTGTGTATGCATTGATGGCAGACGATATTCGTGAAATCCTGGCTTTCAGCATTATCAGTCAGTTAGGCTATATGGTTACCGCTGTAGGTATTGGCACAGAGATGGCCATTAACGGAGCCACCACTCATGCGTTCAGTCACATTCTGTATAAGTCTTTGCTTTTCATGGCGGCTGGCGCTGTGATCTATGCCACGGGTCGAAGTAAGCTTTCCGAGTTAGGGGGACTGGCTTCGCGCATGAAATGGGTCCTTGCGTTGTACATGGTGGGAGGTGCTTCTATCTCGGGCATTCCTCTATTTAATGGCTTTATCAGCAAATCCATGATTATTAGTTCCGCCGGAGAAGCGCACTTCGAATGGGCCATGCTACTATTGATGGTGGCATCCATTGGTTCATTTTTACATACGGGATTGAAGCTACCCTATTTCACCTGGATTGCGCCTGCTCGTGGGCTTGAAATCCTGGACAGCACCGGGATGCCACGACCGCCGGTGGAAGTTCGTCGTCTTCCTGGAAACATGATGGTGGCCATGGTGATCGGTGCTGCGCTCTGCATCTTTTTTGGAATCTATCCTTTTGCTCTCTATGAACAATTGCCGTTCGCGTCTACATACAATCCTTTCACTCTGTACCACTTCGTAGAAACCGCACAGCTTCTGGTGCTTTCTCTGGCCATTTTCTGGCTCTTGAAGGGCTGGATTGCAGAAAGACCGTCCATTACACTGGATGTGGACTGGTTCTATAGAAAGCCATTGCTGAAACTTGCGGACGGATTTCTGTTTGTCGTGGCCGGTATCTACGGCTGGTTCGCCGATGCTATCGCCGACCTGGCAGCTGCTCTGTCCCGGGCCTTTGTGAATCCAATGAAGTGGCTCAATCCATTCGCCCCATCTGAACATGAGTCTTCGACCTACAGTCCTGCCATGGGAACGGCCATGGGATTCATCCTTTTCGTTTTCGTTGTTCTTGGTCTCTTTTTCTTTATGAATTGATATTTCGATTCGCAAGGGGCAAAGAATTCCAATCAAGGTGGTTCCGATTGCACCGCCAGGAATGAAAGAACCAGGAAATCTCGGAAGGAATGTCAGGCCTGGATTGAACAGCAATACTCGGATTGCATGTTAGTTCTGAACCGAACGGGAAGTTCGGATTGCATGTTAGCTCTGAATCGAACGGGAAGTTCGGATTGCATGTTAGCTCTGAATCGAACGGGAAGCTCGGATTGCATGTTAGGTCTGAATTGAACGGGGAGTTCGGATTGCATGTTAGTTCTGAATTGAACGAAGAACTCGGATGACAAGTCTGGTCTAAATCGAAGCAAAAGCTAGAATGGCATACCAGGTTCGAATCGAACGCCGCAATTGGAATTGTATGTCAGGTTCAAACTGCGCCTATTTCAATTCATTGAAGAGATGGGTCATCTTCGGACCCTGGACCTGTATGTTAAAAGACCTGATTCAGTCCCGCAGGTCTTATTGAGGCACTAGCAATCAGGGCAATGATCCAATATCCCGGCGAAAAAAGGTTCGTTCAACAGAGTGGCTGTCCAGAAAGGCATAAGCTTCTTTGCGGGCTTCATCGATGTTAATTCCTGAACCAACTACGCCTGCGATTCGCCCTCCAGTGCTATTGATGACATTTCCGTCGATTTCAGTCCCTGCATGAAACATAAGTGTAGCAGGATTATCCGGCTGGGAGTTTAGCAAATTCGACATGTCGATGCCCTTCGCATAGCTTCCAGGATATCCATCGGCGGCAACAACTACAACAATACTGGCCAGTTCTCGAAATCGAAGGAAATCCGTTTTCAGTTCTCCTTTCGCGCATTGCATCATCAGTTCTGCCAGATCCTCGTCCAGCATCGGCAGCAGAGCCTGGGTTTCCGGATCGCCGAAGCGGCAGTTGAACTCTACTACATTCACATCTGTTCCATCGATCATGAGTCCGGCGTACAAAAGGCCCTTATACGGACATCCTTCCTCTGCAAATCCTTTCATCGCACGATCCAGCACTTCAGTCTGAATCCTGTTGAGCATTTTGGCATCGATGTATTCCACGGGAGTCACGGCTCCCATTCCACCGGTATTCGGCCCCTGATCTCCATCGTGAGCTCTTTTATGGTCTCTGGCAGGTTGAAAGGGAACGGCCTTTGTTCCATCGCATAGTGCGAAGACGGAGGCTTCTCTGCCTTTCAGAAACTGCTCGATGACCACAGTGCTCCCTGATTCGCCAAAGACCTTTCTTTCCAGGCAATCTTGAACGGCATGCCTGGCTTCCTTAATACTTTCGGTTACCGTCACTCCTTTCCCAGCTGCCAGACCGTCCGCTTTCACCACGTAAGGGGATGGCATCTGCTCCAGAGCCTCATAAGCTTCTTCCACAGAGTTGCAGCTAAACGACCGCGCCGTGGGTATGCCATACTTCTCCATGAAGCTCTTCGCCCATTCCTTGGACCCTTCTACGCGAGCAGCTTTCTTTTCTGGACCGAATACTGGAATTGCATCTGCAAGCGCATCAGCGATGCCGTCCACCAGAGGTTGCTCCGGGCCAACCACTACCAGATCGTATTGGTTACCAGTGAGAAACTCTTTCAGGGCACTAAAATTGCCGCCCTGGTAGACCTCTTTTATGCGATCTTCTTCCGGAATCCCCGCATTGCCCGGAAAAACATGCACCTCCGAATTGAAACTTTGCTTTAGCTTCCAGTAGATGGCGTGCTCGCGTCCGCCAGATCCGATGAGGGCAATCTTCATAGGATGCAGAAAAGGGGAGCCATAATTCCGGTCAATGGAAAGCACAGATCCAGACCGGCTTCCCCCGAGAGCACAAAATTGCAAGCTGGACGCCTATTCCTGCGGACCTATATCCCTGGACAAAAAATGTATTGCTATCAGGCAGGCCTCCCGGGGTTGTTAATCGAGCCATTACGATTCCTGGATCAGTGGTGCCAGCTTTTCCCTGTGGTGGGATGCAGAGCATCTAACGAACATCGGGTATTCAGTGTTCTCGTCCGAAATCTCTGGAGGTTTCGCATTTCCGAATTTGTCAAAATCCCCTCTTCTGCCGAACCCGGGCTTCTCATCGTTGAGGCCCCTGACCGTGTTGTCCATGTCAATGCCAGGGCCGCCCAGATTCTCGGGCGCAATCTTACAGATATTCTTGGCCCTATCCCGCAGGATGCAAGGCAGGAAATCATTGATATTCGGGGTAAGTCATTGCAGCTGTCTGATCTTCCCGCCACCCGAGCCATTGAATCAGGTCGGGCGGTGGAAGATGAGATTCTAGGGTTGCGCCAGACCGATGGAAGCGTTGTATGGTTTTCTACTTCCGCCGAACCATTGATCAGGCAGGGGACGGACAAGCCAACGGGAGCCATCGTCATTCTGAGGCCCGTAAATCGCATGAACTCTGGTGATGACCCACTGAGCAAATATCGCGAGTGGCTGAGATGGGCGACGCGAATTAGACAGGTCTTTGAGTTCGAACGAGATTTTCAGAGAAACCTGAGAAGCTGCATGGAGCTGATGGCCAATGCTTCCGAGGCTTCATCGGTAGCCTATCTGGGATTTCGAGGCGGGCTTCGGTCCGGAGTTCTGGAGCTAAGAGAATCGTGGAATTATTCCAGAGGTTTTATGAAGGAACCCCGGGGATTCGCTCGACTCAATCTTCAAGTTGAACCAATGCGCGATTGGCTGGCTGTATTACGAGCAGCCGAAGTCCTGGAGATTGGAGGCGAAGAGGTGCCACTCAAAATCCGTCAGGCCATGGGCATGGAAACCCGAGACCGTTTGATACTGGGATTTCTTCTGGCAGCAAGCCCTTCTACTGATCGCTCCCAGGGATTGATCGCATTGATCCGCAAAGGCGATCGCGGAGCTTTCAATCCATTCGAACTGGATATGTTTCGACTGATACTGTCCTCCATCGCCAATGAGCTCAGTCGGCAGAAGGCAGAGCAAGCTCAGCAGAGACAGATGACTCGCTTTCGTCGTCTTTTTCAAGTCACACCACTGATTATATCCGTAATGGAATTGCAGGGCATGACGCTGAGCATCGTGGAGATCAGCAATTCGACCTCTCAAGACCGGGAAGAGGATCTTGTGGGCCGCACGGATGAGGAGCAGGGTTACCCCGAGGACATTCGCGAAATGCGCAGATCTGCTGCAAGGCGAGCCCGGAAAGAAGGACGATCGGTGCGCATCGAGTATTCCCGGCCCGGGCCCGATACCAGTGTCTTGTGGGAAGAAGCCACCTTTAGCTACCTTGATTCGCACAATCGATCGCACTTTTTTAGCGTAGCGGTTCGAGACATTACAAGAGACAAGCTGGAGCAGCGCCAGAAAGCTCAGAAACAAAAGCTGGAATCCATGGGTCGATTCACCGGCTCCATTGCTCACGATCTAAACAATCTGCTCCAGCCACCATTAACCTATGTTGCGGAAACTCGAGAACTGCTCAGATCTCTTTCGGAAATTCCAGCAGCGAATCTGGCCGTGCAAAAACTGGACATTGCACTTCAAGGGCTGGGTCGTTCCAGGGAGCTGGTTCGGCGTTTACTGACATTTACTCGACAGGGTACATCCTCTTCCGGAGCTATTGATGTTCATTCAGCCCTCAGATCCATTGTTGATTCCTATGCGGCTGCTTTACCGGACAATGTAGACATTCATCTAAACGTGCAGGCGAAACCAGGCTTCGTCGGATTGACGGAAAGTGGTCTGGAACAAATCGTTGTGAACCTTATTCGAAATTCGGTGAGAGCCCTGGGCTCGTCCGGGGGGCGAATTGAAGTGACCTTGCAGAATACGGACAGCGATCCCCGTGCCTACATCCTGGCCGTGGAAGACGATGGGCCAGGAATTCCAGCTCAAATAGTAGAAAGAATTTTCGAGCCCTTTTACTCCGGTCATTCAGGCTCCGGAGCCACGGGACTCGGGCTCTCGATTGTACAGAATCTGGTGCAGGAAGCCGGAGGAACCGTAGAAGTGGATTCCAGACCAGGTCAAGGTACCAGCATGCGAGTGTTACTACCCGAAGTTGAAAGCCCCCGTCCTTCGCAGAGAAAACTTACTCTAGACTCTCCTGCAAATCTTTCCCTGCGCTTCTGTCTGATTGACGATGATCCTATGGTGGCAAGAGCCCTCCAATCAGGGCTCGAAAGTCTGAACCAATTCGTGAGTCATTATTCGGATCCTGATGAAGCTCTGATCAGCCTGGCCAATGGCGGTAAGGCCGATGTAGTGGTACTTGATCAAATTCTGGGCGATAAGCGAGGTGCGGAGTTCGCGCCCAGAATTCGCAAGCTTATAACGGGAAACATCATTATGGTTAGCGGGAACCCAGAATTGACTCCGGAAGAAGCATTCGAGGCAGGCATTGATGCCATTCTAACCAAACCTGTATTTCCCGATGAACTAATGGCAGCGGCCCTGACTTTGCGGTCCACGGGCTCCTGAATCGCTATCGCTTTCGCTCCTCTGTTGCATGGATGAGCGCCCTAATGATCCCTTCTTCGCTTCCTGCATGCCCGGCATCCGGAACTATCTTCAGGCTGGACTCCGGCCACGCCTTATGCAGATCATAAGCATTCTTGACCGGGCATACCATATCGTATCGACCATGAATGAGTATGGACGGAATGTGTCGGAAGCGCTGTAGATTTTCCAGGAGGTAATTGTCTGATTCAAACCAGCAATTGTTGAAAAAGAAATAGTTTTCGATTCTGGCTAGCGCCAGGGCAATTTCACCGAACTCATCCATGGTTTCTGCATCCGGTACCAACTTAAGCGCGCTTCCTTCCCACAAACTCCAGGCCCGGGCCGCCTTCATTTGAACTTCTGGATCTGGATCGTTCAATCTGTGATGAAAAGCCTCGATCATGTTTGAGCGTTCGCGCTCTGGAATTGCCGAGCAATACTCCTCAAAGGCCTCGGGGAAAATTCGATCGGCGCCCTGCTGATAAAACCAGTGAATCTCTTCCTTGCGGCATAGAAAGATCCCGCGTAAAATCATGTCAGTAATGGCTTCTGGATGCCTGGTGGCGTAAGCCAGAGAAAGAGTAGATCCCCAGGATCCTCCGAAGAGCATCCATTTTTCTATCTTCAGACCATTGCGAATTGTTTCCATATCAGAAACCAGATGCCAGGTTGTGTTGTTTTCCAATGCAGCGTAAGGAGTGCTGCGACCGGCTCCTCTTTGATCAAAAAGCACGATGCGATAAGCCTCGGGATCAAAGTATCTTCTATGCTTCTCAGTTACTCCGCCTCCAGGTCCTCCGTGAACAAAAAGAACCGGTTTTCCCTCCGGGTTTCCTACTTCTTCAACGTAGATTTCATGAAGATCATCGACTTTCAGTCGAAAGCTGTTGTACGGTTCAATCTCGGGAAAGAGCAATTCGTTCAGTTCTTGCGCCATTGAGGCAGGTTGGCCGCGGAAATCCCCCGGGAAAGCAGATTCGTCTGTTATTTTCCGGACGGAGTTGTGAATCGAAAAACTCTGGTCTCCCTGCTGGACGACACCATACCCTGTCTTATGACGCCTCTGTCCTACCTGGATCGCTGGTTTTCTCTAAAATTGAAGGGAAGCAATGTCAGAACCGAGATTCTTTCCGGTGTAACCACCTTTCTCACAATGTGCTACATTCTGGCCGTGAATCCGCTGATTCTATCGGCGGCCGGCATGGAGAAAGAGGCTGTGTTCTTTGCCACGGCTCTATCCGCCGGTCTAACTTCAATTTTGATGGGGATGGCGGTGAACATTCCAGTGGCGCTGGCACCGGGTATGGGTCTGAACGCATACTTCGTTTCTGTTGTGCTGGGAAGCGATGGTGCTATTAGCTATCCTATGGCCCTTGGAGCTGTATTCATTTCCGGGCTGATTTTTTTAATTTTAACTCTCACTCATATTCGACCCATGCTGGTGGATGCTTTTCCGGAATCCCTGAAGATCGGGATCGGAGCAGGCATTGGGCTGTTTTTAATTTTCATCGGATTCAAATCATCTGGCATCCTTTCGGTAGTAGCTCATCAAGCAGCAGAACCCAACGCTATCGTTACTCAATGGGCTGTGCAGGCCGGACCCTTAACTTCTATTTCGGTAAGTCTGGGTTTGCTGGGCCTGGGCCTACTGGGACTGGGGGCCGTGTTGCGCTGGCATTTTTCCATCCTTTTGACCATTGCAGTTCTAACTGTCATTTCGTTGATCACAGGGGAGACGTCATTGCCGGAAGGTACCCGGGTCTGGCAGCCCCGGGTAAGTACCGCTCATACTGGGGAGCTGGATATTCCTGGAGCCCTAGAACTGGGTATCCTTTCTGTGATATTCACTTTTACATTCGTAGAATTATTCGATTCATTCGGTACTCTTGTAGCCACATTGAGAAAGGCCGGAGTTTCAAAAGAAGAAGAGAAAAAGCTGGTAGGGCGAGCGATGATTGTGGATGCCACAGGAATTAGTCTTGGGGCAGCCCTGGGAACGAGCACAGTTACTGCCTATATAGAGAGTGCATCTGGCATCGCTTCCGGGGGTAGAACTGGATTGAGTGCCATAGTCACTGGACTTCTCTTTCTCCTATCCCTTCTCGCTTCTGGATTGATTCTTCTGGTTCCTGCCAGCGCTACGGCTCCGGTATTGATATTCGTAGGTATGCTAATGTTTGCATCGGTTGCCAGAATCGATTTTTCGCAACCCCAACACTGGGTTCCTGCCATGCTAACCATTCTGGTGATGCCCTTCACATTTAATATTGCTAATGGCATATCGGTGGGTGTTGCTTCTTACGTCTTACTGTCCTTTCCTTCTGGTGAGTTCAAGAAATTGCACTGGTTATTGTGGATCGTTTTCACTTTCATTATTCTTCGTTACGCTGTGGGAGGTATTCATTGAAATCCATTTCAACTTTTCCCGTCTCTTTAACTCTGACTCTGACTCTGACTCTGACTCTAGCAATAGTCTTGTCCGGGGGGTGTATGACGGTTCCCCCGGATCGGTTTCTAACCGAGGAAAGCCAGCTCTATATTGGGGATTTTGAGATTGTTAGGGTTCCGGCAAGTCCGAACGTTGAATTTGTTGCATCAAAAGTGGGCTGGAAAGGGTTTCAATCCAGCAGGTTTACTTTGCAACTGGAGATCTATCAGGGGACTACCAGTCTGGCCAGAGAGCAGGAGTTGCCTCCAGTGCAACAGCCGTATGCAATGCAGGAAAAGGTGTTGTTTCTCGTTCCCGTTCGAGACGTGACCTGGGGAAGAAGAGGAACGCCTCAGGAGCGAATGAATCTGCACAGAGATTTCGAAGTGTGCTTTCGCCTCCTGGAGGGTCTTACGGAGGCGGAGCTGGCGGAGCAGTGCTACAAGGTATCGGGAGAGCAAGTTAGTCGGATCCGGGGGCAGCGGGTAACTCTGGCCGCACTCGAAAAAGATACTGATGCTACATCGCCTACCGGAGAAGATCTCGCGCCAGAGAAAAAACTGCCTCCGGGAATTCCGGGGTCCTACCTTACCACATCAGAATTGCCCGGGATGGGTATGGGTGTATTGGCTTTGAAAAGCAAGGAGGCCCTTTGGACCCCTGCTGATTCTGGAGCACCTATCCAGGGTAGCTGGGAGATTCAAGGGCAGCTTATCCTGGTTCGATTCGAAAGTAAAAAGGGACTGCTACTTCTGCGTCCCACGGAAAACGGATGGGAAGAACTGAATTCCGGCATTAAGCTCAGATCGGTGGATTAATCCAGAGCGTTCATTGGGTCCCGTGACCAGCAAGAGGATCTTTTTACGGTGGTATGGCTCGGTAGCAGCGGCCATCGCATTTTTTCCGCCCTCTTATCGGAGAAAATTTTAAAACCACCCGAAGCCCAGGAAGCGCCATTTCAGGTGGCGTCGGATGAAACGCATTGCGACCGATTCGCAGAATACACTGTTTTATTCCGTCCCCGAATCTTCAAAATAAAAAGTGCTCGAATCTATTCTGAAATATGTATCATGGAAAAGCTCCTGGAGGTCTAGAAGAGTATGAAGATTGTAAAATCCCGATTCGCATTCGTATCCGGAAGAACCCTGGTTTTAGTATTGATGCTTTGTGGGTTGG
The DNA here is from genome assembly GCA_002717505.1 of Leptospiraceae bacterium. Classification (GTDB taxonomy): domain Bacteria; phylum Spirochaetota; class Leptospiria; order Leptospirales; family Leptonemataceae; genus UBA3465. Next base: position 26,189 of record PBEB01000002.1, read on the forward strand.
CTGTTTGCGAACACCAGGACCATGCGCACTGGACTTATACAGGGGAGGCCGGGCCAGAAAGCTGGGGCGATCTCTCAGCTGATTTTCAAGCCTGCAAGATGGGAAAGAACCAGAGCCCTATCAATATTACTGGAGCGAAGACCACGAATCTGGATCCACTTGAATTGGACTACCAGGATACACCTTATGAGGTAGCGAATAACGGTCATTCCATTCAAGTGAACCTACAGGATGCTGGCAAGTTGACCATTGGCGATGACAGCTATCAGTTGCTGCAATTTCATTTTCATAACCCTAGCGAAGAGGCCGTGGATGGCGAAAGGTATCCTCTTGTAGCTCATTTTGTTCATAAATCTGCCAGCGGGGACCTTGCTGTAGTTGCTCTGTTCTTTGTTGCCGGCCAGGAAAACAGCCAGCTCAAACCAGTGTTCTCTAATATGCCCGGCAAAGAGAAAGAGGCTTTCGAAGGGGACGGTCAGATCAATCCATCCTCAATTCTTGGAAGCGATTTATCCTACTACGCCTACAATGGTTCATTGACTACCCCGCCATGTAGCGAAGGTGTGCGCTGGATTGTTTTGAAAAAGCCTACGGAACTTAGCATTGCACAGCTCTCTGCCTTCAAAGAATTGTATTCCGGAAATGCGAGGCCTCTGCAGCCGCTGAATTCTCGGATCATTCTGAAATCCAGATAGTCTTTCCTTCGGCGGGTATACTCCTGATTCGAGGTAAAGTTGGAGCCAGTTAAAGATATCGCATTCGGCCGAATCGATATAACGGACGAGGCACTGTCAGCCTCCAGATTTCGGTGCCTCTGATTCCGGTCCCATTCCGTGGATCAGAATATCCTGCATGGAATCCCAGAGAATACGGGCTTGCTTGCTTGGAGAATGACCTCTTTTCTCTGTTCCTTGCAGAGAGGCCATCCAGTCTAGCTTTTGATCCACAAGTAAATGGGCCATTCCATGCACGTAGGACCAATTGGCGGCCGCCAGTCTGTACGGGTTTCCCCCCTGAAACACATCTGCTTTCTGGCATTCCACTACAAGCTCAACAAGCAGATTGAATGATCGTTCTCCGGTCTCTTTTAGCTCCGGGTATTCCTCTGGATTCAATTCGGTCTGCCCGAACATTATGCGAAAGTGAGTGGGGTTCTCCGCAGCATACTCCACGTATGCAAACCCGTAGGCTTTGAGGCGATCTGCAGCGTGCCGGTGACGGGCAATGTATTTCTTTCCCCTTTCCGTTAGTTCCGCAAAGCCAATCCTTGAGATTTCTGCGATCAGGGCCTCCTTGCTGGCAAAGTGCCGATAAGGCGCGCTGTGGCTCACGCCAGCCCGGGCCGCAGTCTTTCTTAGAGTGAGACCATGAAAGCCCTCTTCCCTGAGAATATCGACGGCGGACTCGACCAGGGCATTTCTCAGGTCCCCATGATGGTAGGGTTTGGTTTCTTTCGTGCCAGGAATCTGCTTCATTTTCTCCGGAGCTACCTGGCTCCAGGATGCCAGAAAGCAACACAGAATCAAGATTTTTATGTTGACATCGTCAACACAAGAGGCCTAAATGTTGTCAGTGTCTACATGGAGGAAAATATGAATGCTCAAGTTCTTTTTTCAGCGGCCAATTATCTGGCGATGTTTGGCTGGCTTTTGTTGATCATCCAGTACGTCGGAAAGACCAAATTGGAATTCTTGAAAAAGCCTGTATTTGGGGCCTGGATTCCGGTGGTTCTTTCTGTGCTATATGCCGTTGTGATGGGTCTCACCCTTGCCGGAGTCTTGCCAGGATCGGAAGGAAGTTTCGCTTCCATTGATGGAGTGCGATCATTATTTGAATCGGATTTCGCTCTTCTGGCAGGCTGGGTGCATTACCTGGCTTTTGATCTGTTCGTAGGAACCATCATTGCCAGGTCAGCTCAGGAGCACGGCTTATCCGTCTTCATCCTTCTGCCCATATGGTTTTTCACTTTTATGTTCGGTCCTGTGGGATATCTGCTCTGGAGAATCATGCGTCCATTCCTGATCAAAAACGGTGAGGAGATGTCAGCATGATCGCCGCCGAGATACAGAAAACAGGGGTATCTTCAATTGCGGATGTTTTACGGAAGAATCCCTGGGCAACCTGGACGGGGGCTCTTCATGCGATTCTGTTTCTGGTCTTTCTGGCTACGGTAGACCAGAGAACAGTGGATGGCATCGACAATTGGTACAAGCCCATGAAGTTTGCCATTTCGATTTCCATCTTTGCCTTAACCCTTCCTTTTCTCACCGGGCCTCTCAGCACTCTGAATTCCATCCCCGGCTGGCGCTCTCCGATGCTACTTTCGCGAATCATCTGCTGGATGCTCTGGGGAGAGATGATCCTGATTGGCTTTCAAGCTGGTAGAGGAGTGAGGTCTCATTTCAATATTGAATCTGCACTGGGAGGGGCCATCTATTCGATCATGGGATTGATGATCCTGACATCGACCATTGCCACGGCCCTGATGGTGCTTCCCTATTTTCGCCGAGCGGCGGAACTGGATCTCCACCCGGCAATCATCCAGGGAATCCGCTTTGGTTCGGTGCTATTCTTGCTGGGCAGTGTGGCCGGCGGGGTGATGTCTTCCATGCTTACTCATAGTGTGGGCGAACCGGGCTTGCATCGAATTCCCTTTCTCGGGTGGAGCACAACGGCAGGAGATATCCGGGCCGTACATTTCGTGGGCCTTCATGCCATTCAGCTACTTCCACTCATCGGCTGGCTGGGTCAGGCCCGGGAATGGCCTGGTATATGGATGTCCGGATTCCACTGGATCTATTCCACGGTTTTCTTCGGCATTACCGGACTCACGGCGGCCGGTCTGTCCGTGGTATACTGGATGTAAAGACCGGGTTTGGGCAGAGAGTACAGGGAGGGGCTCTACAGAGAGGATTCGCAGACCGGGCCCTCCTAAAAGCCATCCGATGCAGGGCTCAGGCCAGGTGGAATTCCCGATGCATCCAGAAAAAAATTGCCTCTTCTATGGGGAAAATGGGACTATAGGGTATGCAGGATAACCCTGAATTGCATAAGAAATTGAAAGCTCTCCGGCCTCGAATGTATCAATGGGCCTGGAGTATTCTGCGAGATGAATACCTCGCCGAGGATGCGGTCCAGGAAGCCCTGATGGAATTCAGTGCCTACTTTCCTCGGATCCGGGAACCGAATGCGGCTCCGGCCATCGCGCGTAGAATGGTGATCAAATCGGCGGATCGAATCATTCGCAAGGATCGTGAATTGTCAGGGATCCCGGAGATCGAACAAGAAATCGTTTCACCGGAGCTTGGATGGACTCTGAGAGACATCCAGGCTTCTTTAGATTCTGAAGAACAGAAACTGTTTCGTTTGCGATTCGAGCAAAAGCTGACTCTGGAAGATATATCTATTCAGCTGGAAATCAGCTGGATGCAGTGCAGATATCGGGTGCGCCAGCTTCAAAGCAAGTTACGCATTCAAATCGAACGAGAGGGATTTGGCCCATCTGATCTGGAGATGTGCGCATGATTCTTTCCTCTCATTCAAAGTTTCATTCGCAGCTAGCTCAAAGACAGGAAGCGGTGAAAGAATCAGAAGAAGACAGACCATCCCGGACAATCCAATCCTGGGCTCTGGAATCTCGCAGACTCTATCTATGGGGCGCAGTGGATGATACCAGTGCCCGCCAGATCATCGAAGGATTGCATTACCTTTCGGAACAATCCAGCGAAGAGATCCTGTTTTTTGTGCACAGTCCTGGCGGAGCCACGCATTCTGGAATGGCCATCCTGGATTCCATGCGTATAATAAACTGCGATGTTCGCACTATCTGCCTCGGTCTGGCCGCAAGCTTCGGCGCCTTGCTGCTCATGGCAGGCACTCAGGGAAAAAGGCATTGTCTTCCCAATAGCAAGATCATGATTCACCAGCCCCATGTCACCGGTCAGTATCAATCGGTAGCAACAGATCTGCGCATCTTCGCAGATTCGGTAACCCGGGAAAGGGATGAAATCGATGGGATGATTGCCGATTTCACCGGCCAGCCTCTGGAGGTCGTGAAGAGAGATACAGATAGAGATCGCTGGATTTATGCTGGCGAGGCTGTGGAGTACGGCATCGTGGATTCAGTGATTTTGAAGTCAGATACTGGGATTCCGGCCAATGGCGCGCACCGATCTATTCGGCAGCAGGATCCACAGTGATATAGAATACGAGAAACTCTCCGGTTTCAACTACGTCATCCAGATCCGAGTCCCGAAAGAACAGCATGGCAAATGTGGTTTTTTCTCGGCCCAGCGGTTTCACGGACTCGGAATCCATTCGTGCAATGGAATAGATGTCCCATCGCATCTCATAGATGTGCGGGCCCAGGGTTCTCTGAATAGAAAGCCTTTGTTCAATGGGCTCGCCATCTACGTTCAAGATTAGATAGTGCATCCCTCCCTCGGTAAGGAAGAGGGTGTCGTAGCGCATGGACATATCCGTGGCCATGCTCCAACCGGCGCCCAGGAAAGTGGTATCACCGATTTCAAAAGGGGGCTCCACAATGTTTTCTATGAAGTCTGCATTCTCCGAAGCCATGACTCGGGCTGCAGCATAGCGATCGCAGAACAGATCATAGTCAGCCATGTTAAAAAGCAATGCGAACCTGGTATCCGAAATAGTAATCTCGCTGCCCGGTTTCACCGGAATAACTCGATTCCCGTGCACAAGTTTTAGAGAGAGTTCTCCCTGCAATTCCGGGGCAAAAGTCGGATTTTGACACTTTCTGGCATCGGTCTGCGGATGGTGATTTTCATGGTCTGTTCCCTGTGGAGAGACTGTAATCACTTGCTGAGCAAACTCCATTGTTGAGCAGCCTGCGGTAGTAAGCGTAAGGCCGGGCATCACCGCCCATGTGAGGTGCAAAGTGAGGGAAAGGGTTCGAGAGGTCTTTAGAAGTGGCATTTATTTCAGGGCCTCCAGTCTCTTGCGGGCCGCTTCAAGAACCTGGATTCGGTCCCCGGCTTCCTCCAGTTTGGCCTTTTCCTTTTCTACAACATCCGGAGGTGCATTGTCGAGGAATCCGCTGGAGTTGAGCTTTTTCTCCAATCCCTGAGCTACTTTCTGTTGCTTTTCCAGATCCTTGCCAATGCGTCCCAGTTCCTTTTCCACATCGAGCAAGCCTTCCAGGGGAACGTAGACGGAACCTTCCGAGAAGGCCTCGAAGGCATCGGCTTTGCCTGCCGAATAGTCCTTTTGAGCTTCCACGGACTCAGCGGAAGCCAGTCTGCAAATGGAAGCTTGCTTGGCTTCGATGAGCTTTTTCAGCGCCGCCGATTCTGAGGAAACAACGATCTTCACCTTTTTGTCAGGAGCGATGCCAGTATCAGCGCGAATGGCTCGAACAGCGCCGATTACTTCCTGGATCTGGCTCAGTAGAGCTGCCTGCTCCTTTTCTTTTTTCTTGAGCTGAATACCTCGAGGCCATGGCTCCCACATCAGGAATCGCGGCAAGGAGGCAGGCTCCAGGGCGCTGGAGGTAGCTCTGAATTCGGAGCTACTTCGGACATCGGCACTTTTGGTTTTGGCTACGTTTTCTCCGGTTTTCTTCTTGGCAGTCTTCGAAGCTTTCTTCGCCGATTTCTTACTGCCTTTTATCGTCGTTCGGGGGGCTCCATCGGTGTCCGCAGATGCTTTGACCGAGGATTCCTCTTTTTCGGAGGACATTGCAGAGGTATCTATTTCAGAACCTGCGCTCCTGCCTGTCACATCGGACTCGAAGGTGCGAAGATAGGAATAGATCTCTTCGGATATAGCTGGCATAAAGGGATGCACCAGGCCGAGGATTCCTTTTAAAACGAAGAAGACACATTGTCTGGCGGACTCTGCAGATTCCTCACCAAGCTTGCCAAAAATTCTGGGCTTGATGAGTTCGATGTACCAATCGCAGAAATGATTCCAGACCAATGAATACACTTCTTCGGTGGCAATATGAAATTTGAACTCTTCCAGAGTTCGCTTCATGGATTCAGAAGCTTCGTTTAATCGTTCCAGAATCCAGAGGTCCTCAGCTTCCAGTTTCAGATTTCCTGGAAAATCGGCGGAATCGATGGGCTGAAACCCTTCAGGCAGATTCATCAAAACAAAGCGAGAGGAATTCCAGATTTTATTGGTGAAGTTCTGATAACCTTTGAGCCGGCTTTCGGAGTATTTCGAATCTTTGCCTTCGGTCAATGTGGCCATCAGGAAAAAACGATAGGCATCCGCTCCGTACTCTTCAATGACTTCCGCCGGATCTACATTGTTACCCAGGCTTTTGGAAATCTTGCGTCCCTGGTCGTCTCGCATCAGACCGTGGATGTAAACCTTTTCGAAGGGCTCGCTCTTGTTAAAATGCAGGCCCAGCATGATCATACGGGCTACCCAGAAGAAGATGATGTCGTAAGCTGTAACGAGGACCGAGGTAGGATAGAATCTTCTAAGATCTTCTGCATCCTCTGGCCATCCCATGGTGGAAAAGGGCCAAAGACCCGAGGAAAACCAGGTATCCAGCACATCCTCATCCCGGCTTATGTCATCGCTTTCGCAACTTTCGCACTGGTCGGGATCCTCCGTAGACACCGTAGTATGGCCGCAGTTGGCGCAATGCCATGCCGGAATTTGATGTCCCCACCAGAGCTGTCTGGAGATGCACCAGTCGCGAATCTCTCGCATCCATGAGTAGTACAGATTGGCCCACTGCGCAGGGTAGAATTTGATCTGTTCTTTCTCTACTGCTTCTATGGCGACTTCTGCCAGAGGTTTTGTTTTCACAAACCACTGAGTTGAAATCATAGGCTCCACAATGGCCCCGGATCTCTGAGAGCGGCCCAGGGACATGGTATGCTCTTTTGATCCGCGCTCCAGGCCCATTTCAGTCAGCTTTTCTTTGATCTGTTTGCGCGCTTCGAACCGATCCAGCCCGGCAAAGGGGCCGCCTTCCTGGTTCACGCAAGCGGAGTCGTCAAATATAGTAATGGATTCCAGTTCATGCCGCTTTCCCACATCAAAGTCATTGAAGTCATGGGCCGGAGTAATTTTGACTGCGCCGGTGCCAAACTCCATATCAACCAGCTCAGCATCGCCAACGATGGGTATCTTGCGATTTAGAAACGGATGATCTACGGTCTGTCCGATCAGGCTGCTATGTCTTGGATCTTCCGGATGCACTGCAATGGCTGTGTCTCCCAGCATGGTTTCCGGTCTGGTAGTGGCCACAATGACCTCTCCGGAACCGTCACTGAGCTTGTAAGCAAAATGATAGAGCTCACCCTTTACGCCTTCATCGTGTTCTACTTCCAGGTCGGAGAGCACCGTGTGAGCCACCGGATCCCAGTTAATCATTCTTGTGTCCCGATAGATCAGGCCTTCTTTGTAGAGATCCACAAAGACCTTTCGCACAGCCCTGGACAGGCCTTCATCCATGGTAAATCGTTCCCGGCTCCAATCCAGGGAAAACAACATGGTGCGCTGCTGCTTGAGGATTACCCCACCATAATGCTCCTTCCAGTCCCAGACTCTCTTAATGAATTGCTCGCGGCCCAGATCATGGCGGCTCAGTCCTTCTTCTTCCTGCAGGGTCTTTTCTACGCGGCTCTGCGTAGCGATGCCGGCATGGTCCATGCCGGGTAGCCAGAGCGTGGGACGGCCTAGCTTCCGGGCCGTGCGGGTCAAAACGTCCTGAATAGTCTGATCCAGAGCATGACCCACGTGCAACGATCCCGTTACGTTGGGAGGTGGAATAACAATAGAAAAGGGCTTGGCTTTGTGGTCTGTGACTCCCAGAGCTTCTCCGTATTCCGGCCGGAAGGCGCCATGGGTTTCGTAGGATTCATACCAGCGAGTTTCAATGCCTCGCGGATTGTATTTGGGATCAAGCTCCAGAGCCATGATCCAGCGTCTCTCTTTTGGCTGTGCAGAAAACCCTATTTCAAATCAGCATCGGGAAATTTGATTTCGTCGTCCCCATGAGCGGGCACTGTATTGGAGTGACTGTGCCCTGGCTGGCGGGCCTTCTCCAGGATGTCCTCTGCGTTGGCGCAGTTACCATGCCCCGGCTTCAGAGCTTCCAGCATCTTCTGCTGGTCCAGGGTGCCATCTTCACGGACATAATCACGACTAATGTAATGCCTGTCCCCTTCATAGTAATTGTGGGCGGGATCACATGGATCCATAGTAGGCTCTCCGAAGACCCATTGACAGGAACTCAAAACCAGGCAACTCAGAATGATTAGAGGCAAGTGCCAACGGCTGGCCCGAGTAGCGAATACTCCTGGGTTGCAGGGGAGGTCTGGCCGGTCCCGATGATGAGGAAAGTTCAAAGGCTGGTCCACGATTTCAGGATCGTCCTGAATTTCAGGCCAGGCGATCAAATTTCTGTCCCGCAGACAGTGTTTTGAGCTCGTTTCGGATCCCGGAAGGGCTGTAAAGGTCCAGAGCTTCTTCTGGATAGATGGACCGGTACCTTGGCTCGCGAGCGGAAAGGGGCTCCACTGGCTCGATAGCGTCGGTACGACCTGTAGGCTTAATATAGGCAAATTCCCCTGGAATCTGCGAGATGTTTTGTAGCCCGGAGACCATCATGGCCCTACTATTATCGGCGAAAACGGGGGCCAATGTAAGCTAATCCAGGGGATTTTTCCGAGAAAGGCAGAAGCAAGAATGGGGATCTGGGGACTGCAGAGGGACTCAATGTATTCCAGAGTACGGCGCGCTCATCCGAGTCAGGCCCATCAAGGCAGGAGCAGCAGCTCGCGACACTTGAATAATCGCTGACAGGTGGACTCTACCCCTGGAGAATTTGCCATGCCTGAATTGCCCGACCTGGAGTATGTTCGCCCGATTCTGGAAGAGGAGCTTGTTGGAAAGCAGCTAAGGGGTATTGAGGTCTTTGAACCGGTGGTCCTGCGAAACATGATCGGTGGATCCCTGGGCGAATTCTCTGGATTGGTTTTTCGGGTACTGCGTCACGGACCTTTCCTGACCTTTGCCCTTGAGAAGGCAGCGGGCTCTGCCCCAGGGGTGTCAAAGAAAGCGGTGGCCGGCGGAACCGGATCGAGGGCCGGGACCCGAAAACCTTCTGACGACCTGGGAGGCATCCCCGAGCCACCTGGCAATTCCGGCGGCCTTACACAAAAGGCGGACGAAGGGCTCGCCCATGGTCTTGCCATCATTGTACATCCCATGCTGGCTGGAAGATTTCGCTTGAATGGAAAAAAGCAGTCCAGTACGGCTATTCGCTTTCATTTCGAAGGTTTTCATCTGGATTATCTGGATGATCGAAAGATGGGCAAGGTTTATGTATGTAAAGGCTCGGACGCCTCATCCATCCCCGGGTATGGGAAGCAGGGTATAGATCTACTTTCTTCAGACTTCAACATGGACTATTTCTTGAATGCCGCGAAGAAGAGCAAAAAACAAGCCCGGGTCTTTATTATGGATCAATCGGTAATCAGCTCCATCGGAAATGCTTATGCAGATGAAATCCTGTTTGAGGCCAGAATTCATCCAAAAACCAGAATGAATCAGCTTGGGGATGACCAGAGGAAGGAATTGTTTCAGGCCATAAAATCGGTGATAGCGGAAGGAATTCGCACGATCCAGGAGGCCAGCCCAGACCTGGAGATGAAGTATCGAGAACATATGAAAGTGAGAAATCGAAAAGGGGAGCCCTGTCCGGACTGTGGAACCTCCATTCGTAGAGCCAACGTACTGGGATATGATTCCTTTTTCTGTCCCTCCTGTCAGCCAGACGGAGGAAAAGGCTTCATCGATTGGAGCTCCCTTCCTGGAAAACAGGATTGATATGAAAAATGCGTTCAACGTAGCTCATGCAGGCCAATGGCTGCAGAAGCATTCAGGACGACCCGGATTCTTCGTTTGAACCTTGTCTGCCACAGAGAGCTCCTGGTTTCGCAGAGACGACTCTTTCTACAAAGCGAATCCATTGACTAATGGGAAGTCTATGGGAGCTGAGCCGACTGGCCCGAGTACCCAGGGACCTCGCTTCCAATATTCTTATCCCCCGGGCCTCCTACAGCGAAGCTTCTACCTGGATGGATTCCAGATCAAGGGTTTCTGGAAGTCCTGAGCAATCCCCGTGCATTCATGATGATGACGGAAAAACCCAGCATCAAATCTACGTAGAGGCAGAATAACGGATACCAGGTGGGCACTACTTCACCGGGAAGCAATTGCGGATGAAAGACATCGTATATTCCGTGTAGAATAATAAAAAGGCCAGTAATCATATGGGTGAGTCGCTCTCCGATTATGGCCGCAACAATGAATAGAAGAGCAATCACAGCCTCGACGATGATTCGCCGGGGTTCCCCTTCCATGAAGCCGAACAGCACATAGATCAGAGCAATGACGATCAAGATAGTGCTGTAGTAGCTTCGGTCTCGATTATACCCGAGAAGGAAGCCCGCTCCCAGTATCGATCCCGTAACAATAAGTGCGGCTATGAATTCCATTGAATAGATCCTGTGTTGATCAGAAAGGAGGGAAGCTCTTTGCCCGTAGTCGAGTTTACTGGCCGGGGCTGGAGTAGGTAGCCTCCGATAGGTAGGGCTTATCGTATTTCACGAAGCCTCGAAAGTCCACTTTCCATTCACCCTTCACCTTGCTCAAATGAATCCACCGGGTCTTACCCCGGGGTTTGCAGAGCGCACGGTCCTGCATTGTTTTGCATTCCATGATTTCTGACAATTGATGGGCGCTTTCTACCAGCTTCTCTCTCTGGTCTGGGGATTGAATCTTATAGCCTTCCCTTGCCAGCTGGAGAGTGTTTTGCAGGCTTCCGGAAGTGCTGATCCTTTGCAAGGTGGACTCATCCTGGCCGGCAATGGCAATCAGCCAAAGGCCCGCCACTTCCTCGGGCTCCATATGCTCCTGGGTCCTAGCAGGCTTTTTTCCGGTAACGTGGGCCAAAGTTTCGACTCTGGTTGGATGTTCCAGCTTCCACTGACCGTGGACCCTGCGAACTACCAGGTACTCTCGGATTCCTTCCGGTTTGCAATAGGCTACTGAGTGGCCGGTAATGCATTGCACGCTGTCCAGAGTGTCCTTAACTTTCCGAGTATCTGGGCGAAACACTACTCTTTCGAGTCTCGCCTCCGAATTCAGGGCGGTGGCTTGAGTGTGGCTGGACTCGGGAATCGATAGATCCACCAGGTTATTGGGTTCCTGGATCTCTCCACGGGCATAGGACTGAAACCACTGCCGAGCCAGCTCTTCCGGAGTAATGGAGTTTGCGAGCAGGCTACCGGAGAACAACGGAACGGCTAGAATGCAGATCAAATATTTGGTTTTTTTGTAGGTCATACCCAGGTCCTGGAATACAGCACTAGCTCGGTTGTCCTTGCTTGCATTGTACAAAGAGAAATTTAATGCTGCCTTCTATAGTTGTCAAGGTAGTTGAGATGAAACCGGCGCGAACAAGCTTTTCCGGGCACATGTGCATCGGTCTGTCACTTTGCTTTTTTCTGTTTCTTCCCCGCTGCTCCGCTCCGCCTTCGATTCCCGGGCCGGTGGATCGCGGCGATGTGCCCTTAAAAATTCTGGAGCTTACTACCCACATCCGCGTTGTGCAGGATGGAAATTACTGGGGCGCCAACAGTCTGTACTATGTATCGGAAGATTCCATCTTTTTCTTAGACGGAACCTATCTTCCTGCCACAGCTGGCCGGCTTATCTGGAAATCCATGACCCAGGGATACGGAGAATTCCAGGGTGTCCTGGTTACCAGCTATCATGTTCATCGGACCGGCGGCCTCAGCGCATTTCATGGTCGGGATATCCCGGTTTTTGCATCCATAAAGACGGAAGAAGAGATCCGTCGCAATTGGCCGCGGATCGAACGGCAGATGAGCCTTTTTTCTTCCTGGCCTGATCCTCCCATGCCCCTTATCAGTAAGACGATCAAGCGCGATGGCACCATGTTCGATGGCCGAGTGGAAGCCATCGAACTTCCCCCTGGTTATTCCAGGGGGAACATGGCCTATTTCTTTCCAGAGGAGCGAGTGCTTTATGCCGGTAGTCTGCTTTCTATTCCTCTATACTTCGACGAAGAGGTGAATGGAAAGGCCTTGCTGGAGGCCATCGCAATCTTGAAAAAGAAAAAACCCCGGTATGTGATTGCAGGTCATGGAGCTCCCATCCATGGTCCCGAGTTTCTGGACCAGATGGAAGTCTACGCAAAGGAAAGAGTTTACAATCGGTGAATAGAATCAAGGAACGATGCATTGACTAAACTCCCTTCGGTAATTCAGGTCCAAGAATGATTCGCGATACTTAACCAGATTTTTTTTTCGGATAACCTCTGATCGGTGGGGCCCTTCGAATCCGAAGAGGTTTTCGCCCGATTTCCCTGAGACTAGATTTCTTTAAGACCAGATCCCATTTATCTCCATTCGATGATTCGCGAACTGCATCCAACCAATTCGTTCATTCATCAGCGGGACCGTCGGCAAATTGTCGGCAAAAGCATGATCATTGTTTCAGTCGAAGATGGAGCATTTTCATGGCCATGGTAGCATAAGTCCCGCGGGGCAGCGAAAACTCCACGGTGTATTTCAATTTGTTCTTATTCTTTTCATCACCGGAAAAATCCGACCAGGTCATTTCTTCAGGCAGGCACCACAGCGGACGGCGATGGCTTTTGAGAAAAGCCCGGTCCAGAAAATCTTTTTGAAACGCAGCATCTGGAATCTCGAGAATCTCTTTTACCTGGGTTTCGCAGCTCAGAAAAGCTCTCTGAAGCAATCTCTCCGTTTCTGCACTGGCTTCGCTCTTTTCCGGGAAATCGCTGAAAGCGCGGATTATTTCTTCGGGGGCTGTCCCGGCGCTTGAGAGATCATCGCCTCCAGTCTGGCGGCCCGGTCCGATCAATTCCAGAACAGTAGATCGAAATAACGTTATTACCGGGAGTGGGAAAGAAACAGGAAAGCATTGGTCCCCGGTTTTGGTTTTGATTTCCACTGATGTGAAATCACCCGTGAATTTCTGGTCCGGGCCTTTGCCTCTTTTTGTTTGCTGTGAAAAGGAACGAAAAAGTCGGGCAATGCTTTCGTTGAAAATCCAGCTTTGTACAGCCGAAAAACTCATGCTCAGATCCTCTTTCGGTAAACGGTTGAGCAGGGTAGTGAATTGCTCTTTGCTCTGATCCGAATCGTCGCCAGAAACCAACCGGGCCTTCTTTAACTCTCCCAGGATTGCCGATTCTGTCTTCGTGCTGGCTAGCTTCAGTGCAGCATCCCAGTTTCCCCAGCAATCATTGATGGCTTTTTTTCTGCGTTTGGCATGAGGCTTATCACCGCCGAAAGCGGACAACAATGTATAGCGCAGTGCTGATTCCGGATCCCCGCGGAAAAGAGATAGAAAGGGAAAACCAATTAAGGGATGAAAAGAGCCGAATCGCTGGTCATCGAAATAGTTGGGAAAGCCCCGTTCCTTTAGCCTGATCAGTCCGGCCTCAATCTGCGGAATCTCTCTTTCCAGAATGTTACGTACAACCAGGCGAAATCGATTCCCCTGGATTCTTTCCGGGCCCATAGGCGAGTCGGAGGCCCCCAGATGCTGAATAGTGTATCCGCTCTCCTGGTGAGAGATATCGGGCCCATTCTTTACAGTGATCCATTGAATCGTCCGTGCATGCCGGTCCTTCTTTCCACCGTAATGAATATTCTTCGCGGGAATACGAAACCGTGCGGCCACTCGTTGAATCGCATCCACGGTATTCCATCCATCTTTTTCCAGGGAATAAACGGCAAATGGATAGGTCTTCGAATTCAGCCCGGAATTAGCCTGCCTTCTGGAATTCTGCTCCCCACGGACTTCTTTGCTGGTTTCCGGTTCTGCCCTTTCTCGCTTCCCGGAGCCCTTCTTCTCTGTCCGAGACTTGCTGGTTCTGGAAGAGGGTTTGCTGTTTTCACCTGAGTTGCTTGCTTTCTTCTGGTTCGCTTCAAATCGCCCGGATGCGCGAATCAATGGAAGGTCCGAAATTTCGGTGACCTGGAAATCCTCGGTATCCATTTTTATTCGGTACGCCAGAAACCCTGCATAAGATTTGCTCATCGCTTTTCCGACCTTGCCAGCACTTCCCCTTTAGGTCTGAGGGTTACCAGCGGTGATGTCTCCGGTTCTTTAGTGATTAGATCGAATTGCCACTGACTGAGGATCTGAGTCAGTGCCATTGTGCCTTCCATCCAGGCGAATGGTTCACCAATACAGATCCTGGGGCCGCCGCCGAAGGGAAAATAGCGAAATTTCGGAGGAGCCAGGACCTCCTGCTCATTGAGCCAGCGCTCCGGTTTAAACTGATCTGCATCCGGCCAGAACCGTTCATCTCGATGCGTAACGTACGGACTTAGCAAGAATGTGGTACCCGCGGGAAAAGAGTGGTCTCCCACTTGCACGGGCTCGGTGGCTTCGCGACCGATGGCCCAAACCGGAGGATAAAGCCTCATGGCTTCTGCGAACAGAGCCCGGACAAGAGGATTGGGATTTTCCGGATTCGGGGTTTCCGGTTCTTGATCCAATTCTTTCTGCAGCCTGGCTTGAAAGTCTGGATGAGAACTCACAAGAAATAAGGACCATGTAAGTGCATTGGCTGTGGTTTCATGGCCAGCCAGAAAGATCGTCATGGCTGCATCCCGGATCTGCTTTTCGGTCATGCCTCCCTCTTCATCCGCGGCTGCGAATAACATAGAAAGAAAGTCACCCTGATCCCCCGGGTTCGCCTTTCTTTCGTTTATCATTCCGTAAAGGATTCGATCCAACTTCTTTTTGCCGGCTCGAAATCGCAATCCCACGGGAGTGGGAAGCTGAACAAGCAGCCTGCCAAGTGGATTGCTGATCACTCGATTAAAGTCCTGCATAGCCTGGTTGAGAGCTTTACCGATTTCCGGAGCATCCTTCTCTACGTCGGCTTTGAAAAGAGAACGAGTAGCTACGTTCAGTGCCAGTCGCATCATTTCGGAATGCAAATCCAGCGTTCCGCCGTTGTTCCATCTTGCCGTGAGTTGCTCAGTGCTTTCGCGGATGTCAGCGGCATAGGAAAGGATTCGTCGTTTCTGAAATGCCGGCTGGATTAGCTTTCTCTGTCTTCGATGTGTCGATCCTTCGGAGGTGAGCAGTCCGTTGCCCAGAATCAGGTTGGTCAATCTTACGCCCCGACTCTTGATGAAGGATTTATGGTTCTCCACCAGGATCTGTCGCACATGATCCGGATGAAATACGGTAACTATGGGAATCCATCCTACCTGGATTTTGCATATATCTCCGTAATCCATCTGTACTCTTTGAAGAAAGGTAAGCGGATCTCGCCTTAGTTCCAGCGAGTGTCCAATGAGCGGAAGGGAGCGTGGGCCTGCGACGGCAGAGGGCATGATTCAATGAGCTCATGGCCCGGGCTGTGGTAAAGCCCATTTGATGACAATTAAGGACAGGAAGTAGGTATGCGGGGAGGGGAATTCGATGCCCGCAACCACCGAAGAGGTTACGGGCTCGGATGGTAGGATGCTTAATCCGGAATGAACCGGTCAGCAACAGCTGCCAATCTTCGATGGCGAATTGCTTCTACTTTTTCGATTTGCTTTTCATCCAGAAGTGCTCGGGCATGCAGTCCAAAATCTGGAAGGATGGAACCGTTTTCGACGTTTCCAAGAAGTTGTTTACGAGCAAAAAAAATCTGAGCCCGGTAGTCCGGATCCATTTCTTCTTCAAACCATTCGTGTTGATGTCTCATTCGTCGCCTCCGTGCAACTCTATTGTATGTATGTCCTGATGGACTTCGAATCAGGTGGGCATCCTTGCCTTCCTTCCTCACTATTAGGATCGGCCTGTCCGGAAAACGCTGAATCATTTTTTTCGATTTTGAAAAAAATCGAAAAGCTGTGGTCGCAAAGCCATGGGGCATGAGAGGATCTGCGAAGGTCACAGGGGAAAGCGAAGGCCTGCTCGGCCTGTCTTGTCGAGGAAATACGACATAATCCAAGCTGATGAGGCGTCAGGGATGAAGGCTATTTCGCATAGGCAACGTCGCAAAGGTTCCTGGAGCGAAAGCCCTGAAAAAACAGGACGGAAAGAATTTCATCGGATTTGAGGAGTGGAAGTGAATGTGTCGGAGATCCTTCTCCATCTGCATAATTGAAGACGCAAGGCAGCTGGTAACCGGCAGCCGACAGGTAAAAGGCCGCCGATCCTGTATTCGGATGGCGGCTTTGGTTCAGGAAGGCCTACTTCGCATGCTTTTCGAGAAAAGCATCCACTGACTCCGAGAAGTGTTCGATGGACGATCTGTATCTGCGAATCAGCATGGAAGAAAGCGGAATGATGACCCCGGGAACCAGGGCCCCGTACATTATGAAAGTGTACATCAGGGCATCGTCTCCCAGGTATTCCAGCTGATAGGTTCGGTCGAAGTAGACCATCGCCATGGGACTGATGATTGCAGCAATAAGCCCCATTACCAGGTGCCACAGCTGATAGGCCGGGCGAATCACTCGCTGGAGAATCATATCTCGCAGAAAGGAAGGTGCATTGTGCAAAGGCATCGCGGCCACAGACCGTTCGATTTTGTGAAAGATGTCGTATTCCTTCTTGCAATCTGAACAGCTTTCCAGATGAGCCAGAGCGTCCGTTCCCAGGCTTTCATGCCCCAATCGGATCTCTTGAATGTAGTGCTTGGTTTCCATAGTTCCTCTTGGAACTCCTGCGGCGCTTCGTATTCCGAATAAACTGCCGTCAGCCAGAGTTCTCTGCATATTGCTTCAGCCTATCTCTAAGCTGCATTTTGCCCCGGTATACCAGGGACTTCAAAGTGCCCTCTGAAGTGCCGAGCTTCTCGCTCATCTCTTTATAGGATAATTTCTCAAAGTATAATAACACAATAGGGAGACGATAGTTCTCCGGTAATTCCTGTAATGCCTCCTGAAGCATTCCTTCCACCTCTTCCTGCTCCAGCATTTCCGTGACGATGGATTCCGGAGTGTCCGGAGATGCCACAGTCTCATCCAGTATGCCAGGCTCGGTGGAAAAGTCCGGCATACGTTTCTTTTTGCTCAGCCGATTCAATCCCAGGTTCAAAGCCAGACTGTAAAGCCACGTGGACCGTTTTGAGCGACCTTCAAAAGTCTCCCACTTATCGTACGCCCTCAAGAAAGCATCTTGCACAAAATCCTGGGCATCTTCCTGGTTCCCGCGGAAAAGCCGCATACCCAGGCTGAAAATCATGTCCGTGGAATTCTGAACCAGCTGTTCGAATTCTTGGTCTTTCACTTCCAGTTAGTCTCTTTTTCTGGAAACGACGTAGAATACGATGAAACCTAGTCCTACAAAGCTTGGAATCAGCCCTCCTAGCAGGCTGTAAGAGACTCCCTCCACGGCTCCGAATAGCATAGTCATGGGCAGGCCCACGGCAAAACTAATAATACCAATCAGAAGTGAAAACAACCGGACATTCTTGAGAGACTGATACTGGTATTGACCGGCCCGAATGAGTTCCTTCTTGAGTTTATAATTCCACAGGAAGAAAAAGAAGAGCAACGTTGCTCCCAGCACAACACCGAGCAAGGGTACAACGCTAATAATGATTTGTGCCGCTTCACTGCTCTCCGGACGAGCTTTCTGAATCTCGATCAGCTGTCTCAGTAACTCCTGTGTACTCTGTTCTTCCATTCTATATCTCCTGAGAACGTCCGGTGGTATTCCGGTTGCAATTTTTTTCCTGAATATTCAGGTATTCGTGGCTACCAGCAGGGCATCTTATGTCCGATACGTCGCCTATCAAGCATCTCTGCAGGAAGCACATTGGCAAATGCTTCAAGTATTCAGGGCCTTTTGTCCAGAACCATATCGATCAGAAATACAAAGTCCCAGCCCATACTTTCCAGGCGGACAAATTCCTTGAACGCTTTCTCTTGTTCTACTTCCGAAGGAGCCCCGGCCGATCTGGCAAATTTGTCCAGGTCTCGAGGAGGGATTTCTCTTTCCCAGACCCATTGAGAAAGAAATGGAGGCCTGGTTCTGGGGGCGAATTCCAGGATTCTCTTCTTCAGTTGGATTGTTGGGCCCTGAGCAAGGTACTGATAAAACAGATTGTAGGGCTTTCGTCGGAAGAGTACGGCTGCCATTTCCTGTCGCGACATATCATCGTACAATGGCTTTTTCAAATGAGGATCCATCATCAGGTCGATGGCTGCGAGGTGTAAATGGAAGCTTTCATTCTTCTCCACTCGGCTTTCCATCACGGTTTCATGAAACGCCGCAGTTACCGGGTAGGTAGGCCATAAGCACGGGAACACGGTGTAGGCGAAAGAAATACCGTCCAATCCGGCCGTAGCCAAAACATGGTTAATGCGCCTGTAGCTGGTGCTGCGAATATCGCAGCTCCAATCTGTATGATCCGGGCACAGCGCTCCAATGCCGGACATATAGTCCGACCAACGCTGGGCCAGATCTCGGTCCTCGGTTTCCAGTATGTACAGAAGCACCCCCCGGGCCATGTCGCGGGAAAAAGAGGCCTGGGGATAATCGTTGCCATCGTTCTCGGTTAGCATTCGACGTGGGGATCTCCAGATTCTGCCATCGTCACTCTGGGATTTCTTTACGGCTTCGCAGGCCCAGGGATTGGCTCCTGTAAAACAGAGCAAACCATTCCACAGTGTACTATCTCCATCTCCAGAAAATCGGGAGGGAATTGTACATCCTTTTCGCAAAATATCCGGACCCACCAGCTTCGAAGCCGAACCGTAACATTTGAAAGAATAACCTAAAATGAGGGAACGAAGCTCCCTTAGCTTCTGGTCCAGCTGTACGTGCTGTTCTTCTTCGTACTCTTCTGCCGTGGGCTCGGACAGTTCGGACCGTGCTTCCAGAGAGGAGCTAGAACCTGAAAATGGACCGGTCAGTAAAGGACCCAGAATTAAGGCCAAAAATAGGACAATCGGAGGAATGGGAGTGTTTCTGGATATTCTTCTATGAGGCATAATCACACTTGCGCTGTGCAGCCGATCTCTCACCACTGCAGGAGAAACTAGTTTATGTCTGCAATAATCTCTGCCCATCAAATTGGCCGCTCCTTTGGCGCCAGACATCTCTTCGAAGACGCCACCGTTACTATAAATGACGACCAGAAAATTGGAGTCATCGGACGCAATGGTGCGGGAAAGTCCACATTCTTTCGTATGGTTCTTGGCGAAGAACATCCGGATGAGGGGGAAATCATCATTCGAAAAGGTGCCGTTATAGCTCACCTGGAGCAACATGATCCCTGGACACTGGATGAAGGTATTTTGGATTTTATGATGCGGCATACCGGGGCCGAACACTGGCAATGCGCCAGAACTCTTGCAAGATTTGGATTCCGAGAGGATCAACTGGAAGAGCCCATCGAAGCATTCTCCGGCGGTTATCGAATGAGAATCAAGTTGGCCTGCATGCTGGTGCAGGAGCCAGATTTCTTGATGCTGGATGAGCCCACGAACTACCTGGACTTGAATACTCAGCTAATCCTGGAGAATTTTCTAAACACATTTCGCGGCGGCTATATGGTGATTTCCCACGATCGGGAATTTATCAAGCGAACGACTGATAATACCCTGGAAGTAGCCGATGGAGGGCTCTTTTTATTCCCGGGCCCTCTGGAAGATTACTTTGAATTCGTTGCCGAGGAAAAGGAGCGAAAAGCCAGAGAAGCGAGGAATGTGGAAGCGCGAAGAAAACATCTGCAAGCCTTTGTGGATCGATTCGGTGCCAAAGCGTCCAAAGCCACTCAGGCTCAGAGTCGGGTAAAGCAGCTGGAAAAGCTACAGCCCATCGAAATCAAAAACAAAGTTAGTAACGTGCGGATGAAGGTACCGGATGTGGCCATTTCGCGCGGATTGATTCTCACCACAGATAAGCTGAATTGTGGCTATGAAGATGTTTCCATTCTGGCAAACATCGATATGAAAATCCCGGCCGGCGAGAAGTTTGCTATCGTGGGAGAGAACGGCCAGGGAAAGACAACCTTTCTAAAAACCCTTTCCGGGGAACTGGAACCCGTGAAAGGTTCTTATCGCTGGACTCCGGAAAAAAAGATAGGCTATTACGCACAGCATGTTAATGAAACGCTGCGCGAATCGGAGTCCGTTTTCGAGGCGCTAACTCGCTTTGCTCCTCCCAACACTGCGAAGCAGGAACTGCTGGCCATGGCAGGCAGCTTCCTCTTTCGAGATGAAGATCTGAAAAAGAAGGTGAAGGTGCTGAGCGGGGGCGAGCGATCCCGTCTGATTATTGCCGGTCTGCTTCTGGGTCGCTACGATGTTCTGCTCCTGGATGAACCTACGAACCACCTGGACTTTGAAACGGTGGAAGCTCTGGGCGATGGCCTGGCTCGATATCAGGGCACGGTCTTTTTCGTCAGCCACGACCGTACCTTTGTGAAAACCCTGGCTACTTCGATTCTGGAAGTGGAATCCGGACAGGTGCGCAATTATCCCGGTAACTATGATGACTATGTATATGCGCTGGAAGCTAGCTTCCATGAGGGGAAAAAATCCGGCGGGAAGGATAGTACCGGCAAAGGGAAATCTTCCGCAAAGTCCGATGCCGTTTCTGGCGGTAAACTGAACCGATCGCTTGCTGCGGATCATTCCGATAAAGGACGACCCGCATCAAGTGAAGACAGTGGAACTGCTGGTGGAGCAACGAAAACGTCCAACAAAGATCATTCGTCCGGGAATGCGAAGTCGCAGGATTCAGGGTCCGAAAAAGGGCAACCCGATGGAAAGTCGGGAGGAGCTTCGGCACCGGAAAAGGTTGCGGCCCTGGCTACGAAGGTCGGCGAAGGAGTTCCAGCCAGTGCCGACCAGAAAAAGGCCATCCGGAAGCAGCGAATTGTGGTCAGAGATGCCGAGCAGGCCATGGAGAAGCTGACCACTGAGAAAGAGGCGCTGGAGAGCAGTCTGGCACAGAACTATAGCAAAGAAGAGAGCGACAAACTGCAGAAAGTGCAGAAAAAGCTGGATGAAGCGGAACAGGTCTGGATTCGCGCAGCAGAAGAGCTGGGAGCCCTGGAAGCATAGAGAATCCAGAGAGAGCGCCAAT
The DNA here is from genome assembly GCA_002717505.1 of Leptospiraceae bacterium. Taxonomy (GTDB): domain Bacteria; phylum Spirochaetota; class Leptospiria; order Leptospirales; family Leptonemataceae; genus UBA3465. The sequence continues at coordinate 47,297 of PBEB01000002.1, forward strand.
TTCAGTGCCGGCTTTTTAAACGTTATGAGAAAACTGCAGAGTCAGGGAAGAAGGGAGGGGGACCAGGTAATCTGGATTCTCTTTGGAAATCGCATTGAGTTTGGCTATTCCGAATTTCAGGAACTACAACAGGGTATTCGGGATAACGGTCTATATTCATACATCGAAAGAGAGCGACCCTCTTTGCGAAATCATCTGGAAACTATTCTCTATCAATCGTTACCCGATTATGAAGACTGGGAAAACCCGGATCTAGAACATGTACTGGAGCAATGTCTTATAGATCTCAAAGATCGAATCAGATAGGCATTTCTTGAATACCTGTCTTAGAACCACAAACCGGGTTTTCACAGAATCCATAGAAGCTATCCAACCTATCCAACCTATCCAACATTCAGTAAGGCAAGGGCCAACGAAACTCCGGCATTCATGTACTTCTGGTCCTTGTAGCCGTTCCTGCAGTTCCTATTCATTGTAAATCTGAACCGACGGCCGGGCTCTATTGGACTCCGCACCATCTGTCTGGCTGAGATTGAGCTATCTGAATCATAGGCAGCAGTTGAGAATTGCCCGGAAGTTGCTTTTCCGAACTCAATTCTCTTGCAATTGCTTGAGTTTCTCTTCTTTTTCTGCCTGAACCACAGCATCCAGCAGATCTTGCATATCCCCTTCCATCAGTTCATTCAGATTGTAAGCAGTATAGCCGATGCGATGGTCGGTAACTCTTCCCTGGGGAAAATTGTACGTTCGAATTCTTTCCGAGCGATCTCCGGATTTAACCTGCTCTTTCTTTGCGGCTGCTTCCTGCGCATGCCTTTCCTCTTCGCGCAGTTCCAGAAGACGAGCTCGAAGAACTTTCATCGCCTTGGCCCGATTTTTTAGCTGGCTCCTTTCATCCTGGCATGATACAACAATGCCTGTGGGAATATGGGTCATTCGCACTGCGGATTCCGTCTTGTTTACATGCTGACCGCCGGCTCCACTTGCTCGAAAAACATCTACTCGCAGATCCTTCTCCTCGATTTCCAGGTCTTCCTCTTCTGCTTCCGGAAGAACAGAAACGGTCACTGCGCTGGTATGAATCCTTCCGCCGCTTTCGGTTACTGGAATTCTCTGGACGCGATGAGCCCCTGCTTCCTTATGCAGGAATTCCCAGGCTCGCTTTCCTTCAACCGAGAAGGTAACTTCCTTGAAGCCTCCCAATTCTGTTTCGGCATAATAGATGGGTTCCACCCGAAGGCCGTTTTCTTCGCAGAACCTCGTATACATCTTTAACAAATCTCCCACGAACAGTCCGGCTTCATCTCCTCCAGTCCCTGCGCGAATCTCAACAATAACAGATTTGCCATCATTGGGATCCGGCGGAATGAGCATGGTTTCCACCTCATCTCGCATTTCCTCCAGAGAATTCTCCAGATCCTGTTTTTCCAATTCGGCCATTTCCTTTAGCTCTGGATCCGCCGAGTCGTCGCGCAAAAGCTCATTGGATTGATCGAGCTGGGTAAGGAAATTAAGATATTTGCGCAGAGGCTCTATTCGGGCGCTCAGGCGACTATGCTGCCGGGACAGTTCTTTAAAAGCGGACGGATCCTGAGAGACTTCCGGTGATGAAAGCTTCTGCTCGATCTCTTCGAATCGTTCTACTTCTCTCTGGACTCTTTCTTTGAGATTGCGGGAATTCATATGCCCCCGACAGGAATCGAACCTGTGCACATGGTTTAGGAAACCACTGCTCTATCCGCTGAGCTACGGGGGCTTACTTCCCCGTCCTCTGCCAGTGGTGTCCGGTCAACTGAAATCACAACCTGAATGTATGGTAGGCTCCGGCCTTCAACTTATTTTCCGGATACAGATTCAACGGGTCACAGCCCGTTCCTGGCCAGCCCTGTTCGTCGATACCGGTATTCGAAAACCGGGGCAAAAAAAGCATGGCAAATGAACGCCANCGAGCGATATTCCGTCGTACCTACTGAGGATCATAATGTATAAGAAATTGCTGGGGTTAATTCTACTGATTGGGCTTTCTGGAGCTGTTTTCTCGTTGATGGCGGATGAGTCAGATTGCGAGGGAGACGAAGTATTCAAAGACAACCTCTGCTGGTTTCGCGCCGATAAGAAGCTGAATCTGGCCGAAGCTACTGANTACTGCAACGATGAGGGCGGAAGATTGCCTACTATGGCAGAAGCTCGTTCTTTGCTGGAGCAGTATCGAGGCAANAAAGTCCGGGATCTGGGAAAGGTTTTCGAAGTCAGCGGACCGTTTTTTTTCTGGGTTCAGCAGGATCCCAATTCGGAGTCCGTTCAGATCATTTTGCCCGGAACTTCAGCGACTATGAGTCTGGATCCTACAAGCAAACTCTATGCACAATGTGTGCGAAGCCCCGGAGAGAAGAGTAGTATTTTTGGCTTCTAGTTTTTTCAGTCAGGTGCAATCTCTGTCGCAGAGAATCCCTGGCTTTTTTCTATTCTGCCATCGCTTTGCGCAATAGCCTCTAAATTCCTTTCTGGGTATCCGTTCTGGTAATGGCTTTTTAACTTTCTGTAGTATCTTTGCCGATTTCTTGTCTGATTCTGGCCAGAGTTTGCCGGCTTTCCGTTACCAGATGTTGTGGAAATTTCTCCGGAAGTTCTGCCATCGCTTGAGTATAGAATTCCAGTATTCGAATCAATAGATCTTTTGAAGCCACAATGGGGCTGCTTCCTCCTACAACATAGCCGACCACGTAGCTATCGTTGTTTACGCGAATTCCGAATGTATCCAGTTCATCCTCTTCGTAGGAATCCAGAGCCTCGGTTTCTGCTTTATGTATCAAGTTTAACAGGATATCCAGGTCCGGGGCCCAGCTACCTGTAAGCATTGAGATAACTGCGCGAAAGCGATTCTTTTCGGAATAGATGCAGATAGGATGTTCTGGATCTTCGCTTTGATAAGCCAGGAAGTGGCTACCGCGAATTACGTCCTTGTGGATTAGCTTCAAATCTTTGAAGGGGCTTTCTTCTTCGGGCGAAAGGGAAAACTTGCTTTCCATTCGCTTCATGGCATCCTGTTCCCATTCGGAAAGCTCCTGTTCCTCTGAGTTCTTCGCCGGCTCGGATTGGCTCATGAGTAGAAGATGCACCCATCGGCGGACCGGGCAATCACCTTTCCTTTGTTCTGGGACAGTCGATTCTCGGTGATCAGGGGGCAAAGGCTAACCGAATAGAGAGGTTCGGGCCAGCACAGGGACCGATTCTGGTTGCCAAATTGCATCTTCTTTCGGTTCCTCTCACTCTGCCATTGTTCAAAGGTTAAAGGGAGCGTCAGATCCGGATTCCGGTTCCACTCCATTTTGCCAATCTTCAAAGGTTAGAGGCAGCTCCAGATCCGAAATCGCAGGTTGGCCAGAATCGTCGATTTTGACTGTTAGCCGGGCCCCGTATTTGCGCAGCACTTGATCATAGTAATCGGCCTTTTCTTCGGGGACAAAGAATTTCTCAATACCTGCGGAAAATCTACCATAGTTGCAGGTTCCTCGAATAAAGACGGGGCAGCTAGCTTCTTCGATGGACTCGCAGGATTGCCAGTATCCGGTGTCGGGGTCCGGAGGATCCGAGTAACAAACACAATGCTCGAATTCCCGGTTGTTCTTGTCGTTTCGGCTGTAATCCAGGCTCTGCTGCCTGTCTTCGTCGCAGCGGTCCGTTGGTCCATAATTGACTCTGTAGAGGACGTACCTTCCACTGAGGAGATCTCGGGGATCGTAGCCATCCACATGAAAGGTCATTTCGTATCCGGTACTGGCCCGGTAGGCGCGAATTCCGGTTAGAATCAACAGTCCAAGGATGGGGAAGGCCAGGGCAGCAAATAGAAGGATTTTTTTCATTTCAGTCTCTCCTGCAGATAAGACTGGATCCTGGAGCGGCTCTTCGTATAGAGCACCACTCCCCCTATGATTACCAGACCTGCCAGAATGAGGCCCAGGCCTGTTGTGGCTAGATCTTCGAACAATTCGAAATAGACGATGAGAAAACGAATTCCAGCCATCACCAGAAAGAAATCGAAAACGAATCTGTAATCGAAGAAGGTTATGCCCGCCGACATGGCCAGGAGAATAAAAATCAGAGCCAGATAGATGCTTTTATCTCCCACTGGATACACGAATATACTGAAAAAGAACAGGAAGTAAAGCAGGGCGAATGTAATTAGCACCATGATGCGGCGACTCAGAGCTCTGGGTAACATAAAGAAGCTGTAGGCTGCACTGCAGACTAAGAGAATGCTCGGTACCAATACGCCCATCTCCACTCCCGTATCCCTTACCTCCGATTCAGAAAAATCGAGAAAGGAAAAGGCGAAAGAAGAGAAAGTCAGGGCAGCCAGAGCCCAAAAGAGAGTAGCCCGTGAATGGGCTTCTACATCGCCGCCCAGGTTACGAAACAGAAGGCTGATCAACAAAAGTGCGCTACCCAGAGTTAGCATATGGACATTGTTGAGTTCGAACTCTCCTGTGTAGGGAAAATGATCGTTTGCAAAGCTAAGAAAAACGAAGCAAAATCCAATCAACCAGAGATGGGTCAGGAATCGGCCGCTCTGAAGCAGCATTAGTGGGGCAGTTAAAAAAAGGGCCAGCCCCACCGCCTGATAGAGTTCGCCTGATGTATGATAGATCTGAGAAATCAACCCGATGGATGCCAGAACAAAAAGCGAAAAGAAGACGGCCAGTGAATAGAAAAGAATTTTTTTCTCTCTAAAGTAGAAGATCGCTAGCGCCGTGCCAGTCAGGATCGAAAAATCTCCGAGCAACTTCAACGAGTCGGGGATAAACTCCCAGTTTGCTGCTATCAGGGAAATCAATCCTACAGAAATAACAGCCACGCCCAGAATAACAAAACTATACATAGCGTAGGGCCTGGATCCTTGCTCCGATTCAAAGTCCATGATGGACTTGGCCTGAGCTGGATTGATCAATCCGGCCTCTACCCAGTTTTGAAGTTTATCGCTTAATTTCATTTTATGTAACGGTTGATCTCCAGGTCCTATCACACCTATGGTAAGACTGTAAGAGGATGCAGAAATCTGACAATCCAGAATTTTTTTGAATTTCGAATTACCCGTACCGGACGACCCGTTTGAAAGGGGACTATTGTTAGTATCAGAAAAGCCAGATACAATGAGAAGTAAACTCAAGCATGGAATTCTCTGGTCGATCGTTTGCTTTCCGGCTGTCCTAATTATGGCATGTTCCCTTGGTGGGGGTTCTTCGCCCTGTTGTTATCCCGATGCCCGGATGTATTTTGACCCGACGGAATTTTTCCTGAACTACGAATCACACTTCCTTGAAGTGGAAGAGAGAGCAAATTCACTATTTTTCTCCTTCAGAGTTATAAGAAACTAAGGGCCTCGTTGTGCATTTTCACGGTAATGCGCAGAACTTATCCAGTCATTTCATTCACTCTGCTTGACTTGCGCACTATGGATATGATGTGCTAATCTTCGATTACCGAGGGTCCGGGCGATCTGATGGAAATCCCAATCTGGAAAACACGTATAAGGATGCGCTGGCGATCCTGACAAAAGCGAACAAAAGGTCCCGGAAAAATGGGATCTCAGTATTCATTCTGGCTCAGAGTCCTGGTGGTGCGATTGTTCTCCGAGCGATAGTTGACTCGGAGGCTCATTCGAATGTTGCCTTGATTATTGCCGATAGTACATTCCCCTCGTACAGAGACCTTGTCGAAAGGAAGGCTCGCGACTTGACGTTTTTCCAACTTTCTACTTTGATTTCCCTTTTCTTTTCCAATCGAAAAAGTCCCAAAGAAACATTAAGCCGAATCGCTCCGGCACCGGTTTTAGACATGCATTCCACAGATGATCCGGTTGTCGATTTCGAGCACGGTCAAGACCTGTTCGATTCGCTCGACTCGCCTCGCGAATTATATCGGATTCAAGTATACGGTCATCTCGGCTGGTCTAATATGGGAAAAAGTGATAGGGATCAGACAATTCTAAGCTACATGACGCATGCTCGGAGAGCATTCAGTGAGCCCTCTCCCTTTCCCGGTGAGGAATGAGGTTCAATCCCCAGTTGAACTGAAGGAGAAACCGGGTGAAATTGCCGCATTTGAGGCAGAACACCTGTGTCAGCTTGCAGGTTCTTGCCCGGTTTTCACTGTGCTGGCTGGCAATCCGTAAAAGTCCTCCACAGTTCTCTGGATTCTTTTTCGAAGTTCATTTAGCCCGGTTCCTTTTGTGGATGAAACGGCTACTGCCTGGGATGCGATTCCCATTTCCTTCCAACGTTTTCGTGCCCGTGCCTTTTCTTTCTGGTTCAGCCTGTCCCAGCGAGTGAAGACCCACTGGCATTTTGATCCTTTTTCCAGCAAGATTTGCTCAATCGCCGCTTCTTCTTCGCCAGGCCATCGGGCGCTGTCGCATAGAATGAGCGTCATGGTCAGTCCTGACGAAGTGAGAAAAAAGCTCTCGATCATTTTTCCCAGTCTCTGTCTTTCATCTCGGGGTAAGTTGGCGTATCCAAATCCGGGGAGATCACAAAAGTAAAATGGATTTCCCTGAAGAGTGCCTTCAAAGATATTAAGATTCCTTGTCTTCCCAGGTGTGCGAGCAGCCCGGGCGAGGTTTTTCTGATTACATAGTGCGCTAATGAGCGAGGACTTGCCAGCGTTGGATCTACCGGTAAATGCGATAAGCGGAGTCTCATTCGATCCTTCGGGATCCGAATAGGTAGTTCTGTAGTACACCGATTGAAAAATATTCGAATTTGGGTTCATTAAAGTGGGAACCTTCTGGAACTGCGCTTGATTTTCGGGAAGTCCTTCTACCTATAGGCTTCTATGCGCCGATTTCCGAAAGCAAAAAAGATTGCGATTCTCTGGGTATGGACTCTTTTACTCCCGCTGGCCGAGAGCAAGGCCTATATCCTTGGTGATGAGACCAGTACCAACACCGGGCTCTTTCTGAACTTTTTTGAGCTCTATGCCGCGGATGCAGCCTCATCCAGTGGTGAGAACGCCAGTTCTCTGGTGAATTCCGTGCGAAACAATACCAGCATTTATTCCACGCAGATTGTGAAGTATACCGAGGTTTCTGCGACCAAAAAATCGCCGATCAGCCCGGGTTTCCGTTATAGCAGGAAATTCGAAGACAGTGATGTGTTCATAGGATTCAACTATGCTCAAAGCAATCAAATCTCTTACTTTCGCCAGATTTACGGAAACGATAACTCATTTTTTCGGGACCAGGCAAAAACGACAGAGCGCACCACAGGCATTGTTCTGGGATTCGGACCTATCGATTATGTGACCCAGGATGAAGAGGGCTCCGGCGAATTTGCATTTGCCTATACTACAACCAGAAGTCGAGGACCCTATTCGCAGTACTTCTATAAGACGCCTTCCTTTCTTACGATAGCTCGTATAGCTGCTGACTCCTCCAGTAGCGAAGGTGCATTGGATAACTATAATTTGCTCAGCTATTCCACCGGGCAGCTCAACTTTGACATTGAAACGTTTAGCTTGCGAAGCGGTTACGCATGGGTTATGGGTGATTACTTCAATTTCTATGGCCGCATGGATATGGATTACGTGCAGGGAAACATCAAGCTCAGCACTTTTTCCATAGGTTCTGCCTCTCAAGCTCTGGCTGCAAGCACTGCAGCGTCTCTTCCAAATGCAAACTACATATCGTATATGGATGCCCGGCTGACTGGATTTCTATTTCGCCTGGAACTAGGCCTGGTTGCCAAGCTAATGCCCGGCATTGGATTCCGATTCGGATACTATGGTCAGGTTCCTTTCTTAACGCTGGAAATAAAAGAGTCTTTCGACACTTTTCGCTCAACCAGCAACGATCCCTATTTGACCAGCTACAGAGAGCCTGAGCCTTCTTCCCTCAGCGACCGACAAACTGTACTCCATGGTGCCTTTTTTGCTCTTGTAGCAAATTTCTAAGCTTCACAGGGCAAAGCAAAAGAGATCGTTCCGAGTTGAGACGTTTGCACTNTGCAAACGGACCGTATTCATTTTCGGCCGACGGACTTCTGATTTCGTTCAGGCCCAGGAAATGCAGGTTCTCACTGGCTAGGTAACCGGACTTGTTTCCGGAGCCTTCCAGCCAAGGTGCTGGGCTGTTTCCCGAGCTACCTTTGGTACATCCTGCTGCACAAAGTTCTGATGAAGTACCTGAATTCCGATTACATGATTTACCAGAGCATCCAGCTGGACCAGCTCATGGGCCGGAGTCGCTGAGCTTTCGTATCTCTCGAACAGGTTTTTGATACCTTCTTTATCCAGAAATCCAGAGCGTTCGATGGCTTCGTCAGACAAATAGTCTGCTGCCATATCTTTCAAGGCCTTGAGTTTCTTCGGATCTGTATGGGCCGGTGGCGCCATAAAGGCAAATTTCTGGCGTTCATAGAGCACCTTCGGAAGTACTCCTTTCATCGCTTCGCGCAGGACGTACTTTTCGGTATCTCCTTTGATGCGATGAGCCGGCGGAACCCATACTGCTGCTTCAGCAAGATGATGGTCCAGAAAGGCCGGTCTCGCTTCCATGGAGTTGGCCATATCTACTCGATCCCCACCCCAGGTCAGGATCTGGCCCTCAAGCATTGTCTTGATCCATACATACTGAGCAATGTCCAGAGGATGGCGATTGCGCACCATCTCCGGATTGATCTGAGCAGCAATTGCGGCTCCGGGATCGTAACCCTGGAGTTTAGCCCTTACATCTGGATTGAGCAGACCCGGGATTTCCGGTGCGCATGCCAGCCAGGGTTGGAGACAGGAAGGAGTGAAGCCGCAGATTTTGTTGAGCTCCGGGCTCACCACTTCTTCTGCGGCCAGCATGCTACCTTTTACCAGGGCATTGCTTTCATTGAGCTTGGCCTGGAGATGCAGCCTTTCTTTCTCTGGAAGATGATCCAGACCATGTAGAAACATATCTCTTCTGAAGGAAGGATATCCTGCGAAAAGCTCATCGGATCCTTCCCCGGTGACTACTACGCGATACCCGGCTTCATGAACATGTTTGCTCATCAGATACTTTGCCACGCCCAGCGTGTTATAAATCGTCCTCTCCGTATGCCAGTGTGTCTTGACGAAATGATCGTACAGATGATCAGCTTCGAGCTCCAGGATGTCCTGATCCGCTCCTACAGATCGTGCCATCTCCACAGCAATGGCGCTTTCATCGTAGGAATCGTTATCGAAACCGATGGTAAACGCTTTCACCGCATCCTGCCGAGAGGCCGCAGCAAGGCCCAGAATGGAGCAGGAATCGATACCGCCGGAAAGATAGCAACCTACAGGAACATCCGCCTCCAGGCGATGTTGAACAGCGTCAATCAACAGCTCGCGAACCTTTTCAATGGTTTCTTTTTCAGGAACTTCATCGTTTCTCTGGCCCAGCTCAGGAAACTCCATGTCCCAGTAGGCCTTTTCCTGAATGCGAAAGGCTCCGTCTCGTCGTTCCACAACAAGGTAGTGTCCCGGCTTTACTTGATTGATTCCTTTGAAAGGAGTGCTACCGGGAACAATGGTCTGCATCAATTGATGGAAAATACCTTCTGCGTAGAATTCCCGGGGCACTTCAGGATTGGCGAGGATGGACTTGATCTCCGATCCGAAAACGAAAGCCTTTCCTGTGTTAATCCAGTACAGAGGTTTGATGCCAAACCGGTCCCGAACAAGGTACAATCGATCCAGCTTCTTATCATAGAGCGAAAATCCGAACTCTCCTCGAAGATCCTTCAAGAGAGGCTCGAATCCTTTGTCCGGATACAGGTTCATTACAATTTCGGAATCGCTCTTGGTGCGAAAATTATAGCCCCTGGCACTGAGATCGGTTCGGATCCGTTTGTAGTCGTAGAATTCACCATTATGCGCCATAAGTAAATTCTCATCGTCGGACCAGAACGGCTGGCGACCGGACTCATGTAGATCGATGATGGAAAGCCGCGCATGACTCATTCCAACGCCGCGACCTTCGATGGTCTTCCAGCCAAAGTCATCTGGNCCNCGATGGTACTGGATGGCTGCCATNTTCACCAGAGTTGCGGGGCTTATGGGCTTCTGGGGATCCAGATTCATTATTCCTGATATTCCACACATAATAATCTCCTTCTTTTCATTCGTCCGAGTCGAAGACTCGGGAAAGGACCTGGCGGCCCTGATACCAGTGGCGAAAACACATTCTCACTGGTTATGACGTCCACGAAGACGCCTCGGCCTATCGGGATGCGTACTGCTCAATTTCCTGAATGGCCGTATCTGTATCTATCACTCTTGCATATCTGTCTTGTAGCGTGAAAACGGTAGAGTCCTGGAGCTCCTGCGTCACTGTTGTGCAGGCATCGCTGATCAATGTTACCAGGTAACCTAGATCGCTGGCATCTCGTACCGTTGTAGAAACGCATTCATTGGTATAGACGCCTGTTACGAAAAGTCCATGTATATCCAGATTNTTGAGAAGATAATTTATATTTGTTGAAGTGAAGCAGCCGCTGGCNGTCTTATTCAGTACGATTTCATCTCCCACTGGCTTAACCTCTTCCAGGAACTCGGCTTCTTTAGAACCAGGGGCAGCATGTAACTTCAATCTCTTATGGCCCGGGCTACGATCTCGACCGTCTTTTGTTAGAGACATGATCCGCGTATGAATGACTTCAAAGCCGCGAGATCGAAAGGTGCGAAGCAACCTCTGTACATTGGGAATTACAATGTTCTCCAGGGTCGAGAAATAATACTCTTGCGCCTCCGGGGGAACTCCGCTGGTCTTAGGGTCCGCAAATACGCCGTATCCCTGGGCTGCATCCAGGTATTGCATATCAATCACCATGAGTGCAGTGTTATGCTCTTTGAGAGAAGCGAATCGTTCCTCATTCTGAATAATGGATTGCGTATAACTCTTTTTTAGCGGGTCAACGTCGATGTATTCAGGATCCAGGTCTTGAATTACTTCTTCCAGGTGTTCGTTTGTTGGTTCGTGTGAATGCTTCGTCATAGTTTAGTTCAGGAGTCTCTGGCCATTTGCATTAGAGTATGCAGAGCAACGTTAGCTCCGGTTTCAATGTCTTCCCAATCTGTCCATTCAGCGGAGGAATGGCTCCTGCCGGCCTTACTGGGAACAAAGATCATTCCCACGGGCGCTATCCGAGCCACAATCTGTGCATCGTGTGCAGCTCCGCTGGGCATAGTATGGGTCTGTGCATNGATTTTACCGGAAGCATTCTGAATCATGCTTTGAATGCTTTCGTCGCAGGCCACAGGATCCACTTCGCTCAGAACATCAAACTCGAACATGAGATCTCGACGACGTGCGATTGCGGAAAGAGCTTTGCGAAAGGCGGTCATCAGATCTTGAAGAGTCTGCGATTCGGTGTCCCGGCAATCCAGGGAAAACTCAACCTGTCCGGGCACTGTGTTGGCAGTACCGGGAAAAAGATCTACCTTTCCAATGGTTGCCACACTGCGATCTGTTCCGATCTCTTCCAATACTCTCGGGATTTCCATGGAAAACTCTGCCAGGCCCGCCAGCGCATCGGCTCGCATATGCATTGGAGTAGTGCCAGCATGGTCCGGGCGGCCTATAAAACGAATGGACCATTTGAACAGCCCTGTGATGTGGCTTACCACTCCAATGGGAATATCCAGGCTGTCCAGCACGGGTCCCTGCTCGATATGCAACTCAAGGTATGATTTCACGGACCTCGGATTTCGACGAGCATCCAGAGCTTTGATTGCTTCGTAGCCGCAAGCCTGCATTGCATCGGCCAGAGATACACCATTTAGATCTTTGGCCTGATGAATTTTCTGAGGATTGATGTCCCCCACAAAGGATTGTGAGCCTAGCAATCCACCGAATCGACCTTCCTCGTCGCTAAAGGAAACCAGCTCAAGTGGGTAGTCCAGGTCAATGCCTTCTTCTTTGATTCTCTGGAGACATTCCAGGCCCGTAAGCACACCCAGAGTTCCATCCAGCGCTCCTGCTGCAGGCACAGAGTCAATGTGCGAGCCGATGACCACGCTGGGCTTTTTTCTATTGCCCACATAACCGTGAATATTTGCAGCTCCATCAATATCCAGTTCCAGGCCGGCCTGCTCAATTTTCTGCGAAAGCCAATTGCGCGCCTGCAAATCGTTTTCGGTAAAAGCCTGTCTGTAGATTCCGTGATCCGGAGATCGGCCTATCTGCGAAAGTTCATCGATGTTCTTTCTCAGTCGATCGAAGTTGATTTTGAGTTCGGTTGCTACAGTCATAACTTTTTCCAAATCATCAATTCGCCCTGACTCATATGAGCTGTCAGAGCCATTTCTTGTTCATTACTGGGTTCTATCCTCCGGTTGGTCCACTGGAGAATCAACAACCAGGTTGATTCGGTGCACAAGACAGGTAAGAAGAGCCATGCGAATAAAGACAGCGCCACGGGCCTGGGAAAAATACCAGTTATGCTCTGTTCCGTCCAGAGACTCATCCAGCTCTTCGCCCCGTGCAAGTGGATGCAAAATGATAGCCCCGGCTTTCAGCTGAGATTCGCTGGTGAGCTTGATATCACCAGTTAGTGTTTCATAGCTATCACCTACCCAGGCGATAGAATTGATATAAACGACGTCTATTTCGGGCAGAATGTCCCGTAGTTTCTGAACTACTTCGAGCTTTAAGCCTGCCGTTTCCAATTCCTGCTTCTGGTCTTCATCCAGGACATCGTGGGACGGATTAACTATATAGACCTTTCGAATGGAGTCTGAGAACAGAGAGAGCAATAGTAATAAGCTGCGCACGGTGCGCATACGATTGGGCGTTCCAATGACACCGATTGTTACCTTTTCATCTTCTTTTAGCTTTCCAGTCCCAAACTCAGGCTTCCATTTCATGATTGCGTAAACATCTGCCAGGGCCTGCGTGGGATGTTCATCAATTCCGTTTCCCGCATTGATGATGGGAATGCGAAGAGAATCCAGCATAGAGTACACAGAGTCTTCGCCATTGTCCCGAAGGACAACTACGTCTCCGTAGTTATTGAACATTTCNCCTACATCTGCCAGGCTCTCTCCTTTTGCAATACCTGTAGTGTTTGGGTCTGTGATCGACATTATATCGCCACCAAGTCGATGCCATGCACTTTCGAAGGAAAGCCTTGTGCGTGTACTTGGCTCATAAAANGCGCTGACCAGGATTTTTCCCCTGAGAGGGGGATGAATTAAATCGGGCTGCGTTTCGTAGGATGCCGCCAGTCTACCNAGCTGGAGAATTTTTTCCCTGTCGAATTGGCGAGCCGAAACGATGTGCATACCTGCCAGAGAGCGTAGCGGCTCCGCATCTTCGGTTACTGCTTCCATCAGGTTTCGTGGTCTTTCGATTCCTCGAATACCATCTCGGCTAACCACAGCCTGTTTCAGCAGAGGATGAATTTTACTTTGGTCGAACATGATTACCTTAATATGCTATTCGTCCGCTTTCAGGTGCGCGGATGCGATCAGAAGCAACTCTTGAGGCCTGTCAGGGCTGATGCGAGACCAGGCGACAGTACAGGTTTCAAAGCCTGGCGCAGAGAGAACGCCTACTTCTGATTTCGATTGCGGAAACTGCGGAGAATTGGAATTCTACACCACAATCGTCTCATTACACAGAATAATATGGCCTCACAGGCGCATCAAAAAAAGTACAAAACTTTCGGTAGATTGGTTCCTGAGTCTCGTATTACCAGATTCGCTTCTTTACAAAGTCGATGGCCAGTAGAATGAGCATTACGATGGGAGCCAGTGCGCAGAGGCCCAGGGAACCATAGACAACAATTTCAAAAACAGTCTGTGATAGATACATAGTTCCTACTCCTCTGGACTCTCTGTTAGCTGGTCCCAGGAAAAATGCTGAGGCCAGATCAAAGTGGATCCCACTGTAATAACAAAAGATACAAGCGCCCCTGTTAACGCTGCCACATAAAAGCCAACAGTGAAATAGCTAATCAGTCCTACTGTACTTCCAAGAAACATAGCCAGGGCCGCTCCGATGCGGTTGGTTTTTTTCCAATACAGTCCTGCGACGATGGGCCAGATCGTGGATGCAACAAGAGCTCCACTGGCATGCAGCATTTGCACAAGATTGGTAACTCGAGGAAGACAGATTAACCAGGTGACCAGACCAAGAATCAGGGTAACATAGCTGGCCGCTTTGCGCATTTCCGGCTTCGTGGCTGCCGGTCTTAAATGCCGTTTATAGACATCTTCCAGGAGTAGATCACTTGTGGCTGCCAGCAATGAGTCCANGCTGGATGCCAGAGCCGAAAAAATGACGATGAAGATCAACACAGCTCCTGTTTTTCCCAGAAGGGCAGCGGCTACCATGGGACCCACCTGATCTGGCTGCGGGATGGTGATATCCATGGCTACCGAAGCGAGGGCGATGAAGCCGGCAGCGATGGGCACCGGGGCCCAGAAAAAGCCCGCAAGCAAGTATGCTTTAAAGCCCACGCCCTTACCAAAAGCGAAAGCTCGACTCCACCAGATATTGGAATGAAAAATCTCTCCCATTCCAAAAAGGAGATTGTTGAACAAAAACATTATGCTGGCTGGAAGCAACAGGCTCATAAGTTGCGGTCGTCGCTCCATTACTTCACTGTGAATCGTATCCAGACCTGGGCTCATAATGACCATGGCCCCCACTGCAACCATACCGGACAGGATGACTACGGTTTGAATGAAGTCGGTACCGATCACGGCTTTCAGTCCACCCAGCATTGTATAGAGGACGCAAATTAGGAGGATGACACTCATGCCAATGCGATAGGGGATGCCCGACAGCGATTCGATAAGGATGCCACCACCCATTCCCAGGCTCACCAGGAAGAAGAGGCTGTAGGCCAGACTAATCAGAAGGAAAATTCTCCAGCCGGTGACTCCAAAGCGCAGACGAAAGAAATCGCCGCTGGTGTANCCGGTGGGCATCAATTGCCTGATTCTGGAAGACATTGGCGCAAAAAGCAGAAGACCCACGGAACCCAGAGAATAGCCAAGCATCCCCCAGATCCCCATTTGAAGAGCCAGTTGGGGGGCTACCATCGTAGTATTGGTTGTAACCCAGGTGGCCATTGCGGTGCAGGCCGCCAGAGAAAGACCGACCTTGCGCCCGGCCAGCATATGATCATCCAGTCCGGTGTTACCGCGACCCCAGAAATAGCCGAGAGCCACCCAGATGATGCTAAATATGATCAGCACTACGGCTGCTGTCTGTAGATCCAGAGCCGGAGTCATACTTCCTCCCTTCCGCTTTTATAGGTTCCGATGATTATAACCGCTGTCGTTATCAGAAATAGAAAGGCGCCAATTCCAAAATAAATGAAAGCTGTACTNAGCGAATAATGATCCACTTCGATATGAAGTGTGTTGGAATAGCCAACAAGTCTATAATCATTATATTGCGAGAAAACATCCAGAGCATCTGAACTCATTGCCGGCGGGGCCACACCGGGCTTCTCTGAATCCTGGACCGGTCGGAGCAAGAAAATGCGATAGTACAGATCTCCATCCACCTTTCCGCTCATGGCAAGAGACATGTTTTGCTCGTCATGAAAAATAGTGGGTTCGTCCATTTCAGGAGTTCTGGATTCCAGGAGCAACAGTCTATCCCCTGGATTGCTGTCAGTGGGTTTCTGAAGTTCCACCCCGGGAAGCAATTCCCATTGTAATGTGAAGTAACCCTCACGAGTCACCTGTGGATTTCCGGAGAGATTGCTGTCCAGCTCAATGATACGATCGTTCCCGGAAGACGGCTCCGAAATCAAGGGCTGCAACGCGAATAAGAAAAATAGAACTAGAATTGTTTGCTTGCGAAATATCACACTAACTCTTTACGGCCGCTTCTCCTTTCTCACCTGTGCGAATACGAACTATCTGTTCTACATTCGTAATGATGATTTTACCATCACCGATGTTTCCAGTGCGTCCTTCCTCCAGCACTACTTCCACAATGTCATCAACCAAATTGTCTTCTACGATTATGCTGATCAGCACCTTGGGAAGNAAGTCTACGGTGTACTCGGCTCCCCGGAACACTTCCTGGTGACCCTTCTGTCTGCCGAAGCCTTTAACCTCCTGGATGGTCATTCCGTGAATACCGGCCCGAACCAGGGCCTCTTTTACCGGCTCCAGCTTAAACGGTTTAATAATAGCTTCGATTTTTTTCATGCGGGCCTCCGGCACGCGACGTGAGGGATACCTAGTAGGCTATTGTGCTTTTTTCATGCTGACAAGGACTTTTTTTCATTAATTGCCAGAGCCGAGGTAAAACTATGCGAAAGCTAATATTTCATTAAGAATGTGAGTGCGGTCACAAGTTAATAAGTAATGCCAGTGCTTCTCGGGCTGGATGCTCCAGTTAAATACACACTGCCTATTGCTGTTGCATATCGCCCCGGATGCTGGATTAAGGTGGCAGGTTTGCGAAGTACAATCAAAACCCGGTTTGCCATGAAAGGGGCGCATTGCAGGACTTTCGCCTGTTGTTGTAGCGAAAGCCTGTATGCAATGCGAAGGGATTTGATAAGAGTATCAGTACCCGATCTTCTTGAAGTACTCTTCGATATCTGGCTCTTCCATTCTTCCGAAATAGTCCAGAGCAATATCAATCCGGTCGGTAAAAATGCCGTCGGCCCCGAACTGGTTAATTAGCCACATCTGCCAGGATTGATTGATGGTATAATAATGGACGATCATACCGCGCGCATGGATCTTACTGGTATACCAGGGCCAGGCCATGTAACCGGAGGGTCCCGCATTCGCATTCACTGTCTGAGCCTGTTCCAGCACCGCTTCGAAGCTACCACTTTCTTCTACGGTACCCTGGCCAAAGAGAAACACTCTGGGTACTTCCGGGGCCAACTCTTTGAAAATCTCTAAACTTTCGACTGAGAAAGATTGAACAATCAGTCGACCGGGCATGTTTCGCACATTAACTCGATCCGGCGCATCCATTGGAGCTTCCTCCAGAGAAGCATCTTCCGAAGCGCCTGGTTCAGATGCTTCTCCCACCCAGCCGCGCTTCGCAAGCAAATCGATGATCTCTTTTTCAATACCAGGAAATCGTTCTGGTGATTTGGTCTCTAAGTACAGCCCCGGCTTATGGTACCCACCATCGGCTATGTCTACCAGTTCTGCCAGGGTCAAAATCTTCGTGTCTACGAAAGAAGGCCTGGCCCATTGAGGATGAGTTTCATTGAACCAGGACCCTGCATCCAGTTTCATCAATTCAGCGAAAGTGAATGTCTCCACTCCATCTTTGGCTCGGTCCGGAAATACTTCTTCAATATTTGTAGTTCGAGTCAGATCGTCATCATGCAGAGCGATGAGAACTCCATCTTTTGTGCGTTGAATATCTGCTTCGAGGTAGTCGGCTCCCAGTTCCCTGGCCAGAAGGTAGGCCGGCCTGGTTTCTTCGGGCGCCAGACCAGATACTCCGCGATGCGCCATCAATGCCGGAAACGGTACCCCTTTCTGCCGGCTCAAATCTTGGCCGGAGCCCGGAGGGCTGAGAAGATAGCTATACAGGAAAAATAGTGCAATGAGCACAAATGGCAGTGCTGCCAGAATGATGAGTATTGTCTTCAAGCGCATGGCGAACCATGGGATAGAATCAACAATGGTCAATCAGAATTGGAGGGACCGGTTGTCTATGAGCCGAACTCCGTCGCAAAACACGGCGGTGGCTATGCGGGCGGTGCGGTCTTTTTGTATTTCATCCAGTTTCTGGAGGGTATCCGGGTCCACAATTTCCATGTACTCTACTTTGTTTTGAGTTCCGGATTCAATCACATCCCAGGCGATCTCGCAGAGCTCATCACAGCTAACAGAATATCGGTTCTTGCGGTCCTGGAGCGTTTTCTGCACCAGGTTCAGGGCTCTGGGAATCAATGCTGCATGTTCTCGTGCTTTTTCGGACAATCTGGCATTTCGAGAGCTCATTGCCAGGCCATCGTCCTCGCGAACAGTTTCGCAGCCGATCACTTCCACGGGAAAATTCAAAGAACGGCCCATAGTCCGAATTACCAGAAATTGCTGATAATCCTTCAGTCCGAAAAAAGCCTTATCTGGCTCTACAATATTGAAGAATTTGGAAACTACCAGAAGTACACCGTCAAAATGTCCAGGCCTGTGAAGACCACACAGGTTCGCCGTTAATTCAGGAATGGCCATTTGAACATTCATTCGATTGGGCGGATACATTTCCTTCGCATGAGGTAAGAAAGCAAATTGAACGCCTTCCTTTTCCAGTGCATTCAGGTCTTTTTCCAAATCCACCGGGTAATTTTCATAATCCGATGGGTCATTGAACTGAGTGGGATTAACGAAAATGGTTACAACAGTAACGTCGCATTCCTGCTGACACTGGCGAATCAAGCTGAGATGCCCTTCGTGCAGATAGCCCATGGTTGGCACCAGGCCCACGCTAAGCCCTTTTTCTCGCTCTTTCTCGAGCGCTTCTTTAATTTCTGCAATACTCTGGATGGATTTCATTTTCGCTGGTTCAAAGTCTGCAATGGTAATTCCGAGCTAAACGGAAGCGGAAGCCTTCATTGCCTGGTAAACTCTGGATGTGGATGGGCGCCCTACGCACTGTTCGATATGCGCAGTGGCATCGCAAAGAATTTGCAGATCGATGCCCGTTTCATAGCCCGATCGATGTAAGGCATACACAACATCCTCTGTGGCAACGTTTCCAGCTGCTCCCGGTGCGTAGGGACATCCTCCCATGCCTCCGGCGCTGGAATCAAAGGAGCGAAGACCCATTTCCAGGGCAGCCATTACATTGGCCAGGGCAGTGCCGCGGGTATCGTGGAAATGGCCGGCCAATCTGTTTGCAGGTATAGACTGTAGCAACGCTTCCAGTAGTCTCCGAACATCGTCCGGTACCGCAGTGCCGATGGTTTCTCCCAATGAAATTTCAAAGCAGCCCATATCCAGTAATTGCTTCGCAATCTCCGCCGCCTTTTCCGGTTTCTGAGCTCCTTCGTATGGACAATCCACAACTGTACTAATGTAACCTCTTACGCGAACGGAATCGTCCACTTCCTGCATGATTGCTCGAATTCTATCCAGGCTCTCTTCTACTGTGGCATTCGTATTCTTTTTTGTGAAGGATTCGCTGGTGGCTGTAAATACAGCAACGCTTTTGACCCCGGCATCTAGAGCCCGCTGTAATCCTTTCACATTGGGCACCAGTACCGGCAGATTCACCCGACTTTGCAGATGTGCAACGGCGGCGAATACCTCTTCAGCATCGGAAAGCTGGGGAATAACCCCTGGACGCACAAAGGACGTCGCTTCCAGTTCTTTTACTCCACTTGCTGCCAGTAGCTCTATGAATTTGATCTTATTCTCTGCGGAGATTGTGGCTTTTTCATTCTGAAGCCCATCCCGCGGGCCCACTTCACAGATGCGCACAGAGTTCATTTTTCCTCTCCCATTTTCAGCTCCAGAT
Organism: Leptospiraceae bacterium; assembly: GCA_002717505.1. GTDB lineage: Bacteria > Spirochaetota > Leptospiria > Leptospirales > Leptonemataceae > UBA3465. The sequence goes on from PBEB01000002.1 coordinate 66,765, forward strand.
AGAAGCAAGCTCCCTGCTCAACATTTTCGAATCCTACCTGGCCTCCAGATCGTTCCATAATATCTCTGGCCATTAGCAAGCCCAGTCCGGCTCCCTTTTCCCCTCGGGTACCTTCGGAGATGATCCTCTCTTCTAACGTAAACAATTGATTACGAGCTTTTTCGGACAGACCATGTCCCTGATCTTGTACAGTGAGGCGTACATTACCGCTGGAATCGGTGCGACTGCGTACCTTTACCGTGCTGTTGTCCGGTGAGAATTTGATGGCATTACTTAGAAGGATCTTCATGCACCGACGAAGGCCCGTTTCCATACAATCAATCAGCACCGGATCCAGTTCAGCATCCAGTGTGATGCCCTTTGTCTCAGCTCGGGGCTTTAATTCAGCCAGGGCAAGCTCAACCTCATCCTGAAGGCTTTCTGATTGTTTTGCCAGGGAATATCGGCTGCGTTGATAGTCCATCCAGGCCAACATGCTTTCCAGAATTTCTCCGATTCCGCCTACGGATCGATTGATCTCCACGGCCATGGTTTCCAGTTCGCTTTCGCTGAAGGAGTCTGGATTCTGAGCGAACATCTGCGTCAGGCTCTGGATTGCATGCAGAGGACTTTTTATATCATGATTGATTGTGCGAAGCAGGCGCACATGCTCCTGTTTCAGAAGCTCAAACTCATGTTCTGAAGACTCCGGCATAGGTACCGGTAGCTTTTATTTACGACTGGATTCGGGCAACTAATTCCGCTGGGCTGCCGGTTCCATAGATCGCAGCCATTCCAGGATACTCTCGGACGTTCGCTGCACTATAGATTGCACTTCGCGAAACCCGGCAAATCCGCCATAGTATGGATCCGGAACATCGGGAATGCGAGAGTCTTCCACTTCCGGGTCGAATTTTCTGTACATGAATACCCGGCTGCGCTCCTCCTCACTGGAGGTGACTGCCAGCACATCCTCATAGTTATGCCGGTCCATGGCCAGAATGTAATCGAATCGCTCCAGATCAAAGGCGGTGAACTGGCGGGCTCGATGTTCCAGTTTGATTCCTGCCTCCGCGGCAGCCTTCCTTGTATCCGGGTGCGGGATTTCTCCGATATGATAGGCGCTGGTGCCTGCTGAATCTACTTTGACACGGCCGTCGAAGCCCTGCTTTCGGATCAGGCTGCGCAGGGCCCCCTCTGCTGCCGGGGATCGGCAGATGTTTCCGTGGCATACAAAAAGTATGGATAGTGCTCCAGAGTTACTCGATTCCATTTTTGGTTTTGCTCCTTGGGATAGGGGAGAGGGTGAACGGGGGATTAATTTATCTTTCGCAGGCGCTATTAGAAAAGAATCGTAGCCATCTTTTTGCGGTACTCAGCAACCAGCGGGTGGCTCTGGCCCAACAGATGAAAGCTTGCGATCAGTCTTTCCTTTTCTTGCTTTCCTTTATTTCTTTCGAGCGATTCCATGAATTGGTCAAGCACATCACGAATTTCTTTTTCGGATGCAAATAGTTTTCCCAGCTGCTGGATCTCCTCCTGGGAGCGATCACTGGCCAGCACATTCAAAAGGGCCGCCTTTTCTTGAACCAGTTCTGCGGATGTTATGGCTTCCAGTGCTTCCTTCAGATCATCTGTATTCCCCTGGCGGAGCATCTCTTTTACTCCGTTCCATAACAGCGGAGAAAGCCCCTGCCCAACGGAGGGCATTTCCAGAATCTGACGCACCGCAGCCACTGGATCAGAACTGGCCAGAGCCTCTAGCTTCTGCATACTCTCATCTTTTATGTGTTTGGACAGGAAATCCTGAAGCATATGCTCCGGAAGGGCGCCGGTAAACTGGTCCACCGGTTCCCCGCCACTGAAGAGCACACAATGCGGAATGCCGGAAACGTTATAGGCTCCTGCCAGAGCTTGCTGCTCATCCGTATTCACTTTCACCAGGTGCCATTTGCCCTGGTGCTCCAGCTCCAGTTTTTCCAGTACCGGTCCCAGCATTCGGCAGGGGCCACACCAGGGGGCCCAGAAATCCACCAGCACCGGGGCCGACTTTGACTTTTCGATTACTTCCGATTGAAATGTATCTTGATCTACGTTTACCATAACCTTCTTCGATGAGCCCGCGAAGATCAATCCAGATCATCCATGACGATTGTCCACCTTAAACAACCAGGCTCACTCTCCGTTTTCTCAACTTTTCCTGAGGTCCAGAGCCAATAAATAACCCATGGGGGGTATCGGACACCGTTTCCAGCAGTTGTGCAGTATTTTTCGATTTGATCCGAATATCTCCGTAAGGTGCAAGTAAGCTCAACAAGCCTCCTATTTGATGGAATCCTTAAAGGAAGGGCTTTGCGTACCTTTCAGGTCCTGGGGCTTTCTCTTCTGGGTTCCATTCTACCCGTCGCTTTCTGGCTGGGTATAGACCTGGCCGGTTCTAAGGACATCGGGCCCATGACTGTAGCGGGATTATCGATCTCCCTTCTATTCTTGTTTGTAGGCGGGCTGACCCTGGAGCTCTTCTTCCAATTGGTGCGAATCCCCGGGGCTTTGTTCCTGAGGATCGAGCAGATCTGGAACTTTGCCTCCCCGGCCATCTGCATCTTTCTGCTCACAGCCGAGCCCTTGATTCGCTGGTCGGGGCTGGTTTCCTCCGGACCGGCGCTACCGCAATTGGCAGGCCATTCCATTTTGCTGGCGCTGGCTCTAATCTTGCTTTTGGGTCTGCTCTTTATATTTCCTCTGTTTCGAGGGATGAACGCAACTTTCTTGCTGGCCGGTGTTCTTGCTGCCAGGTTTCTTTTGATTCCTGCAAACATCGGTCCGGACTCCGGGTTCCAGGAGTATGCAACGTTTACGCTCTATTCCTTCGCTCTTTCCTTGCTGGTCTTTCTATTCTTGCAAAGTCGCCGTCGACTGGCCCTTTCCCCTGGTTACGAAACCTTTCCAGTGCCCTACGGCCTTTCCTATTTCGCCTTTTTCTTGATCCCTTGCATGCTGGCCCTGTACTTCGCGGCTACCAACTGGTATTCGGAGTTTCCCGTCCATATTCCTGCCTTGCTCAGCATCTTTCTGGCAGTGCACTGGTGGGTTTCCGGGATCATGTTGAGTAGAGATGCGGAAGGAAAGGGAACTCCGCCCATTAGCTTTTTATTGATCGCGGCCTTGATCGGCCTTTTCGTTCTCACTGGCTTCTCAATCAGTAACGGTACTCTGTCCAGAACGGCCTACAGAAGTCAGCTGACATCGGAATCATTGACCTTCTTTGCAGCATTTCTCGATCGAGATCGAGATGGTAACTCTTCTTTTCCGGGCGGCGATCCGGATGATTCCAACCCGGACATTCGAGCTGATTTTATCTCAAACAGGGAAATCAATATAGAGGCCAATGACATAGAAGGCAAAGAAAACGGAAGGGTGCCTGTGGGCGATGCCTCGGGAGAGCGACTTCTGACCCTGATACTGGATGCCGGGGCCTTCGCTTCGAATCCGAGGCCATCAAGTAGCCTGTCTGTGCTCAGTTCCGATGAGATTCCCTGGGCCCTTCGCAACATTCTGCATTCTAGGGATGCCATTGCACAGACGGAACGCAGATCCATTCTATCCGATTACGTCGATGGTGGTTATCGCACGATCTGCACTGGCAACGGAGAATACTTCAATCATGTACATCCTTCCAGACTGGATGAAGGCTGTCAGATTCTGGAACCTGTGAATTTTGATATAAAGAGCGCTGATGCATTTTCCGGAGAGGAAGCCGCGAATGACCTGGAGGAGCAGCGCGAAGGAAAGTATGAGCTTCAGGGAACCATGCGTTTTCTCAGTGACTCCAGGAAGTTGTTCCGCAAGTACAGGGAAGACCGGTTCTTTTTCTGGGTGCATCTCGATCTGCGAGGGGCCACCTTGAGCTGGGCTGATCTGGAGCCTCTAATTCAGTCCTGGAATCAGGATTTTGAAGGAAAAAGACACACTCTGGTTCTTTTGCATGGGCCGGCTGGCTTGGTCTTCATCGATTCAGACCTGTTTCCTCGGGCCAGGAGAAACAGGATCGGCTTCTATCGTTCCGGGGTGCCCGCCCCCTGGTCGCAGGCCATGCATGAGCTCTATGGTCCCGGATTCAAGTATCCAATGCAATCGTTTGGAATGACTGACCGGCTCTGGGTGGGCAATCAAATGACTGGTAGCAAAATGGAGTATCCGCTTCCCTGGAAATCGGACGATTCGCAGGAAGCGGATGNAAAAAGAAAACTCAAGAATTTGCAGCCTTGATGATTCCGAAAAAAGCGTCCGCCTTCAAAGAAGCTCCGCCAATCAGTCCTCCATCGATGTCTTCCATCTTTAAAAGGCCTTCTGCGTTATCTGGCTTCATAGACCCACCGTAAAGGATTCGAGTGTCATTGGCCTTACCTGCATACATCTGATTCAGTTTTTCGCGAATCATCGCATGCACTTCCTGGGCCATTTCAGGAGTTGCATTCTTGCCGGTACCTATGGCCCATACTGGCTCATAGGCGATAACCGTATCCTTTAGATCTGAAATTCCCTGAAGGGCGCCCAGCAATTGCTTCTGGACCACATCGTTCGTCTTGTTTGCATCNCTTTCTTCCAGGGTTTCTCCAACACAAACTATGGGTCTCAGGCCATGTTCCAGAGCTTTCTTTGTTTTCTTGTTCACTGTTTCGTCTGTTTCATGAAAGTACTGCCTTTGTTCGCTGTGTCCGAGGATAACATAAGTGCAGCCAAGGTCCGTGAGCATGTCGTGCGAAATCTTTCCGGTGAAAGCGCCTTGATCTTCCCAGTGCATATCCTGGGCGCCTACCGATATAGCACTTCCTTTCAGTACGCCTAGCACTGCTGGCAGGGCCACGTAGGGGGGGCAGACGGCAATCTCCGCTTTTTCGGAGCCACTTAAGTTAGATTTAAGATCCTGAGCCAGCTTCTCTGCGGCGCTGGGTACCAGATTCATTTTCCAATTTCCGGCTATGAATTTCTTTCTCATTGGCTTGTTGTTCTTCCTATCTTACTTCCTTACAAGTAAAAATCATAAACCGGCTTTTGCCGGAAAGGTCCTTTTCAATCCTGCATTCGCAACCAGAGATCTCCTTTTCGCACAGTAGTTTCACGACTTCAGAAATGTAAGGGGAAAGCTCCAGGATAATCTCACCATCGGGCTTTTTGAAAGCATTGCATTGCCTCAGTATTTCCAGATAAAGAGAGGGAGGGTCCGGGTGAAAAAGGGCCTCCCTGGGTTCATGCAAATAGGTCTCCGGCGAAAGCAGAGGAATCTCATCCGGATGAACGTACGGAGGATTGCAGGCAATCAGATCAAAGGGAGACGCATTCTCTTTGCGAAAGGGAGCCATTAAATCGCCTTCTACGATCTGGAACGCAAGATCCGGTTGAGAATACACATCTGCATTGATCCGGGCATATTCCAGAGCGTACCCGGAAAGATCGGAGAGTGTAATATCCAGGGGAACCCGTGGAAGCTCTCGCTTTCGCATTTTTTCAGCGAGCCCATGGCCAATAGCCACCCCGATGCATCCGCTTCCTGTGCAAAGATCTAGAATCCTCAATTCGGTGGCACCTGCNAGGATACGATCGGTGAGCCAATTAATGGCCTGATCCACCAGTTCTTCTGTTTCCGGTCGTGGAATCAACACTCCGGGACCGATGGCCAGCTCCAGACCGTAGAATTGGGTTCGTCCCAGGATATAGGCAAAGGGCATGCCCATGGAGCGTCGCACCGTGAAGTTTTCCAGATCCGACCATTCGTCTTCACTGAGCTCCGGGGGCTCCAGACGTAACTTCAATGCATTGATCCCCCGTGTTTCGGAGATCCATAGTAANAACTCCCGCCGGGCTTCTTCCGCGCTGATGTGTTCGAATCCTTCCTGGATCCTCTCCGCCAGACCGCGGATTCTCTCGTTAAATTCTATATTGTGTCCCAAAACTATTGCTACTCGGAAGGCCTGAAAAAGACCTGTAAATATGCCCGATTACCACCCATGGCTTCATCAATTTCGGGCCCTGATGGGAATTCGAAATCCCAGAAGAGTCTACATGTACTCCATCCTGATTGGATTGGCCACGGGTGCTGGCGCTGTACTGTTTCATCTGGCCCTTTCCTATGCCGAGCATTTTACGTTCGACTACCTGGTGGGAATGCATCGGTCCTACCCGGCCGGGGAGCATCCCATCGGAGGCACACCTCAGGTACCCTTTAACCCGTGGATGATGATGTTACTGCCTGTGGTAGGCGGGCTGCTCTGCGGTTTATTGGTGTACTACATCTCTCCGGATGCAGCGGGAAGCGGCACGGACACAATGATCAATGCCTTCCACAGAAAAGAGGGCAAAGTATCTTCACGAATTCCTCTCTACAAATCTCTGGCCACCATCTTCACCGTTTCCTCTGGCGGAAGCGCCGGACCGGAAGGTCCCATTATGCAGATCGGTGGGGGCATTGGCTCAGCCATCGCTCGATTGGTGGGGGCCGGGGCACGAGCACGTCGTACCTTGATGCTGGCAGGTATTGCCGGCGGTCTGGGGGCTGTGTTTCGGGCTCCTCTGGGAGGCGCGCTTACCGCCGTGGAGGTAGTCTATAGAGAAGACATTGAAAGTGATTCATTGATTCCCTGCATTCTTTCGTCCGTTACGGCCTATCTTGTGGCTCGCGCAGCCGGCGATCAGAGCTCCATCTTTGCCGTGCCCGAGGTTTCGCTGCAGCATTATCATGAGCTACTTTTCTATTTTGTGTTGGGGCTGGCCTGCACCGGCGTAGGTTATCTATTCACTGTCTTTTTTAACTACATACGAGATACATTCGCTACTATGAAGATTCATCCTGCCTGGAAGCCAGCTCTGGGTGGATTGATGGTTGGTCTGATTGGAGTATTCTTTCCTGAAGTCTATGGTTCCGGTCTGGGTTTCATGCAGCAAATCATCCTGGGCAAGAATCCTTTTATAGCAGCCGATCCAGTAGGATCCGGAATTCCCGGCAACCCCGATGATCTACAGGGTTTTGCGGCCGATCCACTGGCTATCGCTGGATTCTTCCTTCTTATCGCGCTTTTGAAGACTGTAACAACATCCTTCACCGTTGCCAGTGGAGGATCCGGCGGTATTTTTGCTCCTTCTCTGTTTATCGGCGGGATGCTGGGCGGTGCAGTGGGAACGCTAACCAGCTATCTGTTTCCTGCTCTCGATATTTCTGTGCCCTCGTTCATTCTGGTAGGCATGGCCGGTTTTTTTAGCGGTGTGGCCGGAGCTCCCATGGCTGGTATGATCACAGTCTGCGACATTATCGGAAGTTACGCACTTTTGCCGCCTCTTATGATCGTATCTATTATTTCATCCGTGCTTTCGCATAAATGGTCCGTCTATCGCGGACAAATGAAGAATCGCTTCGAATCCCCGGCTCATTACTACGATATGAATCTGGACATCCTGGATTCTCTTAAGATCAAAGATGTTTTCTCCGAGTATCGAACCAGAGCGATCTGCGAAAATCATATGCTGTTAGCCGACCTGGAAGATCGTGCACATGAAATACAGGCCAGTGATTTCATTGTCATCGACAATGAGAGCAAGTACCGTGGGGTCTGTTCGTTGCGCCGAGTACATCATTCCAGGCATACAGGGGCCATTCGAATGCTGGTCACTGTGGAGGATGTGCTGGATACAGTGCCTCCGTTAACTCCGGATGATACGCTGGCAAGGGCTCTTCGCATTTTGATGCATTCTGAAGTAGATAAATTTGCCATTATCGATCGCAGCGGTACTATACTGGGCTATCTAAGGTTTAACGATGTTTTCCAGGCTTATCATGATAAGGTTCGACCGTTGCATCCTTCGGCTCCGCCCCAGGAGTAATAAATCCACTCGGTATAGCCGGGTATACCTTAAAACGGTTGTCAGTGCGGCCTTTTCCATTATCTTCGCGTACAGCGCATGGTAGTAGCCGAAGATACATTGATCAAGCAAGAGCTTCTTAATAAGAAGCTTGCAGATTCGCGCGATGAAATCTTGATTCGCCATCAATCTCAGGGTTTGTTTACTCTGTTTCGGGCCGAGTTGCGCAGAGATAAAAAGGTTCATCGATGTTTCATAGTTAAGCAAGTAGATTCTGCGAGGATGGGCCAACTGGAAGCGGCCGGTTTACGCGCTCTCGGCGAAACTGGATGTGCGGTGCCCACGACCTATGGCTTAATCGAGTCCAGGGGGCGAAGCTTCCTGATCATGGACTATGTGGAAACAGGCTCCAAGCGCCCCGGTCAGGCCTCCTTCGAGGCGAATCTTCAAGCTCTCTACAAAGACCGGCAGCCTTCTTATGGTTGGAAAGAGGCCAATTTTATTGGAACGCTGGATCAGCCCAATGACTGGCACCACCGATTCGCTGATTTCTGGTGGCAGGATCGCATCTTGCCACAGGTTGTGCTGGCCGTCCAGAAGGGCTTTCTGAAATCTTCCGATCGCAGAACCATGGAATCCATGGTATTCAAGCTAAGCGAATCATGGGGATTGGATGAAGTCGGTCCCCGACTGGTGCACGGAGATCTCTGGTCCGGAAATGTCATTGTTTCTTCGGATGGTCAGACTTATTTTATCGACCCTTCGGTGGCCTGTTCGCATCCAGAGCAGGACCTGGCTATGCTTCAATTGTTTGGTTCACCATTCGATATGGGAAAGGAGCTATTCGAATCTCTGGGATTACCTCCGGGAACAGGCGAAAGGGTTCCCTTTTTTCAGCTTTATCCGTTGCTGGTGCACGTCAATATCTTTGGCGCCAGCTATGTCAATGGCGTAAAAGATGTAATGCGGGCCTACCGCTAAGTCTGGGGATGGACGCTATTCTTTTAGAGTTTCATGGGATGATTTAAGTCGTTCCATGAAGCGTGACACAGTTTCACTCCTGGACACATCCTCCTGGATTCATGGCTTCGCTTCAACCCTGGTCGCCTCCTCTTTTTTTCCGTTCACAGGGAATTGAGCCGCTGTGCTGCAGAAGGAATCGCAATAGACTCCTGAAAGAGCTCTGGCTCGCAGATAGCTCTCTTGATGCAGACAGAGTTCCGACCAGAAAATTGCCCTCCGATCAAAATGGGCGGCCTTTCAGTCGTAGTCCAGTCCGGAGTGCTCAAGCGGTAGATATATAGTAAACCTGGTTCCGGATTCTGAGTCCGAATCCAGGTCTATGTGCCCTCCATGGGACTCTACAATGCGATGAACCAGGCTCAGCCCCAGTCCAAACCCTCTGGAAGAGGATTCTTTTCTGTAGAAGGGTTCGAAGATTCTCTTCTGCTCATCCAGAGGTATGCCGCTACCGTTGTCCTGAACCACAATTATCGCATTTCCGCCCGATGTAGACAGTCCAAGTCTGATCTGGCGATTTGCAGGATCAGTATGTCGAATGGCGTTCTCTAGAAGATTCTGTACGGCGATGCTCAATCGGGCTGAATCGTGGGGGACGACAAGCTCCGAAAGGCTATGTTCGATTTCGATTCCAGCATCAGAAAACCGACGAAGGCATTGCTCCAGGGTCGGCGTCAGATCCTGCGCTTCCAGTTGAATGGCACCATGGAGGCTGCTCAGTCTTTCGTTCTCCAGAACTTCTGTTAGCATGGTATCCAATACTCGAATCTCTTCTTTTAATGATTTTGTGCGATCTGATTCTGGTATGAATTCAAGAGAAAGCTTCATTCGAGTTAAAGGCGTGCGAATTTCATGACTGACGTCTAACAGAAGCTGCATTCTGGATTCCAGCATCGATTGCACTTTTTCCTGCATTTCGTTATACAATGATGCCAGTTGTCCCAGTTCATCTCGGCGATGGAGCTGAATTCGGTAATCCAGATTTCCTCTGGAGGTCTCCTGCACCCCGATCATCAGCGCTTTTAAAGGTCCCAGGGTTTTTCGCATCAAGAAATAAGCCAGAAGTAAGACAACAGAAAGAATTATGAGAAAGGCTACAAAGCCCCAGGGATTTCCCCCGGGTCCGCCGAAGTTATACTGAATCCAGTAGGTGCCTTCCTCGCGATGAATCCTGGCAGTGAGAGTGCCTTCATGGAAATCGATTACATTGCCTGAGCGAAGAGTGAAATCTTCGTCTTCAAACTCTGTATCTGGACTCAAAAAATTAAAATTCCCTGGGGATCCGCCGGTAGGCGCTTCGGGCAAGCTTCCATCCCGCCCGGGTTGCTGAGAGATCGAATAGCCGGATGGGCTTTCCGGAACCAGGGCACCTGGACTGGAAGTGTACGCCAGTGCCAGTTGTTGTTCATTAAAAAGCTTTCGTGCCTGTGAAATGTCAGGTGGAGTTCCCATACGAATAATGGTCGATTCCAGCAAAAAAATGGCAGTGCTTTCCAGTTTGTTCTCTTCTTGCCACGACCGATTCAAGCGAAAGAATGCGAATCCCAATAGATTGAGTAACAGCCCCACCAGCAAAAAGATGCCAATCAGCTTAAGAAAGACGGAATGTGGATTCCTGGCGTGGGGCCCGATCCGTCGTCGCTTGAAGATTGAAAAGGACATCAACTCTTACCTTCTGGAATAAACATATAGCCTGCTCCTCGAACCGTGCGAATGAATCGCGGGCGCTCCGCGGAATCCTGAAGCTTATGCCGGATTCGACTGATTAGAATGTCTATTGTGCGATTGAAAGGCTCAAATTCCTCACCATGGATCATCTCGGTGAGACGATCTCTGGAAAGAACAATACCTTGATTCGCCATCAGCCTTTCCAGGATATCAAATTCCATGGCGGTGATGTTGATTTCCTGCCCTTCCAGTCTGACCCAGCGTCCGTTGCGGTCCAGTTCTAGATTGCCAGAAATGAGCAAGCTTTTCTCCGCACTTTCGCTGGCGCTGTCTGCCATTTCGCTTCGGCGCAGTAGAGCCCGCATCCTGGCAATTAGCTCCCGGGGTTCAAATGGCTTGGACATATAATCATCTGCCCCAAGCTCCAATCCCACCACGCGATCGGTCAAATCGCCTCGGGCCGTGAGCATGATGATGGGAATCTTCAAGTCGGGCCTCAGGTTGCGAAGCAATGAGAATCCATCCTCCTCGGGAAGCATAACATCCAGAATCATTATGTGAACGTTTCCTTTTTCCAGGTGCTTTCGCGCCTGCGAAGGGGAGGCAGTGGATGTTACCTGAAAATCGAATCCTGTAAGATATTCCGAAAGCAATTCGGTAATCTTTCGATCATCCTCTACGAGAAGGACATTTTTTCGATGTAGATTCATAATTGATCTGAGAGGGAAAACTTCATCTGAACTGGTATGATTGCAACAATATGTCTGTCTTTCGTGTAGAGAAGGCAAAGACTAATAGACTCTCCTGGAACCACCAGCATTCCTCTGTTTCGGGAAGAAATACAGATCACCGAATGGGGAGCCGTGAAGGCATCGCTGAGCTGGATCTTGAGTGGGTCACCCAGGGGTTACCGGTTCTGATTCTGGGAATTCAACACTGGACCGAAAACCAATGCCCGGCTTTTTGGGCCGGGCAAAGAATCACTACTGGAATTTTTCTCGGAACTCTCCTAGATATTCTGCGGCTTCCCGCTTCTGTTCTTCGTTCAGTAAGCCATGGAAGCGGCCCACGTTCTCCAACAGAGTCATGCGGAAACTCTTAAACTGAGTTTCTGACTTTTCGGACATTGCATTGAGTGCGTTTGGATCGAACTTGTTACTGGAGAACTGTTTTTCCAGTTCTGCCAGCATATCCTTTCGGTGCGCTCTCAGCTCTTTGCCGGACTCGATGATTTCCAGCACCAGTTTTTGAGTCTCAGATTCCTGAGCTTCATCTAGATCCAGCTTATCTGCCAGCCGATCGGCAACTCGCTCTGCCATTTCTGCGGGATCCTTCTTGGAATGCCAGTGCCCTCGGCCGCAATGCGTTCCGAGCATTCCCAGGGTTAGCAGTCCTGCCACCAGTCCCAGGATTTTTCTGTTCTTGAAAATTCGTTTCATCCTTTTCTCCTTGAATGAGATAGGAGAATACTATCACTCCTGTGTTAACGGAAGGTTAACGGCTTCAAAAACTGTGTAATCGTCCGGTGAACTCAGGTTTCCGAGGATCTTGAGATCAAACAATCAGGAGTGAGAAGCGATTGAATCTATGACCGAGAATTTTGAACCCATCAAATGCCAGGCCTGTCTTGACGGAGCGGAATTGCCGTTTCAATTCAAGATGGCCTTTCAGCCCATTGTCAGTCTTGCGCATGGTGCGGTATATGCTCAGGAAGCGCTTTGCCGAGGACCCGAAGGCCAGGGAGCCGCTTTCGTATTGGATCAGGTGAATCCGGAGAACATGTATCGCTTTGATCAAGCCGCCCGTGTGCGAGCCATTGAAACAGCTTCCAGGGTCGGCATACAGGGCTCCCTCAGCATAAACTTTCTGCCCAATGCTGTGTACAAACCAGATACCTGTATTCAGGCTACGCTGGAAGCTTCGGAGCGCTTTGGCTTTGATACGAACAAACTCATCTTTGAGGTGAGCGAGACAGAACAGATTCTGGAACCAGAGCATCTGTTGGGCATTCTCAAGGAATATCGAAATCAAGGGTTCATGGCTGCGCTGGATGATTTTGGTTCTGGCTATTCAGGCCTGCGTTTACTGACCAGGTTTCAACCGGACATTGTTAAACTGGATCGAGCATTGATTCAGGACATAGATAAGAATCCAACCAAGCAGAAAATTGTGCGAAACCTGATTTCCATGGGTGCTGACCTGGGCCTGGAAATTGTCGCCGAAGGAATTGAAACAGCCGGCGAAGCGAAACATCTCGAAGAGGCGGGAGTGGATCTGGTTCAGGGCTTCTTGCTGGCCAGACCAGCGCTGGAGGAGGCGCCCGTCATCAACTGGGATTGGGCTTAGGACCATTCTGCATAAAAAAGAAGCCGCCGAGAAATCCCCGGCGGCTACGGTTCAGATGCTTCATTCTACCGGTTTTACTTCGAGGATCTCACCCTGCAGACCACCGCGCAACTCGCTGGCCCGCTTTATCTTTACCAGGTATTCTTTTCTTTCTAGAGCGTCGATTTGCTCATGCATTTCTTCAGGATATTGCCCCACCAGGGAGAACTGATATCCGTCCGGATCGCTAAAATAAGCGATTCTAGTTCCATCATCTTTCTCTGTATTACTGCGATACTTCGCCTTAACTGTGTACTCTTTGCCAAAGCCTTCTTTTCCGTCCAGGAATGGCACTCTCATGGCTGTATCTGGCACATCAATGGATTCGCTAATGACGCTTCCTTCCAGGTCGGCTACTTCAATTAGATCGGCATCGGAATACTTCCCGCCTTTGGTCACCTTGAACTTGTAGATGTACTCACTACCCGGATCCAGATTGTAGATCTTGGGTTTCTGCTCTGGTGTAAAATAAATACTGATTCGGTTTCCGTCATCATCTTCGCCCCAGAGATAAATCTTGGAGCCAGAAGCATAAAATACGTTCACATGTTCGAGCGTAATTGCATACTCTTTACCTACGGCAGCGTCTTCGCCCTCTACGATGGGAGTCAATTTGGTGCCATCTGATTTAAGACCACAGGCTGCCATAAACATGGTCAGTAGAATCGCTGCGATTCCTGCTTTCTTCATTCCGTTCCTCCTGGATTTCGGCAAAAATAGCCATTTGGGTGGGAGGATTGAATCCGCGATTTTGAGAATGTCAACCGGTTTAAGTCCAGGGGCACTGTTTTCGGAGAAAAATTTCAGTTCGTGGCGATACAACGTCAAAACGCCCATCCGATTGTTACAGAGTCTGCGGCAATTCGCAGTATTCTGGAACCATTTCTGCGGTAGATTGCATGGAACTCTGGACTGAAACCACAAATCGTATCCAATTCGTTCGTAAGACCATCCTCCTGCTGGATTGCTTTCCCGATTGTTATGTAGTATAGCGAATCGGAGAAGTCCATGCATCGACACAGCTACCTGATCGGATGTTTTTGGATGAAACGGCCATTCGGGTAAGCTATGTCTCTGGCTACATCCTGACTGAGAATTTTGGTACTCGTAGCGGCACCCGGCTGTCTGGCCGAAGAAGGCCGGCCAGAATAGCGACATCTGCAGATTGATGACTGTTGACCGGAAATATGGTTCGGCAAATCTCGGGCCATGCAAGTTACCCTGGATTACAAAGGCAAAATGAAGATGGTGTCCACCAATGACCGCAGCCATGCGCTGGAAATGGATACTTACGAGAAATCAGGCGGCGAGGATAGCGCTCAGACGCCCAAGGAAGCTGTTCTATCGGGTCTGGCAGGTTGCACCGCTATGGATATTGTTGGGATCCTGAGAAAAATGCGCATCGATGTGGATTCTATGCGAATCGAAGTAGAAGCCGATCAGACCGACGAGCATCCCAAGGTGTTTAAAACCATTAAGATGAAATACATCTTCAGCAAAGGAGCTGATCCAGAAAAAGTGGAAAGAGCTGTGAAGCTTTCCCAGGAGCGGTACTGTGGCGTGTCGGCTATGATCAAAAAATCTGCTGAACTAACCTACGAAATAATCTACGAATAGTCAGCAAAAGTGCATGATGAGTCTGCGGATTGTTCGTTCCGCGGGCTCTTCGCCAATTCCTTCCTTTTACACGAACTTGGGCCCTTTTGATACTGGTTTCTCGAAAAGCCAAACGCAACGTTGCCCCCCGTACCGCATTGTTGTTTTTCAACTCGAGGACGAATCGATTTCAGTTGCTGGATTCGGCCGCAAGAACGATTGAAACCTCAAACCGTGGTGCGAATTGCATTGATTCGATGAGCCAGCTCTCCGGTGGGAGCAAGGGCATTGGCCCATCGCTCAGCATAGAGCTCACTATGTCGGGATGGCCGCAATAGAGCGCTTAGAAAACTGGGAACTCCAATAACAATTAGATAGAAAGGTCCCAGGATTCTGCTCTGGTAGGTATGGCCGTACTCATGTACCCAGGAGCGAAACCCTGCGCCGCCCAGAAGAAAAGGGCCGAGAGAGATGCCGCTATAATCTGGCATTAGAGGATTTTCAGCTACAATGCAGCAATGCCCGGGAACGCTTGCGATTCGAGCTCCCGCTACCAGGGATATTAACGAATAGATCAGTCCCAGTAACGATTGAGGAAGGGCCCAGGTAAAATCCACAATAGCCCAGGGATGTATGATTCCGCGCATTAGCTGGAGCATTTAATGATTCTCCCTTTCTTGGTCTGCCCTTCGCTCTCTTTCGGATCTATCTGCCAGAAAAAGTCCACCGAGTTGCATCCATATGGAGACTCATTAATCTCATGAAATGTTCAGCTACTTGCCGATTCGCTTCCTGGCCTAGATTCGCAAAGCAGGCGATCCGAAAAAAGCGAAAGAAGCCGTCAAGCCATAGGCCTTATACAGGAACACGGCGTACCGCTGGCGCAAACGTTTCAGTCAGTCGGTAACGATGTTGAAGTAATTTCCCTTTTCGTATTCTTCGTATCTCTTAAAGTTCAGAGGTTTGCTGGCAGGAGGAGTAGGACCATCGTAGGGTTTCAACTCAAGTCCTGCGAACAAAGAATAAATGCCGGCTGCCAGACTGCGTGCAATAACATCTTTGTTATTTAAGATGAAAAGCCGGTCTTTTTTAACATCCAGATGGCCGATTTCCAGATAAGCCACTACGGCATTTACCAGCGTGGGCAGGCTGTAGGTGCTAACAAAAGGATCCACTATTTCCGGTATCGCATTCTTTCCATCCTTTGCCAGTTTCGCATCCAGCTTTCTGGATCCGTACTGCACGTAGCGCATCAATTCATCGGAGGCATAATGGTTATCGCCCCCGAATTTGATGGATGTACCGGGAACGGTTGCTTCTCTTCGCCAGTGCTCGGGGGCGGCCTTCTCTCTCTCCCAGAATGGTCCCTCTGCACGAAACTGGGAATACTTCATCGCATAAGGGCCGGGGCCGCCTTTTCTCGCTTTCTCCACCCAGCCTGCAGGATCCCGGTATCTCCACTGAATCATGTTGTGTCGCAGACCTCGGTTCTTCTCTAGCCAGGGCTCTTTCATGTTCTTCTTTACCCAGAAGCCGTGGAAATACACCCAGGTGTCTGCGATAGCGATTTCTTTGCGATTCCATCCTGCTTGATTGATTAACCAGTAATCGGACCAGGGTAGTGCATCAAATGCGGCATCCGGCGCATTCTTCAAATGGATGCCACGTATTTTATCGAAAGTGCTGTATCCCGGCGCCAGAACGGCAGCCATACCGCCTTCATTTCCAGGGCCTGCAGGATTCATATGAAGAGAAACTACAAGGTATGGCTTTTCCGAATTTATATAGGACAGTCGACCCGGGACCATCTCCTTTTTGTTCTTTCTATTCGGGAAATCATAGAGGCGAAAGGGTTCGTTTACATCCGGATGAGAGGCGCCCGGACCTTTCTTCTCCCAGCCTTCATCGCGACTCATCACGGAGCGAAATCGAATCCTGGTGAATTCTTTTTGATCAGAAAATTGTCTGAGAATTTTCTCGAACTCTTTCCATCCTTCCTCGGTCTCTGTAAGCTTCAGATAGTAATGAACTCTCCGCGATAGGTCCAGCATGACTTTGTGTTCTTCGTACTTGCCATAACGCATTCCATAGAGATAAGGGCTCAGGTATTTACCCGTCACGGGATCCCATTTATCATCATAACCTGCCGCGGGAGCTCCCCCATGACCCGGATCCACGACCACAGTATAGGACGGTCCGCCCCAGACATCGCAACTTGCGGTCTGCAGTAAGAATACAAGAATGCAGAGTATTGGGATGGATTTCATTTTTTTCCTGGGGTAGGGATGCATAGAGGTTCCGGGCGTCAGATTCAGTTTTCCAGTAATTGATAGGGCTTCAGTGCTTTCACCAGCTCTTCCGGCAATCGCATCGGCAGACCGCGCTCGAAGTGAATCCACAGAAATTCTCCATGGGCCGTGCAGACGCAATCGTTTTCGTTCCACATGGTACAGATCATTTCAAACTTCCGGCTTCCCAGAGCGGTGATTCCGATAGTAACTTCCAGGGTTGCAGGGAATCGGACCTGGCTGCGAAACTGCACAGAAAGCTCATGCACCACCGGGCCAGTGGGTTGAATATGTTCGGTGTTCCAGACCTTCATTTCGCTGAAGAATTCAGTTCTGGCATTTTCAAAGTACACGGGATACTTTGTGTGGTTCACATGGGCAAAGGCATCCAGATCTGACCAGGATACCTTTTGCTGGATGCTGTAATTCAGCTTCTTCAAGGGGATTTTGGATAATTTGCTCTTTTCCTGGGCCGCCATTGCTCCAGATTTTTTTTTCTTTTACCCCGGGCACCCTTTTTTGAACTGGCAAGCTCCCTGATGTTTCTATGGGGCTTTCCTCGGGCAGTCCCATCCGCCTCCCGAAATTGGGAGGAACCCTGTTCTGTGGCGAATTCCGGGAGGCCCCGGCGTTGCAGTACCAAACCCGAAAGGAACGACCCATGACTCCGTTTGTTTCAGATCATGTAGATTATTATCCGCCGGCCTATCTTCTGGATTGGATGGAGAAATACTCCTTTCTGCCTTTTGATGCAGGAAATCTTTCGGGCGAAAGTCTGAAATACTTTCGCAGCCACAATCCGGTGGCCATTTTTCGACTCTCAGCCGGTGCATGGGAAGAATTGCCCGGTGTGCCCCTCAAGGACATCGATGAGTTCCTGGAGAGTGATGAAACGGAGGACGAACGAAAGTGGGTTGTCTCATTCCCTGAGTGCAAAGAAGACTTCCATCTACGCTTCCTCATAGATGGCGAAGCAGGTGCAGATCGCGAATTTACAGTAGACACCTTGAAGTACGATGCTGGCTCCTGGATCGGTACCGAGCAGGCCAGATCGGACTATTTATCCGGTACTCTCCGTCCATTAAAAGAAATAACCTACGATACAGCCGATACACTTCGCATCCCCGGAATTGCAGCACTCCTGGATTTCGATCTAGATAATGCATTGAAGGAGAAGCTGAAAGAAGCATGGTCCGAAGAAGCCGCGGAAGAACTATCTCGCAAATTCTTACGTAAGTGCTTTCAGAAGATCGTTTGCGGCGCCCGTCCATCCACGGGATTCTTGATCCTGGATTCTCTGGGGGCTCTGGACTGGTTTTTGCCTGATCTGGCAAAAGGGCGTGGATTAACTCAGAATCGGTACCACAAGCACGATATATTTCATCATCTG
Source organism: Leptospiraceae bacterium (assembly GCA_002717505.1). Taxonomy (GTDB): domain Bacteria; phylum Spirochaetota; class Leptospiria; order Leptospirales; family Leptonemataceae; genus UBA3465. The sequence continues at coordinate 84,945 of PBEB01000002.1, forward strand.
ATCTATGCCTGTGATGCTGTGGACGAGCCAGTACTAAAACTACGGCTTGCGGCACTACTCCATGATATTGGAAAATCCGATACTCGCCGAGAGCAGCCCGGTGGAGAAGCTACCTTTCACAACCATGAAGTGGTAGGAGCTCGAATCACTGAGAAAATAATGCGTCGTTTTGGATTCGATGCAAACCTCGGAAAACGAGTGAAGTTTCTGGTAAGGAACCACATGTTCCATTACACTTCGGAATGGAGCGATCGAGCGGTTCGTCGGTTCATGCAAAAAGTAAGTCCTTCGCAGCTGGAGGATCTAATCGCTCTACGGCTTGCGGACCGAAAAGGCTCCGGAAAGAGGCAGGCTCTGCCCCGTGCCATCAAAGATTTGATCAGGCACATTGAAGAAATCAAGCAGCAGGAAGCGGAACTCAAGATTCGAGACCTCAAGATTGATGGCAATGATCTGATGCAAATGGGTATGGAGCCCGGACCAGGCATGGGAGATCTGCTCAAAGGGCTTCTGGATCGGGTAAAATCCGGTGAGATCCCCAATGAGAGGGATGTACTGCTCCAGGAAGCCCGGGGCCAACTCACCGAAAGCATAGCCTGAAGACCGGGAAATAACTTGCCGATCTTGTTACCTACTTGTAAGGTCAGCAAAGATGCAGCCCAACGCTCAACTGGACAGGCTATCCGAAGCCTTTTTTCGCAGGATGAAATCCTGCCTGGGCATTATTATTACCACTCACCGAGGGCCTGACCCGGACGGCCTGGGAGCGGAAATTGGGCTGAATTATCTTCTATTAAAGCTGGGTTTCGACTCCAGAATCATCAACCACGATGAAGCCCCGGAAAAGCTGGGATTTATTCTGGAAGGCCACAAAATTGAGACTTTTGACCAGGTGGATGCCCGGGAAGGTAGAGAACGCCTGCGGGGCAGAACAGTGATTAGCGTCGACAATTCCGACCCGGATCGGATCGGCGATGTAGGTTTCCTGCTCAATAAGGATCATTCCAATCTGGTAATTGTGGATCATCATGATGGGGCCGCCCCGGATTTTGAACGTCTATTTCAGGACCCGGATTGCGCTTCCAGCTGTGAACTGGTGTACCGATTCTATGAGGCGGCCGGACAGGAGATTCCCGCGGAAATCGCCCTGGCCCTCTATGCCGGAATTGTTGCCGATACCGGGCATTTTCGGTACGGAAAAACCACGCCTGAAACCCATAAGATAGCAGCCCGACTTCTGGAGACCGGAATTCGGCCGGAGAAGGTGGCCGAAGGACTTCTGAACAACCAGCCTCTGGGCCGACTGGAAGTTAAGAAGAAGCTCTATCAGAATCTGAGATTCAGCAAAGGGAAAACCATCGCATTCTTTTCCATTCGACGAGATGACGTCCATAAACTCGGTCTTGAGTTTGATCATCTGGAAGGCCTGGTAAACGAGCTCCTGGAGCCCGGATCCGTGAAGGCTGCCGTAATGTTTTCGGAAAGGGATCGGGATCGAACCAGGATTTCGGTACGGTCGCGGTCGGATGTAAATGTACTGCCTGCTGTCCAGAAATATGGAGGCGGTGGTCATAAGAATGCATGCGGCGCTACAGTGGATTCGCCGCTTGACAGCGCCATAGCCGAGTTCATTCCTGTTCTTCAGGCTCAGGTTGGAGAGCCGACGTAGTTGTGCACAACTGATGTACCGTTCAGGTACTCAATCGAATCGGCATGCTCTTTAATTCATTTCTATTCCTTCTATTCTTTGCAGCAGTCTATGTAATCTACTGGGTACTGCCATCTCGCTATCGGCCCGGTGTTTTAATCGTTGGCTCGATCATTTTCTATGCCACCTGGGGCCTGAACCGAGAGGGCTGGTGGGGCATTCGCTGGACCGTACACTTCATAGGTCTGGTAATTCTTAACTACTTCATGGTTGAGTGGATGCTTCGCCATCATGCGCGGAGAAAAATGATCATGGCTCTGACTGTGATCATTAACCTTACCAATCTCGCAGTCTTCAAGTACTTCGGATTCTTTGTTCGAATGACCGCAGATATGGGGCTGGATCTGCCTCCCTTCGTGGAGAACATGGATCTCTTTCTGCCGCTGGCCATTAGCTTCTACACCTTCCAGCTAACGGCGTATGTGGTGGATGTATATCGAGGAGTTATCACTGAAGAGATTAAATTCTCCCGGTTCTTTCTCTTTATCCTGTTTTTTCCTCAACTGATTGCCGGGCCCATTATGAGGTCCACGGACTTCCTTCCTCAGTCCGCATTCATAGATAAAGAAAGGATCTATCGAGGTTGCTGGCTTTTTATTAGCGGCCTGATCAAGAAGGTTCTGGTGGCGGACCCGATGAGCTCCATAGTAAGTCCTGTATTTGCGGCTCCGGAGCTATACACAGGCTGGAGCATAATGCTGGCCGGAATGAGTTTTTCCGTTCAGATCTACTGCGATTTTTCCGGTTATACAGATATTGCCCGGGGATCAGCCCTGCTTCTTGGCTACGATATTCCGGAAAACTTCAAGGCTCCCTTCTTTTCAGCCAGCGCCCGGGAGCTCTGGCAACGATGGCACATCACTCTGGCCACATGGCTCCGGGATTACATTTACTTCCCTCTGGGCGGTAGCAAGGTCAGCGCTGCCCGGACCTATGTGAATCAGATTATTACTTTTGCCCTTGGAGGCCTCTGGCATGGGGCAGATTACACTTACGTTATCTGGGGCACCATGTGGGGCGTACTTCTGGCCGTGGAGCGACTCATCGAGCAGGTACTGGGTTTAAAGACCACGCCGGACAAGAATGGTCCTGTCAAGGTTCTGAAAATGTTGCTGATGTTTTCTCTTTTCTCTTTCAGTGCACTGATGTTCCGGGCTCATCCGGTGCAATATAAGGGCCTGGAAATTAGCTCCACGGAAATTATGGGTCAGATGATTTCCGGTCTCGTTACTCATGGCAGTCATCACTTAACAGATTACTATGACGAAGCTGGCGGTGATCCAGAGACCATGGAATCTGTTTTCGGAAGCGAAGTCTTTCGTAGCCAAGAAATGAGCCGACTTGAAACGCTTGCCGTCATGTTTCTAATTGCTTTTTTCTTTCACTGGGTTCAGTATAAACCCCAGCATTTTCAGAGATTCAGGCGCTACGACTTCTGGTTGCTGCTGATTCTGGGAACCCTTCTCGGAGGCTGGATGTTGCCGGCCCTGTCTCAATCCGGCCATCAGTTCATCTATTTTGTGTTCTAGCTTCTGCGGTTTCGCATATGAAGAAATTGATCTTAATTACATTCATTTTGATTAGCCTGTTGCTTATAGGACTGGGTGTCTTTGTTTACCTTCCTACCATTATGCAGGGACTGGATTTTAGCGGCGCCGATTTTCGCAGGTATCAGCTTTCCGATTCGCAGTCGAACCAACCCATCTGGAATCGTACCGCAGAACTGATGCTTCCCGAAGAAACCCGGGCTTACCTTCTGATTGTACCTGATCGAGACTATGACAGAGACTGGAATTCTCCAGGGAATCAAACCCGTCCAGGGCTGCGCTTTGCTCGGCGTCTGGTGGAGAGAAATATGGCTGTGGTCCGGTACAGTCCTCCAGGAAGCGGCGATGAATCCATAGATCTCAGCGATCCAGAGCTATCAATGCGGGCTTTCCTGGATGTTCTAGGGCAGTTTAAACAGACTGTGGAACAAGAAGGATTGCCGGAAGCGCCGGTGACGATTCTGGCCGTGGGTGAGGGATGTTTAATCACGGTGATGGCATTGCAGGAGCCTGAAGCGTTTCGCACTATCCAGCCGGATCGACTGTTGCTGGCAAACTGCGCTTATCGCAGTACGCCTCTAAAGGAATGGGCCGGCCGTGTATTCTATAACATGGAATTGAGCGGAGCCTCCGCTGAAGTCATGGAAAAAGGTGAGGAGATCTGGAAGCATCATTCAGAGCGAATCGAAGCAGGCGAAATTCCGGAAATGGACGAGGAAGCTTGGGAAGATAGACTGGAAGATTTAAAAGAGCAAAAACTGCATTCGGATTTGCTGGCTCTGGAAAAAACGATATCGCATCTATATCGACCATCGAATAGAGCGTGGACAAGGTCAGCCGCTCATATCGATTTTCGTGCTTCGCTACAGTCCCTTATCGAAGCCAGGCCGAATCTGGAAATCATTCATATCCTTTCTCAATACGATGAAGAGATTCATCCCGAAGATGCGAAGGATCAGGAAAACTTTGTTCGAAATAGCGACTTCTCCAATTACAGCCTGATTACTCTGGAGAATTCAGATCATGGATTTGTGCTTCGCGACTCACCACCGGCCAGTCCTGTGGAAAATATGATGCGTCGCAGGGATCCTTTTGCCGAATTCAGTCCTTCTTTGCTACGCTTGCTCACCGGCGAAGCTGCTGCTCCCTGAATTCTTATCCGCTCACCTTTTCCGGCTGCACTCCAGTAATGGACTGGAAGCCGAATCTTCCATCGAATTGAGAACTCGGTGCTTTTGCTTATTGATGCACAAAGCTGCCGGATTCGGATTCAACCTCAGGTTAACGGATCCAAAAGCTATCTCTCAGGATTGGTTTGTTGCATCGGTATTGAGATGGCCACCATGAATGGCATTCTGAATGGCCAGAGCATCGTAGAGGGGAGCCGGATCATGAGTGCGAATATATTCAACCTTTTGTTCTGCAAGGTAAAGCTCACAGGCCAGGGTGGCCGCGAACCGATCTCTGGGTGGTTTGCCTGTGATGGCTCCCAGAAAGGATTTCCGGGAAACAGAAACCAGCAGGGGCAGAGCAAAGTCTTTTCGCAGAGTCTGCAGGTTACGCAAAACGCGATAAGAGCATTCAGCATCGGAACCAAGGAAAAAGCCCATGCCCGGGTCCAGAATTAAATTGGATGGGGAGATTCCCGCAGCTTCCAGCTCTCGCAGGCGCTCTTCAAAGAAACTGCGAATCCGATCCAGAATGGAATCCGGAGAGACGTGCATTTCATTTGCGATACCCTTCTGAAGTGAATGCATCACGATCATTTTGCAATCGGATTCTGCCAGAAGATCATACATGGCAGGGTGCGCAAAACCGGTGATATCATTCAAATAATCGATACCTTCCCTCAGAACATGTTTTTGCACCTCCGGATTGAAGCTATCTACAGAGACTTCTATGCTTTTCGAGATTCTTCCTTCTGCTTTCAGTTTGCGGATGATTCCCAGGGTCAGGTCCAGTCTCTGGATTTCAACATTCGCTTCCACTGGATTCGCCTGAGGATTACTGCTGGCAGCGCCCAGGTCAAGAATTGGACAACCTGTAGCGCAGAGACTTAATATGTGACTCTCGATCTCCGGGGCACTCAGGAATTGCCCCCCGTCGGAGAAGGAATCCGTGGTAATGTTTACTATGCCTAACAGCCGAGGGGATGAGCTGGTCCGATTCATAAAGGGTTTCTCAAGTCTGCCATTTTCCGAGAAATTCAACGACCAATAATGAAGAACTAATAGCTCTGATCAATTGGAGTCATCGCTGTTCGATTCTGAAGGCTGGCCTGTGCCATTATCCTCCGCATCGTCCGTAGCAATAGAAGGGTTCGAGTCTGTTGCATTTCCGGTGGATGTGGATGGCGGATCCTCAGGATTCTTACCGGGATTGACGTCCGGAGTATCGGTTGCAGGAGGCTTTTCTCCAAAGATAGTGGCCCACTTTGCATTTCGCGAAATCAATTCCTGAACCTCACCAATTTCGGCTGCTGCCGTTTTGAAACTGGCGGACCGAGGTACCCAATAAGAGGCTATATCCTGGGCTCGAATTTCATTGTTCTGTTTGAGGAGAAACTCCAACAGATCCACCCGGGCCACAGGTTCAAATAAGTCCGGCTTCATGCGAAGCCAACCGGCCGGCGACTCCGGCTCCGAAACAACAGGTTTGGCCGGTTTACCTTCGCCTTCGAGTGTTTCCTGGTTTATTCTTTGGGCCATTTCTTCTTTGAAGGCTGCAATGGCCGCTTTGCCCCGCTCTGATCGATCGAAAAGGAAAAACATCTGAATCTCCTCTTCCAGCAAGCGACTCCTGGAAATCTTCTTCGCTTCCGGAGACTTCTGCTGAGTAGAAGGGAAGATTAATGCACGGTTCGAAACGGCTGCTGTGTTGAATTTCATTGTATGAATCGCTTCTATCTTTTGAGCATTCAACGAATCCAGAACTGTACGAGCCTGGTCGAACCTGGAGCGAGCGACCAGCACATGAACATATTGTAGAGTTACGGAATTGTAGAATGGGGGCTGGTAGACGGTATTGCGATAAAGCTGATCCTGAAATTTTTCGTAGGAGTCCGGATTCGAAGTTAGCAGGGCTCTGACAGAGAGCGCATCCAATTGCTGGCTGTCCTCTTTGAGGGCGGCCTGCATATGGCTTGTGGCCTGCTTGCGATCCCCCTGCATCAATGCCAGTCTGGCCAGGGCTCCCTGCACCAGGGCTGAGTTCTTGCTTCTGGAGGCACCCTTTAATTGTTCATGAGCACGCACCACATCCTCCAGCTCCAGATAGGTCAGCCCCCGGCCAATTTGAAGAAAATACTTAAAGCTGCCGGAAGGTCGGTTGTTCTGGGCTGATGCGCGGTCAAAAGAAGCAAGCGCGCTTTGATACTTACCGAGCTGATAATAACAGACGCCTAACTTGTAGCTATACTTCCATTGCGGATCCTTGCGATCCAGGTACTTTAGATGATTGACGGCCCGGGAATATTGATTGGCTTTCATGGCCACCGAAGCCAGGTTCCAGCGCACTGAGTGAGCATCCGGCTCAATATCGATTGCTTCCTCGTAGTAGCCAATAGCCTCGGCCAGATTTCCCTCCTTCTCAGATTTCTGTCCTCGTTGAACCAATCGAACCATTTCCGCGCTGGAGGAGCCTCCCTGATTCGCAGCCATGGATTGCAACCGGGCCATTTCTGGATGATGTCTGTATTTCAAGAATTGCGAACTGTAAACGGAAACCGATCCCCAGTCGCCGATGTACTTGGAGTACAGAACGATTTTCCAGAGCGCCTTCTCTCGGAGGTCGGCATCCATCCTTCGTGCCACTCCTTGCTTATATGCCTGGATGGACTGGGCTTTTCTTCCCTTGCGCTCATGAATGAGCCCAATGTAAAAATGGGCATTTCCGTTTGAAGGGTCACTGCGTGTGGATTCTTCCAGAAGCCTCATGGCCGAGTCAAAATCGCCCCGGGCAAAGGCCAATCTACCCTGGCTGTAAGGGCTGGCTTCAAGGGAGTGGCCCGGTAGCAGGCAGATCGCGGAGAGGATGATAGCTACAACATCCATTTTGAAGAGTTTTTTACGATTCATGGGCTTTTCCCGGGATGGCTGGCAGAGTGGATGCAGGTAGCGGGCTGAGCCGACCTCTGGCCTCAGACAGGGACTTTTCTCTATAATCTGAAGCGATCCCTGCTTTATACTCTGTCCTGATATGACTATTTGACCATGTTTTGCTCGCCTTCGTTCATTGGAAATCATTTGACATGTGGCCTGCCGACGCGGTGTTAAAGGCAGTATGCAACCTCCCATCCGATTGTCCCAGGTTACCAAATACTATGGAGACTTTCCTGCTCTACAGGATGTTAATTTCGAAATCCAGTCTGGAGAGGTGGTAGGGCTCCTGGGTCTGAACGGCGCAGGAAAAACCACCTGTTTGCGTCTGCTCACCGGTTTTTTGACCCCCAGCGACGGATTGCTGGAGGTGGATGGCGAAAATGTGGCGGAAAACCCTCTTAGTATTCGTAGTAAGTTGGGATATCTGCCGGAAGTCCCCCCGCTCTATCTGGAGCTCACAGTTCATGACTATTTACACTTTGTGGCCAGGTTACGAGGAGTTAGCGAATCCAGCTTTGCTGCAGAATTCGATCGCGTAGTGGAGCGGACCAATCTGCAACCGGCCCGCAGGTCTTTGATCCGGCATCTTTCCCTGGGTTTCAGAAAGCGAGTGGGCATAGCTCAGGCATTGATCGGAAATCCATCAATTCTAATCTTCGATGAGCCGGTGTCAGGGCTGGATCCACGACAGATTGTGGAAGTCCGGAATTTAATTCGCGACCTGGCGGGGCAGCATACAATTTTGATTTCCAGTCATATCCTTACGGAAGTTAGCCGTACTTGCGACCGGGTGCTGATCCTGCATCAAGGTAAGATGGTGGCCAGCCTGGAAGGCCAAAAACTGGAAAATGATTTGGAGACTGAATTTATGAAGCATACTACCGGCGAAGTGGAGGTAGGAGTATGAAAGGCTCGTTGCAGCGAATTTACTGGGTCTACCTCAAGGAGCTTTCTTCGTTTTTTGGCTCCAGCTTGCCGCCTTTGAGTATTGGTATCCTGGCATTCTGTTGCGGTTTCGTCAGCGTCATTCTGGCCAGCACAGATCGAGCAACCTATGAACAGGTGACCGTAGCTATCTTTTATATCTTCTACTTGCTCACACTTGGCTCAGGAGTCTTTCTTTCTATGTCTGCTTTTGTAAATGAGCGAAAGCAGGGAACCCTGGAACTGCTCTACAGCCTTCCTATTTCTGATCTGGAACTGGTGATCGGAAAGTTTTTACTGAATTTCACTATACTGGGAGTCCTTCTCTTTCTGATGCAGGGTGTGTATATCTTCTGGATTGCCGAGGCTCCGCTTTATATGACCGCCACGGGATTGATCGGATTATGGCTTGTGGCCATGTATGCAACTGCCATCGGGATTTTCGCATCCAGTTTTACCGAAAGCCATCTGATTTCGCTGCTTATTTCTACGGGCATCATTGTATTCGTAGACATTGGCGGTTATCTGGCTGGATTACTGCCTGCACCGGCTCGCGAAATCTTCAGTTACATGCATGCTCTGGATCAGTTCAATCCATTTACCAGAGGGATCATTCCGCTACAGGGAACTCTATTCTTTGGAGGGATGGCGATCCTATTTTTGTTTTTTACAGTCAGGGTTCTGGAATCTCGACGTTGGAGAGGTAACTAATGAATATCCAGACTATGCGAGAAGTCATAAAGAGAATTGGTGGCTGGACTTTGCTTGCCGGAGGAATCACTGCCCTTCTGGCATTTCAGTACTTGAATTCAGCCACAGGAATTTTTCTCTTCGCTTTGGGCCTGCTCCTGTTCTTCGCTGACCCGGTCCTGTTGCTACTGAACCGCAAGGATGCCACTCTGGAAGGTAGATGGAAGACTCTCTATACAAGCTGGGCACTTTTAGGAGCCGCTCTGGTATTCTTTATCATTCGCTCTCAGATTCATGGAGAGGATGACAGTATTGCCGCTCGTATGCGGTTGTTTCTGCTCATCATCTTTCTTTTCAGTTTCATAGGTTCGGTCTTACTTAGGATTTCAGCAGGGCTGGAATACAGCTCCCGAGCCAGTCTGGCCGGACAGCAATCCAGAGAACGCAATGCAGTCCGGGCCTCCCTGGGAGTTCTGGCAGCGCTGGCTCTTTTTTCTGCATTGAACTATCTGGCTGCGAAAAGGAATCCAACCCTGGATTTTTCCCCGGGATACTTTTCCTATAGCGAAGAATCCAGGCAGATTATCGCAACACTGGATGGAAAAGCGGAAGTACATGCATTTCTTCCTGTAAAACAGGCCATTCGAGATAAACAGTCTAGCAAAACATTACCGGAGCTCTATCAGATTGCTGAAGATGTGCGCGTGATGCTTCAGCAGTTACCCAATATCAATTCTTCCATAACTCTTGAATTTCACAACGCAGACCTGGCTGATTTTCAGTCCGATGAATTTGGTCGTGTGTCTAACGGCACTATTATCATTCGAGCACTGAAGAAAGGAAATGTGGAAGCAGACGATAGGCCCTATGTGGATCGTCGAGTCTACGTTTACTCCAGAAAGGATATGGAGCGACTGGAACGTGAATCCGTGCGAGCGCTGCTACAGGTTTCTTCGCCTCCCAGGATGGTCTACTTTCCTGCCGCCAATGGCGAACGAGTGGCCTTGCAGAGGGCGGCGGCCAATCCTCATTCGCTGGAAACCTTTCGTGAATTGATGCGCTTCTACAATTATCGCATTCGCGATCTGGGAGCCGGTGCAGACTGGCCAGGTCCCATTCCGGAAGATGCAGACGCTGTTGTCCTGGCCGGGCCTACGGCGCCCTACGGAGAGGATGCCCGAAATGCGTTACTGGACTATGCTCGAAAAGGCGGTCGGATTATGATACTGATTGATCCATCCGGTAAAGAAGACTTTGAATGGCTTCTGGGGGAATTGCAGGTACCGTATACAGTAGATAAGGCCATGCTCAGTCATAATCCACGAAGACCCGGGGAGCTCTTCATCCAGCAATTTGAAACCCATCGAATGACCGAAAACCTGAATCTGGGCGGAAGGGCAGCCATTGTATATGCTGGCACTGCATTCTTTGAAGATGCGAAGCGCGATAAGCCATCTTCCGATTCCACCAATCCAGTCCCTCCCGAGTCAGATGTTGATGCGCCGAACCCAGGGCAGGGGACGCCTGCTCCAGCCAACGAACAGGAGTCGCAAGTGAATGAAGACCCTGCTTCGCCGGATGCAGGCCAGGAAGTGCCCGGAGCAGAAAAAAAGCCTGATGAATTCAAAACCCAGGTTTTTCTCTATTCTCCATTCGGTACCGTTCTGGATAGAAATCGAAACGGCAAACAGGATCCAGGCGAAAGCCAGGGTCGATTTCCTCTGGGACTGGCCATTGAGAATCCGGCTCGGGATACACGAATTGCGGTGTATTCCGACATTGCCTGGATTTCAGAGATGGGGCTCCGGTATGAAGCCGATCATCGGAATCCGATCCTTGCTGCAGATACTCTGTTCTGGATGACCGAGAGCGAAGTGGCTGCAGCCCTTCCAGCCGAACCCAGAAAGGATCGTTCTATTCAAATAACCGAAGAGCTAAAACTTAGAAACCTGATTCTGGGTATTGTTGTGTTTCCTCTTGGCCTATCTCTGGCTCTGGGATTGGCTCTCTATTTCTATCGCAAGAATCGCCGGTTCGAAGGTAAGGGGTCGTGAAGAAGGTACCGGTTTCACTCTGGGTCTTGATGGCCTCTTTAATTGCTCTGGGCGCCTTCCTCTTTCTGGACATTGAGAAGAAGAAGGAGCCCATAGTCTGGGATCTGGATCTTCAGACTTTGAAGTATAAAGACCTGTCTTTTGAGAAGCAATCTACATTCCAGGGAGATCGATACTATACATCATTCAGCAAGGATGGGAAGAGTTATCGCTATCGCGCAAGTACGGCGGTGCCGAATATATTCCAGGAGTTTGAAGAGCTAAAAATGCATGGACTTTATGCATTGGAGGGAGAAGTCCGCAAGGAGTTCCCGGAGGATTTGTTTGGCGAAAGCGAGGAAAGCCGTTGCGTAGAGCTAATGCCTGTGAGCGAAGACTCGTTCAGACTATGTGCGGCCAACAAGGACCGGAATGGAAAGCTGTTCGCGGTGGCCAATCGTCCTTCCAATGAAGGGGAAGCATATCTAATTGCGAAGTATACTATGGATCGACTGGATTCTGACCGTACTTCCTTTCTTGAGCGTCGGGTATTCCTCTATCCCACTGCTTCCAGCACATTGGAAATGGAAGTTACACTGCTTTCCGGACTCAGCGATGCTGATAATTCACAGTTTCCATATTCGGTCCACCTGCATAGAAAAGAGAAGCAACAGAAAGATGCAGGGCCTATGATGATCTGGGTGGATGAAAGCGGAAATGAAGCAGAAGCTCAGTTTTCCAATCCGCTGGACACAGTGATACGTCAGTTTCAGATCAAATTCTTTAGCTTCGAATATGAACAAAATGTTAAGGAACTCTGGGATAGCGCAGAGCCTCTGCTGGAAGCGAAAATGACCGCCGGCATAGATGGGAAGGCCGTGGAAACAATGTCCGTTGAGGTTCGTAAGCCCGGAGTGTCATTTGAGGTCCAGGGCGAAGATCTACTGCTAATGAATTCACCGGCTCTGGACGGAGTTCAAGCAATAGATCGTGAAACCGTGAAGAGGACTATTGGCTACATTAAAGGTCTCCAGGCAATAGCACCTTCAAGGCCGATGCCAGTGAATTCCAACCCCGGGCAACCGCGGCCGGGAGCACCATGATGTCCGGTGGATTCAACAGGGGTTTTGCTCCCTTCGCTGCAGCCCTCGGGATAGTGACCCTTTTCTCCGCTGGTTGCGTCTATCCTGACTTGAAGAATTTTTCCAGAGAAGAGCGGACTCTATACTTATATAACTTTGCCAACAGTACGTTCGATGCAGATGCCCAGACCGAGTTAAACGAAACCCTTCGTGAAGAGATTCATTCTAAAGAGGACTTTCTCCTGGTGCCAGAGCCTGAGGAGGCCCGCCTGGGTCTTTATGGAGAAGTAACTCTGTACCGCAAAGAAGGTCGACTATACGACAATCTTCGGAACCCAACGCGCTATGAACTTATAATTGGAGTGCGGATTCGCTTGAGAGAGAAGCCTTCTGGAAGAGTACTACTGTCCACCGAGGAAAGTGCCACGGTACATTATTCCCCCAGGGAAGGATTTCCGGAGTCGGAAGTTCAGGCCAGGCATCGGTTGCTCCGGGAACTGGCCCGGAACATTCACCGATCTATGGTCGGCGCGTATCGAGGTACCTATGGGCAGGTAGAATAATACACCTGACTATCTACCTGGGTGTACGTGATGGCTCGGCAACATAGTCTCTGAAAAGCAGAAGAACTTATCATAAATTCCTTGATGGTACCGCGCGCTCTTCCATCATCCTCTTCAATGAAGGTCGAGATTAGCAAAGATCTGGAAGATCTAATCCCGGGGTATCTGGACGGTATCCGGAAAACGGTAAATGATTATAAGGATTTCTTGTCCAGGGATGATTGGGAAAACCTTCGAGTGCACGGCCATCGAATGAAAGGCTCTGGCGGAGGCTATGGCTTTCATTTTCTCACAGAAAAAGGAAAACAAATCGAAGACGCTGCCAAAGAAAAGGACGGGGACAGCATTAAAGCGGCAATAACGGAACTCGATGAATATCTGGGAACCCTGGAAATCGAGTTTGTCGATTCGGAAGATTGGTAAATGAAAATTCTGATTGTTGATGACAATCCAGATGATCAACTCCTGGCGAAGACATTCCTCTCACAGGATGGTTATCCAGGAATTGAAGCCGTGGATTCGGCTGAGGCGGCCTTTTCTCTCCTGGAGCTGGAAGGGGAAACTCCGCCTACATTCGATCTGATTCTACTGGATATTTCCCTGCCTGGCACGGATGGCATTGAAGCCACCCGAACGATCAAATCCAGCAATAAATACGCAGAGATTCCGGTCATCATGATGACCGCCCATTCGCCTCAGGATTACCTGGCTCGCGCTTTTCGCGCCGGTGCCATGGACTTTATTAGCAAACCTTTTAACAAGATCGAGTTCCTGGCTCGTGTAAATGCTGCAATTCGGCTGAAACGAGAGATGGATCGCAGGCGGGCCCATGAAAAGGAGCTGGTGGAAATGACCATCAAGCTGGCCCGGGCCAATGAAGAGCTCAAGAAGATATCGATGATTGATCCGCTCACCGATATTCCCAATCGGCGGCATTTCGATGCTGTGCTGGAGATCGAATTCAATAGAGCAGTGCGAAATGATCAGGCTCTGAGCCTGCTGATGATCGACGTTGATTTTTTTAAGCCATTTAACGACACATACGGTCACCAGGAAGGGGATCTCTGTTTAATTGCCATCGCTCGCATTCTGCGCGAAAGTCTGACCCGGCCCGGGGACCTGGCTGCGCGATACGGGGGAGAGGAGTTTGTCATTATTTTGCCGGGAACTGATCTTCCCGGGGGCGAAGTTGTGGCCCGCAAGATTCTAAACGGTGTGGAGAACCTGGGAATACCTCATCGTTCAAGCACCGTCAAAGATCATGTTACGGTTAGTATAGGGGTGGCCGGCTTATTGCCTTCTATGGGCAAAGGCGATGAGCTTGTGCGAAGTGCGGACCGGGGGCTCTATAAAGCCAAAGCGAGCGGTAGAAATCGAATTGACTACGATCCGGAACGGTCATCCTGATCTATTTCAGCAACAACTAGCGTGAGATCATCTTCGCGCGGACTGAGGCATCTTGCTTCTGTGTAAAGCCACTGGAGTACCGTTCCGCCCCAGACCGCAGGAGCCGAAGCCTTATCTGGAACCCTGTTCAATAGTTTATGGAAGGAATCCAGGCTGCCATTGAAATCCGGCGGAATGGATTCGTCTTCGTAAAGACCATCTGTGAACAGACAGATAACGAAAGGATCAGGCAGTTCCAGATGATTATATCTGTACTGGTAGTCCTTAACCATACCAATAGGAATCCCGCCTTTCATCAGTACGTGACTCTTCCCGCTGGATTCTTTTAGAAAGCCCTGAGGGTGCCCGGCAGAACTATACCTTAGAGTCTTCTCCTTAAAATCGTAAACGCCATACCAGATTGTGAAGAATAATCGATTTTGTTTTTCCATCGGAAAGGCCCGGTTTAACTCCTGAAGAACTTCTACAGGATTCAGATGATTTGCCTGTAATCGACCGCCTACTAAGAGCTGATGCGCCGCCACCGAAAGAAGGGAAGAACCAATACCATGACCCGACACATCCAGGACAAAGATGCGAAGACAATCGTCAATCCAGTCGAAGTGGAACATATCGCCGCCCAGAGTATGGCTGGGCCGGTAAATAAAATCGATCCAGACTCGATCGCTTTTCATGGGGCCGGGTATTTGACTGCGTACATACTCCCTGGCCTGGTTCAAGTCGAAGTCCATGATTGCCTGTCTGCGGCGGAGGGCTTCGTTCAAATGGAATATACGCATTCCTGCTTTGATTCTGGATCTTAATTCCCTGTAATCGAAGGGCTTGGTTATGAAATCATCCACTCCGCGATCAAAGGCAGCGACCTTGCTGTCCATATCGCCGCTGGCCGTAAGCAAAATAAAATAGCTGGATTCCAGATCCTGGCGGTCCCTCAGTGCCTCGCAGACTTCCAACCCATCGATACCGGGCAGCCCATAATCACACAGAATTATGGCCGGTCTGCGACGGATAGAAAGTGCGATGCCCTCCTCGCCGGTGGAGGCATCCAGGGCAGTAAATCCTTCCTTTTCCAGAAATCTTGAGACAAGCTCTCGAATCGACGGATCATCATCAATAATCAGTATTTCAGTGGCCTGGTTGGACATATTCAAAGAGGTTCAAATGCTCGGTGCCCGCACGGAACCGGAGATTCTGCTTCTGGCAGCCATGCAGCAAGGCCGTGTCCTGTGATTCAAGTAGTAAGTA
Source organism: Leptospiraceae bacterium (assembly GCA_002717505.1). Lineage (GTDB taxonomy): Bacteria > Spirochaetota > Leptospiria > Leptospirales > Leptonemataceae > UBA3465. The sequence continues at coordinate 100,244 of PBEB01000002.1, forward strand.
GAGTCCGCCACAGTCCTTTCCGGGCGGCGGCTGACACAGGTCCCGTTCTGCTTCAGGGTTCCCGGCTATTTCGTAGATGGGAAAGGGGCTGCTGTGGAGCGGTATGCGAACGGCGATGTGCTTTGACGCTCGTACACAACTATTTTCCGGAATTCGTGTCAGAACTACAATACTATCATAGGCTGATTCTTTAAGCAAGGGCTGTGGTGTGCTGCGATCCAGCATTCCAGCAAAGAGCATTAAAGGGATTATCAGTGCCATAGCCCTGTGTCTTAAAAAGAAAAGCGAAGGCAACACTATGAGGGTAACTGTGTACACATAATGACTCTGAAAACTATTATGCCAGGGATGCCTCGAAAGAATATGCATCAAACAAATCAGAATCAGAGGGATGCGGAGAGCCGGATGTTTCAGCGCGGTCCATCCTCCTGCCAGAATCACTATTAGGAGTCCGGTAGTCTGGGTTCCTTTCCATTCGAATGGCTGTAGCCAGTAGTGGGACCAGTCTGCACCGGTATCTCCAGCAAGCAGTTTCTGAAATGCAACAGCGAAGAGGAGGTATGTCAGAGCGAATGTGCCGGATAGCAATAATCTACGATGATTCCAGGAGGCAGCAAGATTCGGGGGATTATGCTCTGGCCCTCCATTCGGTTGCTGCTTGAGTATTACATGTATAGCTTCGGTCAATGAGCCAGGGCGATGCCGCCAAAGGTGAACCAATGTTATCGAAGCGCAAACCAGGAATACATAAAGAGCGATGTCTTCTTTAACCGAAAGAAGCAGCAGGAAGAAAACCCAGTAGTGTCCACGGTTCCAGAACAGGATACAGCCAGCGCTCAGAGGAAGAATAAAGACCTCAAAATGAAAGCTCAGGCTGAGGCGAAATACCAGGGGATTGCAAACAAGAAAGGTTGCCAGAACAGGCAACAGCCAGTGATACCTTTCATCCAGATAACGTCGGATTGTTTCAAACCAGAGAATTACTCCCCAGGCCGCTCCTAGAAACAGGGGGAGCATATAGGTGGTGAAGTTCGCTTGAGGCAGCCATGCTATGGCCTGAAAAAACGGTTTAAGCAATAGTAGAAATGGACTGAAATGATGTCCCAGAAAGCTTCCCGTGGGTCCGGTATTTACATACGGCGTTCTGAGCCAATCTCCGCCGGGCAATGCAGCGGCAATATTCAAAAAATCATGTTCTTGAAGATAGAATGAGTCGTAAGCACTCCGGCAATACAACGCCAGGTAAGCGACAAAGAGGATCAGGATCGCATAACCGGAAACCAGACTTATGCTCCAGGCGAGAGGTGTGGGCCTGGATGGCTTACCAACTTCCGCGCTATATGATTTTCCGGAATTCTGTTGCCCCTGCTTGCGGATGGCGAAAGCCAGAAATGTTCCCGGGATCAGAACCAGCCACTCGGCAATCTTGATCAAGCTGACATTGATCCGGGGCGCGAGGCCCCATACGTATATGGTACGATCGGAAATCAGCGCTGATCCTATCACTAGAAGCGAAACAATCAGAGATAGTGCAGCAATGGCCGCCGGGCTATGCCATTTCCTTTTTAACCAGTGTACCATTCGTGTCTAAGAGATTGGATCCTGATTTATGCTATTCTTCAGCATCCCTGTCATTGAACCAGCTATCTATTTCTCTGCTCTTGCGAATGCTAAATCTACCCTTTCGCAGAGCAATCAGCGTTTTTTCTGGTTCGAGAAGAAAAGACTGAAATCTAAAGGGTGCCAGTACAGATAATCGAAGTTGATTGGTCCTGTATTTTTCTGGCGGGAAGGAATCCCTCAGGGATGCTCTCCGATGCATCCAGCTGCTGGATCCCACCAGGGCGCTGACATTCCTGGAATACAGCCCAAGCAAAGGGCAGATTTGAATTTCTTCGCAATAGAGCGCAACTTCACTTGATCGGGCAAGCGGTAGAGCAGAAAACGAGAGAGCACCCTGGAGCAGTTCCTTTTGAAGATGGTCTGGCTCATTTAGCCGAAGTACCGGGTCAGGACCCAGGTATATCACCAGGGCCACAGACTTCTGTTGCAGCCGGGCTTTCCAGGAGCGAATTTCTGCGGCCCGGTTTGAGTTTGTGAATACACTCAAAGGCATGATCAGGACCTTTCTATAGTCCTGAAGTCCATCTGTGTAGAGGAAGGGAATGTACCTCAGATGAAGCTCCGGAATTTCCACTTCTCTATAGTCACATAGCTCCGGTTCATGCACGGTTGTACAGGCTCCGTTTAATTCAACAAATCCTGCGCGAAGACCGGTTCTCTGACCAAGCGTACGGATGTTTCGCAGCGCAAGGGTCTGCCTCCTGGATTCTATCGCATCTTCGCTCGCTGGATCGGAATCTTCGGAAGTGGTATTTTCCTGAGAATCCTCGATTCGCAGACTGTTGTGCGCATCCAGCATAAAATTGGCCAGAGGATGCGGAGATTTATCCAATGAACCGATGAGTCTGGTATTGCGCGCTGCGGCAAAATACTGATTTCTTCCTGTGATGGAAGGCACAGTGACACTGCGAAAGGACCGAGTGGTAAAAGCCTGAATCATGCGAAAAGAATCGGGATGTGTGCCCCATCGTTCAGACGCCTGAGTTAAGGCATCCCGATACAGTTCATCGGTTTCAGTGTCTATGTTGTTGCGAAAGGCTTTCCATTTTAGCGCGCGAAACTCTCTGGGTTCATCGAAATTGTCGGTTGCCGGGCCCCGCATCAAGTAGAGGGCATAGAAAGTTTCATAGTTTAGAGTTGATCTGGGACGAACAACTATACCGCATCGACCGTCACTTCGGATGAATCGGACAATTATGCTAACGGAATTGCCTCGACTTAGATCGAGCATGCGAACATACTTACGGCCCCTGTCTATCTCATCTTGAAGGGTGCTGGAATCCAGGGAGCAATCCACTTCCATGCTCAGATCGGCATAGGGATCCACCCCATCCAGAAGCGTCAGGTCTGTGATTCTTGACGGAAGGGGGTTACTGTAGCATCCGGCACCCCTGAGTGTTGCATTAGTTAATTCTTCTTTAAACTCCAGGTCTGTGGGAAAATACTTTTCCCATCCCTGGCAGGGAGATGATGTCCTGCAGTTAGGTACAATGCCGAGGAAAAGAGCAAGGACTGTGGCAAACAACAAAAGTGCGGTTCGACCATAATTTTGGGAAAATTTCCCGGACGGTATTGAAAAAAAATTGAACTGCAGACCCATGTCCTCTTCTAACTGAATGTAGCCAGATAGCGACTCTGCCATCCGGCAGAACACTTTTTGGGGTAAGGAGTTTCCGAAAATGAAAAAAGTTTTGATACCCGCAATTTTAGCAGTATTTGCAATCACATACTGTGGAGCAGGTGATTCCCGAAGAGACGCCACCACCGTTGGTAGCGATGGATGGGTTTTCGAAGGATGGGCCTGTGCGCCGGATGCTGCCAAAGCACTGGAAGGCCTGAGCCCGGCTCAGTACTGTACCGATGATGATAACAAAGATTATCTCTACCTGAAGTTCTCTGCTCGAGCTTCTCAGCAAGCTATCCAGAATGGAAGCATCGCAATGAAGCAAACTACCTGCCGTCGCGCTGCTCGTGACCTGGTAGCTGGTGATGGACTATCCAAGATCATCGGTGATTATCTGGAGCAGGCATCTGGAGTGGCTGATGGTCAGTCTACTGGTTATGCCATCATTACTCAATCTCGAGGTAAAATCAAAGGGATTGGCCTCTATGATTGCTGCTCCCTGGATTCCAGAACCGGTCATTGTGTAGAAGCCGGTGGAAATGAAACCTGGGAAGATTGCCAATGTGTTGGTTACCTGAAATTTCCTGGCGGGCAACGAGCGTTCGAAGCTGCAGCCGAGGAAGCACAGATTAACCAGTAATCTCTGAATCATTAGAAGGGCGCCACTGGCGCCAGAGAAAGGGCGGCCTCGGCTGCCCTTTTTTATTGCACGTGGATAGGCCTGGCCTAGCCTGGGGCATGCTCGGAACTTTACGCGATATCACAAAACCGTACGCTCCTTATGCCCCTACATTGCTAAGGTGGATTACTGGACTTTTCCTTCTGGCCCATGGGATACCCAAATTATTCCATATTCCAGAATTTGCTGCTATGGTAGAAGCTAACATCGTCCGGTCGCCGCTTCACTATCTTGTGGTACTGGGTACGATTACGGTTGAAAATGTCTTCGCTATTTGCCTGATTCTAGGATTCAAAGTTAGAGACATTGCACTCATGATTGCGCTCTGGTTTTTCGGAGTTGCCTTTGTAGCTCATGGCGCCTCCCTGGGGCTTCTGTTTAATCTGGAGTCCGGGGATGATCAGGTGAAATTTGAGTATCCATTCCTGATTGCCGTCAATTGCCTGGTGCTGAGTATTCGCGGAGCAGGTAGACTGGCTTTCGATAAAGAGGACTAGAGGTTCAAGAACTGGCCTGGAGCAATCCGGGCTGGTCTCAATCGCATGCAAGATTGCTAAAGGCCGGCCATGGCAGAATTCAGAATAAACTGCCTTCCTGATTGATCCATTTCCGGTAATACTGCATCCTAATGAGTCCCTTTTCTACATAATCCTTTCGGGAGGTGGTACCGTCCACGCGCCCTGTATTGTGCATGCGAAAGCAAGCTTCCCAGTTTCTCGCTTTAACTTGCTTCCCGTAATGATCACGAATATAAGCTACGGACCAGAGCAAATGGAATTCTCCCTTCAAATCGTCGATGGAGCATCCCAGTTCAAGGCAATGGTAACCCATGATCTGAGTCAGTCCATAGCTGGTGGACAGTTCCCGTAGCTTCTGATCTTCCAGCGTACGAATTCGATTCCGGGGAATGTAGCCGAATGGCTCGCCGGAGTATTTGAGATCCATCAATCTATCATAAACGGCAGGCTCGAATCGCTTGCTGTCTCGATTCCCCGCTGGATGAGATTCCAGAGAGATCAGGGCTGCCAGGTATTCCGGAGGGATTTCCGTGCCATCTACAGCATCCTGTATTTCTTCATCCAGGGAATGGTACAGATGAAGCATCAACGCATCATCATCGTTTTCCGGGCAGGCACCCAGGAAAAAAAGGAGTAAAAAAGGAAGGACCGGCCATCGTCTGTGGGTTTTCCGGATCATGCTCTGTCAATCAACGCTTCTCATCCAGGATGTCCCGAATTTTTTTCACGTAGTTTATTGTCTCTTTATAAGGAGGAATGCCGCCATATTTTTCCACGGCTCCAGGTCCGGCATTATAGGCCGCCAGAGCTTCGTCCAGATTTCCGAACCTCTGATTCATGGCCTTTAGATAGCGAATGCCACCGTCCAGATTCTGCACCGGATCTGTGGGATCCACACCCAGTTGTTTGGCCGTGCCGGGCATCAGCTGCATCAGCCCCTGGGCACCAGCAGGAGACAGAGCATCCGGATTTCCCGCTGACTCTGCCTGCATTACAGCCCGAACCAGATCCGGTGAAACACCGTAATCCTCGGCTTTCTCTTCCACCAGAGCGTTCAGGATTCTCTGAAAATGAGTGCTTTCTGGTCCCACTCCGGGATGGGACTTCTGGGCCATTCGCATGCTTTCCAGACCTTGACCCATAACCGAATCCTGAGATTCAGTGGCCTCCGGCCTGGTGTCCGGTTTAACCTGAGGAATCTGATTCAACTGGTCAAACCTCTGCATTATGTCTCTTACGCGGTTCTCAATTCGATCCATACCTGGGGCCATATCTGAATAATCGGTCATTTTCCTATCCCGCCTCACAAAAAAATTGAAGTATGGGGATTGATCGGGCATTTGGGCCATCATGGCAGAATCAGAGAATCCCTATCAGGTCTCCCGGGCCTCCATCGAAACCTATGGATCGGTGCAGGATGGCATCGAATTCACGCTGGGCAAGATGCTGAGCATAGGTTTTAAGGGCTTCTTTTCCAGTTTTCTGGTCTCCATCGCCAGTGGTTTGATTCACTACATCGTCCGTAGCTGCGCCTCTTTGCTATCTATTTGCGGCGGCTTTGTGGTCTGGCCTCATCTAATCGCCGGTATGGTGAGCTATGGGAGCGGGGCGGCCCGCGGTGAGGCCAGGCTCGAAGATCTGTTCAAGCCATTTAACAATTTTGGCGGTGTATTTCTGGCAGGTTTGCTGTATTTTCTTTTCATCCTGGCCGGGTTCATCGTAACAATCATCGCATACACTGTATCTGCCGCCATCTTTGCTGTCTCTCTTCAAGCCATTATCGAGTCTGGAAATCTGGGGACAGATCTGGGCGCCGGCTTTACCGAAGATACCCTGGGCGCCATATCCGTTCTGGTTGTTTTTACGCTCATCGGGCTTACGGCTCATTACTTTATGGCCAGGCTGGATCTGGTTTATCCTCTGGTTTACGATCTGCGAATCGGACCCTGGGATGCCTTCGTGCAATCCTGGAGATTAACCAGAGGACATGGATTCAGCCTGTTTATGGCCAAGTTAATCATCGCTCTAGTGCCCCTTCTGTTAATAGGGATCCCCTATTTTGCGCTGGTTTTTGGATCTTTGTTCCTGGGTGCCGGCATAGACGTTATGGGCTTCGGCGCGGATGAAGCCTTTGGTGCCATGTTCTTCCTGTTCATACTATTGACGATCGTTCTGGTTCCCGTTTCCTATGGCTTGATGATGGTGCTTGAGGGAGCCATTGCCAACCTCTTCCTTACGCCTGCCGTAAAAGAGCAGCTAATGCCAGGCTACGAAGAGAGGCAGCCGCGCTTTGTATCCAGCCCGGCAACGGCGGGCGGCACCACAGCGTCCACAGACTTCGTTTCTTCCACCGGCCTCAGTGGAGAGAGCCCGGATTCTCCATCGCAGCAATCTGAAACTGGTAGCGATTCCCCTGGGAGACCCGAGCAGCCCGACCAACGACCCGGGCAGTCTGGTCCCCCGTCCGGCGAAGAGCGCTTTCCGCGACCCGACCAGGGAAAGAAGGACGATCCCTTCAATCCGTATAACTGACCAGGATCGTTCGCATGAATTGAGTAATACAATATGCGGACTGGATTTACGAGGAAGCCTGAACCCGGGTGGCGCTGATCAATCGTGCTGGCTATGCCTGAGAAATGCCGGCACAGACCAGAACACTCTATTTGTGCTTCTTTCTGGGATGATGGGCTCTGTGGTGTCGGTCCGCTATGATTTTGCCATCTGCGAACTCTAGCTCGCGGTTGGCTCGCGCGGCGTAATCCTGTTCATGAGTGACCATCAGAATTGTAACTCCCATCTCGTTGATTTGCTCAATGATGCGAAGAACCGTTTCGCCATTAACTGAGTCCAGGTTCCCTGTGGGCTCATCGGCAAAGAGAATAGATGGTTTCATAATCAGAGCTCGCGCAATGGCCACTCGTTGCTGCTCTCCTCCCGACATCTGTGATGGCTTTCGACTGCCAGCATGTCCTACTTCGAATTGTTCCATCAAATCTCTGGCTTCCTTTTCCATATGCTGATGCATGCCTTTTTTTCGGGCCGGCATCAATACGTTCTCCAGAGCAGTGAGCTCGGGGAGCAAATAATGAAATTGAAAAACAAAGCCCATTTCTTCGTTGCGAAAGCGATGAATGGCTGCTTCATTCATGGTATGCATATTCTTGCCGCCAATGGTTACGGTGCCCGATGAAATCGTATCCAGACCGCTTATGCAATAGAGGAATGTGGATTTCCCGGAACCCGAGCGACCTGTGATGGAAACGAACTGGCCAGCCTTGATTTCCACGTCCAGACCCTTCAGCACCGGTTTATCCGGGTTATCAAACGACTTGATTAATCCATGGATCTGAATATCCATCAGCCTGCTCCTCGAATGATTTCGATGGGCTGCAGTCGCGAAGCTCGACGTGCTGGAAGATAACTGGAAATGGCGGAAGCAGTGACGCTGATCGAAAAACCAACGATGTAGATGGAGGGTTTGTAAGAGACGATCATCTGGCGAATAGTATCTTCGCCTCCAATGGAAATGGTTGAAATATAGAGGCAGCCAACAAATCCAATGAGCAGTCCAGCCAGAGATCCCAGGGTTCCCAGAACAAAGCCCTGGATCAGAAATAGCTGTATGGTATCTTTCGAATCGAATCCGATGGAACGCAGGATGGCGATTTCCTTTTGCTTCTGAAAAACCACCATGTTCAGAATATTGTAAATCCCAAAGGCGATAATCAATACGATAACGGCCGTTAAGGATGTTCGTATGACATCCTGCATTTGAAAAACAGAGAGAATGCTCTCATTTGCCTGATCCCAGCTTTCCACTTTGTCCTTTGTAAACTGCGACCACTGGGAAGCTACATTGGCGGCTTCGCTGACTTCGTGCAAACGCACAACAATACTGGTGACATGACGTGCGCCTTCAGAAAGCGATTGAGCGGTCTTGATATTTGTGTATATGAAACCCTGATCCAGCTGGGTGTTCCCGAATTCATAGATTCCCACAACCTTGAGATTGGCTTTCTTCCCGTCCGGAGAGATAATCTGAATTGTGCCATTGTGCTGCACTCCCAGATTTTCCTGCATTTTGCTGCCGATGATTGCCAGGGAGTTTCCGCGACCCAGATCTGCCAGGGAGCCCTCCAGCAGGTTCTCGCCCATATTGCTTACGGCTTTTTGTTTTTCCGGATCTATGCCAAATAGCACCGAGGCCACAGAGTAATTACTGTTTCCTACCATGACTTGAAGATTCAGCTGAGGGGCAAAGGCGGCCACTCTCTGATCTGCCTCAAGCCTCTGATACCACCCATAAACATTCGAAAGGTCTCTGGATCTGGTCATTCCGCTGGGTGGTGTAATCCAGAATACTTCATCCTCTGGAAAGAAGACTCCCTGGTAGGATTCAGGACTTCGGTACTCATCTCTGGGACTGATTCGAATATGTGCATCGGTATTCACCAGTAGATCGATGATTTGATCCTGAAAACCCAGCATAATGCCGGAAAACATTACGTAGGCCGCAGTGCCCAGAGCGATGCCAATCAAGGTCAGAGCGCTTTGCTGCAACCGATCCAGGAGCTGTCGAGTGGCAAGAAAGAACATAGTTTAACGTCTGGGCACTACAATACGATCATCCATTTTCAGGCTATCATCCACGATCTCTACCCATTCAGCATCTGCCGCTCCGATCTTCACAGGAATTCTTTTTCGAAGTCCGCTTCGCACAACCTGCACCTGACCCCGCTGCACGGCTCGCTGAGGTATTAACATAACATCTTCTCGCCGCGCCACCTGAATTGCCACATCCGCAGTCATGTCCGGCAAGACTTCGGCGGGCATCTCATCGGACTCCACTTCTACAATGAATTCACCTCCGGAAGAATAAACCCTTGAAACCACACCCGGAATTCGTTCTGCACGAAGTGTTTCGAAACTCAGCTCAGCCTTCAAGCCGGGACGTATGCGAAGCACCGATTCCTGGTCCAGAATGAGCTCAACATGATGATCCTCCATGGTCTTCATCGTAAGGATTGGGCTTCCCGGCATTACGATTTCGCTTTCTTCAAAGAGCAAGTTTGTTACAATTCCTTCAAATGGAGCGCGAAATAAAAGAGAATCTGTGCGAATCAACGGATCGTTGGATGAAACCTGGTCTCCTGGTCTGGCATAGATTTTTTCGATTCGACCAGAAACTCCAGTCTTCACCGTGAAGGTTCTTCTCGGAGTAACCGTTCCCAGACCGTACACTGCTTCAACAATCGGCCCTTTCCTCGGCGTGACGGTCTCATAATTCCGGCTCAAAAGAACAAATGCGATGATAATCAGAACCGGGAGAACGACTCCTGCGATCTTCCACAGAGAATAGCTGTTCGAATCCTTTTTCTTAAACCAGTTCCAGATCATTTTCTGCTCCCGATATCCACTGCTTCTTCGATTCTGAAGCAAAGCTACATGTCAAAAGTGGGCATCGCCCATGGGTTCCTCGTAGCTACTATCCAGTTCGATTCCCTCTGAGTCAAAGCGTTCCAGGATCTGTCGCCAGATCGCATCTACGGTCATCCTTCGCGTTCTGGGCTCGGAAAGATGTCTCAAAGTTAAAACAACGGCCCCTTTCTGGAACTCAAGAAAGATTCCTGGATGCAGCCGCGAAAAGGAGATGGCATATTCATTTGCAGAAAGCTGGATGCGAGAGTCCGAGGAGGAAATTGCCTCTGTGCTTGTGGATGCGATTTCCTTTAGAATGGCCTCTGCTCGTTTCCAGTTGCTATTGCTTTTGATCGGAACCCTGATTTCGTTCCAGTTAAAGGAGAATTCCTTACTGGCATTACCCAGAGGAGTGGTCCATAAAAGAGCGTTGGGAAGATGGACGATTCGACCTGTGCTCTGCCCCCCCAGGTTCCGGGGGCTGACTTCCATAACAGTGAATTCCAGCAATCGAATATCCAGAACATCCCCGGCAAATCCGCTTACCGAGATCCTGTTTCCAATCTCAAATGGTCGGCGAATCATAATGTAGAACCAGGCCGCCAGATTCAGAAATACCTCCTTGAATACGATGAGAATACCGGCGCCGAAAATACCCAGCACGGTGGCAATCGAGCGCAGGGAGGGGAGCCAGACCGGAAAGGCCAGTACGAGAAAGGCAAGGATTGCGAAATATGTACTGTTGGTTCTCCAGCGAAGTCGATTGGATTGATTTCGCATCCGCCGGGTTGCCAGCCGGAGGAGCAGTATTCGCATTAGAATGACTACGAGCAGAATCACTACAGTTACAATGATTCGCGGAAGCAGTTCTTGAATGGATGCGGCAAAGTAGTCTACAATAGCTTTTCTCAAAGCCAGAAAGCTATCTGTATTCAAGATCTGTCCTGTCTGTTGCTGTGTTTGTTCTTCCGGCATTTTTTTGTTGACCTTTGCATCTCAGAACACTAATCTCTATGCGACCTTAAAATTGAGTTCGAGGCATATGAACAGAAAAAAGAAAAGCATTCTTGGGATCGCCTTATTGACCCTGTTGTACACGAGCACAAACTGTGGCTACAACGAAATTCAAATGAAGGATGAGCAGGTTAAGGCCGCCTGGGCTGAAGTACTGAACCAGTACAAGCGGCGCCAGGATCTTATTCCGCAGCTCGTCAAAGTGGTGAAAGCGTTCGCCATTCAGGAAAAGGAAGTGCTGGTGGGAGTCATCGAGGCTCGCTCCAAAGCTACCAGTATTCAGGCCACGCCAGAACTGGTGAATGATCCCCAGGCATTCAATAAATTCCAGCAAGCCCAGGGGGATATTACCCAGGCTCTGAGCCGATTGATGGTAACCGTAGAAAGGTATCCGGAACTAAAGTCCGATCAAAACTTTCGGGATCTTCAGGCTCAGATCGAAGGTACGGAAAATCGGATTACGGTGGCACGAAAGCGCTTCATCGATTCGGTTCGCGATTACAATACTACAGTTCGGCAATTCCCGGCTAACCTGACCGCCAAGATATTTGGCTACCAGACCAAGGATACGTTTGAAGTAGAAAATGAAGAGGAGATGTCCAAACCACCGGAAATTGACCTCTAAACCATAACGGCAGGACATTCCGCGACCCTGTTTCCTGAACTACCGGGGGGGGCAGGGAAATCTGTTCGATCCCCGAATGGGTGAGCCCTCCGGGTTTTCCTGATCGGGGATTTTGCTTTTCATCATGTATGCATTGGCTGTATGATGACTTCTGAATACTAACTGGAGCAACAGTCTATGGCCCGATTCCTGAAACATCTATTCACTACTCGCTGGAGGGTATCTAGCTACTTTTCCAGTAACGACATGGAAGAAATAAAACAGGCCATTGCTGCTTCCGAAAAAAAGCATCGCGCAGAACTTCGATTTGCCGTGGAAGCATCTCTTGAACCCATCCATGTGCTGAAGAATGTCCGGGGTGCGGATCGAGCTCTCAAAGTATTCAGCGATCTGGGCGTCTGGGATACGGAAGAAAACAATGGAGTTCTATTGTATCTTCTTCTGGCAGATCACGATATGGAAATCCTGGCGGATCGAGGGATCAATAGCCTGGAAGGCCAGCAAACCTGGGAAAGTATTTGCCAGGAGATGGAAAAGATGTTTCGGGAAAAGAAATTCAAAGAGGGCGTTCTACACGGTATCTCCAGAATTACCGATGTGCTGGCACGCCACTTTCCCTACCGCGAAGGAGATCAGAACGAACTGTCCGATGCTCCGGTGGTACTGTAAGGATATTTTGTGCGATTTATTGATTCAGAAAAGAACCCGGCCAACTCCTCCATTTCTTTTCATATTCGGTGCTTTCAAGCATTCCTGATGGCTTTCAGCCTGGCTATGGCTGCGCCTGTATTGGCTCAGGAAGTACCTCTTCCGGAGATGGACGCTCGAGTGCTGGATCGGGCAGGTCTGCTTTCTCAGTCCGAGGCTCAGGCATTGACCCAGAAATTGAAAGCCCTGGAAGATCGCCAGGGACCGCAAGTAGCCATTGTTATTATGCCCAACATTGGTGGCCTACCCATTGAGGACTTCTCTATTCGCCTTGTTGAAAAATGGAAGCTGGGCCGGGCCGGAGTGGATGACGGGGTCCTGATTCTCATCGCCCAGGAAGAACGAAAGATCAGAATTGAAGTTGGTTACGGACTGGAAGGTCCGATTCCAGATGCGAAGGCCAATCGAATTATCGAGAACATCATCACACCGAATTTTCGCAATGGCGACTATTATGCGGGACTCGACGAAGCCACAGATGCCATCATCGCACTGATTGATGGGGAAGAGCTTCCATCCCTGGAAGAAGTACCTCTGGAAAATCAAGAGAATCAGGAATTCCTGGAAGGCGGTTCCGAGGGATTCAGTAGCATTGTTTTCATTCTTGTCGTGGTGGGTGCGCTCATTCTTCGAGTGATGTTTAATGGCTTTCTTGCCGCCGGTGTGATGGCACCCATTGGCATCATTCTTGGTTGGATTCTACTGGGATTTTCCATGTCCATGATCTTCTCCGTTCTCTTTGCTGCCCTCATCGGTGCCTTTGGCCGCGGAGGAGGAACCAGTGGCGGTTTTTCCTCTTCTGGAGGAGGCGGATTTTCCTCCGGGGGCGGAGGATTCAGCGGCGGCGGAGGCGGTTTCGGAGGCGGTGGAGCCTCAGGAAGCTGGTAAGAGGTCTGGCTTCGCTCCGGCCTTAAGAAGGCCGCTCGTTGCCCGCTGATCCGAATTCAATTCCATTTTCTGGCAGATCAATGTTCTCTGAACCTTGTTGGCAAGGCGCTGCTCATTGTGGCGCTGTCGATTTGAGCTTTTCCAGGCCTATTATGGAAATGCTACCGCTGAGCCTCCGCTAGATCGGTCAGCTCTAGTGCTTTTTTCTACAGCGGCTGCGGTGGCTTTGCGGTTCAGTCCTCCGCGATCGTCCGTGTGATCCTGCCTGCGCTGTTCCGTTTTCCGTCCTGCATTGTCCAGAATGAGCCTGCCCAAACCATTCCCCCAGGACACCTGTTGCAGATTCTGCGGTTTACTTCTGCCGCACTTCCAATTAAATTGTTCCAGGGCCACATTGCCCGGGACATCCAAATGAAAACAAATCCATTGGTGCTGAAAAAGCTTACCAGTCTTATCTCTCTAATTCTACTGATTGGGTTCACAGCCTGCGACCGTTCCTCGGACCCGGGGGACGAAGTGCTGGCCAACCTTCAATGCGAAATCATTACAACCTGTCCTTCACCTTCCAAATTTGGCATGATAGGCGATAGCTGGACGGACTTTGCCTTTGGTCTGGAGCTCCAGCGGGATATGCTGGACTGGCTTCGCATGGATGGATTTCGCATCACTGCTTCCGTAGTGGCCGGGCATACTCTCCGAAATGAAGTAGAGAGCAAACGAGGTTTTATTCAGGTTATCAACAATGCAGGTCCGGAAATCAAGTATATGTTCGTTAGTCTTGGTGGAAACGACATGCTGGGATCCATCGGCGAATACGAGGCAAATGGCTTCGAAACGGTGCTCCTGGCCAGACAGACTTCCATGGAGATTCGTCTTAAGCGCCTGGTGCAGGAAGCGAATTTCTACAAGCAGCAGAAATACGGGGGAGCTCCCTTGACCTTTTTTATCCATGGTTACGACTATCCGAACCCGAATCTGAATTCATCCTGCGTGCTGTCTGCCCTAACCGAAGGCGCAACTCAGTCCGAAGCGGAAGATTTGATTCGAAACATTACCAATCGGCATAATGTTTTCCTAGCCAGAATGGATACCGAGATACCAGAGCTTCATTACATTGATCTACGGGCCACTCTGGGAGGGCCGCCGGTGTCGCGTTCGGACCTAATGTTTGATTGCATCCATCCGAATGATGCGGGCTTTCAATTTGTAGCCAATCGGTTCGCTTTGACGGTAGACCAGTTTACNGGAGGGATTCGTGAATAAAATCATAGCCCTNTTCTTCTGTATTATTCTGCTACCTGGAACATTACTGGCTCGAAATTCAAAAACAGTAGAGCCACTCACTACTCAGACCCTGGATATCGCCAGCCGAGTCCACCTGGGTTTGCATTTCTCAGAGCTGGATCGACATAAGTATTACGAGCGAGAAAGATCATTGTATCTTTCCGGAGAATGGGCTGCCACGGATTATTTTTCTGTATATGGTACGATTCCCTACCTGGAGAGAACCGTCACAGATGCGGAAAAGCGGAAATACCTGGATCACCTTGAGGCAGGCTTTCGGCTGGGTCCCAGCTTTGGGCCATTGACTACAACTCTGGGCATGACCGTCCGGTTTTCCCGGGGAACAAGTCAGGGGGATGTAAAGAAGGATGTGGGTTACCTTCAGCCATATGCTGGACTGTTATTGAATCTGGACTGGTTCTTTCTTCAGGGTTCCATTATGTGGTCTACTCAGACGAATCCCAGATTCATTGAAGATGTGGATCAGCAGTTCGATCGATCGGTGATCTATGATCTTTCCATGGGTTTTCGCCTGGGCGCCTGGGATCTGGCGCTGGAGAACCGATATGATCACAGATACGATCCAGATGAGCGAAAGAGAGTGCACTGGCTCCTGGGGCCCACGGTTCGTTGGAATGTGACAGAACGCTTTTCTATGTCGCTTGCCGCTCCTTATGCCATCCGACAGGAAAGAGAAGAGGATTTTAGAATTCATTTCCGACTGACTTACCGATTTGGTTCTATCTCTCGATAATGATAGGAAGTGTTTTTCGAAGCCTGATGGATCAGTATTCGAGTTAAGCATGTTGGAGCAGATTCTGGCATCCGAATCAGGCTGCCCTGACTTCATCTGCTTGATAGCACTGTTAGTGGTGATCGCAGGCTAGAAAACCGACAAGGTTTTCCGCACATGCAAAATTTTGATTGCCAGCATACCTGTAAGGGTTTAGTACAAATATCTTCGGAGGCCTTAAACAATGCCCGTAAACATGCAAATGACTGTAATTGGACCGACACTGAATATCGTCGGAGAAATCAACGCAGATGAGAAACTGATCATCGAAGGGAAGGTTTCAACTAAAGCCATTAATCTTCCTGGCCATTCCTTTACTGTAGGACTGGATGCTGTAGTGGAGGGCGATGTTAACTGCTCTACTGCCATCGTTTTGGGGCAGCTCAAAGGAAATGTAAAGGCCAGCAAAGAAATCTACATTGGCGAAAAGGGCACTGTAGATGGCGACATTGAAGCTCCTTACATCAAGCTGGAGCCCACTGCGAATCTAACTGGCCGCATGCGTCATTAATTCTATTGCTCGGAACGGTCGCTTGCGCGGCCGCTTCCAGGTAGCTTCCTGATTTCATGGATTATGTAGCATTTCAGATCCACCATGGAATGAACTCAGTATCCGACCTAACTTCCTCAATGCGAATGGCTCCTACCCGCCGGGCGNAGATTGGCCTACTCCAGATTGAACCTTTCGACTAATTGTTAGCTACGCTCAGTGTCTGTTCTCGTTTGCCAGGGCTTTTGTGCCTTGAACCAGATCCTGGGATTCTTCCAGGTCCAACCAGTGCTGAATGATTCGCGCGGTTCGTGGATCCGGACAGTCAAATTCTACACCGATTTGATACATCTCTGATTGGCTTTCCTTGCGTTCATTGCAGATCATCGCATGAACTTTTATGGAAACGTTTTCCCGGGTAATCTCTAGCAGAAGGGATGTACCGTTGGTACCGATTGAGCAGTCTGGATTCACCAGCAGGCCGGCACCGGTGCGACTCAAATCTATAAGCTTTACCTCCTGTGAGCTCTCAGTTCGATTCCGGTCACCGGGTTTGGAATCATCCTTTCCTTTCCGGACAGATACAGAAATTGCAGAAAGGTTTCCTTTCCGGGAGAATCTACGATAGATCGGGGCCATTTGCCATGCCTCGCGAATGGCGGGCTGCATATAGAATTTTACCGGCTTATCTCCGATTTCGCGCACCATAACGCCCTGAAGGATTCCAAGGGTGAGAGAACGAATAATCCGAGCCAGTCGCCTGGATCTATGCTGCGACATATTGATGAAGGAGTTTAAGCCAAGAAAGGGTCTCAATAGCGAGCTTCTCCGGGACCTTTTTACGCCCAGGATCTCCGCTCCTTCCTGTCCCATTAGATAATAAAGATAGGTTTCCGGCAATCCACGCAACAATGGAGGAAGCTGGCGATTCACCATCTCCATGAGACTGGCTGTTAGCTCCTTTCCCTCTTTGCTGGGTCCCCATTGCCGCCGCTTGTACGCTTGAACACATCGATCCATGTCATCAAAATCTCTGGCCACCAGTTCGCGCTGCAGTCCAATCATCGAGCTCATCACGGCCCAGCAATGTACATAAGCTTCCTTTTCTTCTTCCTTCAGCTGGATTCCAAGTTTTTCAAGGCCTCGGATGGTTTCCGATCCAAACCCACCGGCTACCGCGGCGATGTCCTCCTGCGAAATTGGATCACCGTAGGATGCAGGCCACTCCGGCCTCCGCTTCACAAAAAATCGGGCGGCCGCATGCATCAGTCTGACTTTCTGAATGCTGCGAATGGCCCTTCCTTCCGGCTCAAAGGCTCCAGGGGAGACTACGTCCAGTAAGAACTGAGCGGTTTCCGCCAGGCGCCTTCGAGTATGATCATACATGGTTCTCGTAAAGGAAAGGGCCAGAGCAGGTCGTGGGGCTGCATATCCTTCTGGCAGAACAAGGCAGAACAGGCTGAGCGTCATGGGCAGGCCATAACGAGAGAAGATATCCTGCGAATATCGCAATGTATCTGGGTTCGCGAAGTCAGGGAGAACCTCGGTAGTTTCAAAATAGGACTTCAGGATCGGAGGACATTCGGGTATGGGATCCGAATTCAGTTGAACTGCGTCCAGAACCGAATGCAGTCCATCGATCTGTCCCCTGGAGAGCAGCTCCTGGATTACGGCATCGGCCACCGGATCGCCCAATGCTTGCCATGAACTCATCGCGGAAGGATGCCATCGATTCATCTCCTGCTTCGCTTCTCTTTGTTTTTTGCCCATCACTTCCATGCTCGAAACACTCCATACTGCCATAAATTCGCGCGAAGCGCCAGATACTGGTCTCTGGCGGCCCTCAGGTTGCCGTTCAAAGTAGCCCGGCGCAACCCCAGGAAGGATGCGATTCGGGCAGCTGGAGAAAATAGTGTGGCATAGTTGTATAACTTTCTGGAGGACCTTTGCACACTGGAAGTTACGTCTCGAAAATCCATCTGACCAAACCCTGCATGCAGAGCCCGGGACTGCATCTCGCTCGGGCTCAATAGATCAGGCACGGCCCAACCATCCAGCCAGGAACGCATTAGCTTGCTTTCCGATTCGTCAAGAGCCTTGTTAGCTTCGAAGCCATCGGCAATAATGAGAATTCCTCCGGGCTTCAGGAGCCTGAAGGCTTCCCTGAGAAACAAAGATTTATTCCAGGAGTGACAGAAGCTTTCAATACACCAGATGACGGAGAAGGATTCATCAGGATGTGTTAAAACATGGTAATCACCATGTTCAAAGTCCACAAGGTGCTCCACCTGCTTGGTTCGGACCAATCGTCGAGCCCTTTGCAGCTGGTGATCGCATAAGGAAACGCCCCGGACCCGGCAGCCCAGGTTCTCTGCCAGGTAGATTGCGCTACCCCCAACGCCGCATCCTGCATCCAGGACTACATCCTGAGAGTGAATTCCGGCCATTCGCGCCAGCACTCCGTTTTCCCTTTCTAGAGCTTCGCTCAGATTTCTGGTTGATTCGGACCAGAAACCGTAATGTAGAGAATGGGAGCGGTGGAAGCTCCATAACAATCTGTAGTCCACTTGAGACTGCCGATAATACTTCTCAATTTCCTGAGAGCCATATCGTATCTCGCTTACTTCAGCATTTCTAACCTGTGTCGATTCCATGTTCCTTCCCTGAGGTTTAAGCATCTCCTGCTATGGACGCCAATGGGATCGGTTCGATATACCTGAGGCAATTCGAAACCATGTTGATTCTTCAGCACGACGTTCGAAAGGGCCCATTTGAACCTATCGCCTGGAAAGCTATGATCCGGGGTCCGGAAATGCTATAGATGCTTGGAGCAGTCCATCGTATTTCGAATTTGAAGGTTGAATGGAAGTAGTAGATTATAGAACGAGTCGCAATTGTGAGGTCAGCGCCCTTTTTCGGGCCGCCAGAGGCAGG
>PBEB01000003.1 GCA_002717505.1 Leptospiraceae bacterium
ATAGCCCGGCACAAGGATGGCTAATTTCCGGTAAGGGTTTCAGATTGTTCCATTGTGGAAGCAACCCTTACCGGGATTCCAGGTGGGCTCCATTACAGAGGCATCCATGCCCTGAGGTGGCGAATTCGGGATCCCTGTTATTGGAACCTGGCTCGGTTGGATTCCTCCCGATCTTTGCCGTGCCGGCGGATGTCTTAGATTTCATTTCTGAACATCTACCGATTCCTGCTGAGCGGACTCCACGGCTCTACGAGCCTTCTCCTTTTCCTCTTTTTGGATCTCCAGAGGGTTGACTCCATATCGCCGGGCTCGGGCTGGATCCTTTCGCAACTGTCGCACCAGGCCCCAGCATATCAGAATTAGCACGATCGATAGCGGTAAAGCTGTGGTCAATGCTGCGGTTTGTAGAGCCACCAATCCACCTGCCAGAAGCAGGACCGCTGCCACCAGGCCTTCCATGATGGCCCAGAAGATTCGCTGTTTTACCGGGGGTTCATGATGGCCTCCGGCCGTAATCATGTCGATTACCAGAGAGCCGGAGTCAGAAGACGTAACAAAGTAGCCGGTAATGACCACCGTTGCGATGAGTGCTGTTATGCTGGCAAAGGGCAACTTATCCAGAAGCATGAACAACGCAGTGGGCATGGTTCGTGAATCACCTACAGCATTGGCAATGTTTTCAGCTCCTCCTCCGAACAGGTCGAACCAGATTGCGGTGTTTCCGAAAACTGTGAGCCAGAAGAAAGTTACGATGGTAGGCACAAGCGAAACGCCCAGGATGAATTCCCGAATGGTGCGTCCTTTCGAGATTCGAGCGATGAACATCCCTACGAAAGGAGACCATGCAATCCACCAGGCCCAGTAGAACAATGTCCAATTCTTCTGCCAATCTCTCCACGCCTCCGTTTCGCCTTTGTATGCTGCAGTCCAGTAAGTGAGATGAATGAATTGCTGGAAGTAATCACCCATGCTCTGTACCCAGGATTTCAGAATGAACAGAGTGGGACCTGTAAAGAAAACGAATAGGAGGAGAATAAAGCCCAGGATAATATTAAAATTACTGAGGTAGAGGATTCCTTTCTCCAGACCCGTAACCACGGAAATCGTAGCGGCCATTGTGATAAGGCCAATCAGTATGATCTGGTTTTCTGTGGATAGCTCCATCACCCCGGTATAATCCAGGCCAGCGTTGACCTGCATGACTCCCAGACCCAGAGAAGTGGCCAGGCCAAACAGTGTTCCCAGCACGGCAAATGTATCAATGATGTTTCCAGCCGCCCCTTCCACTCGTTTTCCTATCAGTGGATAGAAGGCGCTGCGTAGCGAAAGGGGCATCTTCATTCGATGGGTAAAGTAGGCCAGAGCCAGCCCCATCACAATATAGATGGCCCAGGCATGGAGACCCCAGTGAAAGAATGTGGTTATCATGGATCTCTGGGCTGCATCCACCGTCCTGGGTTCTCCGATGGGAGGCTTGAGATAATGCGTCATCGGTTCGGCTACCGAATAGAATACAAGACCGATGCCCATACCTGCGCTGAAAAGCATGGCAAACCAGGACATATAGCTGAACTGAGGCTTTTCATCATCCGGGCCCAGGCGAATTCTGCCGAATGGGCTGAAGTACAGCCAGATGACAAAGATTACATAGAATCCAACGCAGAGAATATAGAACCAGCCTACATAGGTTCCCAGAAAGTCCAGTACGTTGCCAAAGTAGGTTTTCGTCGCCTCGGTAAAGGCTACTCCTAAAAAAACAAAAAGAAAGATGAGTGCGGCAGAGAAAATGGACACGTAAGGGTTCAGATGAAGCCCAAACTTGTTGAAGATTTTCATAAAGTTACAATGTGAGCAAGGGGGTGGCTTTCAACCGGTTTTCCGAATTTTCTGAAACGGTTGCCCTGCGGTGGGCCTATCGCAGCCTTGTCTTATGTTATACTCGGAAAAAGAGATCACCCTGGACGATGCTCTTGAGCATGGACTAACAGAAGAAGAGTATCAAAAGATCCAGGAATACCTGGGGAGATTCCCTACTGTAACCGAGCTGGGAATTTACTCCGGAATGTGGTCCGAGCACTGCAGCTATAAGAATTCTATATTATTACTTAAGACTTTGCCTTCCGAATCGCCTGACTCTCTGGCAAAAGCTGGCGAAGAAAATGCAGGAGCGCTGGACATAGGCGAAGGTCTTGCTGTGGTATTCAAGATCGAATCCCATAACCATCCGTCGGCCATTGAACCCTATCAAGGCGCGGCCACCGGAGTCGGTGGGATCATGCGCGATATCTTTACTATGGGCGCTCGACCGATTTGCTCTTTAAATTCTCTTCGTTTTGGTCCTCCCGATGAAAAGCGAAACCAGTACCTCTTAAAAAGAGCAGTGGCGGGCATTGGTGACTATGGCAACTCTCTGGGGATCGCTGTGGCCGGCGGAGAACTATTTTTCGATCCATCGTTTTCCCGAAACTGCCTGGTTAATGCCATGACTGTAGGCATCGTATCGCATGATGGTATGGCCCGGGCTCGGGCCGATGGTCCAGGAAATCCTGTCTTTTACGTAGGAGCTACTACGGGAAGAGACGGAATTCATGGGGCGAGTTTTGCCTCCAGAGATCTTAGCCAGGAATCTGAAGAGAAGCGAAGTGCCGTTCAGGTCGGTGATCCATTTATGGAGAAATTGCTTCTGGAAGCCAGTCTGGAGCTGATTGGAACCGGGGCCATCATAGGAATACAGGATATGGGTGCGGCCGGTCTTTCTTGCAGCACTTCGGAGATGAGCGCCAAAAGTGAAACCGGTATGAACATTGACCTGGATCGCGTTCCATTGCGCGAAGAGGGCATGAATGCTTACGAAATCATGCTTTCGGAAAGCCAGGAAAGAATGCTGGTTGTGGGCAAACCCGGGCGGGAGCACGAAGTCATCGAAATATTCAAAAAATGGGATCTTCATGCGGTGCAGATCGGAGAAGTGAACGAAGATGGTATGCTTCGTGTGCATCGACAGGGCAAGCTGTGCGCCGAAGTGCCAGCTGAATCTCTTGTTCTGGGCGGGGGAGCCCCCCGATACAAAAGAGAAATCCGTAAGCCCTCCTATATAGATGAACTTGCTTCTATACCCGATGAGACTATTCCAGAAGCTAGGGGCGAATCCGAACTGGCCAAGGCCTTTCTGGATCTCGTGAAGAGACCCAATCTGGCCAGCAAGCGTCCTGTCTATGAGCAGTACGACACCGAGGTAGGGCTGGTACGAGTTCATGGTCCAGGAGGCGATGGCGGTGTTGTGCGAATTCCCGGTACAGATCGAGCCCTCTCTGTAAGTACTGACTGCAACTCCAGGTTTGTTTATTTGAATCCCAGGCTGGGAACTCAGATCGCTGTATGCGAATCCGCTCGCAATGTGGCGGTTACCGGTGCCAGGCCTCTGGGAATTACCAATTGCTTGAACTTTGGGAATCCATACATCCCTGAGAATTACTACATGTTCTCGGAAGCAATCGGCGGCATGTCCGATGCCTGCAATGCCTTCAATATTCCTGTAACCGGGGGAAACGTAAGTTTTTACAATGAAAGTCAGGACGGACCTGTGTTGCCTACGCCTACGATCGGTATGGTAGGACTGGTTCCTGATCTTAAACAAGTAGTATCTCCTGTGTTTTCCGGCGCGGGTACTCTGGCTGCTCTGATCGGAGATTTTCGCCCGTCCGCGGGAGGCTCAGAATACCAGAATATGCGAACCGGGAAAATCCAGGGCTCACTACCGCCCGTGGATCTGGCAATGGAAAGAAGTCTGTGCGAAGCGCTGTATGAAGGAGCTGGTAAAAACCTGTTTCTGGCTGCTCGCGATGTTAGTCTGGGCGGACTTGCATTTACTCTCTTTCGCGGATTGTACGATCCCTACAAAAAAGAATCTGCTGGATTCACATTGAATAGCGAAATCCGCAGCACTCTTGGTGAAGGCATGCGTTCGGACCTGTTCTGGTTTTCCGAAACCACCGGATGCGCTCTGGTTAATATCGAAGCGAGCCAGAGGGATGCGGTCCAGAACCTTGGAGAGAAATATGGT
This sequence comes from Leptospiraceae bacterium, assembly GCA_002717505.1. Lineage (GTDB taxonomy): Bacteria > Spirochaetota > Leptospiria > Leptospirales > Leptonemataceae > UBA3465. The sequence continues at coordinate 4,064 of PBEB01000003.1, forward strand.
CTTCCTGTCCATATTCTTGGGGAATTGAACTCCGAGGCCAGTCTGCAACTTGGCGATTTTCAGGTATCCATGGCAGATGCTGCCCGGGCGTTTGAATCTGGTCTGGTTTCCTATTTCGAAGAATAGGCTGCGTTTTTGAAAGTGGGCAGACTGGCATGGCTACGAGCTCTACAGCTCGCAGCTAGATGCCGGGCAGGAATCGATCAAATATAGTGGACATTTCTGAGGCCCGGACCACTCTTCTGGAATGAAGTATTCACTAATTCTTGCAATCGCATGCTTTTCTCTGGCCTGTGTTAGTTCAGGTCAGCCCACGCAGAGTAACTACGGATTTACCCGAGAAGACCGTAAGGCAGCCATGGATGAATACGGTCTAAATAGAATTGAGAATTTCCAGGCCAGGGCACAGAAAAGCGCCATCGCCACAGGTTCCGATGCGAAGAAGGAAGCCTCCTGTAAGTCGGCGGCTATGGGCCTTGCTCAGGTAAGCGGAATGTCTATGAGCGGCAGTGGCGGTAAAAAGGAAACAGCAGTCATCGTGGCCTGCCGGAGTACAAAGAATCAATACGAACTCTGCGAATGCGATATAGGCTTCAAATAGTCATATTTACTGGTGTTGCATTGGCGGTGGCGGCTTGCTCGATGCTGCCGATATGCAATGGATCTGGCGTTCGCTTTCGTGCGGCCACCTACAATGTGCATTTCTTTCAACGTGGATGGTCGGCAACCCAGCATACCCTGAAATCCCTGGATGCCGATGTCATCGCACTTCAGGAGGTTCTGGTTTCTGGCGGATCACCCCTGCATTCCATTGCTCGGAACATGGGTTACCGCTATGTTGTGAGTCAACCATACGTGCGATATGGGAATTCCTACTGGGTACTGGCTTTCCTTTCCCGCTATCCGTTGCTGAGTCAGAGCGAAGTTCGCCTTGGCCAGTCTCGTAGAGCGCTCCGGGTTATTCTGGATGTGCAAGGTCAACCGGTGGAATTCATTACCATGCATCTAACCCCGCTGGCCGGAAACTCATCGGGACGGGACGATGTCATCCGAAGGTCAGAAAGTCGAAAGAGGGAGCTAAGCGATCTCTTTGCCTGGCTCGGCCCACCGGCCGGTCCACGGATCTTACTGGGAGACTTTAATTTCCTGCGAGGTCCGGTGGGGTTCTGGATGGACGAATATGAAATGCTGGATGATGCGGGTTACGAAGATGCGGATGGGGGATTGTTTCCGGACAACGAAGATACGTTTCCTATTCCAGGGGAGACCCGGACAGCTCTGGAGAGTACAATTCCGGGTTGGCTCATTCCCCATGCGATTACTCTGGATTATATGTTTGTGACTGCCGTGGATGTGGAATCGGTTCAGGTCCGGGAAGCCGATGGTTCGGACCACTGGCCCCTGGTAGGTGATTTTCGCATAGAGGGATCACAGTGATCCTCTGGTTACTCTGAATAATTGGCCTTCTTTTTTCCCTTGAACCAATGTCGCATCCACTGTAAATATTGGCAGTTCTTGAGCGTCATGGACCAGTAAAAAGATCCATGTATTAATCCACTGAGCTGGCATTTTTTCGTCTGCTAGAGTATAACGTTAGGTCATTTACAGAAGCCAGAGATGAAGATTGTGAAAAGAGATATGCAGGCCCTGTGGGCAACACATGTGGGGAACCGGGTGTCCAGCGCATTACATGATGCCACCGGTATTGTCCTTCGAGAAAATCCAGAAGAGTTTTATCTGGACGAAGGATTGATGTCAAAACTGGGTAAGGGCAATTCCATTGCTAACCGCACCGAAACTCTTACCTGGGAAGATATTATTGATTCCAGAGATATAGAAAGTGCGAAGACTTTTTTTCAGAATCCACAGGGGACCTTGCGAGTGCGACTTCTGGGCTGGGGAGGCCAGCTGCACCATTTTCAGCTTAGAGGTATGGTTCAGGACGACATTGTAATCCTGGGATTCTTCGATACCACTGCTTTCGTCCATACTACTCAGGAACTGGCCCAGAAAGAGGAGTATCTTAAGCAGCTTCTGGTAAATAGCGGTGATTTGCTATTTGTCGTGGATGCGCAATTGCACATCGTACAATACTATCATTCTCCAGATGATTCCGATCTTTACGTTTCTCCTGAAGCTTTTCTGGGTCGCTCGCTGTTTGAACTGGGCTTTCCGGAGCCGGCGCAAGGGATTATCACCGGTGCCTTACAGAGAACGGCCGACACTGGAAAACGATCTTTGGCTGATTACCATCTGGACATGCCCACGGGAAGGCAATGGTATAGCATGATAGCTACCCGGCATATCTGTCCTGGCGATGGTATACAAATCATCTGTACCGTGCGCAATGTTACGGAACGTGTGCAGGCCGAAGCGAAGGTCAAGGAAAGCAATAAAAAATTTGAACTCTTCTTTCGCAACTCAATGGCTGGCTTTTTCTTTATGATGCTGGATGAACCGGTACTGTGGGATGATACCGTAGATAAGAATTCAGTTCTAGAGTATGTATTTTCGCATCAGAGAATAACCAAGGTGAACCAGGCCATGCTGGAGCAGTATGGAGCCAGCGAGGATCAACTAATAGGTCTTACCCCGGATGATTTCTTTCGTCACGATGGGCTACACGGCCGGCAGGTATGGAGGGATCTCTTTGATAATGGTCGAGCAATTCTGCAAACCGATGAGCGCAGAATGGATGGCAAACAATTCTGGGTAGAAGGCGAGTACATTTGTATGTATGACGATGCCGGACGGATCATCGGGCATTTCGGTGTTCAGCGAGATATTACAAAGCGCAGGTTGGCGGAGCTCGCTCTGGAGGAGGCCCGGGAAAAAGCCCAGGTCGCTGTTCAGGCAAAGGGTCGCTTCCTGGCACATATGAGTCATGAGCTGCGAACACCTCTAAATGGAATTATCGGATTTTCTGAGCTACTGGCAAATTCTGACCTGGCCAATCCCATGCGACAGTATGCAGAGTTTACCCATCAGTCTGCGAAGCTGCTTCTGGGCGTCGTGAACAATGTGCTGGATTTTTCGCGGCTGGATGCAGGTAAGATGACTCTGGTGGAAACGGAATGCGATCCATGGCTGGTTGCCCGCGAATCGCTGGACGCTGTAGTATATCAGGCTCACCAGAAGGGATTGGAACTCCACCTGGATCTAGATCCTTCAGTACCTTCCCTGGTTCGATTGGATGCAACGCGCTTGAGGCAGGTGCTGGTAAATCTGCTCGGAAACTCGGTAAAGTTCGCTTCGAGCGGGGATGTAGAACTAAAGCTAGATTTTGATCAGAGCCAGAATCTCATCCATTTTTCCGTACGGGACAACGGTCCTGGCGTTGCCGCAGATCTGAAGGATCATATCTTTCAGGCCTTCAGTAGCACCGGGTATTCTTCGGAAAGCAGCACCGGACTTGGTCTGACCATCGCCTCTCAATTGGTGGATCTCATGGGAGGAAATCTTCAGCTCAGAGATGAGAAGCTTCAGGGCTCCACTTTCTTTTTTAGCATTCCGGTGGCCATAGTGGATGCCAGGCCTCATCACTACGAGTGGTCCAGACAGTTTGAAAGGGCATTAATACTGGAATCCACCAGTACCGGTGCAAGAGTACTGGGAAGGATGCTTCAGGGATTGGCTCTAGAATCGCAGACGGTGCGCACACTGGATGAATTTCGCGAGAAACTATTTGAGCAGCATTATGACCTGATCCTTGTTGACGAAAAATTCTATGGGACCGGGCAAATGAGCTTCTTGCAGCAGAGTTCCCATCAGGATTCATTCATCGTAGTGACCTGTCGCCTTACAGATAATATGCCTTTTGTTCCGGATGTTTATTCAGGTATACCCATCCGAAAGATGACTCGGCCTGCTGATCCCATTAGCATGGATCGCCTGCTGAAAGAGAGGAAAGGCCCAGGGTCCGCCCATCGGTCCGGTAAGTCAGGGCACTATAAGATTCTCGTTGCAGAGGATAACCCTGTGAACCTGAGCCTTGCAAAACAACTGCTTCAGAATATATTGCCCGCCAGTAGAATTCTGGAAGCACGAAACGGCGAAGAGGCGATTAAGAAGGTAACAGAAGAGAATCCAGATTTAGCATTCATGGATATTCATATGCCAGGACTGGATGGGCTGGAAACCACAAAGCAAATCCGGCGATGGAATCGAACCCTGCCCATTGTTGCGATAACGGCTGCCACATTGGACGATGAACATCAAAAATGCCGGGAAGCTGGAATGAACGATTTTGTTTCCAAGCCTTTATTGCGAAAGGATTTGATGGAAACCCTTGATCGCTGGCTACCTGTGCGCGATGTAGAAAGTGCCATAGATCGTCTCCAGAAGGGAACAGGTCTGGATACTGAAGTCATTCAAGAACTGGTGTCGGAGGGTATTGCATCGCTGAAAGCAGATCTGTTGAAACTGGATAGCTGTCTCAAAAATGAAGACCAGGAAGGCGTACGGAAATGGCTCCATCATATGCGGGGCACGGCTCTGTCATTGCAGCTCAATTCCCTGGCCGCTTATATGCAGGAACTGGGCAATGGACCGTATCCCGAATCAATTCTCCCGGAGATTGGGCGGAGCNTTGAAGAATTGAAAGAAGCGTTTCAGAGACATGGTTAGCCGCTGAGCTGGAANCGGAGTTCAACTGCTCCACCATTCTGATCGCTTCCAGCCATCGTCCGGGGCATCTTCCTCGAATTCGTCAAAATCCTCATCGCTGTCCTCTAACTCCTCTTNAATGGGTGTCTTTCTGTAGGCGAATGCCAGNAGAAACCCAGCGATAGCACCGGCCAGATGGGACTGCCAGGATATTCCCTCTTCCAGCGGAAGTATACGCCAGATCATTCCTCCATACAGAAAAACTATGATCAGAGAAAGTGCAATGGAACGCGGATGCCTGCGAAAAAGACCAGACCAGAAGATGAAAGCCAGAAGCGCATAGACCCAGCCGCTGGCCCCCAGGTGCATGGAAGGATCGTCCCAGAACCAGACCACAACTCCCGGGGCCAGCATACTCATGATNAGTACCGGAAAACGAATCCTGTGGTACAAATAGCTGGTGCCCCATACAGAAAGAAAGAGTGGAGCGGAGTTGGAGAAGAGGTGGGTCCAGCTTCCATGAAGCCAGGGAGCGAAGAGGATTCCTGCCAACCCTTCTGTAGTCCGTGGAATGACTCCAATAACAAAGTCCGGTAACCAGCTATTTATGCGAAAGATATGAAGCAGAACCTCCAGAGTTACGATGCCCAGGGCCATTCGAACCGATCCTCTGCCTCTATATTTTTCGGTGTTCTCCGGCGTAGTTTCAAAGGACATTTGTTGAAGATACCGATTTCCCGGCTGCAGGCAAGGTACAAACAATGCCGCGTGGAGTAGCTGAAGTCCGTTGACTTTTTTATGGACGAACCGATTATTCCATCCTCAATCGAATAATAAAGGGGAAAGACTGGCGCCCGAACCCCGAACCAGTGCTGCCAGTTTGGAGGGAGCAAATGACAAAAACCCTTCCTGCAAATCCAGAACTTCTGCTGGTGGAAGACGATTCAGTGGCCGCCCTGGCTACAGTGCGAGATCTGGAGAGCCGTGGTTATTNCATCCAGCATGTTCTGAGCGGCGAACAGGCTCTGGATCTGATCCGTGCCGACGGATTCTCCGGGCATCTCATCATCATGGACATAGACCTGNGCGCCGGTATGGATGGAACCGAAGCTGCTCTGGCTATTCTGGAGATTCAGGATGTGCCCATTCTCTTTCTATCTTCGCATACCGAGCCCGAGATGGTAGAAAGAACGGAGAAGATAAGTTCCTACGGTTATGTGGTAAAAAATACAGGCATTGTTGTGCTGGATGCTTCCATCAAAATGGCACTGAAGCTTTCCGCCGCTCGAAAAGAGCAGAAAAGACAATCCGAATTGCTGGAGCGATCCGAGCTTTTCTATAGACTCACTCTGGCAAATGTTACCGACGCGGTTTTTCTCACCGATGATGCTTTGAATCTGACCTTTGTATGCCCCAATGCAGAGAGGGTTTATGGCTACAGTCCGGACGAAATCATGGGGATGATGACTCTGGATGGACTAATGGGGCCGGGCCTTCGCAGAGCAGTGAATTCCATGCAAAAAAACGATGTATTCGACCTGGAACTGGAAATCAACAATCCANGGAAAGATAAGCAGCACTTTTCTGTGGATATTCGCCGCGTCCAGATAGATGGCAGTTCGCTACTCTTTACCTGCCACGATATGACGGAACATCAGAAGTACCGGGCCCGGCTGATGGAATCAGAGCAACTGTTTCGGTGTGCTTTCTACGATGCGCCAGCACCTCTGGCTATTGTGCAGAGTTCTGGAAAAATAGCGGAGGCAAANCGTAGCTTCGCTTCCCGATTGCAGTCCAATCCGGATCTCTTAATCGGCGAGCCCATAGCCAGTTTCCTTCATGGCCTGACCTGGCCAGATATAGCNCAGGGAAATCTTCCTGTTCAATTCTCTGTTTCCATTTCAACAACTGGTGGTGAAGCCGAAATAGCCGAAGCATTCGCATCTAGAGTACCGGGAAATGAAAAGCAGGTACTGCTTTCATTGAAGTAGGGGGCTTTCCACAAATCGTGATTCTGGCATTGTTGACTTCGACGAAGCGAACCATAAAGTTGTTGCCAGGCGGTGCGTCGATCTGTGGCCTTCTAGCCCGGTCTGTAGTTGAGCCAGGAGGTAAAGGAATGTCGTTTCAAGAAAGAATAGAATTCAGAGGCAGATGGATTCTCAGTATTTTATTGCTTATTCTAGCTGCGGTCCTGGGCCCGGGAATCGCCTGCGCGAGCGCCTCCCGGTCGGTCCCCACGAAGCTGAGTACCGCTGAAGTTGCTGACTCTGAAACTGCCAAACATTGTTTAAAAGTAGTCAGGGCATTGGAGCAGAATTATCCCGACGCACGGATTCAGCATGAAATTCTTCCCCAGGATAATTTCATTCGTTGCAGGATTCAGATGGATCGGGTGGGTCATTTCTTTTTCTCCATTGTGCAGCCACCCAATATGGACTCAGAGGCCTACCCCGAGTACAATGCGAACAAAGATGAGTTTCGCGAGAGTCTGTCCGCCACAGGAAGTCGATTCATTCCTTCCGGTCAGACCGGAAACTGCTACTGGAACAGTACCGGATTCATGGCCAAGCTTCAGTTACGATGGCCCGCTGGCAACGATTCGGATTGCACCATCGGACAGGCTCCCCCGCCATTGCAGCGCGGGTATGAGTTGATCAAGGGAGAATTCATTTTTCCTTGATTACCAGTTTGATGGCTGGTTCACTCCAGGCTTCTCTGGCATCGTTGAAGCTGGCGGTTTGAGTGACCACAGCTCCGGGCGTAAAGTCACCGGATAGGATTGATGGCAGTATTCTTCGCATACTTTCCAGAGAATTGACTCGGCCGATATGCATTTCCACTTCGTTGTTATAGAGCTCCAGATAGGGAATCTGTAAACGATTGGTCCAGAAAATGGAAGCGGAACTGAAAATGCCTCCGGGACTCACGCTACGGAGACCGGTATTCCATGCCTTTTCGTTCGCACTGGCATCTACTACAAGCTCAAAGCGGCCAGGAGATTTCTTGAAGCCAGCCGCTTCCAGACATTGAATCCCCAGGCTTTCTGCCTTCTCCAGGCTGGTCTTGTCATCGTCCATGTAGATCACTTCATTGGAGCTCATTTGTTTCGCATAGAGGGCGGAATAGATACCGATGCTGGCCGCCATGCCGCCCAGAATCAGGATTCGTCTGTCTTTAACTCGCGGAAGAAAGCGGCCCACAAGTTTATCGGCTTCGGCAATGTTGTCGCTCAAGCTGGCCACCGCCACGGGATCCATAGAATCCGGTATGGGAATGCACATCTGCCTTGCATGAGGGACCAGTATGCGCTCGGATAGCGCTCCGCCATAGTGGGATCCNCCNGGNGGCATTCCATAACCGGCNGTGGGTAGAACTTCGGAGCANCTNTTGCTCAAGCCTTCCNGGCAGGGATTGCAATGGCCGCAGGAGATTTGAAAGGAAACCGCCACCAGGGTTCCGGGCTTTAGAGAATCATCCTCTTCGAGATCCGGGCTGGTTTGCCGAATACGCCCGACAAACTCATGCCCCAGAGGAAATGGGGGGCGAAACAGGGTTTGTCCCCGAACTATGGGAAGATCCAGGTCACAGCGGGCCACGGCCACCGGCTCCACAATAAGCTGATCGCTACCAGAAATAGCAGGTTCTTCCACTTCGGTCCATTGTACCAGGCCTTTCTTTACCAGTTCCAGTCTTTTCATTTTATTCTCCTGAAATAGACAGATCGGTCTATTTGCTGCTACTGGATCGCAACGGATGAAAAAGTCCAGAAAAAAATAGACAAGTCAGTCTAAAAAAGANAGTGATGAATATGCCCAGGAAAGNAGCGTCTTCCAGGCTGGCCAAAGGGGCCGGCTCTGCAGAAAAGCCTGAAAATCGCATTCGCCGTGCGGCGGATCGACTTTTCTATGAGCATGGCTTTGAAGCAACGGGCATCAATCGGGTATTGCAGGAAGCCGGAGCCCATAAGCAGAGCCTGTACCTCCATTTTGAATCCAAGGAAGATCTGGGTCGGGCCTACGTTCAGGAACGCGGCCTGCAAGTTCTGGAACTTCTGAAAACCATCACAAGAAAAAAGGATCCTGGAAAGATGGTAACGAGCTGGGTGCGCATTCTGAAACGTCAGGCGCGAAATGAATCCTTCTTCGGATGTCCGCTGGCAAATTTCTCTGCCCAGACTCTCAGCCATGGCAAGAGTTTTCAACCTCAGTTGAGCTCATTGCTGGACCAATGGATAGAATTGCTTACCGAATACTTTCGTAACGTGCCCGGCTTCGAAGGGAATACACGAGCCGAAAGAGCAGCAAGGCAATTGGTCATGATCTACGAAGGAAATACACAGCTTTTTCTGATTACTCGCGACAGCCGATGGCTGGATCGCATCGCTGAAGATTTCAAGGAACTGGTTCTGAGGTAAGCCCCGGATGCCTTCGCGACGGATCGCATCGCTGAAGATTCCAATGAACTGGTTTTAACGTAGCCCCGTTCCATTAGCGGCGGTTAGCTGCCTCGGACTGGTAGTTCCTTCCTGGAGGACCAAGAAAGTTAGATTCATCACAGGCTGCCAGAGCGATGGGCACTGCCTGGACGCCACTACAGATCAAAAACCCTGCCCCGAAGCCACAGCAGATTGGAGGCCACGCGCCGGGGCCGATCTCAGACGGCTAGCCAGATAGGAATTCAGGATGCCACATTGGAATTCAGGATCCCTGATTGGCCGAACTTAGACGCGAACGTCCTTGTTAACTCTCAAGACCAGAGTCAGTTTTCCGTTATCGTCGCGAATCAAATCGAAGCCTTCCTGCCGCAGAGCGCGCTGGATTCGATAAACATTAAGGTTCACTACCTTTTCGCCCGGGGCTCTGGGCCCACCGGGATCACTCTGGGATAATTCCAGAGCCTTCTGGATAGTATTTCGCTCCTGCTGATCCAGGCCTTCGCCGGTATTCCCTTCCATGAAGAGATTATCGGAGTGGGCACCTACAGATTTGATTGGGCCAGAGCTTTTAATCCACCGCTGCGGACTCCGTCGAAGAAGGGATCCTGAAGGATGAGCAGAGCCCCTGCGCGACGTAATGCCNCTCCCTGGTCACTTCCTCTCAATTCAGGAAGCGAAAAGAAGCGTCGGGCTGCTCCTTCGGCGGCGCCGGCTGAACCCCGCCGGGCAGCATCAAGGGTAGCGGCCCATGCCTCCACAGCCGGAAAACCTCCGGGATTCTGACCATACTTCCAGAAAGGATTCCAGAGCCGATTCAAAGGATGCTGGTTGAGCTCAATTCCTCTTAACTCGGATTCATAGTCTGGCATTTCGTTTCGAATTGCCATGATTCTGCTTTCCAGTTCTTCTCCTTTTTCGGAATCCAGAGAGTTCAGACAGTCTTGAATTAAGGGCTGCGAAGCGAATTGCTGAATCCGTTTTTCCGAGTCCTCTGCCAGAGCTGTTTCCACAAGTTGAATGGCTTGCTCATCCTTTCTCTGGCAGGCCAGAACAATGGCATCGGCTTTTTTGCGAAAATTGCCGCTCCCTCCTTGCTGTAATTGAAGCTCCGTTGTGCGAACGGCCGTTCTATAGAGAGGTATATCATGAAGAGATTGAGCTTTCTCGAAATATTCCAGGGCCTCCTCCCGTCGATTCTCCCGAAGCAGAAGGACGCCAGCATTGTAGCATAGCAGATCCGGGCTATCATCGTTTTGATAGCAGGCCTCTTTTAGCAATCGCAGGCCTTCGGATTTGTCTCCATCGGGTAAAAAGTATTCTTTGACTGCACGATCCAGAATCAGGTAATAGGGCTCAGATACAGTTTGATGGCACAGAGGCAGCATGAATCCGGGCACCAGAAGAAGGATGCCCATCAGGATTCGTCGAAACCCCGGGGTATATCTCAATCGTAGGGATCCAGCGGAAGGATTCCCGGCCCCATAGAAAATTTCTGCGATCCATCCACGTAAAAGGAAATCTAAAAATGTCGACAAAACACCGGACATGGTTCCCAGTACACTCTGTGAAGCTTTCAGGTACTCTTGCTCTATTTCTTTCATTGTCTTTCTTTGCATTCTGCGGCTGTGATCCAGCTCAGAGCAAGAATATTCCGGCTCAGTTCGGTCAGGATAACTTCGATGATATCGTAAAATATGCCCTGGACAATTACATAGATCCAGGGGTAGATACAGGTCGTGGCTATACAGGTGCCGCGGAATCCGCATTGCGAGCTCTTCCTTACCCTCTAATTCTCNATCCAAAGAGCTTCTATCAGAAGCAGCAGCAACTTCTGAGACCCATTCGAATTATTCCCGGTAAAATTGTGCCCGGCCTGAAATCTCAGTCCTACGTAGTGCTGGAGCCGGACTGGCAGGCCTACGAAAAGAAGAGAAATCAAATTGAGGAGCGAGAACAACGTGAAAGGGAAGGCTTGAGCACTGCTCAGAGGGCGGAAAAAGCTCAGGCCATGCGGGAGCAAATCCAGGCCGAGCAGCGATCCCTGGAGGAAGCCTGGCAATCGATAGACTTTTCCCGGGAAGACTTTCTCAACGTAGTNAGTTGGATTGAGGACAATCGTGATAACTACATGACTCCTCCCGATACGGAATCACAATCCGAGGCTCCGGATTTTGACCCGTCCAGCTTTGGACTCAATCATATATATTTTGCCGCCGCTAACGGTTTTCTCAAAAGTCTGGATCCGCATAGCGCCATTCTGGACATGGAGACCTGGGATAAAATCCGCAAAGAATCCGANGACTCCACCTTTGAAGGCATTGGAGCNATGCTNCGCGGTGGTGGATCGGCCGAGGTNATCGTAGAAACTCCATTACCCGGTTCACCTGCGTTGAAGGCCGGATTACGAGCCGGCGATATCATCAAGAAGGTGGATGGCAATAGCATAGAAGGCCTTCCTCTGTCCGAAGTTGTGAAACAGATTCGCGGGCCCCGGGATACTACCGTTACTCTGACAGTGGAACGTCCTACGACTCTGGAAACCCTGGAAATTCCTATTCGTCGCGGCGTAATTGAACAAAAAGCAGTTTCTTCTACATATATCCCTGACTCACCTTTGAAAGCTTACACGAAGAAGAAAATCGGTGTGATCAAGCTTTCCTCTTTTCTCTTTGATCGAACTTACCCCTCGGATCTTATTCGAGAGGAATATGAGTCCCTGGTCAATCAGGCGGATGGAAAGCTGGAAGGCCTGGTGCTGGATTTGCGAGGAAACCCCGGAGGAGATCTGCGCGAGGCCATCAAAGTAGCGGGACTGTTTTTGCCCAAAGGTCTGGAAGTAGTGGAAATCAAAGGCCGNCGTGANTCTAAAGAAGAAAAGAANAATCTAAGGCCCATCTTTCTGCATTCNGCGGAGGCACCGCTGGTTGTAATGATCGATGCCGGTTCCGCCTCTGCCAGCGAAATTGTAGCCTCTGCCTTGAAAGATCATGATGCAGCTCTCATTGTNGGNGAACGNAGCTTTGGCAAAGCCACGGTTCAGAGTCTGGAAAGCCTGGGGGATGTAATCATCAAGCTAACCACGGCTCGNTATTATGCACCGGATGGNTACACCATTCAAGTTTATGGAGTACATCCGGATGTTGCCATCTCGCCGGAAGCGGATGGCACTTTCCCTCCCAGGTTTCGCGAAGAGGATATGTGGCAACACCTCCCGGAGCTTCAGGAACGAAAAAAGAAACCTGCTCGCCAGGCCTGGGTAAAGACCCTTAGCGATGCCGTAGGCGAAAATGAAGCGGCCGAAAAGTTCTTAAAAGAACACAAAGACGATGCTATCAAGCCTGATGCTGCACTGATTCGTGCCATCGCTTACTTTGATGCGTTAAAGAAATATCCCAGACCCTGATATGGCGGATCGCACAGTAGATTTCCTCGTCATTGGAAGNGGTGTTTCTGGCCTNTATGCTGCCTATCATCTGGCAGATCATGGAAAGGTTCTGCTCATTACGAAATCCAATGTTGTAGAAGCCAATACCAGCTATGCCCAGGGTGGCATTGCATCTGTTCTGGCAACCACCGATAGCTTCGAAAGCCATATACAGGATACTCTGGATGCTGGAGCCGGACTCTGTGATCCCGANGCCGTGCGAATCCTTGTTACCGAGGGTCCCCGACACATTCACAAACTGATGGAGATGGGGGCCGAGTTTGATCGAAATGCAAAAGGTGATCTGCATCTGGGGCGGGAAGGCGGACATAGCGCCAATCGAATTGTGCATTCCGGGGATCTCACGGGAAAAGAAGTAGAAGATGTTCTGGTAGATGCTGTGAATCGCAAGGGCGTGGAGCTACTGGAATACACCTGCGGAGTTGAACTGATTACGAACTATCATGTGCAGGATGAAGATGCTCCGGGAGATAAGCCTCCGGCCTGTTACGGTGCTTACGTCTACGACAGAAATACCTGGGANATTAGCATTATTCGTGCCNGGGCTACAATTCTTGCTTCTGGGGGAGCCGGACGGGTCTATCTGCACAATACAAATCCGGATGTTGCCACCGGCGATGGCGTAGCTCTGGCCTATAGAGCAGGTGCAGTCATCGCAAATATGGAGTTCTATCAATTCCATCCTACTTCTCTTTACATGCCTGGCGAGAACTCATTCTTGATTACCGAGGCTTTGAGAGGNTTTGGNGCCANACTTCTGGATCATGAAAAGCGNACATTTATGGATCGCTACGATGAGCGCATGGAACTNGCGCCCAGAGACATTGTTGCACGAGCCATCGACGCAGAAATGAAGCGGAGCGGCGCTCCTCATGTATGGCTGGACTGTACCGGTACAGATCAAGAAGAGCTGATGGCTCGCTTTCCCAACATCTATGCTACCTGCTTGAAACGGGGAATCGACATTGGGCGGCAGCCAATTCCNGTTGTGCCNGCGGCTCATTATATGTGTGGCGGCGTTCGCACTGATCTCCATGGTCGCACAAGGCTGACCGGCCTTTACGCTGTAGGAGAGGTGGCCTGCACCGGCGTTCATGGTGGTAATCGACTGGCATCCAATAGTCTTCTGGAAGGATTGGTGTTCGCCCATCGAATTGCAGAGGTGATTCCCGAGGACTCGCTTCCTGCATCCGCTTCGCTCCCTTTGGTCCGGCCGTGGCAGAAAGAAGGGTTACTGAACCCAGAAGAATGGATTCTGGTTCAACATAACTTCGGTGAAATCAGACATATCATGTGGAACTATGTGGGTATTGTGCGGTCCACNCTTCGTTTGAACCGGGCNCTTCGNCGAATCAATCTTCTCTACGATGAGATTATGGATTTNTACAAACGGACNGTGCTTCAGAATAAGATTCTAGAATTGCGCAACCTGGTTTTGATCGCAAGGCTGATTATCGAATCGGCCCTGGAAAGACAGGAAAGTCGCGGGCTACATTTTAACACCGATTATCCTGAGAATCGGGATCCCAGTAATCATTATACCGAACGCTGGCGCACTTCCTGAGTTTTTACTATACCGAAGCCAGCCCGCCCTATCCTGAGTTTTTACTATACCGGAGCCAGCCCGCTCTACCCTGAGATGGGGATTAATCCGATTTGCAAATTCCTACCTGCTTCGGTTGATTCGTCTATGAAGCAAGAAAATCGAGGTCTTCACTTTCGTAGCCCCGAGGATATCATCTCCGAGGTGCATCGTCTGGCCAGGGCCGGGTATACCCGGAGCGGAAACTGGAACCTGGCTCAAATATGTTCTCATCTAGCGGATTGGGCCCTTTATCCTCTGGATGGGTATCCGTCCGTTCCTGGTCCTGTTCGAGCCCTTCTTGCTTTGCTTCGGATTACAAGCGGAGGCCGGCAGCTGAAGAATGTGCTGGAAAACCGCGGATTCGGGGCCGGTAGTCCTACCATCAAGGAATCCGTGCATCCAGAACAACTGGATGAGTCCGCGCAGATCCAGCGGCTGGAAAGCGCTCTGAAACGGCTGGCCAGCCATACCGGTACTTTTCATCCTTCGCCNCTTTTTGGCGAACTGAATCGAGAAACNTGGATTGAGNTNAATCTGGTGCATGCGGAGCATCACCTGGCTTATCTGCAGGCATCAGCGTAGTACCCGCTTGACTCCAGATCAGCTTTTCCATTTCTGGACGCGATGAACGAGAAAACGGCCAAACTTCTCAAGCGCTATGCTGATAAAACCGGTTCCAATGTGAAGGATCTGAAAAAGTCCTGGCAGGGTCTGACCGCCCGGGAAAGATTCCAGCAGCGCCAGAGCTATCTGCAGGAATTGAAAGGTAAGAAATAATCTGATTCGAATGGCCCTCCGGGGCCTGTAGCGTTATTCCTCCAGAGTAACGATGATATCCTCCGGATTTACTAAATCTCCTTCTTTTCCGTTTATTTCCGCTACATTTCCCGCTCGCCGGGCCTTCACCTGGTTTTCCATTTTCATTGCTTCTACAACGAACAGGGTCTGACCTTCTTCGACGGATTCTCCTGTTTGCACTGCCATGCGAATCAATTTTCCAGGCATAGGGCTCTTGTATGCGAGATCCGAGTCCGATAGCGCTGCATCTGCCTGAACCGGTTGAAAGTGGAGATTCTTGCCGTCGATGTGTAGAAAAAAGTCCCGATCTGTGAAGTAGTAAGTTCCTTCGATAATGCCATCGCGCCCCAGGANCTCAAAACGTTCATTGTCTAGAAATCTAAATTGATGGGCGGATTGCAGCAGCGACTTCGCATCTTCGTTTTGCAGCGAAATGGTGTACTCCCCGTGGATGGTCTGTAGATCGAGAATAAAGGAATTGCCTTCATATCGGAAGGTCTTTTTCATGCAACGTAGAGCATCGGCTCCCATCCCTCTGTCCAATAATTTCCAGGCAATCTCCGGAAAAATGAAATCATCAACTTCGCCATCTGCCGCCGAAAAGCTAAAGCGCATTGAAAACTCGGATCATGATCTACAGGCCATGGTGGAACTGGCGGCCATATTGCGCGAACCAGGGGGATGCGACTGGGATCGTAAACAGGATCTAACCACCATGCAGCCGCATCTACTGGAAGAGGCTCATGAACTGATTCATGCCATCTCTACGTCAGATCTGGAAAACTTCAAAGAAGAACTGGGGGATCTGCTTTTTCTCATCGTATTCTTCGCACGACTTGCAGAGGAGAAAGGCTGGTTCAATCTCTATGATGCGGCAAGAGCCAGTGTAGATAAGTTGATTTTCCGACATCCTCATGTATTCGGGGATTTGCAGGTGAACGGAGCTGGCGAAGTCCTGAAAAACTGGGAAAAGCTNAAGGAANAAGAGAAAGCATTAAAGCAAAAGACCATCTCAGATCCGGACAGCGAAGCAACTACTGGCGATGAGAACGTCCCGGCGGCCAATCCTGCAGGCTATTTAGTCGGCAAGGCACCGGAAAAGGGAAAGTCAGCGTTCGGAAAGAATACGGCCTATCTTCCAGGTCTTCATCGTGCGGAAAAGCTTCAAAAGAAAGCGGCTCTGCAAGGCTTTGACTGGACCAATATTCGTGATGTGCGCGAGAAATTAAACGAAGAGCTGGCGGAGCTGGATGAACTAATCGAACAGCTGGAATCAACTTCGGCCGCCGGCGAGACCTCATCTATTGATACTGGCCATCAAANCGCAGATCTNGAAAGCTANTNAGGCCTNNAATCCAANAATCGCTTCGGCTACCGCAGACAAAAAGGAAGACCTGAAGAAAAAAATCTCNGGAGAGCTGGGCGATGTTCTCTTCTGCGTTGTAAATCTGGCCCGGCATCTCAAGGTTCCGGCGGAACTTTCCATCCACGAAACCTGCGAGAAGTTCATAACCAGGTTTCGCACCATGGAAGAGATGAGCACCGTAGAANTGGAAAAGTTGTCGCTGGATGAGCTGGAAGAACTTTATCAGGAAGCGAAAGCCAGGACTGTATCATGAGTTCCCGGTTTGAAAGCCAGGTTCCGCTGGCACCCCTGACAACCTTGCAACTGGGAGGGGCTGCCCATCAATATCTCAAAGCTGACTCCATAGAAGAAATCGTGACCGGGCTTTCCCTGGCTCGAGATCAGAAGCTTCCCCTGTATATTCTGGGCGGAGGTTCCAATACAATCTTTTCGGATAAGGGATTTCCCGGACTGGTGCTTCATNTAAAGAACCGCGGNATTGAAACCCTGGAGGAAGATGAGACATCTGTGGTTTTAGATGTAGGTGCTGGAGAGATCTGGGATGAATTTGTGCAGCATTGTATTGCCTTCGGTCTGGCCGGAGTGGAGTGTCTGTCTGGCATTCCAGGCTCGGTGGGCGCAGTGCCCATCCAGAACGTAGGAGCCTATGGACAGGAAGTGGCTCAGACCATCGTTTCGGTCCGCTGCCTGGATCGTATCACTTTCGAGCAGGTTGCGTTCGGGAATCAGGAATGCGAATTCGGATATAGACAGAGCCGATTCAAATCCTATGACCGGGATCGATATATTGTTCTGTCGGTGGCTTTTCGACTGTCTACGGTTCAAATTCAGGAGCCCAGATACGAAGAGCTTCGTCAGGCGCTGGAACCTTTNGGCCCGGAAGAGTCCACGAAGAGACCGGAAGAGAGAATGGATGCGTTGCTTCGCCTGCGAAAGGCAGTGCTGGCACTCCGAAAGAAAAAATCCATGGTAGTAGATAGTTCTGATCCTGAATCCAGATCCGCNGGTAGCTTCTTTCTCAATCCAGTAATAAAGCNTGAAGAGCTGCAGCCTTTTCAGGCNNGNATGNANCAGGCAGGGATTACNGATTANCCATGTTTTGAAACGGAGCAAGCTTATAAGTTGAGCGCGGCCTGGCTTGTGGAGCAATCAGGGTTCGTAAAGGGTTACTCTGAAAACGGAGTAGGGATCTCTCGCAGTCATAGCCTGGCTCTGGTGAACCGAGGTGGCACTGCAGCGGCACTGATGGAACTTGCGCGAAAGATTCAAAAAAAAGTCTTTGAGTTCAGCGGGGTCTGGCTGGAAAGAGAGCCTGTGCTTGTTGGCCCTGAGGAATGATCGGTTTCACTGGATACAATTCGAAAGTCTCTGGAAAACGGGCATCCACAAACTAATACTCAAATACAGGATTCATGCGCCCTATGAAATCGAAACCGGGCTGCGGCAACAAAGAACAGCATACTTTATTTCCGGATCGGGATCCACCGGCCCGCATTAGAAGCAGAAGTTAAGGAGAGAATAAGAATGGCACAGACCAGATCAAAGAAAGGCAACATCACAAAGAAATCGGTCAGAAACTCAGGATCTGGAACATCGAAAGCGGCTAAAGAGAGTGGAGCGAAGACGGTGACAGGAAGCGCGAAGAAGAGCGTAAAAACGAGCACCGGCAGACCAGCCGGGACAACCTCTAAAAAGAAAGCAACGGCAGCTTCCAGTAAAGACCGGACTTCGTCAAAGAGTCGTGGCGCAATAAATAGGACTCCGAAAAGAACCGGCGAGCTGAACTTTACCGAAGATTTCTCTACTTCGAAGGGAATGCCACAGCTGAAAACGGCCGGCGAGGTGGATCTTACCTTTCCCCGCTTCGAAAACGAAAAGCANATGGATCAGACCGAGATCTGCTTAAAGTGCCATGGATGCTGCATGTACATCACTGTGCCTCTGGAGTATCCCAGGTCCAACGATCAAAGGGATCTCTATACCTGGTATCTATTGCACAGAAATGTTGAGATCTACATTGATCATGACAAATCCTGGGCTATTATCTTNAAGACACCGTGCGATANACTACTGGCNAATGGGATGTGCAGCATCTACGAAACCAGACCACAGCTCTGTCGAGACTATTCGCCGGATAGCTGCTCTCGCGTAGGAAAAGACCATGTACATTTATTCCAGACTCCTGCAGAAATGCATGCCTACCTGGACCGAAATAAGAAGAAGTCTGGAAAGAAAAAGCCGGCGAAGAAGTAATCAGATCTCAGAGCCGTGGCAGGGAGCGACGGCCGGGAAGAATTAGTCAGGAGCAGGGCTGTCCCAGGAAGGAGCAGGCGGCGAGTCTCTGGATTACCGTATAAAGATTTGCGAAACGCTACCGAAGAGATATCCATGCGTCGGGGCTCATCGGGCAAATCGAAACCTTTCTGGCTGGTAGGGCTGTTCCTTCTGTTGCCCCTGGGGCAAAGTATGAATGCAAGGCCTGTACCTCTGGATCTTTTGCGCTTCGATCCCCTAAAGGTAAATCCTGTGCGCCCACTGGTGGCTGCCGTAACGGGCATGTCAGTAGATCAGCCGTGGGACTACCAGGTGCAGGTGTTTGACTTTAATGGGCAGGTTGTTACAAATATGCCGGTGGGTAAGTATCCGCTTGCCCTGGGATGGAATGGGTCAGGCAATAAACTGTATGTAATCTTCGGCCAGGAAGAGGTCGGAGTCATTGACTTTACTGGTACTCGCATTGTAAAAAAAAAGCTGGGCAGAAGTGAAAGTGGGGCCGGGGAACCTGCATACATTAACGACATTCTCGGGCGAGCCAATGTTTTGCTTCGTTCTGAAGAATGGATGGATCCTGCAAAGAAGAGGAGCAGACGCCTATGGAGCCTATTTCCTTATCAAGAAGGCCATAATAAATGGAGTAGTACACCCCTATTCGAACCATTGCCCGTTTATCGGCATGCGCTTCTCGAACCGTCTCTCGATCAAAACTCCTACGTGCTGATAAAGGACAACTGTGTAAAGAGCCTTGACTTGGATCCTGTTCGCTTTCGTAGCATCTGGTGTTCTTCGCACGATGAAGTCTGGCCCGTTAAGATCGCTGCAAATGAAGGGTTACTGTCTGCAGTCTTGAACAATGGGGCAGTGCTCTTGTGGCTTAAGTCTGGAGATATGATTCGCATCGGGAGTATGCCCGACAAACCCATTACATCAATGATTCCCCTGCCACAGGGTTTGCTCTGGACCGGGATCCCTGGACTAGATAAATTGCATTGCCTTTCCACGGGGGAAAACAACAGAGTAGTTCGAAAGGTTGATGAGGGAATTTACGCGATGAAAGCCGGACATGGAAAAGTCTTCATTCAAACGTATACAGATAGAGTGATAGTTCTGGACGGAAGAGACATCCGATGTGGCAATTGATTTCAATAGAGGGCAATGAAGTAGTAAGATGCATGGTTCTCGTAGCAGACCCCTAACTTCAACTAATGCTCCAGGCAAATGAACCTGTAATTGACTGAGCTGCACGGACTTCCTGCGCTCAGGCTTAGAAGGGCCAGATTCGTTCCCGTGGCATCACCAATTGAATACGAGCTGCCGCTGGTATCCCGGAGTCAATACTACGTTGGAATCCGTGCCAGGCATAGGATGGG
>PBEB01000004.1 GCA_002717505.1 Leptospiraceae bacterium
GGGCGGCGAAATGGAGGATGGTCCGGGCTTCTTCTACAAAACGACGCTCATCCGCTCCGATTCCATCTATAACAATGCGCTTCAAGACGAAACCTTCGGGCCATTGGCTGCAGTGATCGTAGCAGGAAATGAGAAAGAAGCGGTGGAAATGGCCAATCAAAGTCGCTTTGGCCTTGGTGGGAGTCTTTGGACGCAGGACCTGGAAAAAGCAGAGGCCCTTGTTCCAGCAATTGAGACCGGCAGTATCACCGTAAACGATTTACTGAGATCCGACGTTCGCATGCCTTTTGGGGGCATCAAGGACTCAGGTTTTGGTCGAGAAATGGGATCCGAGGGAATCCTGGAGTTCGTGAATCAAAAGGCAATCCGCATTAACGGCTGAGCCATACATGGGATGTGCGATTCTTTTACCGCGGTCGCATCTTGCTTGATGTCTTTCGCGTAGCTCCAGCGTCCCCGAAAAACCTTACCGGCATAGAGCCCTGACCTGCCTCTTTTTCCATAGGATTGGAGGCGACGACAGGGTTATCCGCTAATCCGCGTAGCGATACAGAAAGTGGAATTTTTCCCGCTGCAAAAAGAGAAAAAAAGAGCCGCCTTTTGCAAGGCGGCCAGAGCGACAGATCGGAAGATTCTAAATTAAATTAGAAGCTCATGCTATAGCCCGCAGAGATGTAATACAGAACTCGCGGGAGCTTTTGACGTGGAGTGTAAGTCCAGTTACCGGACGGATCCACGCTGCTTGATACCAAGCTATTGAAAGTGCTGTTTGCCAGACCAGTAGATTTACTGGGATCAGTGACCATACCATCAAAACCGGTGGAGCCACCGTTAACCCATGCCAGTGCATTCTTTCCAGGTCCGTCAGTGTCGAACCAGGACAGATCCGGACGATAAACCGCGTTTAGCCCAAGCGAGAAATTGCCGAATCCAAGAGAGATTCCTGCATCAACATTTCTCCAGTTCTGATAACCGCTTGCAGTTGCATAACCGGCACCCACGTTAAAGCCCAGAGTCATGCTATCGGAGAGATCGGTTCCCCAATCATAGCCGATGTAGCTGTAAGTCGTTCCTTCGGCACCATCGCCGTTAATTTCAGCGTAGTAGGTCAGACTAATTGATCCAGCCTCTTCAGGTAGAATAGCTGGNGAAAAGCCAACGAAGAATTCAGTGAACTGGTCGCCGCCAACATTACTACCAATGGTCGTGGTATTTGGAAGAACGTAGGCAATAATACCGCCGCTCATGGTTCCCAGCTTGCTTTCAACTTCATAACCGAGAGTTAGGTCCACTTCGTCAAAACGCTTCAGTCCGTTGTTTTCGTTGTAAAGGCCGGGAGCCTGATAGCTTCCATCTGCAATCTGAGAGGCGGTAGGGCCTGTTCCTGTTACTGCTGCAATTTCTGCAGTAGTCGCGGTAAAAACATTAACCCCGGCTCCTGGACCAGATTGATCAGGACCTGTTTGATACAGACCATCGGTATCTACAGGCTCACGTCCGGTCAGGGCAAAGGAAGTCCATACGTTAAAGAACATTCCATTGTCCAGGTTAAAATTGATGCTCGGCTGGAAAGCCGGAGCCAGATTGAATCCGGAGATTTTCTCTCCGTCTTGTCGAAACTTGTCCTCAAATAGGTCTCCTCCACGGAAAACGTAGTTTGATACTACAGTAGCATCTACGTCGATGCCAGGTTCCGCCTGGACAGTACCGGCTGTTAGCAGTACTGAACCAATCAGGATAGAGGACCAGGTTTTCTTAATTGCACTTCTTCTGGTTTCCAAGGTGTTATCCTCCTGTGTTTTGCCCTTATTGTGCAGGAACCGTGCCAGCCAGAATGCCACACATTCCACTTTTTGACGACCCTGGCTCCAGCATCCTGCCTCATTCAGGGATTATTGCCCAGAATTTGGGCAGACCGCCCGATTTTTTCCTCTTCACGATCTGCTGGCTCCTCTTTTTTCCAGAGTTGGTGGAAACAACGTTGTTTTTTTACTCTAATTTGCACTGTAGCGGGTTTCGGAGGCAGATCTTACCTCCGTGGCAGAAAAAGAACCAACATCACTTTGAATTAACAGAGTAAGCCGTTGAAATTTAGGAAGCGACCATGCCGGGAACGTTAGCTTTGCCAGTATGTTCCCGACAACACCCTGAAACCCTCTCATCATCCCGTATCCAGTTATCTCTATAAGACCTGTTATGATGTGCAGTTGAACCATGTACTGTGAAAAAAGGAATTGCCTGAAAGCCCGGTTGCATCCACTTCTTGAGTTAGATGTCTGAAGCAGTCCAAGAAAGAGAACTGGAATACCTATACGGTGCAGATAAGATTCAGCATCTCCTGGCGNGCCACTTGAAGGGACGAACCATGTTTCTCAAAGGACAGGATCCTCCAGCAGAAGCAATGGTTCATGAATTTGATCTGAACAATCGAATCCTGCTGGAAAGCCGCAAAGTTACCCTGGAAGCAGAAATGAAGCTTCAGTTGTTTCGCATCCTGGGAAGATACATTGAACTACATTGTGAAGTACTGAAAGTCTCAGGTGATCATACCTATAGCATTCAGGTTGTGAGCGCCGCCATTGCGAAAAAGGAGCGATCCAACCTTCGCGTACCTTTGAATGCAGATCAGGCCTACATCACAAATATTCTGGCCAGTCGTCATACCATTGATACAGATACGCTTACCATACCAACTTCGGTCAAAGTAGGTTTTGGAGAATACGAACAGATACTCAAAAGAGATTTTGAGAATGTTAAGATCGATGCCTTTGGAAAACGAGGCACATGGCTGGATCAGGTAAAGAAGCAGAGCAAGGCCATCTACATTCCGAATACAGAAGATCCGCATACTTACCGGCCCGCCGACGAGCGATGCCTTGATGCATCCGCTATGCTGGGGCAAAAGTTGCAGCAAAGAATCATAGAATATAGAAATCAGAAAGTTCGCGCAGAAGCGATTGTGCCTGTTATCTACATGACCCATGATCGAAGCGCCATCCCCATCGGCTATATTCATGTCCAGAGTCGAAAGGGCCCCTTTCCTGATGGAACNCTGGACCGCCTGTACAGTGCTTCGGCTGACATGGTCGAGAAGATTCGCGGCTCCAACACAGTGATGATCAAGGAAAAGCAACAGGTGCTTAACGTATCCAGGGGCGGCTTTCGTGTGCGAATTACTCATGAGGAACTTCGCACATATCTGGCGCGACAGAATGGTTTTACTTTCGATCTGGTATTCCGCATGCAAGCGCCCATAACTCTCTTTGGCCAGATTCGATCCCAGAAAAAAGTTGCTTCCGGCGAACTGATTCTGGGCGTCCAGATTGCAGGAAACTCCAATGAAGCCAGCTATAAGCGATTCCTGGGAAACGTGGACAAACTGGAACAGGAAGTCCGAGCGAAGCTGGAGGCAAAGAAGCAACAGGCCAGAAAAACGCAAAGTCGGTAATGGACCGAAAACCAATGCAGGGAGCCGGAATCCCGGAAGCTCAACGATTTCGCGTAGCTCAGAGCATATCTCTACCCGAGTATCCTCCCTGGCATCCGCACCGGACGTTACACTGAATGAATCAATTCCCGTCTTAAGCCGACTGCTTTTTTCAATGCCAGGGCAGTAGGTCTCTACCCGGCCCCTGGAGGAGTGGCATGAAGAAAAAAAGAACACAGGAACGAATTGGATCCATAGAGCTTGCGAAGGGCCCGGCCCTATGTCCTGGAGTGCCACGGGGGTTGGGAATTCTTATCCTTGCGTTGCTACTTCCCATCCTGGCCTGCGAAACCGGGCATCCACTTGCTAAAGAATCGGCAAATCTGACTGAGGATTTTGCGGGGAATCGAGCTCTAAGAATTGACGGGTACAACGAAGCCAATTCGGTACTGCGACTCATTTACAGGAAGCTTCCCGAAACTACCCTTTATTGTCAGTGCTCCTTTGACCCGAACAGTAAATACTCCTCGGGCTCCTGTCCCTTTCGCCCGCGCGATTCCAGCGATCAGCGGGAGCGCCATAAGGTGCACTGGGAACACATAGTGCCTGCATCAAGGTTGGGAAAATCCCGGACTTGCTGGCAAGATGCGATTTGCCACAGAAAGGACGGCAAACCCTACGGAGGCAGAAGCTGTTGTAGAAAAAAGGATCGGCTCTTTCGCGCTATGGAATCGGACCTGCACAATCTCAGACCGGCGATTGGAGAGATTAACAGGCACAGACAGGACTATAATTTTGGGGACATATCCGGTGAACGAAGAGAGTACGGCCCCTGCGATATGGAGATTTCTTCAGAAAACGACCTGGCGGAGCCTCCTGAATCGGCGCGGGGCCCCATAGCAAGAAGTTACCTCTATATGGAGTCAGCCTATGGGATTCGATTAACTGCGGCAGAGAGAAGCCAGTACATCAAATGGCACAGAAAATATCCACCTGAAGCACCAGAAATCGCAAGGGATCTACTGATTCGCGAATTGCAGGGAAACTCGAATCCATATATTCATGGCTACGATCAAACAAATCTATTGGATTCGCGAAGTAAAAATCCGGATAAGGAGGGCCATTCCGCTGAACCACCGCCTAATCCCGGTTCATGCCTTCTTCTATGAAGTCAGATTTCTGGAACAGACTTAGAAGTTCTACACCTTCAGCCTGCAAGGCCTCTTCGCCGCCCTCCTGCCGATCGACAATACAGAGAGCTCGCTTCACCTGAAAGCCAGCTTCCTTCAACGCCTTCACCGCCTTGAGAGTACTACCTCCCGTGGTGATCACGTCGTCCAGAGCCAGCACCTCTGCGCCCGCCACTGCATTCACTTCGCCTTCAATCTGCTTTCCGGTGCCATGACCTTTGGCCTCTTTTCTTACAATCAATGGGTAGCAAAGATGGTTTTGCTTCAAGAATTCCAGGCTTAGACAATAGGAAATTGGATCNGCACCAAGAGTGAGACCACCTATGGCCAGNGGNAGGTCCAAGGGTCCTTGCTTAAAAAAACGCTCATAAATCGTTTCGCACAGTAAGGCCAGTCTTGGCGGATGTAATGTAATCTTCTTGCAATTGAAGTAGTGATGAGACGTTTTGCCTGAAGCTAATGTGAATGGATCCTGCCTGTATCCATAGGCATGTTCCTTGATCAGACTATATAAANAATTCGCATCGGACGCAGAACCGGGAGTCATAGATGANTAAGCTCTGGAAAGCCCCCTTTCAATCAATGGTTTTTTCTGCCATCGTGTTTGGCATTCTCTCCGCATTATCTCTGGAACCATTCAATTTTCCGCTCACAACCTATCCAGCCCTCTGGATCCTTTTCTATCAGGCCCAGCTGCAAAGCCTTTCCGCCAAAAGATTGCTGTGGTTCGGATTCATGGCTGCATTCTGGCTTTGTGTTTTCGGCTTCTACTGGACCATCTATCTTTTCACGGTCTATGGCGGGTTACCCATTTACCTTTCCGTCTTTACATTTATTCCCTATACCTTCTTGCTGAACTTGAAAATCCCGTTTCTGATGCTCGCTCTTGGAGTAATCAACCGCAATAAATACAGAAAGCTTCGCCTGCCATCCTTGATACTCATCCCTACGGTGGCTGTTTCCCTGGATTTTCTATTGCCGCAGGTATTCAATTGGTACTGGGGAAACCTGATCGCAGGAAATCCTTATTTCGCACAATTGGCCGAATACGTGGGTATTCACGGGCTGAGCTTCCTTCTGGTATTTCTTTCTTATGGCTCTTTTAAGCTGTTGCAGGGCAAACCATGGACTGCGATCTACTGGCATCGATTCAAGAGTGTGAACCGCTGGAAGGTTGCCAGTCCGGTGCTGGCCGTAGCCGTTATCGGATTACTCTGGGGCGCCTATCGAAAAGCCAGCGTTGAGAAGATGCAAGAAGGCTTGCCTCACGTTACCGCCCTTACTATCCAGCCTAACTCTCCGCTGGAAAAGTATGGCGAACGCGAAGTGACCTGGCCGGTGATCCGCGAAGTTATGGTTGAGACTATTCCTGCTCTGGCTGACCTTGGAGCGAAAGCAGCCAGGGAGAGGGATCTCAATGTAGATCTGGTAGTGCTTCCAGAATCTGCCGTACCCTATTTTACAACCCAGGATAACTTTCTTACCCGAAAGCTACCTTACGGCTATCGCCCGGAATATGAAGAGATGGTCCTCAAGCTTGCCAGACAGTTCGAGGCCGAGGTATTTTTTAATCAGAACGGGTTCGGTATTAGCCGCGACCCAAACACCGGGATGCCTCGTCGCGATGTCTTTAACTCTTCTGCGCTCTTCTCCAGAAATGGAAAGCGAGCGGGCTATTATCATAAACAGATCTTAATTGCTTTTGGAGAACAGATTCCCTACGCCCAGTTTCTGGAAGACACTGGACTGATCATGCTGGTCCCGGAAAGCGTGCGATATAGTCGATTTCGCCCGGGCGAGAAGTTTACCCTGCTACCCTATCAGGCACCTGGNCTCGAGCCAGAAATACCCATTGAAGTACGGTATAATGCTCTTTCGGATCCGCAGGCGATAAAAACCGAGGAAATCCAGAATCTTCAGGAAAGCCTGGGGTCGCGACAATTCTTCCCTACCGGGCAATTCATGCCTCTGATTTGTTACGAGGTGCTGAGTCCGGATTTTATTCGCGACTATTTCAATGAGAACGATGCCAATCCGGACTTCATGGTAAACATCACTCAGGACAAGTGGTACGGAAAAACTATCGAAACATTTCAGCACTTCGAGCTGGGCCGAATCCGTGCCATCGAAACCAGACGAGCTCTTTTAAGATCCACAAACAGCGGCACATCGGGCATGGTAGACCTGGCCGGGAACTATGCTTTCCCGGAAGTGGGCAAACGACTCACCGGCCAGGAAGTGGAAGACTTTCAAATCTTCAGAGTACCGGTGAATCGCGGGGATGATACAGTTTACGTCNNTTNTGGCGATAGCTGGTTCTTTCTTCCCTTCGTTGCACTTGCGGGATTCTATCTTGTTCGCCGTCGAAATCCGGGNCAAAGAAAGAAACCGGGCGGGTCCGTANTGGTCAATGCCGCGCAGGAGGCATCTTCAGCCAAAGTGCAGATGCCTCGAAAGAAATCTACTCCACGTCGTCCCACTCGTCGCCGTAATGGAAAGTGAGTTCTTCATGGGGCTCAATGGCGCGAATGCTGTAGAGATGGTTCTCGTCCCATTCGACATTGGGGCGAGAACTATGATTCAGGTAGCGAAGCTCATTCTTCCCATCGATTCCTCTCCAGGAACCGTTGTCCTGCTCCACCCATAGCACGTAAATATCGTCATCCAGAGAAGGAATTCCTTCGTAGGAACCAACGTAAGCGCCCTTCGGGATGTGGGATTTTGCGAAAGCTCCCATTCCATGTATAGAGCTTCTCTTATTATAAACGAATCTGGCAATGGCCTTGTTGGACTTCGCGGAGAAGTTTAAGGGAAAAGGAGTGTCTTTGGGCAGAATACGGGGTCGATCGCCGGCCCCGTGCTTTTTCTCCACTGCTCTGTGAGTCTTCTTGCCAGCGGTGGGAGTCGCTTTTTTGTTTTTTCCGCTACCCGCGGGGCTTTTTTTGCCCTGGGGCTTTTTCTTGCTCGCGGGTTTCTTCTTTGCGGCAGGTTTCCTTTTGGCTACCGGCTTTTTCTTGTTTGCGGGCTTCTTCTTTCCCGCTGCTGGTCTGGGTTTCCCTGCAGGTTTCTTTTTTCCCGCCGCTGGTTTGGTATTACTTTTCTTCGTGGAGGTTTTCTTGTTCATTCGTTACTTCAGGTTTGTTTTCTGGCTTTCAGTCGTTCAGCCTGACTGACAATATCCGTTACACGAACACCGAAGTTCTCGTCAATTACAACAACCTCTCCCTTGGCAATAAGCTTACCNTTNACCAGGAGATCCACNGGCTCACCNGCCANNTTNTCCAGTTCNATNATNGANCCNTCNCCNAGNCTGAGAATTTCNTTGATGTANTTNTTGGTNCNACCCAGCTCCACAGTNAGGGTCATCTCCACATCCATGAGNANATCCATNTTGGGAGTAAGNGGNCCCATNCCTGCATTGGANANCTGAGGNAANCCTACNTTNTTNANNGGATTNTGNCCNGGCTGNGGTCCCTGNGGCTGATGNCCCATTTCNGGATTCATCATCTGGNNNCCGGCNNCNGCNCNNCGAGANCGNTCATGCAGGGATCNNGCCATNTCCAGNGGCANNAANAGNGTNACNCGGGANTCNANNGTNTTTTCNANNTTCAGNGGAATCTGNACNCNNAGNAANCGNCCNCCNCCCACNGGAAANGTNGGNTCATCGGCNACGTTCTTAACATCCANNCCCAGNGGNGTNACNGCNTCNCCGGCNTTNACNGAGAACTGATTCACCATNGAAAANAGCANNGGGCCCATNGCATCCTTGATNGTGGCNATCTGAGCNCTATCCAGNGTCTCTNCNGCNTCTTCGGAGGCATCGCCGCCCATCAGCAGTGAACTGATCTTGCTGGCATCTCCGGTAGAAAGAAAGAGTGCTACCGATCCGGAAAGAGCCCCGGTAAGGTTCTGTGAAAAATAGACATAGCCGGAAGAGAATTCCTTCTCGGCTTCTTCTGTGGATCTTACTTCTGCGTAGGGATTTCCCAGGTTTACGGACCGGGAAAGAATCATGGATAATGACTGTGTACCGGATCGGAGGCCCTGATAGGCAATATCTGCCAGGCTCTCCTTCTCCAGAGGCGATAGATCCTCAGCTCCGCCCTGATTTTGGGCAGGGCCAGACTCCGAGGCCTGCGCGGATAGATCATCCGCCCCCTGCAACAATAGATCGATTTCTTCCTGCGTTAATGATCCGTCCGCCATAATGCTACCTGTGGGTATTATCGGACATATTGTCAAATAGAGCCATTAGTTTCTTTAGAGTGCCCGACGGGAAAATACTTCCCTGTATTCTTCCGGTCGGGCCAACGGTGCGGCCTACGGCCTCGATAAACTTCCTGTTTATGCGAGTTTCTTGCTGAAACTCGCGGTTCGCTTGAAACCGCCAATTTGCGTCCCTGCAATTTGGCGGAAATGAGACTCAGCGCCGGAACAGCCGGACGTCCTGTCCGGGGTGCTCTGAATGCTCAGAGCACCACTGCGGCCTGCGGCCTCGATAAACTCGCCGCTCTCGCACTTCCTGTCTGCGGGGCGGCATGGAATTCGATCCCTGCAGTACATTCGTATTTGGAAAGAGCCAGCCCCTTTCAATCCGGCGGGTCCGGATGAGCAGGCGCCAGGAGGGCGCCGTCCGGCAATCGAGACACGGAGGGATCGTCTGACGGACGAGTCCGGGCCCGACGGATCCCTATTAATTACGAAAGCTTCGTAAAGAAGCTTTCGTAGGGAGCCATACTGATAGAGATTCCTTCTTTCGCAACGGTCCAGGGGATCAGCTGGCCATCGAAAAGATCTACCCGGCGCTTGAGATCGCCCATGGACAGACCTTCCGGCAACGGTAATTCGATCCGGGCAGGCTTATCCGTTGGATTCCAGATTCCGAGATAACCCGCCGGATTATATGCACCCAGTGGGAAGGGATTATGCAAACCAGCCAGAGGAATGGAGGTTTTGGCCGAGCATTTCTTATTGATTTCCAGGATTTTCTCCAGCCATTCAAACCTGGGTCCGTCCAGAAGCTGAAGATCATCGCTGATTAGAATCATCCCGCCAACGAGAGTCATGATCACGGCGGATAGTCGAATCTGAGCATCAGTGAGCTCCGTTTCGCGGTTTCGCAGCATCAAACAATCCGGGTCATTGAGCCAGAGCCTCTGATGCATAAAAGAACGAAGTAGATTATTTTGCAAGGCCGGTCGAAGCGCTGGAAAATTCCGATCTCCCAGAAGCTTTCCGAGCAGTGGCTTTTCCCACATATGGTTCACATCCATGCTCACCCTCTGGCCGTCGACAATGCCGATGCTGGGATAGAGGGGGCATCCGCATCCAAGTAAGAATGTCTTCTTACCGGCCGCCTTTCGTATGGTTTCCAGGGCCTTTCGCAGTCGCATGGAACCGCTAGTATCCATGGAATGATAGCGTCCGCGGAAATACGGAGTAAATAGAAAATCCAGTTTAAGGTAGGTAAACCCGAGGTTTACGAAATGCCGTGTCACTTCGGCAATGTATTCCAGAAAAAGCGGATGAGTGACATCCAGAGCGTAGGTTTTCCCTCCCCAGTTTGGATTGATCAATGCCCGCACCGGTCTCCCAGAAGGACTTCGCAGAAGAAGCTCTGGATGCTTTTTTATTAGATCGGCATCCGGCCGGGCCAGAAAGGGAGCAAACCAAACGCCGGCCCTGTAACCGGCTTTCTTGCTTTCCTTAACCAGCGGTCCCAGGCCACGGGGAAACTTCTTGTTGGTTTCCAGCCAATCGCCTATGTTCTTTTGATATCCATCATCGATCTGAAATACATCCAGCTTCACTTCCCTTGCTTTAAGCAGCATCAAGTTATGCGATAAATTCTCTTCAGTAATCCCGGTATAATAATGATACCAGGAGCACCAGCCCGTGAAATTGGCGGAACGATTGGGAGGATCCGGTAAATCCCGACTAATCTCATTGAAGGACTTATCGATGAAACCAAAGAAATCTTGCTGCGTCTCCTGGGAGCGAAAGCCTCGAACTACGGCCAGAGGGATAATGGAATGGGATACGGTCCTTTCTCCATTAAAGTCCCAGATGATTCGAAGCTCCTTCAGTGAACCATCGGATGGATTCAGCTGCACACGATAGCGAACATGCTGAGAGCCGACTTCTGCCTGCCCCAGAAAAATCATCTTTCCGGAGTCAGAAACAAGGGAAACCACACCTTCCGAGTGAAATAGACCTCGGCTCACCAGGGAATGTAAGCGACCCGGCATTCTTGAGGGAAACGGCGTTTCTGGATTCTCGTCCATGTCGTGCTTCCATTGAAACCGAGATTGCAGATCGCGGTCCCTGGCTCCCACTACCTGGCATTGAGACCAGGAATGATATCCGTGCTGAAAGAGGCGAATGCCGTGTTGTCCGGGGAAAAAGCGGCCCTGAGGGTCTTTGAATCGAACTTCGAAGCGTTCGAGGTTCAGTTCCTGGTCGCTTAGCTGCTTCAATCGAATCCTAATCGAGTCCTCCTGACTCTGGTCCTTTATCTGGAAGGTATTTCTGGAACTATTGCGGACGATGCCGCTAGACTCAAAGGACTCCTCAAGCTTTCCGGACTTCCTGTAAATGATGTGGCAACTGTAGTCTTGAAACAAGGACATGCCTACGCTGTGAAATGGTACCGGCACCGGGCAATTCTTTTTCAACGCTTAAGACAGTAGGCGTTTCACTTCTTTATAGGCTTGATCTTGTATTCGATTTGCATTCACTGACGCTGTGGCAAAACAGGCAGCCATTTTTGATTTCGACAGCGTTCTCTTCCATGAGAATAACATTTGGAAGGTGAAGCATCCGGCTGTGGGCATCCTGGGGATGGCCGCCAGTACAAATGACGTACTCAAGCATTTCCAGAATGGCATACTCAGAATGGAAGGAAAGCATCTGCCTAATTACTACTCTCTGGATGAATTCCCCTACGATCAGCTGGAAGACTCCTCTGGATATAACATACTTACTCCGGACCTGGTTCGTACCACGGCGCGCACACATGCACAAAAAAGAAGAGATGTTTTTGTATTAAGCATGACTCGTAGAACCGGCATACTGGATTTCCTTTGCGATTTGATACCGCCGGAAAAGGGGCCCATTCCCTTTCCCAATCCATTCGAAAGCTGCGATGTCCTGGAGCTTCGAACCGAAGACCTGGATGAAATCAAACGGGCTCAGGATTTACCGCTGGCCAGAATGCGTCGCATGCTCTCTTTGCTCAGCTACAATGATGGAAGAGCCACGGCACCCCCCGGTCCCTATGAAAGAATCTTTTACCATACAACCGACAGAATAGCTGCCGAACTGGTAAGCGGCTACGTGCATAAGAACCATTCGCTTCTGGAAGATGGAAGAAATGCAATCCTGGTATATTATATTGCTCGTGCCAGAGACCTGGCCGAGATTTAAGCGGGTTTTTCTGATTCCTGCTTGCCTGATCCAGACAGCATGCTTCCCTTAGAATAGTCTATCGCCCAGCACGTTGCCTGTAATAGAGTCTATACTCATTAGTTGTTCGAAATTTCTGTTATTGGGAGGTCAGCATTTCCGCTGTCCCACCCAGGATGGATCGCGAAGATTGCCAAATACTCTAACGCCAGAAGGTCAAAGTAGAGAGAAAGCCATCCTCTTTACGTACATCCTGCCTTGCGAAAACAATGTCATCGGGATCGAAGTGAATCTCGCCTTTATCGGTGCGTAGAACCCATTCATAGTTCGAACGAAGAACTAAATCGCCATGGATTTGCAATCCGCTTCTCAACATCACGTACCCGTACTGCCCCACCAGAAGGTCCATCCCGCGGGACGATTTCTGTGAGAAATCCGCATCGTCCGGACGTAGCTGGATCTTACCCAGATCCGATTCCAGTTCTGTATTGTATCCATCAAAACTGGACTTCTGGAAAGCGACTGTCGAACCTCCAGAAAGGTCCATTTCGTCTTTTGCCGTGCGAATCGTCTTAACAGCTTCTAGTTCGGATGCTTCTACAATTCGGGCTGGACGACTGCCATCAGCCGAAGCAGGTATCTCCATTTGCTCAATTTCAGATGCGTGGAATTCCATAAAGCCCGCAGATGTCTCCAGGACATAGCGCTGGCCATGCTTTTCCGTTATCTGGGCCTTAATCTCCTGTCCACTCCAGAGGCGCACTGTACCCCGGGTTAGCTCCAGCCGTGCACGCTCCCTGGCTGCGTTCTCAGCATTCCTCTGGCTTTGCTCTTCGAGAGCCTGAAGCTCTGCCTCGCTCAGGTTTTCCCGGCCATTTTCCAGCTCCTGGTCTGTGGCTGCTTCAATCCGTTCTTGCTCTCGCTTCTCCCTTAGTTCCTTTTCCCTTCGCTTACGGTCTTCTTCCCTCTTTTTCTTGAGCTTCTCTTCTCGTTCCTTTTTCTGTTCTTCCTTTTTCAGGGCTACCAGCTTGATGTCCTGCTTCTGGCTTTCGGTTCGGGAAAAATAGAAAATAGAGGCAATGGTTGATTTAGGGATCACCCGAACATCACCCTCATCGCCGACGAAGTTTACCGTAGAGATGGTCTGCCCAGTGACAGCACCTTCCAGCTTATCGCCTGATCGCAAGACGATC
This sequence comes from Leptospiraceae bacterium, assembly GCA_002717505.1. Taxonomy (GTDB): domain Bacteria; phylum Spirochaetota; class Leptospiria; order Leptospirales; family Leptonemataceae; genus UBA3465. The sequence continues at coordinate 13,215 of PBEB01000004.1, forward strand.
AAATCGGCATAAGCCGGTATTGATACTCCATATCCCACACCCAGGGCCAGCGCCAGGGCTTTCTTTTCCGTTGCTCGCATAGACAGTCTCCGCCGTAGTAGAATTAGACGAATAGAAGATGTGATTTGTTGTCACGGACCAAATCGATTTTTCAGGATTATGTCACGAAAGAGGCCCTTCTGCCCGGCTCAAGATCCCTAATTAAAACCAAAATGAAGGCGTCGGGTAACCCGGACTATTTCGATTGCGCCACCGGAAATCAGTATCTCCTTTCCGTTCAAATCAACAAATTGTGCCCTTGCTGGCCCGCCTTTGGGGTTTAGCATTCCCGGAGCAAGACCCATAAAATCAGTAATGCCTTCACCATAGGCTTTTCCAAAACAACCGGAGGCCCCGAAGTTAGGNTANTTGATTCCATTNGACTTNATGTAAGGTTGCAGATAAAANAGNCCCACNGCCCAGTGAAATGGNGATATGACNCAATCCAGAACGGTNCCGGTACCGGTGAACACTGTATCTGTTACATAAGTGCGAGTCTTTCCTGTTTCATCAATATGCCGCACNTGAAAGGCGGAACAACCNATNGATGNNGNAAGTATNCCNATTAAGATTCCCAGGCGAAANAACCNGGNGAGTCGNGTTGAATTCATCAAAGNCCTCCTGATCTGGTTTCCAAGATCGGTATTACANCANCNGGGATTCAAACGCTATCATTAAATTTAGCAATAAGTTTATATTTACCGTGTACTCGCGTACGACNGGNCAGCATCNAANTCTNTGNTTCCGCCNTCGCAATTTCTGTAACGATTGATTGATGTTCNANATTAAGATTCTGTCATNGGATCAAATTCTTTTGCTTTACAGACTTTTTTCGATACCCTGAAATCACGAAAATAAAGCAACTCCAGTTCGATTACGGATAAGCAAATGAAGTTAGCATTTAGAATAGTTCTTATCGGCATCCTGATTTCTGCCAGTTCTCTTACTGCAGAAGTGATCCGACTCAACGGCGGGCAAATCCTTGAAGGTGAAGTTCTCGACGAATCAGACAAACTTCTGGTTATCGAAACAGCCACCGGTACATTTACAATACGAAAAGAAGATATCCTGGAAAGAGAAAGACCGGGCAGCAAAAAGATCGTCCGACTGGAACGCGAATCTCTAACTCCTATGGGGGCGGCAGGCCGCAGCTTCATTCCGTTTTATAGCGGCTTCTATGAGACAGAAGACGAGGAGTTTGGACTGCTATTCGCCACATTACAGGGGGCCTATGCAGTGGGCATCGTAGATAACATGCCGGGCCTCAGAAGGGACATTGGGTGGGACAATCCTCAGTATTGGAAGGGCCCTCTGGATCACGGTCAATCTGCCAACGAATTTCTGCAGGGGTTAAATCTCTCTGCTTTCTTCAACGGAAATCCTGTGGATAACTATGTTACGCTGGAGTACCTCACAAAGTACAACGACAGTTTTTATCCGGTGAAGACAGTGCTCACTCAGAAGGTACGTTCCAAGAGAGATTCAGACTCGAATTTTCGCAACAATCTTAGAGGTTACTTGATTACCTCGCTCATCCATGCAGGTCTTACCTACTGGCACGTTAGTTCCTACGAAGGCGGTTCCTGGCTNTCGCAAAAGCCTCAGGGCCCGGAGCCCGGTCGTATCTACGGTTACGTGGTTCCATCGGGCAAGGATAGCGTGCACTTTGGTATGATGCTTGTGTTCTAAAGTTCTGCCGCGAATCCGCAGTATCCGGGAACCTCGAAATGTCCCGGATATGCTTTTGTCCAAAAGCGACATGCATTGAACCTCATCCCGGGCGACGAAATCGAAACCTGGTTGAGCCATGCGGCCGCGCCGGGCCGCACCCAATTTTCTTTCTGCTACACAGTTACTCCGAGCATCTACTAAGTTTCCCCCTGCTGAGAGATGAGTAGCCCCTGCAATTTCCGGCGATGATCCGTAAGAATCCATAGTTCCATTCCGAGCAAAAACAGGCCCATGGGAATTCCTGGTACAGTCCGGGCTAGAATCCAGAGATAGGGGACTATATGGGCAATAACCGGTAGCAATAATAGAGCGCCGACCAATCGGGTCCGCCGAAAAACCAGCANCAAGCCGCCGATGATCTCCACCAGGCCCACGAACTGCCAGAGGTATCCTGTTGAAATTAAAGCCCCCAGAAAACGTCCGGCCTCCGGGGTTATTGGCGGAGTCGGCATGAACGGATAGAATTTTGAACTCCCGAAGAGTAGAAAAAGCAGTGCCATGATCCAGACCAGCCCGCTTTGAATCCAATCCAGCCNNGTACTANGCCACCAACTGTTTTCCTTGTTTTGTTTTTCCTTCATCTTTTACCTCCATAGTCCCGGTGCGCAAAGCGATGAATTCCCCGAGCGCCCGAGCATTTTAGAGCAACCTCACCGCAGCCAACAGGACAGCCGCAGACTTAGTTGCTCGAACAACTTCCATCCTCTGCACTTTTATTGTCCGAACAAGTATTTTTTTCCCGGAAACCCAAAAAAGTTGTCAGGACAACTAATCCAGATATACAGGCAATATGGCCCTGAACCTGGAAGATCAGCTGGGATACAACTTGAATCGAACCGCTATGCTATTTCGGCGGGAGCTCAGCCGCTGCCTCAGACCCTTTGGAGCCATGACTCCAGAGCAGTGGCAAACCCTGAATACACTCTGGGAAAGCCCGGATGGTCTGTCACCCAGCGAGATCCGTGATCTCACGTTGCAGGANATGCCATCCATTTCGCGCATGGTGAAACGNATGGAAGAACATGGATGGGTGATTCGCGTGGCGGATCCNGAGGATCGNNGATCNTTTCGAGTACAGGTCACTTCCAGAGGAAAGAAACTGGAGAAGGATGTGCCGGATGAGCTCCAAAATCATTTTCGAAGTATTCTATCTGTTTTATCGAAGTCAGAAAGCCAGGAGCTGGTTTCTTCTCTCAAAAAGCTACGAACGGCGCTGGGGGATTCAGAGAATCAATCCCCGAAGCAGAAATACTGAGAATCAGACTTTGATACCCACTCGCTGGAAAATCCGCAGGCCGTGCCGCCTTGAACGAAATTGCCATATGTCGAATAGAGATTTTGGCGTGGGCTACTCGTTCAGCTATCCTATCTAGAATTAGCTGGCATACACTTCTGGAAACCGCGTTTCATTCGAAGGAAAAAAATGGCCGGAAATTCCGGCCTCTCTGTCGCTTCTTTCCTATCCTGGGAGGGGTTTCATCAGGGCCCTGAGTCACTTGAAGGAGCTGGNGTGCTGTCCGGGTCCAGAAAGCCGACATTCAGTCCGTCAATGGTAGTCTTTTGCATATCATCGTAACTGTTACCTGTATTCGTCCCGATCTCTGCGAATAACGTATCTATGGCACTTCCTGATCTAAAGTCTGACGGTATGCTTCCGCTGGGAACTGCATCATTGATGAATCCATTTCCGTTAAACAATCCGTAGTTAAGTCCGTGCGCAACATCGCAGAATCTGCCATCCNCTCCAAAATTGTCACCATCCCAGATAGCTAATTTGGCAGTGGTCTGGAACGGACTTGCTATCTTCTGACCGTAGCCAATTACATAGTAAAGATTCTGGGCTGCATTGCAACCCGCCGCAGGTGCCGCGTTGCGAACTTCCGTAGCTGCGGTGGAATTAAGACGGATTAACCCCTGGACGCACAACAGTGCTCCACTATCCATCGTTTCCAGAAATATCCGTGCTTTATCGGTTGGCCCACCGCTACTTAGCGGACCATTGCTCCAGGTATACGTTTGAATATTTCCACTGGCCCCGGATTGGACCCAACTCTCCACATAAGTGTCATTTCCATTGAACTGGGATGGATTCAGAACATTGGTTCGATATATAACCAATGCCCCGGATCCGGAAACGTCNCCATAATCATTAAAAAATAGTTCCAGAGCTTTCGCATCATCGGACTGCCGCCAGATGATCAATCTGTGTTTAAAGCCTTTGGCTGTACCACATGCCGAACATGTAATATTGTATGTCGATGTAGCATTCTTCGTTACATGGATCTTTCCGGTGAACGTTCCCAATTGAATATTAACTCGNGCAACCGTGGTGCCGTCCGGCCATTGAAAAAAGCTAGCATTGTTCAGACCTGTGAGCAGCGAATCAATCAAACTGGAATTCGCATTCGCCCATGTCACCGATTGACGCACTCCACCCCAGGCGTTTTCGGCCGCCTGTGCTTCTTTAATACCAGAGANATCCAGTCGTAACTCAATGGGNCGATCAATTCTATAGGTCTTTACTTCGTAGAAAGTGATGGATGCGCCCAGAAATGCCAGCACAGCCACCAATCCAAATATCCATTTATTTCTCATATGGCCCCCTCAATCCGTTACAAATCCCGGCGGGATGCAAACCACCATTCCGGAATCGTTCGTGCAACTAGTGCTGGGCTGCAGTAGAGCCCAGAGAGCCAGCGCCTGTAGCTGACTGTTATCGTCTTCCTCTTCTAGCCCCAGCAAGCTGCAGGAAGTGGAGAGGGCGAGCAATGATGCAATAACCAATAGTTTCTTCATAAGTTCCTCCTGGAAATCGAGACTCACCCAACTTCCATCGACGACTCATTCGCCTACAGTACGTACTACACCTGTTGCGATAGGATTTCCACAAAAAAATCGGCCTGACTTTCGAAAACGAAAGTCAGCAAAAAGGGGAACACCTCCGGCCTGAAGCCTAATCCGTAAAACCTGGTACACCNNACTACAGGGACAATGAACGTAGCCCTTNCGGAAGTTCGGCCTGCTTGCGCTGGTATATCGCAATATCAGACGGACCATCTGGCCTGAGTTTGTTGGAGTATCGGGAAATGTGAGAAAGGAGTTGGTGACAGGACCGTGACAGCGGGCTGATATCAGCCCGCCGAATCATAGAGCTTCAAGATCCGGAGTTAGCCCCGGGGATGAAATTTTTTATGCACCTCTTTCAATGTGCGACTGGCCATATGTGTGTAGATCTGAGTAGTGGAAATATCCAGATGCCCCAGAAGTTCCTGGACGCTACGAAGATCTGCATTGTTTTCAATGAGATGTGTTGCGAAACTGTGGCGAAAGGTATGAGGAGTCACAGGCTTCTTGATGCCTGTGCGTGAAATGTATTTTTTCAAGAGTCGCCAAACGGACTTTCGATTCAGCAGGTCTCCTTTCTTACTTATGAAAAGATACTGGCTGTATCTCGATTTAAGGATCTTTTCCCGAGCATTGTCCATGTAGTTCTGGATTACTTCCAGAGATTTCTGGCCAAAGGGCACCAGCCGTTCCCGGCCGCCTTTACCTCTTACAGTCAGAAACAGGTTTTCCAGGTCGAGATCCTCAAGACGAAGATTGCATGCCTCGGAGATGCGAAGGCCGCTGGAGTATAGCAATTCGAAGATTGCCTTATCCCGCATTTCGTAGGGATCCTTTTCATTAAAGCAATCGAAGAGCTCTTTGATCTCTTCAACTGTAAGGTAATCCGGCAGAGTCTTCTTAACTTCCGGTGTATCTACGTTCTCCGTGGGATTCTCTTCTAGTCGATGCTCATCTTTGAGATATCGATAGAACTGCCGAAGGGCAGCCAGAGCTCTGGCTCTGGATCGACTGGAGATTTGCTTCTCTTTCTGATCCTGGAGAAATCCTACCACATCTTCGGTATTCACCGTAAGCAGGTCTTTGCGGCGAGCTGCCACGAAGTCTTCGAATTTCTTCAAATCGTAAGAGTAGGCATGGATGGAGTTTTCACTCAATCCTCGCTCCACTAACAGAAAATCCTGGAATTCTTTCAGTATATTAGGCCTGGTCAAAGTTCCGCTCCCTACAACTACATAATCGGAAAGCTATGTCTCTTTTTTTGAAACATTTTTGCAGGAAGTGCCGTCCGGTGGCTTTTTTTGCAGGAATAAATGTTGCTTCATGGTCCCGCAAAAAAGACCTGTACGCATGGCCATCGAAGATCCATTGAAAGATATAGTAGCTTTGTGCAAGAGAAGAGGGTTCGTTTTCCCTGGTTCAGAGATATATGGAGGACTTTCCAACACTTTTGACTATGGCCCTTATGGTTCCGAGCTGCTACGGAACCTGAAGAATCGATGGTGGAAATCCTTTGTAAGCGAAAGAGCCGATGTAGTGGGCCTGGACAGCGGAATCCTGCTACATCCCAGGGTTTGGGAAGCATCCGGTCATGTATCCAGCTTCAATGACCCACTTATAGACTGCAAAAAATGCAGGGCCAGATACAGAGCAGACAAGTATCTCGAAGATCAACTGGGTATCGAAACTTCAAATCTGGATCTGGAGGGAATCAAAAAGACGTTTTTGGAAAACCCGGATTTAAAATGTCCCAGTTGCGGCGCCAAAGATTTCACAGAGCCAAGGCAATTCAATCTTATGTTCGAAACAAAGATGGGTGCCACCGCAGGATCGGATATGACCGTTTATCTGCGACCGGAAACAGCACAGGGCATCTTTATTAACTTTAGAAATGTCGTAGATAGCTGCCGAGTTCGAGTTCCCTTCGGAATTGCCCAGATTGGAAAGAGCTTTCGAAACGAGATTATCGCTCGTCAGTTTGTATTTCGGACCAGAGAGTTCGAGCAGATGGAAATGGAATACTTCTGCGCTCCTGGCACGCAAAAGGATTGGTTTGAGCACTGGGTAGAATTCTGTCAATCCTGGCTGGAAGGTCTGGGCCTTCAGTCCGAGAATCTTCGCGTACGTTCCCATGATCCAGAAGAGCTGGCTTTCTATTCGGAAGGCACGGTGGACCTGGAATACAATTTTCCGTTCGGTTGGGGAGAGCTCTGGGGCATCGCTTCGCGGACGAGCTACGATCTGGGCAAGCATATGGAGTTCTCCGGAAAGAAACTGGAGTATCAGGATCCGGAAACGAAGGAAAAGTATGTGCCCTTCGTGGTTGAGCCCGCCCTGGGATTGAATCGACTATTTCTCGCAGTGCTATGCGATGCTTACGCTGTAGAAGATGCAGGAACCAAAGAGCAGCGAGTCCTCCTTCGGCTGCACCCTGCTCTGGCTCCCGTGAAAGCCGGCATATTCCCTCTGGTCAAGAAGGACGGCTTACCAGAAATCGCAGAGAAGTTGTATCAGGATCTGGCCAAACACTGGCCGGTGGACTACGATACATCCGGAAACATTGGTAAACGGTATTACCGCCAGGATGAATTGGGTACTCCATTCTGCATTACCGTGGATTATGACTCAAAAGAAGATCAAAAGGCCACAGTTCGCGAAAGAGACAGCAAATCCCAGGAAAGAGTCAGTCTGGATCAGATGGTGAACTACATCCGAGATCGTTTGGACTGAAAGATGCCTGCCAATGTTAGATTGGATTCTTAATATCCATACTTTTGCAAGCGGCATCATGACAGGACTGGTCTGGTTTGTTCAGATCAATCATTATCCTCTGTTTCTCTATATCAATGCAGAGGATTTCCCGAAATACGAGGAACAGCATGTTCGTCGCACCGGATGGATTGTTGCACCCACCATGCTCATAGAACTGTGCGCATGCATTGGTCTTGCCTGTCTTCATCCATCCTTCTGGTTTTCCTACGTCAACTCGGCCCTTGTGATTACCATTTGGCTTTCCACATTCTTCATACAGATGCCCATTCATGGTAGGCTTCGGAAAATGGGCAAAGCTGATCATTCCATCCGAACGCTTATCTTTTCCAATTGGCTTCGCACCATTACCTGGACGGTGGTATTCGTCGGTTTGCTTCTGAATAGATGAATTGCCAGGGAAATGATGGCTCTCTCTTATAGTCCAGATGAGCAGCTATCCGGACAGGGAGCCCACAACTAGATACACAGCCATCAATGCGCTTCGGAGTATTTTCACTGCTCTGGCCTGTTATCTTTCCTTTCAGGGAGGTCAATTCGTTGCCGGATGGGTACTGGCCAGCCTTTTAACGTTGTCTCTGGTGTGGTTGCTACTCAGCATGAAATGGATTGATGCAGAGACTCAGAGCGGCTATCTCTCTTTTCTACCCACCTTTTCGGACATCACCCTGTTAACCGCTTATATCTATTACACAGGAGGTAGTCTCTCTACGGCCCTTCTGGTTTATGTGTACGTCGTCGCCGTTTCTTCGCTCAACTCCAGAGCCCCACAAGGTCTATTTGCGGCCATTTACACAATTCTACTTCATGGCACTGTTACCCTGGCCCTGGCATTTCACTGGCTTCCCCCTGTGAACATCGTAGGCCCTGTTCGCGAGCCAGGTTCCCTGGAGATAATCCAGAGCCTTACTCTGGTTACCATCATATGTGGCGGCGTCTTCTTTATGATTCGCAGCCTTGTGGAATCTCTGGAGCAAAAGAACAATAGCCTGGGAAGGCAGGCCCAGGAGTTCGAAGAGCTGAATCGCGACCTTGCAGCCAAGAGTCGAATGATCAAGGATGAACTAGAAGTAGCCAGGAAGATTCAAGAAACGCTCATACCGTCCACTATGCCAGACGGAAAAGGATTTCGCCTCGAAAGCAGGTATCTGGCTCTACATGAAGTGGGCGGCGATTATCTGGACTTTTTTGCCACGCGCGAAGGTTATCCAGGAATCCTGGTGACCGATGCAGCAGGCCATGGGGTGCCCGCCGCTCTGGTGGCCAGCATGACAAAGATGGCTGCAGACAGGTTCAAACATCAGATGCGGAGCCCTCGAGATTTTCTTCATTCACTGAACGGTGCAATCCTGGATCGTATCAATCTACACTTCGTAGCGGCCTGCTACGCCTTCTATCATCCCCGACGAAGGCTGCTGAAGTACTCCGTGGGTGGGAACCCTCCCCCTTATTTGCTGCGACCCGGCCAGGCGGCCGTACCACTTGAAGGAAGTGGAAGCGTACTGGGCATTCATTCGCAGCCCGTGCTCCAGAAATACAGGGCGAAGTTGGAGGTGGGAGATCGCATCGTAATGTTCACAGATGGAATAAATGAATGCAGAAATAAAGACGGGGATGAACTATCCGGCGATCAACTTGAGGGTCTACTCACCGGTCTGGCTGCATTACCTGTCACCGAGAATATCGCCGATCGCATGGTGGAAGAGTTGAAGCGTTTTACAGCCGGTCGTGGTTTTGAAGACGATGTTACCCTGGTAGTATTGACTGTGGAGGCAAATAAGTAAGTTCGATCGCCGAAGAAGCATTCTTGAGAGCAACCTCTGCGAAGCTTTATGCAACACTACTAAACCTTCGAGAGGACCTGAACCCAAACAGCCGCATCCTGATAAGGCCCAAACCAGACCGCCAGTAGCAACCAGTGACAATGCTAGCCATTCACCGGACCGACCTTATAAGAGGTAAGGCCCCGGAAAGCTCAATCCTCCACGAGAACCCTTGGGGGCAAGACCGAACCAACCATGGTCGAAACCTGATGAAGGCAAACGATTGGCACAGGAACGTAAACAACTGGAAAAGGACCGCTCACAGCCTGATCAAGGAAAACTGCGCCTTGAATTAGGCAAAACAGAAACTAACCCGTGACGCGAATTACATTCTGCGTCTCTGCCTGAAAGGACTGAGGCTCTACGGTTTTGTAGATTCCGGCTTCGATAAAGATATCCAGCATTTTTTCATCTACACGCTTTTCCCTGGCTTCAATCTTGAGAATATCCAGAGCCTGTTCAGCGGAAAGAGATCGCTTATAAGGACGATCCGGAGCAGTCAAAGCATCGTAAATATCAGCAATGGTCATCATTTTGGACTGAGGCAGGATCTCTTCTCCGCGAAGACGCAACGGATAGCCTGATCCATCTATCTTTTCATGGTGACCATGAGCAATGTCAGGTACGTTTCGGAGATCGGATGTCCAGGGAATCTGGATCAGAAAGCGATATGTATGCGTAACATGGCTTTCGATCTCCAGGCGTTCGGTCTGGTCCAGAGTGCCTCTGCGAACCTGAAGGCTAACCAGTTCATTTTGCTTGAGAAATGGCACTTCTTTTCCGCTTTCCAGACGAATTCGATTCTGGGCGATTTGTTCGAGCTGAGCAAAGGTAGCGGATTCCAGAACTGAAGGTTCATTGGAGGCCTCGATGGTCTGCATCATATGCTCTACTTCTCGCACACGATCCCTGAGTTCCAGATCTAAATACTTTTCGTAGTAATCGAAGCCAGTATGGCCGGAGTCTTTAAGAAATGAGAGCTTCTTATCCAGATACTCCTTTTCCAGAGCTTTCTTGATATAACGGAATCTCCATTGAATCAATTCCAGTTGGTGCTCATAGAGCTTCTTCGCTTTCACCAGAACCTGTTCACGAACCCCTACTTTGCCAAAGTCATGCAGCAAACTGGCATAGCGAATTTCCCGTATCTGTTCAGGAGAAAAGCTTAGCGGAGCGAATATTCCATCCCTGGACCGATCCAGAGCCATGGCCAGGTGAGTAGTGTACTCAGCCACACGAAAGGAATGACCGGATGTGGTGGGATCCCTCTGTTCAATAGCGGTTACCGAGGCCTTTACAAATCCTTCAAATAGATTATGAATATTTTGCAGAAGCTTGTTATTTTGAATAGAAACCGCCGCCTGACCGGCCAGCGCACTTACCATCTCATTACATTTCTGAGTGAATGGGCGCACATGCCCGGACCGCATCTCATCCAGCTTCAACGCTTTGTTGAAGTTGGTGCGCTTGTTGATGAGCTGAATAACTCCAATGACCTCTCCAGAATGATTCTTCATTGGAATCACAAGCATAGATCGCGTATAATAGTTGTGCAGTCGATCAAACTCAAAGTTGAAGCGATAGGGCTCGTCTCCGCTCAGTGCGTAGACATCGTCAATGATTAGAGGTTCTCCTCTGAGCGCCACATACCCTGCGATGGACGATGTATCGATGGGCAGCAAGAATTCGTTAGCATTTAGTTCCAGTGCAGACTTCTTGAAACGAATGTACTGAGGCTTTTCATTTCCCCTTGGAGACTCGGTGACGTATATGGAACCTGCATCCGCGCCTACAAGTTCTCGCGCCTGTTGCAGAATCAAATCAATGAGCCGATCGAAATCCCTTTCTGTAGACATCGCCTGTCCCACTCGAATGATTCGGCGCATTTCTTGAGTGCTTAGAGCAAGACGAGATTGGAGAGACAGTCTTTCATACCGCAACTCCAGCTGATACAGCGCATTTCGCACAACATCTACTAGAATGGATGGGGAAACCTCCTCGGGCAACACAAGATGGATCAGTTCTTCCGGTAGCGGCTGTACTGCTTTCAAATCCAGATCTGTGTCGCTGAGCACTATGAAGCGTACTTCTCGTAACGGGCTGTCTTTGATCCAGTTCCAGAGATCCAGTCGAAATCGTTCAAGAAAGTCTCTGGTGACCAGAAAGGAAACCAGCTCCATAATTCGAGTTTCCCCGGAGTGTTCTTTCAGCTGAGGGAGATAATCATTTTCGGGCAGAACGTGGCTTTCCAGAGAGTCCGGAAGCGCCGATGCGAAGCGAGCAAGGGAAGCCTCCAGAATACAAATGGACTGCAGGGTGATTTCAGTCTCGCCCGGGTCTTCCTTTAGCGGCTCTATGTCTGAGGGCATTTCATGATTATTTCGCACATTCATACTCTCTTCGAATCTCTATATATCTGCTGCATGGAACGAATTTAGTGGTCCCGGGACTCATCGGCCATCGCCCTGCTGGCGGCGAAAAACCGGATTCAGACAGCCGTAGCTCTAGATATCGGTCTTGAATCCCCCAATTAGACGGAATCTTCAGAAAAATGCCGTTCCTTTTGTTTCTATAGAGAAGACCCGGGAAGTGGTCTTCGTCAATAGAAATACTTGACCCACTTTGGGCGGTTGACTTTTTTGAGAGTGGCCATGTTTATATCTCTGTGCAAATCCAAGATCCACAGGGCAACAGTGACCCAGGCCGAGTTACACTACATGGGTTCGCTGACTGTGGATGAAGAACTGCTGGAAAGGGCGGGAATGCGCCCGTACGAGCAGGTGTCCGTTGTGAACGTAAATAACGGGGCACGTTTGGAGACATATACCATTCGCGGCGAACGAGGCAGCGGAGTTATTTGCCTAAATGGAGCTGCAGCCCGGTTGGGCCAGGTGGGAGATAAGATCATCATCATTAGCTACGGATTCTTTAACCCGGAAGAAGTGCCCATGGATTTTGAACCTCAAGTGGTCCATGTAGATGAGTCCAATCGAATTCTTGAAGCTGCCGTTCTCTGAGCCTTTCTGTTCGCCCCGGTCTTCCTCCGTCCCTGCATTTCCTCGGCGCATCCTGCGTTCTACCATTGCATCCTAATAGTCATCAGGATCCCCCTGATTCCTGATGAGACCACCCATCGACACCCGCCGCGGCAGGCGGTTTAGGACATCGGGCATTCCTGAATGAGGCCTGAAGCAGGGCCGTCCTTCTGTAGGCGCGAAACGGGAAATGCTTGAAACCATCCAGCCGCCAATCATTCAATACTTATGCAAGTAGGACTGAAGCCAGAAATGAATCCTCGCAACGGATTCTTCACCCGAGTAGGTCGTGGCTTCAAATCCGGAGTGGAAGGTATGCAGGCACTTTTCCAGGAAGGTCTCATCATTTATGCAATCTTACCGGCCATAGTTGGCCTGGTCAGCGGAACGGCATTGGCCTACGGTACGTATAGCCTGCTTCAATACTGGATGATCGAAGGCCTGGAAGCCACCGGAGCGCTGGATTCTGCCTGGTTCTCCTGGCTGGGATCTCTTGCGATGATTCTGAGCATCATCGCATCTTTCTTTGTCTATGTCGGTCTTTATCGCTTCATCATATCCATTGTTATTTTTCCTTTGCTCGGGCCTATGGTAGACCGGTTGGAATTAGAGTATAGAGGAAAGAAAACGGAGACAACGTTCAAACAGGACCTGGGCGCAGCGATCTATGGAGGCTGGGTAGGTCTGATTCAGGCTCTGGCCGGACTTCTGGTACTGGTCATCTCATTCTTTACCGGTCCTCTACAGCCCTTTCTGGTAGGCCTGGCGGATGGTTATTTTTACGGCTACGGTGCCTTCTCGGTGATTCTGGAGCGAGATTATCCTGAAAGTAGAATCCGGAAGAATGAGTTCTCCCGATATCGCGGAGAAATCCTGGGCCTGGGTTTGTTCTTCGTCTTGCTTCTAGCAGTACCCTTACTGGGCGCCCTTCTGGCCCCCATCGCCTGTGTTGCCGGGGCCTGTAAGCTGTATTATACCAGACTGGCCCTCCCCGCATCATTGATGCCCCAGGCGCAGAATTCCTAGGCGAAACACTGTGACGGCATTCTATCGTTGAAGCAATTCGTGAACCCGCCTGGGACACTAAGTCAACATGGTGCGAATTCGCTGCTGCAGATCCGTTAAGAATGCCCCGGAGTTCGAGTCCTGTTCTTTTGGGGCCCAGGTGGCGAACTCTTTGTCGTCCGCTGGACGATAGGGGCCCGGCTTGACTTCGTAGCAGATGGCTTCATCGGAAAGTACCACCAGCGTATGCCACAGTCCAGGTTCAATGTCTACTCCCCTGCCACCAGCAGAAAGGCTCCCCAGGTCATCTCCCAGTAATCTACACTCCAGTATCTTGCCTGCTTCATCGAAGACGACAAAAGCTACGGAACCGCGAATAATGAGAAATGATTCCGGTTTGGGAGGGAACAGATGTCGATGCGGCTGAATGTAGGTCCCCTGCAGCATCACATTCAGAAAGCGATGGGGATTATCCTCCATAGTGCCGTGAAAATTAAAGTTCTTTCTCTTTCGAGGACTGGAACGCGCTTCTTCCAGCACCTGTTGAAAAAGGTCTTCTGTAATCCATTGAACCCCTTGCATATGGAAAAGAAAAGGCGATGGAGAGACAGCCTCAATCAAATTCTTTCGTAGCATCGATTTTAGTTGCTGCATGACCTGTGCTCTCAGAAATTGCGGGATGGGTTAAGGGCCCAGGGATCGGAATTAAGAGGAATGAGCGAGACTGAATCAGAGATATTAAAAGAAGAGGAAAATCCCTTCGAAAACTATGCCGCGGTGGTGGAGGCGGATGATCGCACCGTCTATCTATACTTGCTTCCGACGCAGAATGAGCACTTGCCGGCCAATGCCGTCTGGCTTCGCAATTTAGTGGAGGCTCCGGCGGAACCGGACCAACAATCTATCCAGGAGGGCCGACCTCCGTTGATGCATGTTCAGGGATGCAACCATCCGAATGGTTACACCAGGTACAACCCCGAGGATCTGGACTTTGTCTGGTTTCCGGAAGGCAATGGAGTTTCGCTCTATCACCAGGGAGATCTGGAGGCCATCCTTCCCACGTGGTCCGGGAAGGAAAATGTTTCTGGCTATAGCAAGGAAGCTCTGGGATATCAAAGCAATACCCTGCCTTTGCCTCCGGACAATTCAGCGATATACCAGAGATTAAAGGATAACCTGGAATTCTGGGATCGCAGAACGAGACCCGAGGACTGGGAATTGTTTCGCAACGGTCTTCTTCAGCATTACGAGTCAGTGCTGGGAAAACACAGTCAGTATTATGCACTGACCGATGTTAAATTCCCTGTTCTGGGCATTGTGGAGTTTCCTCTGGAGACAGGTATGCTCTATACTACCCTCGGTATGTCCAGACAACCCATGCCCGGCATTGAACTCATCAAACAGGAACCAGAGCATTATGTGCGAAGAGAGATTTTTCTATACAGTCCCGATGTCAATGCTCCAGGAGTGAGCGAGGATTATGCAAATCTGGGGGGAGCGCTCGGTGAGATTCGGTCCAGCTATCCAGGGCTACTGGGACGATTGGCGCGCTATCCATGGATCGTGTCATCAGCGCTGGATCATGGCCATCTATTCGAAAGTGGCATGGAAACCAACTATTGCGATTTCATTTTTTCGGAAAGCCCCCTACCCACCGGACTGCCAGATGAAATCATGTCAGGGCTAATGGAGCACTACTCCATTGAAGGTTATAGCCTTTCTCCGCTTTTTGCACTGCCCGCCTCACAGGAGGATTTGCTGGTGGCCAGGCAAAAAGGAGCGGATTTCTGGATTGAGAAGCGTATGCGCAATTAGTGCCGGTCCGCAAGCGGATCGCAGACCGTGGCAAAGGATCGGATGGTTTCGCCTGGAAGATGAGATTTCCGACAATAATCTACTTTCCTTTCTAACCAACAACTGACCGCCGATTCGCTACCCGCAGCAGAGAATCGGCGACAGGATCGTGCCTTTCTTTGCAGACGTAAATTGGAGAATCAGGACGAAGCTACAGGAGCTCCCAGAGCCGCCTGCCTGCCTTCCCGGTAGCTAAGCCAGTGTCCTTTCTCTGGATCAAAGAGTTTGCATTTCATCGTTGCCCGGAAGTAATCACGGAAGAGACTCTTGCGTTCGATCACATAGTCTCCGTACACGGACTTAATCCCCTCCAATGCATGTTTGAGGTTATAGAACGGAATCCGCACCTGCACATGGTGGGGCATGTGGATGAAAATGTTGTGAAAGAAGAAATTGAAGGCAGCGGGAATATGATAGTTCACTGTTCCGAATAGTTGCCCGTACGCCGGAGACCAGTCCTTCCGATCCTTCCAGGGTATCTGGTCATTGATATGGTGCACGTAGACAGCAAATCCGATGACGTAATTCCAGAGAATAAAAGGTACCAGGAACATCTTGGTCCAGAGCCAGAGCCCGGCCATAGAATCAAAACTACCCTGCCCAAAGCCTCCCAGGGCAAAGAGGCCGGCGCTTACACCCAGCGCGAAGAATGTGACGAAAAGCTTATCTCGCAATGCTCCCTTCTGCGGAGCTGTATACAGTACCATCCCTCTCAGCCAGATCTGAATGAGATAATAGGGACCCGCACCGAAAGGCGACCAGTACAGTCTGTGTAGCATTCGCTGAATTAGATTCATCTGACGAAACTCGTCCGGAGATACTGGATGCCACACAAAATCTGCTCCCAGCTTTACCGTATGTCCATGGTGCACTCGATTATGACCGTAGCACCATTGATGGTATGCATGAAGCGAAGGAAGCATGGCCATTTGTCCAATCCACCAGGACAATCGCTTTGAAGGAAACAAAGCCCCATGGGCAGCATCATGACCAATGATAAATAAAGAACTTATACTGAGGGCCGCCAGAAACCAGAGGGGGATTATGAAATACCAGCGTTCGGCGAAATACAGCAATACCAGAATCCCTGCGAATACAATTACATCCCTGAAAAAGTAGAGTAAACCGGGAAGCGTAGGGTTCTCGTAGGCAGTGGCTGGAATACTATCTTTGATGGATTTCCAGGTCAGCTTCCTCTCCGCAAAACGGCTGGCTGTTCTATCATTATGTAGAGTTTGTTCCATTTTTCTCGTCCAATCTAACAGTGTTCGACATATATTTAACCATGTTAGATACTGTCAATCGCCATAACTACGCAGCGCACAAAAAAAGTCAGGAAATCACTTGTCAGCTTTCAGCCTGCAGGGATGCTTTTGAGATGCTGCCGGTGAATGAAATGGCGAAATCACGCCGGGTTCGGGGAAGCTTGAGCCGGGAGGAAATTCTCAGCGCGGCCCTGGAAATCCTGCAGAACGAAGGTCTGGAAAAGCTAAGCATGCGCAATATTGCCCGTAAACTGGGATGCAGCGTGGCCAGCCCCTATGCATATTTTAAGAAGCAGGAAGATATTGTCCGGACCCTGATTATCCAGGGAGAGGCGGATCTCACCGGTCGCCTACAAAAAGCCAGGCACAGTTCCGAGGATGTTTTTGAACAACTTTCCGCCATCGCCTACACCTACTGGGACTTTGCCACCGAACACAGAGAACTGCATCGGGTAATGTTTGGAACAAACATGGGAGAGGCCACCTATCGAAGGGTATTTCCCTCCCTTCCCACAAGCTATCGAGTGTATCTGGAGGCTCTGCGATACGGCAGTCAATCCGGAGCCATTCCTCATGGACGGGATCAATATAGGGCCATTGCCCGAACCATGTGGGCCTGGATGTTCGGAGTAATCACTCTGGAAATGACCGATCTCGTGCATGCCAGACCGGGAAATCATCCCATTGAGGAAGGAATCCGGATGTTCATTGCCCTATTACGTAGCGGAGTGAAGATTTGAATGAGAAGCCCGAAGCATTCGCATAAATACACAGGACCGATGATAAGCCGAACCTGCCTCAGGCGCCGGCTCGCTTAGAAACACTTTCTGTATCATAAGCCGAACCTGCCTCAACCGCGGGTTCGCTTAAACACGGCGATCGGGCTTTTAGCCGAACGTCGTTCAGGCCGCTGGTTCACTTAAATACACCTTCTAAGTCATAAGGCGAACTTGCCTCAGGCCTGGGTTCGCTTAAAAATACCTTTTGTATCATAAGGCGAACCTGCCTCAACCGCGGATTCGCATAAACGCAGCGATAGGGCTTTAAGGCGAACGCTTCTCGGCCGCGGGTTCGCTTAAACACGGCGATCGGGCTCTAAGAGGGAAGTTGCTCGGCCTGGGTTCGCTTAAATACACCTTCTGCATCATAAGCCGAACCTGCCTCAGGCCTCGGTTCGCTTAAACACGGCGATCGGGCTTTAAGAGGGAAGTTGCTCAAACGCCGCCTACGATCTCTTTGAGAGAAGATTCCAGAATTTCGTAAACGGTATCCAGTTGCTCTTCCTCAATGATCAATGGAGGAGTAAGATACACTGTATTGGCCAGCGGCCGAATGAGAGCTCCTTTTTCGATGGATTTCGCAAGCATCTGTGGCGCGAAATTTCCGGTATAACCGCTGTCCAGATTAACGTCGAGCGCGGCAACGGATCCGATATAACGACAGTTGCTTACATGCTTGCCTGCTGGTCCTTCCATGAGATTAATCAGAAGCTTCCGATGCCATTGTTCCAGTTCGGCAACAATGCCGTTTTGCTGCATTTCTTCGAATATCTGTAGACTCACCAGCGACGCTACGCAACCAGGTGGGTTACCTGTCATTGAATGCCCATGAAACAGTGTATGAATACGATCATCGCTATAGAATCCCTGATATACCTTTTCCGTTGCCAGGGTTGCTGCGAAAGGAAAGTAACCTCCGGATAGGCCTTTGCTGAGCGCAATAAGGTCCGGCCAGACGCCTGCCTGTTCGAAAGCGAAATAGCTTCCCAGTCGTCCGGTGCCCACAAATACCTCATCTGCTATCAGAAATACGTTGTACTGGTCGCAGAGCTTTCTGGCTCCTTTCAGATACTCCGGCGAATAAAATTTCATGCCACCAGCACCCTGAATCAGCGGCTCCAGGATGAAACCGCAAATACGATCTCCTTTCGCCTGAAACATGGCTTCCAGATCCTTCAGTGCAGCTTCGCAGGCCTCTGTCTTTACGGAACCGGAGGCGAAATCGAATTCATCCGCCGGCGATGCGACATGGTTTACATCAAAAAGGAGGGGCTCATACAGCTTATGAAATACGCTTCGAGTGCCCACAGACATGGTACCGATGGTATCCCCGTGATAGCCATCTTTGAGAGCCACAAATTCGCACTTCTCTGTCTGTCCTGCATTCCGATAGTACTGGAAGGCCATCTTCAAGGCGATTTCAACTGCGGTAGAACCGTTATCGGAAAAGAAAACCCGGGGTAGAGCATCCCCGGATTGACGGGACAGCGCTTCGCTTAGCATCAGGGCAGGCTCATGAGTCATGCCAGCATACATGGCATGTTCAAGGGTATTCAGTTGCTGAATTACTGCGTCATTGATTCTCGGATTGCAATGGCCAAACAGATTCACCCACCAGGAGCCCACTGCATCGATAATCGCACGATCTCCTTCATAAAGATACACCCCTTCAGCCCGATCGATCTTGTAAGGCATATGCGCCAGCTTCATTTGAGTGAACGGCTGCCAGGCATGCTTTTGATGAATCTCTTCGAAGCGCTGTTCCATAGGGATAGGCTGTCCACGGGGCCTGCACAGCCAAGAAAAAAGCCCGGGAAAAATGCTGGCACAGTGGGCGAAGAGCCCCTTTGCTGTAGGTATGCAACTGGATCTTGTAAGCTATCTGAAAGAGGGACCCAGCATGGCCCTGGTGGGTGCTACGAACAATTCAACCAAATTTGGCAATATCATCTTTAGAGACATGGTATCTAAAGGGTACAATGTAATCCCCGTGAACCCCAGAGCTACAACCGTGAACGATGTTCAGGCATACCCGGACCTGGCCACGGCAACCAGGGATCATGAAATCGGCCTTGTAGTGTATGTGGTACCTCCAAAGCATACTCTGGAAAGCCTGAAGGAGGCCCGGGATCTGGGCCTGCAAAAGATCTGGGTGCAACCGGGAGCCGGTGACCCTGATGTGCGAAATTACCTGGATGAAAATGGGTTTGAGTATTTGATGGATGCATGTGTTATGGTCGAATCCCGATAGCAGCTTGCTATTCGACTTTGGATTCCAATAACGACTAAGACAGGATCATTAATGAAATTCGCACTCAAGACCCTATCACTTTCTATTCTAGCATTTGCTTTTTTCCTCCAATGCGGAGCGGATGTTCCCGATAGAAAAGGAATGTTCGCAGTTATTCATACAGACAAGGGCGATCTTGTGGTGGAGCTGTTTCCTGAAGCAGCGCCAAAGACCGTAGAAAACTTTGTAAAGCTCTCCAACGATGGCTTCTACGATGGCATCATATTTCACAGAGTGATTCCTCAGTTTATGGCCCAAACCGGGGATCCAGAAGGCACTGGCCGCGGTGGCCCCGGCTACAAGTTTGAAGATGAAATCAGCGCGAAAGCTCTGGGTCTGCACGAGCAGAAAGCAGGCGAAACCGGCTATTTCAATCGTCAGATCAGTCAAATTGTAGTAGATAAGCTGGGGATTACCAGTCAGGAAGAATTCAATCAGAGACAGAATGAAGTACAACGCGAAGCACAGACCCTGATGGAAAAGTCGGCCGAAGAAATCCTGACCATGAGTGGCTATTCCTACAATAACGATCTACCATCTGTTCCCGGAAAGAAGGGCACTCTGGGGATGGCAAATTCAGGACCCAATACCAATGGCTCTCAATTTTTCATCAACCAGGTGGACACTCCCCATTTGAACGGTCTGCATACCTTCTTCGGTCAGCTGGAAGACAAGAGCTTTCCGGTACTGAACGAAATCATCGCAGCCGGAAACGGTAACTCCAAGATCGAAAGCATTGAAATCGTAGACAACCGAGAATAGATCGTCCCCGGCAAGTCCACTGGTGAGCGCTGGGCCCTTCAGTAAGGGACCGGCGCTTTCCTGCATTGAAGACAGGCGAGCCAGGGCCGATCCCTTACCATTTGCAAAGCGATTTGCAATGCGAAGTCGCCTACTCAAGGGCCATCCAGAAAGCCCTGGCAGGAAAGCAAGCGCTTGCTCTCCACTGTCGCCTACTCGATATCCATGGATAGCTTGATCTTACAGCATTACTTCTTTCAAGTTTTCCACGTGGCTCTCATCCTTTTCAACCTATTTGGATGGCTGAGCAAGAAGACTGCGAGGTGGAATCTGGCAACGCTGCTTCTCACGGCGGCCAGCTGGATACTACTTGCACCCTTCTATGGTCTGGGCTACTGTCCGCTTACAGATTGGCACTATCAAATACTGTGGCAGCTTGGGCATACGGATTTACCACGCTCGTACATCGCCTATCTGGTGGAGTCACTGTCTGGCTATCGCCCTGGTCCATTAATCACTGATATTTGCACAGGTGCATTCTTCAGTATTGCCTTGATCGTAAGCATAGTTCGCAATATTCAGATCGCGCGATCAAGGAAGTCCCAGGTCGCTCGGTAAATTTGCAATTTCCCATTTTCCCCTCCGATAAGACTCACCCTGCGAAACATCGTAAAATGTTCGCATGGAGATCGTCTTTAAGGGAAATCTATCGTCCTTTTCAGCCTGCAGATCCCGCGCCCGGCTATTTCGTTGGCCGAGCACCTGGAGGACCATAGCACTCACTTCTTTTCTACAATTGGTTTTCTGCTCAAATGATAATCAGGAGGCGCGAGAGATACTGAACATCCTGGGAAAGCCGTCGTTATACCAAATAGGAGATAGCATTTCAACTTTCTGGCCATCGTCCTTGCTGGAGGATGATTATAATGTGTTTAAGGTAGCATTCCCTGCCAGGGGATCCCAGCCAATACTTGAAAGCACGGAACAGGTCCCCCCTGGCACAAACCTCTGCATCCTGAATGGCGGAATAAACGATTACCTGAATACGTCTGATCCTGAAGCAAAGATGATCGATACCACCGCAGAAAATATGCAAAAAGCCTTTGATCGACTCCACGGCCCCTGCGGCCGGGTTTTTTTCCTGAATGTCTGGGTTGTCCATCCGCCCTGGCCCACCAATGCCAGCCTACTATTGAATGCAAGATACAAAGAGATGTTTCAACCATATGAACGCATTGACCCGGAAGGATTGATACACAAGGAGCACACCCTGGATGGTGTTCATCTCACTGATGAGGGATATCAGATTCTTACAGCTCATTTGAGAGCTAGAGGCATCCTCTGATCCGCATGCACGGTATAAGGAACGATCCTCCGAAGGCAATCGTTCCTCGGCATCTTTTCCGTGGAACATGCAAGTCTCATAGTAACCTCCCCTGATTCTCAGAGCCAAAGCGTTCCAGATACTGCTTGAGTTTAACTTTCTTCCTGGTCTGCTCCGAGCTCATGTATCGAATCTTTCCGAAAATCGGGCGCTCCTGCCATGGCCTGTCGAAGCGACCGAAAATCCAGAACACCCCGCTGTAGCTATTGGGATTTCGACCATCGATACTGTACTTGTTGTTTAGATGCAGTGTAATTTCCAGAGCCTTTCGAGGATCATCAGTCCATTCGAGAATCTTTTTGCCCCAGAGCATGCGAAGATAATTATGGATGATTCCCGATTGTTTCAGTTGTCTTTGCGCCGCATTCCAGATTTCATCATGAGTTTCTGCATTCTCCAGCTGATCCAGAGAATAGATATATTCTCGTTCATCAGTCCGATGCTCCAGCAAAGTCTTGCGAGCCCAGTCCGGCAGCGCATTGAACTCGGCATAATCTGGGCGATGATGGCAGAAATGGTATCCGGTTTCACGCCAGGTCAGAGCTTCATCCAGGAAAGCATCCACCTCAGGAGGACCGGGAAAAAAGCCCCGGGAACCATTATTATAAATTAGCCCTTTCCAGGAATCGTTTAATTGGTAATGGGAAAAGATCTGTTTTACCAACTCATAAATGCTAATGCGGCCAAAATGTAGAAAAGGAGACAGCCCGCTTGTGGCGGCAGCATCCGGGTCGTTTCGCATTTCTGTGTAGCGAGGCATTTCCTTTACAAAGGCTTTCATGCGGTTCAGGCCTGCCTTTCGCGTGCCAGACTCAAGAAGGCTGACGCCTTCATCCAATTGATAGGGAGAAAGAATCCTAGAATCTCGTTTCGCACTCCAGCTTCTTAGAAGTTGAACAGTGGACTCCAACGCTGGACCAAAGGAGCGTAACTGCAGATCCGAAAACGAAAGTTTATGCTTCTGGTTTCGTTTCAGGGGCTGCTTTTCCGGAAAGTCCCTGTAGCAGGCACTGAATCTCTTTTGTAAGACCTTACGAAAGAGATACGCAGAATAAGGATCCGAACTACTTTCCTTCAGCGGAATGATTCCATTGGAGTCCACGGTAAGAAAGGGGATGGAGTCTTCTTTGAGCTTGTCTTCCAGAGCACGATTTTGCTCCGGTATGATAAACACTGGAAACTCATCGCTAACGACAACTTTAGCTCCGGCACATAGCTGTTTTAGAAATCCTCGTGCCTCCTCCGGACTTCGGGGCACGAAAGGAAGATAGTGCGCTGAGCCCGGATTGCCCGGTGTACCAGCTTGCGAGTGGCCGCTCAAAAGAAGGTCCTGGCTATCGAAATATTCCATGTGCTCTGCCATTCCATCCAGAATGAATCCGTGAAACCTGGCACTGGCAAAAGGATAGTCCGGTCTAAGCCCTTCGTAGATCAATAAAGGACAATTCCATTCGTCCGCAAGATAGGCGGCATGCTGCAAACCGAAGTTATATTCCAGACGTCGGTGCATCTGCATCCAGTAGAGTACGTACTTGCCTCGGGAACCGGGGCTGGCCTGGACACGTTGAAATAATCGGTTCTCCGGAGCCGGTTTAATGGGCATCCTACAGTAAGTGAATCCTTCCCTGCGACGAAAAGCGAAAACAAAAGTCAGCCCTGGGGCTGGACTCGTTTCGGGACCATGGAAACCCAGGACAAGAGTTAGCTGAACAATTCCATCNGGGGAGAATGATGAAATNCTGATGCTACGGTACGCGATCTGTTGGCCNGGAACCAGTGGCTTTCCTGCGAGTCAATGGATNGGCTGGCTGTAGTTCCTGGAAAGAGACTCACTTTCGTTTCTGGAAACTNGCAGGAATGAGACNGGCTNCGGCTTTTGATANATAAATGGAAGTAGAGTCGATGCGGAAATCCAGGAGAAGCTTCCAAGCTAACCCAGCAATGGGCTGCAAGACTGTAGATGAGCCCTTTCCAGGAATCATTTAGATCATAAAGACATCAGGTCGCTCAGGGCGTCCAANAGAACGCCCGGGAAAGCTGATTCAGTAAGGTCGAACTGGTCTTCCTGAAATCTTTTCTAGCTCTGGATCCGAAAGTCCTTCCGGGTTTCGCCCAAAGCTTGTGCCCATGGTTTCGTAGATACGAACTTCTTTTTCATCCACCAGACGCTGCACAATGGCCTCTTTAGTGTTCATATAGTTGATCTTGCCATCGTTATATCCAGCCACCGTGACGCCGAATATACTTTTGCTGGCGAGGTAGTAGGCTCCGGCACCAGCTTCCAGACCAAAAGNGGCATCGATGGGAGTNGTAAACCCACANCGAACCAGGTGGCCCGGTCGGACCTCGCGAACCTCGGGGATTTCATAGACCCCTTCTACGAATTGACCTGTGCGAACCATGAATTCTTTGATCTCAGAATCCTTTTTGATTCGCTCTTCAATTTCTTTAACTACGTATTTGCCAGCGCCCATTAGCTTCTGATGTCCGAAGGAGTCCACCGGAGAATTCTCATCTACCAGCTCTTTTCCGGAGGCATCTCGCAATCCTTCGGCAACCAGAACCATGGCGCTGCCGGCTCGCACATCACTGAGCTCCACTCGATGCATGAATCGCTTCTTGAGAAANTCGTAAAGGTAATCAAAATCTACAGGGATTTCAGGAATCAAAACAGCATCCGCCTGGGCAGCAATGCCTCCGCGAAAGGCTGTATGTCCCGCATATCTGCCAAACACTTCCATTACGATGATTCGATTATGGGTCTGACCAGTGGTGCGAAGGTCTCTAGCGAACTCCGCGATGCGATTAATAGTAGAATCGCCACCTACTGAATAGGTCATCAAATCCAGATCCATAGTCTTGGGAACATGCAGGCAGGGAATTCCTTTGTCGGCCAGGTCCGCCACCACCGATCCAGTATCATCGCCGCCTGCAATGATCACTGCATCGATTCCGAATTTCTGCAAACCCTGCTTGATGCGTTCATATTTGTTATCATCTTTGATTTTTGCAATCTTGACCCTGGAGTTGCCAGCTTCACTGCCAGCAAGATACACCGCTATGTTGGCCAGTCGGTCGTCGGTCAATTCTGTGAGTTCCGGTAGATCCACCAGATTGTACAGCCCTGCGTAGCCGTTAGGAATTACGAAGGTTTTTGTACCCCGATGCAATGCAGTGAGAGCCACTCCTCGAATGACTCCATTCAGTCCTCCGCAATCTCCACCGGAGGTAAGCACAGCGATTTTCTTCAACATGGAGTTAACGTGGATAGGGTACCCCTGGATTCAACCATTATTCGGGAACCTCCACTCCGTATTTCACCAGGCGTTTTTCAATACCCTGAATTTCCGATTTCAGGCGAGGGATGGAAGCAAGGGTTCGAACCAGCTCATCGTCTCGAAAAATATACAGAAAGTTGTACAGATTCATTACGATGGTCTCGATAGCCTCATCGATTCGCTTGCCATTCAACCGTGTGCTGCCAGCGAGCACACGATCATGCATGGGAATGAAGCGAATGGATGGCTCCAGTATCTCTATAGGATACGTTTTCGTTCTGAGCAAGTTTTCGCTGGCTTTATTGTGGGACTCCTTTTCGACGGCCTGTTCGTGGTTGTGTAGCACCAGCCGTAGACTTGCCACGGTTCTGCGAAACAGCTTATTGGCTCGGGCTACAACATGTGCGAAGCCGGCAATCATCGCATCTTTGCTCCCTGCTTTCAGCCCCGCTACATAGGCCTGGAAAGTAAAAGTAGTATTTTTGTATTTGCGGAGGAACTCTTCCATTTCCCGGTGAACCCCCAGGCTTTCATCTGCCTCCAGCTTGAACAGCCCGGATTTAAACAGGATGCCATCCCCTACTCCACCGGCTTCATGATCCACCTGGACCGTTCCAGTAAGCAGACTGAGCACAGTCATTTCGTAATCTGCCAGAAGCAGATGCAACAGTCGATGGGGCTCCGATTTCTGAGCTTTAATATAGTCCTCGTTCATCCCTTTGTCGGGCTGAGTTTTCCGTATTACAAAACTCAATATTCTATCCAGAAAATCTACGGTTACCCGACCGTTGGAATCGGTCTGAAAATAGTTCTTTCGGACTTCCTGAATCTCCTGAATCGATTCCTTCCGGGTTCTAATCTCTTCTTTCAGCTTTGCGATTCGCTTATGAATGCGCTGCATAACCGAATCCGGAGCCCTGTATTCGTCCATCACAGGTTCTTTTACTTTTAGCTCATCCAGAAGCTCGGGCCAACCCACAATCTTCTTTCGCTCAAGGGCATACAATGACAGAAAACAATCGGACAATTTGGGACGTGTCTTTTCCAGGGCTACAATCTGCCGCATAACCTTTTCAGTAGGATTCGCCAGCTTGGAGATATCCTCCATGCTTCCAACCCAGGAAGGAAACTCATCCAGAAGAACCTTTTCCCAGCCGGTCATTTTTAAGAGCTGCGCATACAGAACCTGAGCCTTCAGGGTCTCCTGAATAATGGTGGCCGGTGAATCCTGCTTTTTGAATAGAACAGGAACCTTGATCAACTCCTGAAAGAACTGATAGGCACAAACCAGTACATTATATTTTTCCGGGGGGAAGTGCTCCCAGGCGTTCACAACAGCAAATCGGAAGGAGCGAATGGCAGATACAATACTGTCTTCATCGAACTGTTCAAAGACTCGGGGAACAGATTTCGATAGTTTCAGGTTGAGAGCAAGGAATCCAGAATCCAGCGTGCCGGTGCGCTCCCCCCATTTGGCAAGGTCGCCGCCAAAGAGCGATGTCAGAAATCCAGGCTTCGAGGCCGGCGCTGCCTTTCGGGCCGGCGCTTTCTTTCCTGAGGACTTCTTTCCTCCAGGGCCGCCCCCTTTTCTTCTAGAAGGGTCTCCCCGGGTCTCTACACCCCGAGAGCCGCCCCCTTCGTTCCCGTCAATTTCCTCGATGCGCTTGATCCGGACAAAGATGTCGCTTACATTTTTGACAACATCATCCACCAGTTTCTGGGCTTCTGGCGAACGTTGCTTCTGATACAATTCGCCGAAATACCG
Organism: Leptospiraceae bacterium; assembly: GCA_002717505.1. Taxonomy (GTDB): domain Bacteria; phylum Spirochaetota; class Leptospiria; order Leptospirales; family Leptonemataceae; genus UBA3465. Next base: position 39,817 of record PBEB01000004.1, read on the forward strand.
ATGCGCCTGGGACCTTGTTAGCGTAGGATCCATTACAATTAAGGACTTATTCCTGTTCTGACCCGCGAGCTATCATTATGAAGGCGGACCTGTTCAAGAATCGGCAGCTTCCGCCTAACTGTCACGCCAATTCCTGACCGTTGAACTGCAAAACCATACAGCTCTGGATGCAAATAAAAAAAGCCCCCTGTAGCAGGGGGCTTTCACCGCATCTAACGGTTGTTACTGAGGATTAGCCCAAGACTTTCTTGAATTCGTCTGTCAGAGCGGGTACCACTTTGAACAGATCATCTACAACACCATAGGTTGCTACTTTGAAAATCGGAGCATCGGGATCTTTGTTAATGGCTACAATGTACTTGGATGAACCCATACCTGCCAGGTGCTGAATGGCTCCTGAAATACCGCAAGCAATGTAGCAGTTAGGGGAAACAGTCTTACCTGTTTGCCCTACCTGATGGGAGTGAGGAATCCAGCCAGCATCCACGGCGGCTCGGGACGCGCCCAGAGCAGCACCGATGGTATCACACAGACCCTGTAGAAGAGGCCAGTTCTCTGGGCCTTTGATTCCTCTACCGCCAGATACGATAATGGAAGCGTCTGCCAGAGTAACTGTGCTACCGGCGGAAGCATCCACGTCTTTGAGCACATCTTTTACATCCCCACCGTTGCTTTCTGTAGCTTCGATGGTTTCAGGACCTTTGTGATCGATAACTTCTTGAGAGTTCGGTCGGATGGTAAGTACGGCCGGAGACTTCAGCTTGATGTTGGCAAAGGCTTTTCCGGAGTAGATGGGCTTTCGAACCTCAACTTCGTCTCCTCCGCCTTTCACTTCCACAACGTCCGCTACGGCTGTTCCTTCCAGAGCGATGGCCAGACGACCGGCAAAGTCTCTTCCCTGCACAGAGTGTGCGAGAAGTACAAACTTGGCACCTTTGTCTTTTGCAACTTCGGCTGCAATATTGGTCCATGCTTGAGGAGAGTAATCAGATACGGTTGCTTTTACAACTGTGTCCGCTCCAGCGCTGAACAGTTCCTTTGCATGGTCGTCGGTACCATTGATAAGTAGAGCTGTTACAGGACCGCCAATCTTTTGACCGGCAGATACCAGCTCCTTGGAGATTTTCTTCAGGGCATCGCCCTTGATTTCTGCTACTGCTAATACTGACATTCTATTCTCCCTTTAATCGTGCCTTAGACGACTTTGGCCTCGTCACGGAGTAGTTTCACAAGCTCAGCGGCTTTTGCTTCAGGCTCTTCGCCTTCGATGATGCGACCTTCAGGACGCGCAGGAGGCATTTCCAGGGAAGTCACTTCGATCTTCGGAGGCTCAACGCCCAGTGAGGATGCTTCTACAGATTCGATCTGCTTTTTCTTGGCAGCCATAATGCCTTTCAGAGAAGGATAGCGAGGGTCATTGAGGTTCTTCGCAGCAGTCACTACTGCAGGAGAAGGCACTTCCATATTGGCCGTTCCACCTTCTACTTCTCTCTTCGCCTTTACGGTTCCGTTTTCGACGGAAAGCTCCACCGCATTATTGATGCTGGCCGCTTCCATGAGCTGAGCTACCATAGTAGGCACCAGGGAAGAAGAGGAGTCGATGGCCACGTGGCCGGTAAGTACAACGTCAGGAGCCTGATCTTTCAGGTAGGCTGCCAGCAGTCGAGCGGCATAGCCAGTATCCAGAACATTGTAGGATTCATCTTTGATATGAACGGCTTTGTCAACACCCAGTGCGTAAGCGGTACGCAGGGCTTCTACGCAACGATCTGGTCCCAGAGATACAGCCGTGATTTCGCCGCCTGTCTTCTCTCGAAGTCGAAGGGATTCTTCCAGGGCATGCTCGTCGAAAGGAGAGACAATCCATTTCACTCCGCCTTCTACGATTGAGGCACCGGATACCTTAATAGATGTTTCGGTATCGGGCACTTGTTTTACCAGTACGAATATTTTCATAAAGCAAGGGCTCCTTGAATTTTGCATCGTTCGGACAAGCCGAAGCAGTCGAACCGAAGGACAATTTTTGGGTCATTGGACTCGGGTCAATGAAATAAACCGCAGAGGCAAATACGCGCATCGCCTGATTGGAGCCCGGGGCGATGGGTTCTGTCCAATGACATTCGATTTATGTCGCTCGCCGGAAAAAGCAATTCCAGGCGAATTCAAAGCTGCCCGGGATAGATATGTTTCAGAAGCTGCAGGCTTGTAATGACCCCGGCCACGACGCCCAGGAAATTGATGTCGGACCGGAGAAAAAAGCCAAAGAACAGAAGCGGAACGATCAAGTGCATCAGAGCATAATGGATAGAGCATTCCACCGGTATGCGGCCAAAGTCCCCGTCTTTGAATACCCGGTGGATATGGCTTCTGTAGAAATGGATTACCCCGGCGCTTTTTTCCTGAACACTGGTCAGGGACCATCTGTAATGGGTCTGAATCTGATAGGATAGATAGGCCAGAAGCGAAAGTACAACTGCAGATATAATTAGACAGAGATTACACATAGCTCTTGTGTCAAAAACGCTGGAAGGATACAATTCTGATTGCGAGTATTTGCTGAAAAGAACAATCTGAAAAAATGCAGACCCTCAACAGCCAATCCGCAACGAACGACCTGTTCAACCCTACCGAAGAACATGCTCAATTAAGAGAAATGGTAGAGAAATTTACCTGGCAAACCCTGGAAGGCCAGGCCGCCGAGCACGATGAGAAAGAAACCTTCAACAAGGAACTTTTCCATACCCTGGGAAGCGAACTGGGAATCTTTGGCCTTACCGTTTCCCCGGATTACGGTGGAGCGGGGATGGATCCCGTAGCCGAAGTGATTGTCCATGAAACCATGAGCATGGCCGACCCGGCTTTCACCCTGAGCTATCTGGCCCATGAAGTCTTATTCGTTAACAACCTGTTTGTAAGCGGCAGTGAAGCTCAAAAGAAAAAATACCTGCCGGGAGTCATTAACGGAGAAAAGATCGGAGGTATGGGCATGACCGAGCCCGGCGCGGGCACCGACGTTCTGGGGCTTCAGACCATGGCAGAAAAGAAATCCGACCGTTACATTCTGAACGGTTCCAAGCAGTTCATCACCAACGGCTACGAAGGAGATGTATTCATAATCTATGCCAAGATTGATGATCGCAGCAAGAGGACTATTACCTCCTTCCTCGTTGAGTCTTCCTATGCAGGCTTTCGAGTGGGCAAGAAAGAAGAAAAGATGGGCATGAAGGCATCCAGCACCGCAGTGCTGCATTTCGATGATGTTGAAATTCCGGCTGAGAACCTGATAGGCACCGAAGACAAAGGGACCTCATCCATGATGCGAAACCTGGAAATCGAACGAGTAACTCTGGCGGCTCAATCACTGGGCATTGCTCGCCGCTGCATTGATATGATGTGCCAGTACTCCATACGCGATCGAAAGGCCTTTGGAAAACCCCTTATTGATCTGGGACAGATCCAGAGACTGGTGGCTGAGAGCTATGCCAAATGGGAAGCGGCCAGAGCTCTGGTTTATAACGTAGCGGCGAATATGGATCCGACGAAAAGAAATTCCCTGGGAGCTGCCAGCGCCAAGCTTGTAGCTACCGGTATGGCCGAAGAAGTGGCGCGAAATGCCATCCAGGTTCTGGGCGGCTACGGATACATTCGCGAGTATCCAGTAGAACGCATGCTTCGTGATGCCATTCTATTGAGCATCGGTGGAGGAACCAATGAAGCCATGCAGAAAAATATCTCCGCGGATCTGAAGCGCATGTATGAAAACCTGGGAGGCTAGACTGTTCACTCGTTGAGCAGGTTGCTCAACCCCTCCACTTGCCTTGTAGCCTCCGTTGAAGCACAAGCCGGAGGCGATGTTCGAACCTCAAGGGCTCTGGATAATAAGTCCAGGGTCCTTTCCCTTTTTCCGTAATTGGCGCAGAACCTGCTTAATGCCCGTACAAAGTGCACAGTCCTCATACTTTCGCAGTCCGTAGAAGGCGTTCCGATGCTGGTAGCCCCGCCGTAGACCTCACCAGTAGTTAGCGATAGAAGCGAACATCCCTGCGAACTCGACAAAGATAAAGATAACATTTCCATGACATTCCTACTGAGATAGATTCGCAAATCCCTTTTTGCATTGAAGCTCAATGTGTACTTAAATCCATGGGTCCGTGAGGCGATGCGGGCAGATCTTAACTTTCACTTCCGGAATTCTATTGCTTATGTTGTTTCCGTCCGGTTTATGGGCCAGCGATGGAGTGGCAGCATTTTCCCATGCGGAAGCGGATATTCTATGGGTGATCATCGCCTCGGCTCTCGTTCTTTTTATGCAGGCCGGCTTCTTGATGCTGGAAACAGGAATGGTCCGGGCAAAGAATACCATCAACGTAGCCTTTAAAAACCTGTTCGATTTTTTCATTGGCGTGGTAGCCTTTTTCGCCCTGGGCTACGGCATCATGTTTGGCTCATCCTACATGGGATGGATTGGCACCGACTCTTTCTTTCTGCATGAAATGAAAGAGCCATCCAAATTCGCATTTTTTCTATTTCAGGCCACTTTTCTTGGCACGGCCGCCACCATCGCCTCTGGTGCAGTAGCCGAGAGGATGCGATTTACCGCTTACATATTTATTTCTGTTTTCGCTTCTGTATGGATCTATCCGGTTTTCGGTCACTGGGCCTGGGGAGGCGGCTGGCTCAGCAAAATGGGATTCATTGATTTCGCAGGGAGCACCGTCGTCCACTCGACGGGCGGATGGATTGCGCTGGCCGCTATCATCATGCTTGGGCCCAGACAGGACAAGTTCGACGAAAAAGGAAAACCAAGAAAGATTACCGGGCACAATCTTCCGGCGGCGGCGCTGGGAACCTTCATCCTTATGTTTGGATGGCTGGGCTTCAATGGAGGAAGCACTCTGGCCTATACCGATGACATACCTTTAATTCTGGTCAATACCACTGTTGCTGCTGCAGGCGGAGCCCTTTCGGCCATGGTGGTAAGCTGGATTCGCTTCAGAGCTCCGGCAGTAGAGGATGGAATCAATGGCATCCTGGGCGGATTGGTGGCTGTTACCGCAGGCTGCCATATGCTCAGCCCGGTCATGGCGCTATTTGTAGGAATTGTTGCGGGCATCATCGCAGCCCTGTTCGTCAGTTTTCTGGAGTCCTTCTTTCGCCTGGACGATGTGGTAGGCGCTTTTACAGTCCATAGCGTCTGCGGTGTCTGGGGTACCATTGCACTGGCATTGGTGGGCAATGCGGCAAGCTTCGCAACCAATGCCGCCGGGGATCCCATAAGTCGACTGGAGCAAGTGGGCATCCAATTTGTTGGGGTCGGCAGTAATGTACTGTGGGCCTCTGGCCTGGCACTTATCTTTTTCTGGATCATTAAGCGAATTACTCCCCTTCGAGTAACAGAGCAGGAAGAGAGCGATGGACTGAATTTCTCCGAACACAATGCGCGAACGAACTGGTTTCAACTCATGCGATCCATGGATTCCATGGCCAGAGGTGAAGGGGACTTGAGCACGAAGCTGGAAGTAGAGCCCGCCACAGCCGAGGGAGCCATCGCAGAGGTATTCAATCGCATCCAGGAAAGGATGTACGGTCTCATCTCTCAGATTCATACAAGCGTAGACCAGATGGAACTGGCCTCATCCGATATGAATGACATATCCGTTGACATAAATTCTACCGTGGAGGAGCAATCGGCCCAGCTCGAAGAAATCAATGCACTTATGGAATTGATCAGCAAAGCGGTGAACGATGTGGCTGTATTTACGGAAAAGCAAAACCATCTCTCTACACAGGTGGAAGCGATGATTGGCCGCACTGTGGATTCCGCATCGATCCTCCATAGTAGAATCGACCAGGCCACAGAGAAAGCAGGTACCGGCCGCAAGCTTTCGGCAGAAGGCCAAACCGTGGTGGGCGAACTGGCCCATGGTATGCAGGGTATCGAGCAGGGCGCGGGCAAAGTCCTGAACATCGTTCAGACTCTACAGAAGATTTCCGAGCAACTTTCTTTCCTGTCAATCAATGCCAGCATTGAGGCCGCAAGGTCCGGTCAGGATGGCCAGGGTTTCGCCGTGGTAGCCAGCGAAATCAACAATCTTGCAGAATTCACCGCAGCAAGAACCAAAGAGGCACAGAGCCATATTTCGGAAATGCAGCAATGGGTACGTGCCGGTAGCGGAGGGCTGCAAAAAACCAGAGGAGCCTTCGAAACTATTTCGCAGGAAGTGGCCAACATAGACGAAGAGTTGAAGCAGATTCGTAGAATCAGCGAAGAGCAAAATGAACAGGGAAAAGCCATCCCAGAGTTGATGTCTGAACTGGATGAAATGGCAAGCTCGATTCAGGTAAATGTAAAATCCAGATCCAAAGAGATTGGCGAAATCTATGAGTCCATCTCCGAGCTAAACGAATCGTTAACGGCCATGAACAAGCGAACGGAAAAGCTCTCGGATACCGGCACCAGTCTTCATGACAATGCTCTGGGTTTGCAAAAACTTACAGCGCGATTTCGCCTGGACCGTTTCGCCCATGGGCCTACCCAGGCACTGCCCGGTCAGGCTTAGACTCTGAATCCAGTCCTGCTTTGAAAAAAAAATTCAGGCTCATGGCGACGAAACATCAGCCCCAGAGGCGTAGGGAATAGGAAGGTTCGGTGGATGCATGCGAAGCATCCGGTGCATTCAGGCGGTATTCCCGGGAGGCCCGACTGCGAAGTTGAGCAGCATCCCTGGCAACCGATAGATCCGGACCCGAGGGATCCCCGGGAGCTGTGGCTGCTCTTTGAATTTGATTGGCCCTGGCTTCGGTAGCTTCCGGATCTCCCGCCACAGGGCTGGTATCGATGCGCACCTTTCCGCCAATGGCATAGGGCTTTCCATCTGGCCCGATTACATACTCATAGGTAGGGCCGCCTTTGGCCAGGGGGCCCGCAGCAGACAGATGCTTCTGCTCATGTAACCTGACTTCCCGATCCCTGTCCTTGAGATCTTCCAGTACGGCCTTTTCGGCATCCGATAGATTCGCTTCGCTGGTGGGCCTCAGGCCTGATGGACTCGAAGCAGCACCGCTGTTTTCCGGCTTCTGACTGCCATTCGATGCGATTTCCCCGGAACCGGGCCGGTCCGCAACGTTTCGCGTCACAACCATTCCATTGGCCATTATGCCGATCAGATCCCGATTTGGATCCGCGATGATTCTAGAGACTGCCGGTGACATAGAAAATCCCCTTTCCGGGCTTCGATTCAGTGATCGGAAATTTGAGATCTGTACTTAATACCAGGCAGAAAATCTTGACCGCCAAAATGCCCCGTGCGGGATACCTGATTCTGCGAGGGAGGGATTATGTTACTTGTTCGCACTTATGTGGAGCGAAGCTCCATTCATGGCCTGGGACTTTATGCGGATCAATTCATTGCGGAGGGTTCCGTGATATGGGAGCTGATGCCCGGCTTCGATTTTGTGGTCCAGGAAAAAGAACTGGAAAATCGACCTGCAGTGATTCGAGACTATGTGGATCGTTACGGCTATTATAGCGAGAGCAGTCAGGGCTTTGTGATCTGCGCAGACGATGCCCGCTTCTTCAATCATAGTGACTTTCCGAACACAATTTCCATCAGTCAGGATCTAACTCTGGCGTTGCGGGATATCGAAAAAGGAGAGGAGCTTACCTGCAATTACTACGAGTTTGATGCTACGGCAGTTCAGCATTTCAGCAGAGAGAGCAAGGTAAGTTAAAGAGGCCTGGAGCCTGTGCCGAATGCGATGTATTCATCCCCCGGTGGCGAATGGTCAGCTGCGTCCTGAGTCAGGACGCCTGCCAGACAATCGGATAAGTAATCCGTTTTCAGGGTTGTTCGGAATTGTTCTTAAATCGTGCGGTTACAGGTTGCATAGCGCTTGGCGCCAGCGAATTCCGGGCCAGGAGATCTACGTAGCGAGCAGACAGCACGGTTACCCGATAACGATATCCGCCCAGGGCTTCTGAATGATAGGAAACAGGATTCGCCAGCTGAATTACTACTGAGCGATCTTCCGGGTAAACGCAGATTTCAGAGAAAGTGCCGTTCCACAGGCCACTATGGAAGAAAGTCTTCACCCGGCCATGATGAGCCTCCACTCGAAAGCCATGGGCATAGTATTCCATATGCTCGGTAACAGGCATGAAAGCTGGCGGCTGCATCATCTCTTGAATCGATTCCGGTCTTAGAACTTGAGCTCCGTCCAGGTGACCTCCGTTGAGCAGCATCCGACCGAACCGGCCCAGGTCATGAATACTGGAAGCTATGCCAGAGGAGCCTTTGATTCCCGGGCTGGCAGAACTATCTCTCATGCCCAGAGGTTCAAAAATAGCCTGCTCCAGGTAATCCTGGTAGGTCATTCGGCTGGCATTCTCAATGATTGTGGCCAGGTGAGCATAATTTCCATTTGAATATTGGTGGCGGATGCCCGGCGCATAAGATGGCAGAGTGGACCCATAAGAGATTCCCGATGTATGAAGTAGCAAATCCCTGACGGTAATTTGTCCGAACTCAGGACGGCTTACGTGGACTCCATAACGAGAGATCGGAGCATCCAGATCAATGAGGCCGTCTTCTACCAGAGTCATTACGGCCACGGCTGTGAATGATTTCGTAAGGGATGCAATAGGCTGACTTCTATGGGAATCCAATCCCTGGTAGATCTTTACAGCCGGCTGCTGCTCCAGATAGATTTCCACAGCAGCACTGGGAACAATCTGATCAGAAACGGCGGATTTTACATAACCCATCAGGTCCTGCTCAGCTCTCAGGGCAGCTCTAGAACGCTGAATGCGAGCCTCTCTTTGCCCCTGGGTCAGGCGAACTCTAGGAGGCTCATAGGTCACGGCCCGGTCCGTTCTGGCTGGCGGTGCTACGTCCAGGCCAACATCTGGAAAGAGATTATCCTCGGGAAACTGTAGAGAATCCGAAGCTTCCTTATAAGAAAAAACCGATGCCATGGGCAAAGGTACGATCAGCAACAATGCCAGAGCCACTCGGCGCGCTAATTTCTTCTTCTGCTCGGGACTGAGCAGAGGCTTGCTGGGAGCGGCATTCTCATAAGGAGACTGGCGAGCCACTCGGTTTCCCTTTGCATCCATCATCAATGGCATATCCCTCTATAAATCGGCCATAAGCTCACATTTTTTTCAAAAAAGCTTATAGATTGGGCCAAATGATTCGTCTAAGGATGGCTTTCAATTCTTTTTTGCACCGCACTGAAATCGGCCGCTCCGAATACCCGATCCGGGGGCCATCTGATACTCCCGAGCCGAAATCGATTCCCTTCCCTTCCTGGTGAGCATAATAGACAGCGTTTTGAATTGCGCTGGATTATGTCTCATTCTGGCCGGGAGGGGATTATGTCGCATTGTGCATTGATGGGGCGGATTATGTCTCATTAAGACATCGCGGGCCCCAGATTATGTCGCATTGGCGACGCGCGCTGTGATAGGCTTTGTGAATTTCCCGATGCACCCTGAGACAGATTATGTCTCATTCGATCCTGGCGGCCGGAACAGGATTATGTCGCATGATGCATTGATGGGGTGGATTATGTCTCATTACCGCAGCTGGGTTTTTATGTCGCCTCAAGCATATCCTGCAACACCGATCCGGACCTGTTTGAATTGAACATAATTTAAGGCTTAAGTCACGCTCCCGCTTTGACAGCGGTACGTCCTAACTGCTGGAGACAAAAACTAGCTTTTTCCTTTTCGCTCTCGAATCCAGTTTTCCACCTCGCGGACTACCTTCTCCGCGATTTCCGAATAGGCTTCCAGTTCTTCCGAACGGAAATTGCTAAGAAGGTAAGAAGCGATTTCCCCTCGTTCCGGCCGCCCAACACCGATTCGCACGCGAAAAAAATCCCCGTTTCCGAACCGGGCCATGATGTCCCTGAGGCCATTGTGTCCTTTGTGGCCCCCATCCTTTTTCAGCCTTACTTCGCCAAAGGGAAGCTCCACTTCATCGTGCAGAACGATAAGGTCTTCTTGCTTGATTCCACCGGAAGACATGGCCTTTTGTAGCGGTCCCCCGGAACGATTCATGAAAGTCATGGGTTTGAACAAGCTGAGCTTCATGGAGAAAAGTTCGGATTCGGCCAGGTCTCCATCGTATTTAGTGCGCCAGCTCACCGGTAGCGGCAGTTCGTCGGCAAACTGATCCAGTGCCAGAAAACCTGCATTGTGCCGGGTTTTTGCATACTGGTTTCCCGGGTTTCCCAGACCAACAATCATCAATCGCGAGCCAGACATGAAGCCAGAGGCCAGGTTGCACTTGACCCGAAAAGGAAAAAACAGCGAGTCTACAATATGACCCGCCCTGCTCACCTGGTGCTGGCCCGGAAATACCGACCCCTGAAGTTTGCCGAAGTGGTGGAACAGGCCACTGCAGTGCGCGCATTGCAAAACGCAGCCCTTGAGGATCGAATCGGATCGGCTTATCTCTTTTTCGGCCCCCGCGGAGTGGGCAAAACGACAATAGCGCGAATCCTTGCCCGTCGTATCAACTGCACAAATCCGCAACAGGGCGAGCCCTGTAATCAGTGTGAATCCTGTAAATCGATCATTGATGGTCGTTCTCTGGACGTAATCGAGATCGATGCCGCTTCGAACCGGAGAATCGAGGATGTAAGAGAGCTTCGCGAAAACGTTAAGTTCCAGCCTATGAACAGTAAGCGAAAGGTGTACATCATTGATGAAGTACACATGCTTACTACAGAGTCCTTCAATGCTCTTCTCAAAACTCTGGAAGAGCCGCCGGAGCATGCTGCTTTTGTTCTGGCCACTACAGAGCTAAACAAAGTACCGGAAACAATACTCAGTCGATGTCAGGTTTTTACTTTTCGCAAGGTTCCACTTCATCGAGTTCAGGAATACCTCGCTGAAATCTGTCGAAAAGAGAACATCGAAGCGGAAAGCGATGCTCTTTTCTGGATTGCACGGAAGGGCGACGGCTCTGTGCGCGATAGTCTGAGCTTTCTGGAGCAGGCAATCAGTTTCTGTGGCAACAAAGTAACAGCAGAGAAAGTTAGAGAACTGGCCGGCGTGTATCCTCTGGAGCTTTTTCTGGAGCTGACTGGATTGTTACTGGATCCATCTACTCCTTCGCAAGAGCTTGCTACTCCGGTAATGGAAATATTTGACCAGGGTGGAGATCTAAATCGCTTTATCTGGGATTATCTGGATCATCTTCGCATCCTTCGATATATTCGATCCGGAGTAGAAGACTCGGATTTTCTTGGGATTCCGGGAAGCCAGATTCAGAATATCAAATCAAAGGCGCTGGAATTTGATCCATCCAGGATTTCATTAATTTTTGATGAAATCCATGGACTTCTAACCACGGCATTCTTTCTCAAACTTCGAAATTCCTATGAATCGCGCATCCTCATTGAGATGGAGCTACTCAAGATTCATGACAGGCTGAAAAAACCCTCCGTGAGCGGACTGTTAAGTAAGATTCAAAAGCTTAGCGTAAGTCTAGCCGGCCAGGATCCAAAGCGCTCCAGCGAAGAGCTGTTAGCTGATCTGGATAATGCACCCGATGAAAAGGTGGCGTCTGGACCGAACTCATCCGCCCAGCAACAGCGCCCGGCTGCAAACCCAGGAAATCCGCCTGCTCAACCCGAGAAGCAATCACATACAACGTCGCCCGGGCAGGGAAATGATTCGATTCCTATTGAAAATGAATTACAAAAGCAATTTCTTGGAACCATGGTGGATCCGGATTCAGTGCCAAACGAGCCCGATGAATAGTCCGGACGCAGGAGATCAAAAATGGAAAACATGAATTTTTCGGACCTGTTCAAGAATCTGGGCGGCATGAAATCCAAGATGGAAGAAGCCAAACGAAAGATAGAAAGAATCACGGTTACGGGCGAAGCGGGAGCTGGCATGGTCAGTGCAAAGATGGATGGCTCCGGCAAACTTCTATCGGTGTCTGTAGATGAAAGGCTTCTGGACCCGAAAGAAAAGGATTTAATGGAAGAACTGATCACCGGTGCGGTGAACGATGCTCAATCGAAGATGAAGGAAGCGGTAGCCCATGAAATTCGGGCCGCCACTGGCATGGATATTCCTGGCCTGGGCGGTATGTTCGGCTGATGCAGTTTCCTGCCCTGGAGCAACTGGTGGATGTTCTGGGATCTCTTCCCGGAGTAGGTAAGAAATCCGCCAGAAGAATTGCCTTTCATATTCTAAAATCAGATCCGGAGATTAGTAAACGCCTCAGTGACTCCATAACCAATCTTCGCCGAGAAGTTCGGTTCTGTACCCAATGCGGGGGATTATCGCAGCAGGAGTTTTGCCATATTTGCTCGGATCCGCACCGCAATCAGCGCTTGCTCTGTGTTGTGGAAGATCCTTCAGACATTTTTTCTATAGAGGACACAGCGGAATTCAGCGGACTCTATCATGTCTTGATGGGAGCTCTATCTCCACTGGATGGCATTGCGCCGGAAGACCTCCGCATTGAAGAGCTAAGTCAGAGAATCGAGACCCATCCATTTGATGAGATCTTCATAGCAACCAATCCAACTCTGGAAGGGGATGCTACCGCCCATTACATTTCGGAAATGTTTGCCAACCGCGGATTCAGGTTCACGCGAATCTCTCATGGCATCGCCACAGGCGCCAGCATAGAGTACGCAGACAAGGGAACTCTGGCTCGGTCAATCCGCGAAAGAAAATCTCTGGAATAAAGGCGTGGAGCACAGGTTTCCAGCTCCGTAGACCGGCGATGCATGTTACATCAATGCGTTGCAGTGGCATTGATTGGGACATAGTTTTCTGGTTACTGGACCGTTCGCATCCTTGATGCTGAGTCAGCCATGGGTCCAATGGGTAAGAAATGTTCCTGAAAATTGTTAGCTTCTCACCCATCAAGGATATCCACCCAGGACAGGCAGACATCCGTTACTGCTGGCCTTTCTGTTCCGAGGCCAGCATGCTGGACCGGGAAGTTATATAGACTCCAACAAGGACAATGCCGGCTCCCAGCCATTGATAGATGTGAGGCCATTTGCCCATGCCTATAGACAAAAGCATGGCAAAGACTGGCACCAGATTGATAAACACGGACGCTCGTGGAGCACCCAGCGCTCGCACTCCCTGATACCAGAACAGGAAGGCCACACCAGAAGCGAAAAAGCCAAGGTAAAGCAGGTGAAGCCATTGAATTCCGAACCGGAGCGGGTCCATCATTTCAACCAGGGACGGGTATTTCTCTTCACCTCCGAATCCGGGCAATAGACCCGCCAACTCCAGGGATCCAGGAATCAGCAACAACACTGCGCCGATAATGCAGGCTACCGTAGTAGTTCCCAGCACCGGCTGATGATTCAGAACTTCGCGCCCCTTAACCGAATAAAATGCCCAGCAAATGCTTGCCCCAAAAATGAACAGATCACCGGGTCGAAACTCAAGGGCCATGAGCACATCCCAGGACCCCTGACTAAAAACAAGAAGAAGGCCAGTGAAAGAAAGGGCGATCCCGAGCCATCGAGAGGAGCTTGAGTGCTCCTTCTTCCATACGCTACTCACAAGGGCCGTTACTGCAGGGTTCGCAGCCACAATCAATGATCCCGTCACAGGATCGCTCAGTTTGATCCCCAGAAAGAAACAGAGATTGTAAAGCAGTACACCGACAACGCCAAGGAAAAGTAGATCCCGGCGCTCCCTGGATGTGCGAATGGACGGCCAACCTCCATAAAAATAAGTCAATATGGACAGGAATATGCTGGCGAAGAGGAAACGAAAAAAAGCCGCCAGATATACGGGAAAGACCTGAACTACGGAAGTAACTGAGAAGAAAGCAACAGACCAGAAGAAGGCTGTGGCCACCAGGCGGATATAGAATCCAGTGTACACGTTGCCAGTCCATGAAAGCGGTGGAGCCATACAAGTGGAAAAGCGCAGATACCAGACAATCCCGTTGGTGGCCTATTCGTAGTCAGATATCAAACAGGGCTTACCTCCGATTGCTCACCGAGCATGAGGGCGATGGAGCTATTCGAACGTTACCGAAAAGTGCCGAAGCAACGGTCGAATCAGGCAGACAGGAAGGCTTCAGACAATGAATCCTCCCGCTAGAAGACAGAGCCCCGGCGTTTGATTTGGTTATAGAAACTGAGGCTTTCGCATGCGATTCTGCACGAGGTTGCGGAACCGAACTTTCTTGACCAGAGCATCGAAGTAGACGTTTTCCAGCCTATCCACCACAGAATCCCATCCGGCCATGGTGGCCACTTCTCTGGCCCGGTCTTTCATCGTCTGAAGATTGTAGATCTCTTCGCTACTTGCCAATGCGGGGCCCACTGAGTGCTCAGCCTGCTCAGCTGAGGCTGAGCTCATGGAAGCCAGCTTCCTTGCAATCAAGAGAAACGACTCCCGGCTCATGTCCGGGGCAATCAATGCACTTTCTCCGTGTTCCAGTAGCTGACGGGCGGCCCCTCGATCATAAGCCAGAATGGCCAAACCACTGGCAGCAGCCTCCGTTACTACGTTGCCGAAGGTATCGGTAAGACTGGGGAAAAGGAAGGCATCGGAAGAAGCATAATGCTCGGACAGTGCTTTGCCGGACAGAAAGCCGGTAAAGTGTAGATCTGGATTCTCTCTTTGCAGTCGGCTGCGCTCCGGCCCATCCCCGACCAGCACCATCCGTGCATCCGGTCTGCTTTTCTGAATCTCTCGAAAGGATTCGATGGCAAGATCGATGTTCTTTTCCGGCGCCAGGCGGCCTGCGTACAGGACCAGGAGTCCTTCTCGTGCAACTCCCAGAGATTGTCTGAGCTCCCAATTTCGATGCGATGGACAATAGGCGTCGAGATCCACGCCACGGCCAATAACAGAAACCCTTTTGTATCCTGCCGAGACCAGCTCCGATCGCATGGCTTCCGTGGGCACAAGCGTTCTCCGGGTAAGATTATGAAAGACTCTTAAATACCAGGCCACTCGACGTCCCAGCCTGGACATTCCATAATAGTCAAAGTATTGGTCAAAATGAGTGCGATAGTCGCTGATTACTGGAATTCCACAACTGCGGGCCGCCAGCAGTGCATTGAATCCCAGGGGACCTTCTGTTACGATGTGGACCAGGTCCGGTCTATGCTGGCGAAACCTGGAGCGAAAGAAATGGGGACTTGCAAGACCTACCTGGACTTCGCGGTAGAATGGCATTCGCAACCCCATGCATAAATGCTCCTGACCTGCATCATCGTTACGAACAGTATCTAGAGCAGACCTTTGCTCTGGCTGACTGGCTCTTTTATGTGCGAAGGGACGCTGGCCTGTTCGAATAGCGCTCATAAGACCTGTGGCAGATAGACCTGTAATAGAGTCCAGAGCCACTTCAATCCCCCGGACTTTATCTTCGCTTTGCACCGGACGAAAGACCTGAATCTCATGGCCTTTTTGGCGAATGCCTCGCATCATCCGGTCCAGACTCCTGGATACTCCATTCACTTCTGGAAGATGGGTCTCGGTTACTACTGATATCCGAAGACAGTTCGCCGCTGACATGACCTTTATATCGCGGTTGAGCGCAACGATTCTATGTAAGGATTATGTCATTCCTGTGTTTTGGCTCCGCCGGATCCGCCACCGAAATCGAGAGGGGCCCGGGCCAGAACAAAGCCAGAGACCAGGTTTCACGGGGCCACCCGGACGAAACGTCAGGTGGAGTCAAGGACGAAGTACCAGGATAGAGATAAGGACTCGTGCCAGAACGAACTGTGAGCCGCTAGAAGCGGAAGAAACGCTGTGACCTCCCGTTCCAGGCAACCCGGAACAGCGATCTATGTCACGGTACTATCTTAACTGAAATACAGGTACCGCCTCCTGCCGTCCTCGCACCTGAATAGGCTCAATCTCCTGGGCGCGAATCTCCATACCTGCATTTTCCGCATCTCTTCGCACCGTTTCAGAAATCAGCAATTCAGAATCAAATTGCTTGTTCATTTGTTCCAGCCTGGAAGCCACGTTCACCGTATCTCCGATGATGGTGTATTCTTTTCGCCGAGAGGAACCTACATTGCCGGTTACAGCATCTCCTGCATGAAGCCCAATTCCTACACGAGTTTCCGGGAAATCGCTCCCTTCATTCCATTGGTCCAGGGCTTTCAGGATATCCAGAGAAGCCTGGATCGCATTGCGAGAGTCTCGACCATCGGAAATCGGTGCACCAAAAACCGCCATGAATCCATCTCCCAGGAACTTATTAATTATTCCCCGGTTGTTATTTACACAATCGATCATGAAATCAAACAGCTGATTCAGGAACTGCACTACTTCCGACGGTGTTCTGTTCTCTGAGAATGTGGTAAAATTTCGAATATCCAGAAACATTACGCATACGTGCCGCGTTTCGCTTTCCAGTTCCGCCTTCTGGTCCAGTAGCTTATCCACCACTTCCGGAGAGACATGGGCGCCGAACATTTCCACAACTCGATTGCGCTCCTCCACCGAGTTCAACGATTCCAGAAAGCCCTTTCGCAGTTCCCGTGCCACATAGCCAGCCACCCCTCCGGCCACAAGAAACATGAAAATCTTGCCCACATGAAAAGCAGGTAGAGCCAGCACAATACCCGGCGCCAGCGGGCCATCCACCGGAAGCTGGAAGTCCGCCATATCAGATTGAAAGTAGAGAACCAGGCCGGCATACTCCAGAGCTGCCACAACACCGGTAAAGACACTGAGACGATAATCCAGCCTCAGGGTAGAGAGCATTATAAAGAAGAAATAGGCATAGGTAGGCGGGCTGTACAGCGCCTCCAGCGGATGAACCAGATCGATGAAGGCCAGCACCATGAACGTGGGGATGCTGGTTTCGATCAGAGCATTGGCAAAGCGACTGGTCATCGGCACAGGCCGCCCTCGCCGCAGGAAATATCTGAAAGCCAGAAAAGCCGCCAGCTCATACCCCAGCGCCACGGTCAGAGTGAACAATGCATGCCTTAGCTGCCAGAATCGGAGATTTTCCACTCCAACCAGGGATCGGGTAATCATCGCCAGAACCAGCACTACTACCACAAGCCCCAGCAGCAGACCGGCCAGAATCTTCACTCGCTTGATTTCTGAATGAAGAATCTCGGTCTCAAATGCCTCTTCGGCCGGAGAGAGGGAGCGGTGGCTTTGAAATAGTGCCATAAGAGAAGCTGCTCCCGGCCCGGCCGGCGGTCAACGGCTAATGTGGAGCAAAAAAAATCAAAAAACTGCAACCGAGCCAGGGCCTCCTGGTCCTATTCCCTGAGCCCTTCCCATGGCTCAGGAGCGACAAAATGATTAAGTGGAATGAAATAAATTGGCCCACCTTTCTGTTCTTTGTTTTTAGCCCGATCGGCGCTATTGCAGGTGTGGTCTATGTAGCATTGTACGTTGGTTTTCATCCAGCGACGATTGCACTTACCGTATTCATGATATTTGCCACCGGTATTGGAATTACTGGCGGTTATCACAGACTTTTTTCGCATAAGAGCTACGAAGCTTCAAAATTGGTACGATGGCTCTATGTCTTCTTCGGTTCGGCTGCTCTGGAAATGAGTGTCATTGAATGGGCCTATGATCATCGAAATCATCACAGATACGTAGACAATGAGAAGGATCCCTATGCCATCACCAAAGGGTTCTGGTTTGCCCATATTCTGTGGCTCTTTCGAAAAAGAGGAACCGGCAATCGTGAGGAAGTGGATCTGAACCTGGTTCAGGATCTATGGAAAGATCCGGTACTGCGCTTTCAACATCGCTTTTATCTGCCTATAGCTCTCACTACCTCCTTTCTTTTTCCGGCTGCCATCGCTGCTCTGTGGGGGGATTTTACCGGCGGATTGTTGATAGCCGGATTGGCCCGCACTGTATGGGTTCACCAGGCAACTTTCTGCATCAACTCTGTATGTCACTTCCTGGGAACTCAGCCCTATTCCGATCGTCATACGGCAAGGGACTCCTGGTTTACCTCCTTGGTGACCTATGGCGAAGGTTATCATAACTACCACCATGAATTTCCTGTAGATTACAGAAACGGAATCCGCAAGTATCAGTATGATCCCACCAAATGGCTGATCTTTGCCATGAGCAAGATGGGACTTGTATGGAACCTGAAACGTATTCCAGATGAAAAGATCCTGGCTGCGAAAATGGAAATGCAGGAGAAGAAACTGGCCGCTCTTTCTGAAAAGAAAGCTCAGTCTGTGGGATTCGCTGAAGGTATCGCTGCACTGAGAGAAAGCGGCGAAAAAACCCTGGTTCGTATTCAGGAGCGATTCGATGCACTGGCAAAAAACATGAAAGAGATGCGCAAAGAAAAGAAATCCAGAACAGAAATGAAGGATCTTCGCAAGCAACTGATCCGTACTTACAGACTGCATAATCAAAAAGCAGTAGAACTAATGCGACAGATCTCTTCCCAGAGAATGCCCGCCGCTGCATAAGGAAGACAGAATAGCAGCAGTGCCTCTCGGAAGATTCCGGGCCTTGCTGCTTTCTGAATTTTCCGCCAATAGACATTGCAACCGGAAAGCTTCGGCCGAATTCCGCGAGGGTCCGGCTGAAGATATGATCCGCATCTTAAATCAGAGGGCCTCCGGGCCCTTTTTTATTTCCCTGTAAAAAATCGAAGCTCCCTTCACTTATGTCACAGACGGAGATTACAGTGTTATCATGAAAAAGCTACCACTGACCCGGATTCACACTGGATTGGCCCATCCCACTTCTCTCAAATTGACGGGCCACAACGGCAATCTGTCCGATAATTATCAGGATATGCAGTTTCGTTTTCTGGATCTATTTGCAGGTATTGGTGGCATGCGACTGGCATTCAGCGCAACTGGCGGTGAATGCGTATTCAGCTCCGAATGGGATAGCTCCGCCCAGAAAACCTATGAAGCGAACTTCGGTCATGCGCCTCAGGGAGATATTACGGCCATTGGTGCCGAAGATCTGCCAGATGCGGAAATTCTCGTGGGAGGATTTCCCTGCCAGCCTTTCAGCATTGCCGGCGTTTCCAAAAAGAACTCTCTGGGCAAAAGACATGGGTTCGGCGACGAAACCCAGGGAACATTATTCTTCGATATACTTCGCATTCTTGCCGTAAAACAGCCATCCGCCATCCTTCTGGAAAATGTAAAGAACCTTCGCAGCCACGATGGCGGTAAGACCTTTGCTGTAATTGTAGAGAACCTGGAAAGGCTGGGGTACCATCTTAAGATCGAAGTTGTGAACGCATCGGCCATCGTTCCTCAGAACCGGGCCAGAATCTTCATCGCTGGCTTTCTAGACCCCAGAGCAGCGGATGATTTTGAGTTTCCTCGAGCGCAGGACTTTCCCCTGCCAGATTACCTGAAGCTGCGTCCCACTCGCNGGGANGAAGCAAAGCGAAGTCGCATGGAATTTAAGCCCAGGCTGGGTGATATTCTGGAAAAAGCTGTGGATCCAAAGTACACTCTTTCAGATCATCTCTGGAACTATCTACAGGCATATCGCGAAAAGCATAGAAAAGCAGGTCATGGTTTCGGCTTTGGACTCTGTGGGCCGGCCGATATTGCAAGAACCCTTTCTGCCAGATACTACAAGGATGGATCGGAAATCTTGATCAGACAACGAGCCTCTAAGAGAAACCCGGGAGCCAATCCAAGAAGACTAACTCCCAATGAATGCCGACGGCTAATGGGATTTCCAGAAGACTTCAAAATCGTAGTTTCCGATACCCAGGCATACAAACAATTCGGAAATTCAGTGGCAGTACCTGTAGTATCTGCCATCGCTTCCAATATGGCCAGAGCCCTGAATTCGGCTCGAAGCCTGAACAGAAAATGGAAAGACGGAGCAAAACTGGCACCGGCCTCATAAAGCGCCCCACTTTAAAAGCCATACATCAGAAACTAATGATATGGTTTTCTGGTGCCCGGAGAGACTATCCGTGGCGCCAGACTCAGAACTGGTTTCATCTAATCATGGCGGAGCTCATGCTCCGTCGCACAAGATCCGACCAGGTAGCCAGCGTTTACGAAGACTTCGCACGCACCTACAAGAATGCCAGAGCGGCCGATGAAGATCGCACAGGAGTGCAACAAAGGCTNCGATCCCTGGGATTAAACTGGCGAAATGAACAGATTCAGGAAACGATACAGTTCCTGAACCACCGATTTGGCAGCCGGCGAAAACTGGATGCTTCCGTGGAACTAAAAGACACTCCGGGAATAGGCGATTACTGCAATGCTATGATACGAAGTCGGCTATTTCAAGAGCCCTCTCCAGCCATCGATTCTAACATTGCGCGCATCTACTGTAGACTAACCGATGTAGAGTTTCATCCTGAGATGCGAAGAAAGGCCTGGTTGAAGAACCTGGCCCTGGAATTCATGAAGACAGCTACGTCCGCACCGGAAAGAAATGATCCCTTCGAAATCAATCTGGCGCTCCTGGACCTGGCGGCATTGATCTGCCAGCCCCGAGCACCGAAATGCTCTGTCTGTCCCATCCAGAAGCACTGCAAGACGGCCCAAAAGATCCTACCGTAAGGTCTAAACGATTTTTGCAACCTGAGCATCGCTCCTGTTTTTCAGAGACAATCCAGGCCAGGCTCACGTACAGTTGCTATCCAGCTGCGATCATTCCCGCTGCCACGGTGNAATTGCTGGATTCATCGATTAAGATGAAGCTGCCCGTGCGACGATTCTTCTGATAATCATCGAAGCTCAGCTGCTCAGCTGTCTTGATCCTTACCAGACCAATATCGTTCAGTCCCATGGATTCCCCGGGCTGCCTTTCCAGGGTATGGATGTCGTACACCGCTTCAATAGATTGCACCATGGCCACAGATCTTCTGGTGGTCTGCTGGAGCAAAAACCTGTTTCTGGACTGAAGTTTGGACTGATCCATCCAGCACAGATGTGCAACGAATTCTCGTCCGGTGAGGGCTGGATCATCGCTGGAGACGATCATATCTCCTCGGGAAATATCCTTATCGTCCTCCAATTGAACTGTAATGCTCATGGGGGCCGATGCCCGCTCCAGTGCTTCGCCTCCCAGTTCAATAGATTTAATTTTGCTCTTCTCGCCGGAAGGAAGCAGAGTAACCTCCTGACCTACTTCCAGAACCCCGGATTGCAACTGACCTGCATATCCGCGGTAGTCATGATGCTCATCGGAATGCGGCCGCACCACCCATTGAATGGGAAACCTGGCCGGACCTACATCCTTCCGATGCGGTAAAGCCTCAAGAACTTGCAGCAAGGGCTCTCCCTGATACCAGGTCATGTGGTCGGATTTTCTGGCCACGTTTTCGCCTGCAAGGGCGGCCACCGGAATGTAGATCACATCGTCCAGATTCATTCTGGATTTGATTCCTTCGTATTCCTGCACGATTTCATTGAATCTATCTTCGCTGTAATCCACCAGATCCATCTTGTTGATGGCAAGGATTACATGAGGTATTCCAAGAAGAGAGGCCAGAAAGCTATGTCGCCGGGTTTGCTCCTGAATTCCATGCCTTGCATCGATGAGAATTACTGCTGCATCGACATTGGAGGCCCCGGTAACCATGTTTCTTGTGTACTGCACATGTCCTGGCGCATCGGCAATTATGAACTTTCGCTTTTCGGTGCTAAAGTATTTGTAAGCCACATCGATGGTGATTCCCTGCTCGCGCTCCGCTTTCAGACCATCGGTAAGGAGAGCCAGGTTCACTGTATCTGAACCGCTCTTTTCGCTGGAACGCTCGATGGCTTCCACCAGGTCTCGGGCCACTGCTCCGCTATCAAAAAGCAATCGACCAATCAAAGTTGATTTTCCGTCATCTACGGAACCTGCTGTAATAAATCGTAATAAATCCATCTCTAACTCCCGGGAGAATCTCCCTTTTTGTGCCGATTACTCTTCTGCGAATTCCTTTTATCGAATCTCATGGCAAACCGTTCTATGCTGCTTTGCCGGTGGAAAAGCGATCTATCCTTCAATGCTGGCCGAAAAACGTCAAATCCAGTGAGGCTACATACAAGGGCCAATCCTCGATCGCGAATCTCATGCCTCTGGTTTTTCTAGAAATANCCGGCTCTCTTTCGTTCCTCCATGGCTGCTTCGCTTCGACGGTCATCAATGCGTGCCCCACGCTCGGTAATATCTGCTGACTTTATTTCGTGGATGATATGTTGAATTTCCACTGCATCGCTTTCCACTGCCGCGGTACAGGTCATGTCACCCACTGTGCGAAATCTGACGCTTAGCTCTTGAACCTCTTCATCCGGATCCACCTGAATAAAGTCAGAAACCGGAAAAAGATGCCCCATTCTACGTACCAGCTTCCGTTTATGCGAAAAGTACAATGAAGGCAAGGCCATACCTTCTTTCAGTATGTAATTCCAGACATCCAATTCGGTCCAGTTACTGATAGGGAAGANTCGAACGTTTTCCCCGGGATGAATTTTTCCGTTATAAAGATTCCAGAGCTCCGGGCGCTGCAGACGCGGATCCCACTGCCCGAACTCATCCCTTACAGAGAAAACTCGCTCTTTTGCCCGGGCTTTTTCTTCNTCTCGACGAGCTCCACCAATACAGGCATCGAATCCATGTTCTTCGATGGTATCGAGCAGGGTGACGGTCTGCAGGCCATTGCGACTGGCATACTTCCCGGTTTCTTCTTTTACTCGGCCCTTATCGATGGAGTCCTGAACAGATCCAACGATAAGCCTTTCGNCCAGCCGACCAACCAGGTCATCGCGAAAATCCAGGGCTTCCTGAAAATTATGGCCGGTATCGATGTGAACCAGTGGAAAAGGGAATTTTCCCGGACGAAATGCTTTCTCGGCCAATCGCACAAGAGTAATGGAATCCTTTCCTCCACTAAAAAGAAGAGCCGGGCGATCAAACTGTGCTGCCACTTCTCGCATGATGTAAATGGCTTCTGCCTCAAGCTCCTCTAAATGAGTTAAGGTGGCTTTATCCAGCCCCGATTGAGTTTGTGCTATAGTCATATATTGCTCCTACTTGTCTCCCATCGGAGTTCATTCTGCGATAAGCGCCTTAAAGGGCTCCAGGCCAATCCGATCGCTGAAATCGCCAAAGCTTTCGCCCTCTTTTCCATCCTTCTTCCAGAGAGTAAACATTTCATCCACAAGCCCGGATAGACGATCTACGGCAACCGTGTCAGAGATTTCTTGCACCAGACGTGTTCCTTCGGGATTGCCGCCCACATACACAGCATAGATGCCAGCGCTTCTACCTACAAAAGCAAGCTCCGCGGAATAAGGACGAGCACATCCATTGGGACATCCGGTCATGCGAATCACCGGAGGGCGATCGGAGAGACCGTGTTTGTCCAGACTGGATTGGATGTCAGATAATAGATCAGGAAGAAATCGCTCGGCCTCGGCCAGAGCCAGTCCACAGGTAGGCAAGGCAGGACAGGCCAGGGCACGACTGTACACAGAACCTTTAGGNGAAATAGCCAGNTTCTTTTCCAGAAAGATTGATTCGAATTTTTCCCGAGCATCTGAGGGAAGCCCCATAAAAACCAGATCCTGATCCGGCGTTATCTGGACCTCGGGCTTAAAGGTTTCCACCGCTTCGCGGATGGCAGACTTCACAGGTTCATTTTCGCGATCGATAATTCTGCCAGAGAGGATATGCAGTCCAAAGCTAAGGCTTCCATCGCTACGTTCATGCCAGCCCAGATAATCTACAAAATTCCATGCCGGTTCATCTTTTTGATCCAGGGAAAAACCAGTGCGTTTTTCTACCTCGGANCGAAACCAGTCCAGTCCTCGGTCTTCCAGAAGATATTTCAGCCTTGCATGTTTGCGATCCTTTCGATCCCCGAATTCCTTTTGAACCGCTATAACGCCTTCGCATACCTGAATCATCTGATCTGCGGAAGACCATCCCAGNTGAGAGGCCAGACGAGGATAGGTTTTTGCATTTCTATGGTTTTTTCCAAGTCCACCGCCAACATAGTAGTGGTAGCCGGTGATTTCGCCATTTTCGAACGTTGCTGCCAGGGCCAGGTCATTGGTAAACAGGTCCACGGAATTGTCTCCGGCCCTGGTTACCGCTATCTTAAACTTCCGCGGAAGATAGTTTGCTCCATAGATTGGGTCTTCCTCTTCGCTCTGCGGATCAACTCGCTCGCCATCCAGCCAGATCTCCACGTAAGCGTTGGATCTTGCAGCAAAATGATCGGAGATTAAATCGGAAGGCTCATCCAGCTTCGCCAGCTCTGGATCTCCCAGGGGATTCGGAGCTTGAGTAACGTTTCGCACGACGTCACCGCAGGCACAGATAGTGCTTAGCATGGATTCATGAATTCCCTTGATCAGGTCCTTCATTTTTTGTTTCAGAACACCGTGGTATTGGATGCTTTGCCTGGTTGTTAGTCTAAGACCGCCATTTCCATAGAGGTCCGCAAATCGATCGAATTCCAGATACTGCTGGGCAGTCATCCGGCCACCGGGAATCCGGCCACGGATCATCATGGAATAGGCCTTTTCCATTCCGGAGCCGGATCGATTTCTGGCATCCCGGTCATCCTGCTGATAAATGCCGTGAAATTTCAGCAGCTGCAGCGAGTCCGTTTCGAAGTTGGGAGCCCCATTCGTCAGCTCCTCAGCCAGCGTTCCGCGGAGTCCCTGCGAGCTTTCTTTGATCTTCTCTACTTTTGATACCTGAGGTTTGTCGGACATTCTTCCCTGCCTTTCTTTGCCGTTTCTGGACAAAGAAGTAACCCTATGGGGAAGATCAAGAAAAAAAGGCAGCATTCCTATCAAAAAACTAGGAATTACGCCTCATGGCCGCTTGTTATCTACCAGATCCCGCACATTCCGGGCAGCTTTGTGGAGCAGGGGAAATAGTGGTTTCCAGGCGATCCTGAATCATCCGCAGCGCAGTCGCCAGCGCCTCTACAGGCGCGCCCATGCAAACAACCGCCGCAAGATCGCCGCGCCTTTCTATAGGAGCGGGCCGAATGCAGGACAGCTCGAGGATCACAAAAGCCCTGGAAGGCTAGAATCGCACTGGTACAGAAAAGGAAAGGATGACTCCGGTAAGAGAATAGCGAAAGCCATCGCGGTTAAACATGGGCCCACCCAGAGCCAGTCGAATCACGGCATGTTCCCAGATATATTCGCCATGAATAAAGTAGGAGGGAGCAAAATCCTCCCTGAAATCCAGGTTCAGGTTAGCCAATCCCACAGCGCCTACTGCTTCCAGAGGAGTTAGCAGAAGGTCACCCGGAGCCTGGCCACTGGTGAGGTAGTGTATCAAGAAGAGAGTGGTGATATCTGTCTTGATGTCGCCTCTTGCCATCAGATACACACCCATGCGCTCAAGGCCACCCGGTTCACGAAGTCCCAGAAGTAAAGAACCGTAAACAGGATCTCCCTGTGTAAAATCAATACTGCCCTGCACCAGCGTATTCAGCTGAAGGTCTCGAACCATCGTATCTCGATCCTGCGATAAGAATAGCGGAGCAAGGGTAAGCCCACTGTCCAGGGCCGCCGTTCCTTGCAAACGGACGACGGAGGGGCCATAGCCAAGACCAAAGCGAAATCCTTCCTCCTGGCCGTTGACGTTGTAATACACTACAGGCACCGTCAATGTGAAGTAACCGCGCATCCGAGTTCCCAGGTCCTCGATTACAGTTTCTTCCGACTCACTGCCATCATCGGCCGTGATTGTTTCTCTATAGCTCTGGTATTTCAAATCAAACGTTCGGGTATGGGCCAGAAGATGTACTCCCCAGTGCTTCGTTAAAGGAAAATCTCTAGACTTCAGATCCAGCATCCAATCAGGCTTCCCGCCGCTATTCTTTGTTACCATGTTAGCTCTGGTACCGGAGCGAAACCCCTGCCCCGATATAGATAGACTGGTGTTCGAAATCAAGAATCCTGGATTTAGCCGTATCCAGTAATCATCCATTGCCTCCTTTCGCCTTGCCTCACGCTCTGCCTGTTCGCGCTCTCGGCGCTCGGCATCCTCCCTCTTCTCACGTTCTGTCTTTTCTGGATCCTCGATCAGAGTTGGATCGAACGCCTGGGCCTGTAGTGTTCCTCCAGAAGAAAGAAACCATGCAATAGTTATCAGCAAGAGTAAACATCGACGAAAATTCATAGCCTTTATCATATTACTCCACAGGCAATTTGCTACTGTGACCCATGGCCTCAATGGCCGCCACAACCTTGAGATTCATCTCCAACCGGGTAGCTCCATACTGACCGGACTGTTGAAATGAATTGAACAGCGGATAGAAAACACTGCTCCACCATATATACCCGGTGAGCTGAGTCTGGATTCGCTCATTGCTTCTACTTTTTGTATCAATGATTTGATAGGTATACCTGGCATAGCCGCTGGCTCGGGATGGGATAATTCCGAGAGAGAAAAAAGTGAACCCCGCCGCAATTTCGCTTAGCCACGTTGTCTTTTCATGGGCATCGTAGCTAAACCTTTCTAGAAGTGCCACTACATCGCAGTCCTTGGCCTTTCCCGGTGTGGCAGGCTCCAGGGTCAGAGGATTCAGGACAGTAACACTATGCCCACGAGCCAGGAGTAATTCACGGATTTCATCCTGTTTGTAGGTATTCACAAGGCAAACATTGAGCGGAGCCACCGACTCCTCCGGCAGGGCCAACTCCTGGCCAGATGCAGTTTCAGATCTCTCTGAATAGTAATTTGCATAGCAAGCAGATAAGAGAGCAGTCAGCGGCAGTAATAGAATCAAGATAAAGCGGAATTTCATTCTACTTCACCCCCATCTTTCTCTGAAATCGATAACTTCCTAATTGGTCCATGCTACCGGCTTCATAATAAGGAGTTGGGTCAATGGATTGAGTCTGTCCCTCGAATTTCAGCGCATACGGGGCGGCGCCGCGATAGAATTCGCACTTCATGGTAAGCTCTACGCTGCTTCGCGGAGGGATCCAGACTCCCAGCGGACGGGTAAGCCGTGGCTCCGTTTCCACTATGGGCTGGCAGGCGTTACATCGAGCTTCCGGGACCTGACCTACCGATGACTTGAAGAAAATGTGACCAATAAGCTCGCTATCAGGACCAAGCGTGGGATCCTTTCTTTTCAAAAGGATGCGAAAAAGCGCTCCCGCAGAGGCAGGGCTGTATTCGTTTCCATCCCGGGGAGGTGTTGTGCGCTCCAGACGCTCTGGATCCTGGTTGGGATCGCAGGGTAGAAAGCCCCCGGAGTTGAGATCATTCTTTGCCGTGAAGTGTACCTTGTGATGAACAATCTCGTATTCATATCCAATATTTCTGGTATGTAGCTCTCGGATCAGACCCAGCTTCAATTTTAGAGTCTTACCTGCGAATCTGTCTTCCGGAACGAAGACCCTGCCTGTAGGAATCTGGTAGACTTCGCTGCATCCGAAACCGATTAAAGCGAAAAGGGGTAATGCAAGGATCCATAATCCTACTTTTCGCTTAATGTACATTCTCTGAATAGATCGGGAAGTTTGCTCTTTGTCAAGGGAGAAATCAGAAATCCCTTGCCAGGCTTCGCATTCGTGATAGTTCCTGGCATCCTGGCCTCTTACGGCTGTCAGCGCTTTGATTTACCAGAACGATGATCCACGACGAAGATCGACTGGAGTGAACTCTCAGCCCCTGGCAGAACTTCGAACGACGCTTAACTCCCCCCTGGTTTCAATCCGGCTCTTCGCTTACCCTGAGCTCCCCGGTCTTCCCCATGCTTTCTGCGGCAGAGACAATTGCCAGACTCATTTCCAGGCGAGCTCGGCCATACTGGCCATTCTTTTCCTGACTATGAAGGAAAGGGAAAGCCAGGGCACTGTTCCACGAAACTCGCTCCATGTCGCTGAGGATTCGGACAGATTTTCGCAATTTCGGATTTACAACCTGAATAATACTCCGTCTTACAGTAGGCTCCCAGTAAGGGATAATAGAGAAAGAATACAGGGATGTTGCGATCCAGGCCACTCTCCAGCCTAGATTGTCCTCGGGTTTATCAACATCCTCCACTTTTTCGAGAACCAGAACTACGTCGCAGGAAAGACCGACCTGATCCTTTCGCTGGTACTCGAGACTCCGGGGCCACAGTGGAATTACCGTGTGTCCCCTTGCTTCCAGCAAGGTTAATACCTCGTGGTGATAGGACATATGAACAGTACAAACGTTCATAACAGATGCTCGCGGTTCCGGAGAAATAAGCAATTGGCCACGGTCATCCTCAACACGGCTGTTGTATCTGGACGCGAGACAATGCGAAAGGAGTCCAAGGATTACTAAGGCCAGGTACTGTACCTTCATGGGGTTCTCCGGGAAAAATCCTGGATGATGGATTGCTGGAATTCCATGCCGTCCAGAAGTTCGCTGCTTTGACTGGTGTACCTCGGGATGGGGTCTAATGTAAAGCTCCACTCGGTAAGATAAGTTACGCGCGCAGGATAAGTTCCATATGGAACGCGACATGAAATCCGCACCAGCGCCTTGCGACCGGGCCATAACCAGACTCCGGGCCCCTCCTGGGGCAGTGTGCCTGGCGTTGCGGGAGAATAGCAACCAGTGCAGTTGGCCAACCATCGCCCGTTTTGCTCGTAGGATTCGTAGGCTCGCTTTCCCAGAACCAGCTCTCGGGGCTCAAGCTCAACCTGCAGCAGTCCTCGGGAATTCTGAAACCTGTCGTAAGTCATCTGACGCTTTTCCTCGGGACTGGCACGACTGAGACCTGTTTCTTCCAGGGACTTATCGAATTCGGATCGCACCTTTTCGTCTCGGGAGTAGCAATTGAGATAACCCAGATCCGGGCCTGAATACTCCAATTCCATGTGCAGGTACAGGATGTGCTCGGAGAAACTATGGAGTTCTCGATGGTGCACTTCCTCGGCTCCAAAAAGCCGGGCCTTGATTTGATTACCGCTCCATTTTTCCTGCTCCGGAAGATAAACTCTGCCCGTGGGCAACAGGACATCGGCCCGGGGATGGCATGCAGGGAGTCCAGAGAGACTGAAAATGGACAGCCCGAGGAGAATTCGCAACAGAATAGGTGAAATTGGATTCATGTACGCCTCATGGCTGATTCGATCTGTCAATCCGCAGGCTGTGCAGTGAATCCTTCTAGCGAAGGCCCGGCTACTGCACGGTGCACGGTGGACGGTGCACGGTGCACGGTATCGCTTGCACTTTCCGGGATGAATAAAGGAGGACAGACCTTTACAAAAACAAAAGGGGACCAGTGGCCCCCTAATGTCGAGAAAAATGGAAGGTCTTTATTTTAGAGACCGTAGTATTCGTAGTTCTTCTTGATATAGGATTCCCATTTCTCCGGAACTTCGTCTTCCGGGAAGATCGCCTGAACCGGACAGGCAGGTTCGCAGGCTCCGCAATCAATGCACTCTTCTGGATTGATGTAGAGCATTTTGCCTTCCAGCTTGCCCTCTTCGNAACCTTTGGCGGGCCATTCNTCTTTNGTAGGATGAATNCAATCCACCGGGCATACGTTTACGCAGGAAGTGTCGCAGACTCCCTCACAGGGCTCGGTAATAATAAATGCCATATTTTCCTCCTGGATATGGTCTTCTGACGGAACAGAAACTCCAGGGTCAANTTAGTGGTGCCCANCCAATTTTTCCACCACATTCAAACCNGGCCCTGNAAAAACGNGATATCGCCTCNCTNAGCTCTTTCCNGCCAGNGCNTTNTGNNNAACNTNTTCCTCTNTNTNTGNTNCCNGGTGATTNCGGATCANATTGTAGGCCNCCNGATCCAGATTCTTNGTAGCCTGTCGAAAGGACAAGAGTTGAGCCGGGCCATANAACACGATTNTCTCCCTGTTCATTCAGNTACCANCTNANNCACCCACCGCTGATCCANTGAGTNCCTCTCATCNTCTTNTGAATGCNGGCATTNAANTGAGTCTGACTCTCGGTCTTTACATTGAGGAAATGNTCNGGATTTCTNCGCANNGNCTGCANATANGCTGCCAGATAGTTGGACTGAGATTCCATGATATGCACCATAGAGTTATGCCCCAGACCTGTGTTGGGCCCCAGAAAAAATAGCATGTTTGGAAATCCGGAAACCGTGGTTCCCAAATAGGCCTGCATGCCGTTCTGGGACCAGTAGTCCTTGAGGCTTTTGCCGCCTCGCCCCAGGATTTCCATATCCAGATTCTTATGCATGTCGGCCACATGAAAGCCGGTACAGAAGACGATGGCATCCACTTCAGTCCGCTCTCCGTTGCCCGAGATCGCTTCATTTCCTTGCACTCGGGCAAGGCCCGAATCCATGACGTGGGCATTAGGTCTTGCCAGTGCCGGATAGTAGTCATCGGAAAGGAGCACTCGCTTGCAACCGATCCTGTAATCCGGTGTGAGCTTGCGAATCAGCTCCGGATCCTTGATGGCGGATCGCATATGCTTCAGAGCCACCCTTCTGGCCAGGCGATTCAAGATGTCGCTTCCATAGATAACCGGCCCGGCAATGAGCTCGTTGTAAGCATATACTCTGAACCTGTGAAGCTTCTGTAGAAGTGGAAAGCGCGCGAAAAACCTTTGCTTCCTTTCGCTTACCGGCTTATCTTTACGCGGAGTGACATAGGCCGGGGATCGCTGGAACAGGTGTAATTCCTTCACACGATCAATGATTCCGGGAACTACCTGGATAGCGCTGGCTCCGGTGCCCACCACGGCTACTCGCTTGCCTTGCAGATCCGCATTGTGATCCCATTCAGCAGAGTGAAATACCGGACCATCAAAACCGTTCAGACCTGGAATGGATGGAATAGACGGACGATTCAGGGGTCCTACAGCCATCACCAGAATGCGCGCTTCCACCACAGGTCCCTGTTTGACACTAATTTTCCATGATCCGGACCCTGAGTCGAACCTCGCTTCATCCACACTACTATTGAATCGAATATGTTGCCTGAGTCCCAGATCCTGCGAGCAATCCTTGAGGTACTGGAAAATCTCCGACTGCGTGGCGTACAGCCTGGTCCAATCGCTTCTAGGTGCAAAGGAATAAGAGTACAGATTGGATTTAACGTCGCATGCACATCCCGGATAAGTATTGTCTCTCCAGGTCCCCCCTACTTCATCGGCTTTCTCCAGTATAATAAAGGAATGGCAGCCTTCTTCCTTAAGACGAGCCGCAGCGGCCATGCCAGAGAAGCCTGCACCTACTATAGCCACCTCTTTCTGAATGTATTGTTTCATTGTATGTTCCTCGGATCGGTTCTAATGCTGGAAGTATAGGCGAAAGCAGGGTTCAAAACAACCGGTCTTATAATACCATCCCTTCTTCTTATAAGATGAATCGAAAAAAGCTTGTAGGTACAGCGGACCTGCTGCCTGATCGAGGCCAATGGAATTGCCTGGAATTCTGAGCTTGCAGTTCATTTACTTCGGAGCCGGGCTTTCGCTGCTCATGGTTATGGGCCAGTTGTATTATAGCCGGCAGGAATCTGCTGCACCGGCGAACCCTTTCCTTTCTTTGATCGGCATTATATCGTTTTCGATTCTAGTAAGGATAGGTATCTATCTGGAACAGGCATCCATCAGCAGCTGGTGGTACTTTACCCTCTTCGCTTCTGTTTTTGTGAGCGGCCCGCTCCTCATGCAAATGGCCCGAAGAATGATCGATGCAGCCTTTGAAGGGGAACCGCCGGAAAGAGCTCGAAATCCGCTGTTTCGCAGTAAGTGGTATTTTGCTCCATTGCTTCCCGTTCTGGCGGTAGAGCTACAATTTCAGCTACAGGGGACCAAAGAAAAAGACGAGATACTTGGCAAAATCTACACAGGGATAAGCTTCAATACCATCGATGTAGGCTTGCTTCTGGGCATTTTACAGACATGTGTCTGCCTACTCTTGCTAATTGTATTTGTGTATCGAACCGGAAAAGAATACAATCTGAGCGATACGCAAAGAGCGCTTAGTATTTTCGTATTACCTCTGTTTGCTTCACTGTTTCTACTTCTGGGCTATTCCTTTAAACTGATCTGGGCCATGCACCTGGGTGGCTGGTGTATTTCCCTGACAATGATTCTGGCATTTCTCTATATGCTTCGCTATCCACATTTCTTTCAATCCATGAAGCGAGAGATCGAGAAAGAGCGATACGCCAGAACACAGCTTACAGGTCTGAACGTACCCGCTTTATTAGAGCAACTCAAGACGTTGATGGAACAGCAAAAACTGTTTCTGGATCCAGACCTGAGGTTATCGGATCTGGCCCAGGAAATGGAAATATCTTCGCATCAGCTTTCTCGAATTCTGAATGAAACCTTCAGTCAGAATTTTAATGCATTCCTGAATTCCTATCGCATAGCTGAAGCTCGAGAACAGTTGATCAATGAGCCGGAAAAGACAATTATTTCCATTGCCTTTGATGTGGGATTCAACACGAAATCCGCTTTTAACGATCAGTTTTCCAGAATTACCGGCATGACACCGGCCAGATTTCGAAAATCCGAAAGCCGAAAATAGGATATTAGGACGCTAGACAATTCTGCTCGGGGCTCTGCCAACCATAGTGCCCGGGCGCTCTCTATTGGTTCTGCCGTACTCCACAGGGGCCAGCCGAGGTAGCACAAATGAGTAGTCAGGAACTCTGGCCCCCGGGATAGATAGGCTGCACTTAATTGCTCCCCTCAAGCGCTTCGCTTCCGACAACCAGGTGATTCTCGAAAACGAAGCTGGCGGCATTGCAGGGAACAGAGGATCCCGCAGAAGGCTTTGAAGTCAGAAAAGATCCTCGGTTCGGTCCTGGATTCGTTTCAGGTTGCGAACTCCTGGTCAGATACAGGCAGCCCTTGAGCTCTTAGCTTTTCAGCAGCGATCAAACGGTTTTTATGATCATCCGGATGAAACCCGGGCCGCAGGTAGTCCAGCAGTCGCAGAGGCAGCGCCAGAAAGAAACGAAATCCGCCTTTTCTCAGGAAGCGAAAGAAATCCCGATAAAAGCTCCAGAAGCCAGCGTCTGAGTCCTGCTTTACCATAAAGCGAACTCCCTGAGCTGTAAACCCCAGAAGCTGAACTGTTGCCATAAAGAAGCCAGCGATACGCTTGAAATACCCTGGCTTAACATCCTGCATAACGTCGAATGCCACGGACTTGTGCTCGATCTCTTCACATGCATGCCAGTACAGTAGATCCCGCATATCCTGGGGCATTTCGTATTCCAGCACCTTTGTATCGAACACTGCCTGTGCCAGGGTAGCTGTGTAGTGTTCCAGAGCTACGGTTGTGGATAAAGATAGCCAGTGACCGATTCTGCGATTCACAAATCCTTCCAGTCGCTCATAGGCATTCTTTCTGTAAGACTCCAGGAAACGGTCGATGGGAAAACCCTGATTTCTCAAAGTGTCCCAGGCGCGCTCATGGGCGATGCCATGCTGCACTTCCTGAGCCATAAAGAGACGGACCTGCTTCTTCAATACCGGATCCTGGATTTGCTTTCTGTAATGGTTCACACTCCGAATGAAGAATCTTTCCCCATCGGGAAATATCATATGCAGACTGTTTACTACGTGAGTGGCCGCCCGGTTACCAGCGAACCAGTGCCTGTCCATGGCTCCTCCGCCATAGGGCACCCGTCTTTCCGTGAGCTCCACTTTCTGGGACTGCTCTCTGCTTGAATTTTTGAACAATTTCATAATTTCCCCCCTCCGGCAATGCCGGCTGGCTAATATTTGCTCATAGTATGCCCCAATTGGAGGGGCTTTGCGACCGGACTTATAAGAAATGGGGACTATCCGGGGAATCCGGACTTCCTGGAGGCCAATCCTATTTAGCTGCTTCTAAACTGTATGCTTGCGACCTCGAATTCGCCCCGATGCAGTTTTACCCGGATTCCCTGCCTATCCTCTAACCTCCGATAGGTAGATCCTGGTAGCCAATTCCAATCGTATCCCCCCTTTAACTGGTAGCCAGTATTCCGGTTTACTCTCTCAGCAGTGTCAGCGGCTGAACCCTGAACGGTTCATACTACAATCTGGTTTATCTCATGCAGAAAAACGAAGGCCTCCTAATCCCGGCGGTTCAAAGCCCTTGACGGCCCCACCCATTCTCTAATATATGCATTTTACATATTTATAGGAGTATATAGTGCATAAACTGAGTATTTTCATAAGCCTACTGGCTCTTGCTCTGGCATCGGCCTGCACATCAACTTACCAGGTGGGAATGCTGTCTCTGGGTGACCTTGAAGGCAAAACCATTCCGGCAGATATGACTGGAGAAGTAAGATCCGGGGAAAGCTGCTGGTGGAGTCACCATTTGTCCGATGCGGTGCGGGATGCTGTAGAAGGCACCAACTATGATACGCTGCTTGATGTAACCATTGAAGCTCGAAGCAGGTTCTTTGTATGGTCCAATTGCGTCCACGTAGAGGGCCAGGCCATCGACAGCAGCAAATTGGAGCAAGGGGTAAAGCAATGAACAAGATATTAGTAATAACAGGAAGCCTTGTTCTGATGGGTAGTTGCGCAGTGTCCAGACCGCTCACCTATGCATCTGTTGAAAGACCCACGGGACCCATCGAGTCCACCTCCAATCCGGAACAAAAATTCACCGTTGGCAAAGCTGGATTTATGTATCGACCACCGGCAGACACAGAGAAAATCTTCAACGAAGCCGAAAACCGTTCCGATTCCGAGGTTCTGCGGAACTTCGATATACTGTATTCAGTAGGGACCTGCTACATTGTAGTTTGCTTTGGTAATGATTTTATCATTATGAACAATCCTGATCCAGACTGGATGGACTACAGCAAATTGTAATTCGCAATACGACGCCTCTCCTTCGCTTCCCATGCGAAGGAGAGGCTTACTTGGACACCGGCCGCTGACTTATGACTCCGCCATCAGCAGGGGTTCGCGACCGTAGACCGGCAGAAGAGCATCGGCTCTACCTGCTGCTGCAAATCCTAACCCATACGATCTGAGACAATGCGGTTGAATCGTTCCAGATAATAGGAATCCGTTGTGTCAAAACGGCCTTCTTCAGGGCTATCCACATCCAGAACTCCGATGGGCTGTGCCGTAACATGCGTTGAGTCCGGCGATGGAGGAGGAGTACCGGGGGCAAACAGAGGTACCACGATTTCGGATCGGCTCAACGGATCACAGGCTATGTGCCCGGGAAATCGATTCACGTCGTCCACAATCACAGGCTTGCGCCTCTCAAAGCCTGAGCCACAGACTCCCTTTCCAGGTTGGATCGCAGTACAGGCCGGCATCCCTTGAAAGGGTCCCAGCACCAATTGATTTCCATCCCAGAGGTAAAAGCCGCACCAGTTAATATTATCCAGAAACCAGTTCAGCAAGGCTGCCGCATTGGCCAGCGTAGCCAGCGCCTGAGGACCATACAGATTTCGCTGAGTAAAGAAGTGCGGCGGATTCTGTTCTGTAGCCTTCTCAAGCAGGGCATCCAGAGCCTTGAGCAACGACTCGTAATCAGCCCGGATATTCTGGGTCTTGCGGAATGGCTCAAACATCAAAGGCAGCCTGCCAATGCCAGTTAAGTCAGTCTACGCAATTCCAGGGGCTCACTAAGGAGTTCCGAAGCTTTTGCCGGTCCGGCCGGCATCGTGCCATCGTTCAGTACGCAGCGAGAGCCAGCTGCTACCAGCAGACCCGCTAGAAGACCCTGGAGCACAATTCTTCTCCAGAGCCCACGGTGCAAAGAGCTCCGAGAAGATACACTTTCTCCGAATTCCCGTAAGCGCTATGGCGTTCAGGAAAGGAGGTGTAATAAAAGAAAAGGCCGAGCAATTTGCCCGGCCTTTGGTTCCATCGTTCTATCTAGAGCGATGCTTACTGCTGCACGCAGATGATTTTCTTCGTGGTGGCGCAGGATACGTTTGTATTGCTCGTAATACCTGTGCCTGAATTCTCCCAGGTCTCTCCATAGAACACTGGATTCATTCCTGCAGTAGTGGTAGGACAACTGGTTAGCGTAAAGCCACCACAGTTATGTCGATAGACAGTGCTATCGTTACACTCACCGGGGTTAGAGCCCTGGGCAGGCGTACTGGATTGGGTTGCGACGCTCATGGAACTAGTCATACCGGTCCAGTATTCCTCTCCTCCGGTATTTGAGAAGCCTCTACCACTCACCATGCTGGTGGGATCCGGAATTAAGGAGCTACCATTTGCGATAAACAAGCGCTGATGCTCATCACTACAATTCGAGTAACCCGAACCAATACATCTGTAATAGTAGTTACCAGATGTCAGTACCCAGTCGGCACCACCAGGGATTCGGTCATTCACCTCCCCTCCACTGTTACTAACAATGAGGGCTTTGTAAGTGGCGTTGGGAACATAGGCCGGTCTGTTATTGGCACAGATGTCATCGGCTCCCTGAACTCCCTGGGCTGTCATTTCACCGTTGTAACTGCCTGTTGCGATGAAGATTCGCTTACCCGGAGATTCATCGTCTGCATTGCTGAACGACTGATTACCCGGATTCTGACCATTNAAGTTTCCATCACCGCTGGACACGGAGAAGGTTACGTTGAAGTTCTGAGAGCCGTCGGCNAAGCTATCATCAGCGCCCGTAACGGTAAACTCTACTCGGTTCGGCTCGCTTCCATTACAATCGCTATTTGAGATCGGNTTNGNAGCNGAGATCTTNGTNTTCAGAGNTGTNNNNGTTANCGGNGCCNGTGGCNACAGAAACGNTANNGCANTCNTCNCCNGANCANCTNGCNGNNATNGTNACNGCNCTNGCNGGNGTNGCCCCCAGACANACANAGATNNTCGCTGTNGNNGNNCCANNNTCGGATGTATTCCCGGACTTACTGATATAGAAAAGCTGCTCATCATCAGTGGTCTGTGCGAACACATTTTCAGGATCATAGCTTATGGCCCCGGTGGATGTAGCCGTAGTAACATCCCAGTTTTGCGTCCCATCAAGGTCAAAGTCATCCCCGTGACTTAGCGCGATTCNGTTAGTGCCCGCACTTGACATCACGTTGTAGTTGCTACTATCGATAGTGACGCTGGCAGGTGCATCCCCTTCGTCCGCATCCGGCTCATTCACCGTAAGGTTCACAGTGGCCGTTCCGCCGGGGTTATTCTTGGAGATTAACCAGATGGAATTGCTACCGCTGGGCTCCTGGGACGTAAATCGGTTACCAGAGGTGCCAAATCGGCTGCCGGAAAAGTTACACAGTGCGATGAGCCTGTTGTTATCGTTATCGCAGGATCTCACACGGAATGTAGGAGGCGTCACCGTAGTATCATAGGTATTGTCTGTTGTAGTCGTTGTAAAACTGATGGTGTAGTCTTTGTTTCCATTGTCCGCGCCATCCGGCTTTCCGGTTACCTGCACCGTTTGAGCGACGTTGTAGTTGTCCGGAGTAAATGTAAGGGTCGGAGTCAACACTGTACTGATGGATGTATCGTTNGTGCTGAAATTAAGTGTTACATTCGCGGACGGTCGGGATCGCAAGGAAATCTGAAAAGTAGCATAGTTAGATCCCATGTTTGCCATTTCATCGGTGGCGAATCCATTGATGGTACCGCCGCCAGCATTTGTATTATCGCTAGTACCGGAGTGCACAATCGTATAGGCATATCCAGGCACACTGGCATCGCGGTTATAAACCTCTACGTCCCTGGGATCTATTCCGTTGTATTCGCTATCGGTACTGGTGGCCGGTTGCATTTGAATGGTATACGTCTTGAGATCATCTACTTCAAAGTCATCCTGGGAATACACGGTCACAACTTGAGGAGTGTCCCAGTTTGCATTGGTAAACGTAAGTGTGCTCTTATCTGCGGTTCCCTCTCTGTTTCCTGCATTTACGGAATCGAAGGTCATATTGATGGGAATAACAACATCCGCCGTGGGCTGGGTTCTTAGCTCCACTTGAAAAGTGCCTGAATGAGGAGGAGATCCTTCGGGCTCTTCCATAATCTGGGAGATGTTGGAAACACGAATTCCCGGAGCTTCATCNTCTTCCAGGGCAACGGAAATATCGCAAGGATCTTTNCTGGCATAAAGCCCGCTGTCGTCCGCTGAAGTAATCNGATCCAGACTGATAGTGAACGGAGCCGAATTCGTGTTGCGAATNNNNTCATCCACGCGAATCAGTTTGAAGCATTTTCTGGCCGAACGTCCGTAGCCGTCNGCGTCNTTAAACGTNATTGTAGTACCCANNGGNTCGCCATTGATTGCGGGTGGGTAAGAGTATTCTACCGTTTCAACGCGATCTGCATTGGTTGCACCCTGAGTCACCGGGACTTCAATTGTTCCGGTGAACTCCATGGTGGGAAAAACACAAGTTTCCACAGAATAGAAACCCCAGGAAATTCCACCATTGCCATCTGTGTCTGTAAAGTAAGGTGGCGCCGAAGCATTGTAGACTCGTTCTACGTCACCGTCCTCCAGTAAAGTAATGTTGGTTGAGCTGACCTCAATCTCCGAAGTACAGGAATTGTCATTTGACTGAAAGGCAGTACCGAACAACAGGCTGTCGCCGGCTCCCGTAGTTCCCAGACATCCCAGACTGAAGATNCTAAAAGTTAATAGTGCGATGTAATATGTGTAACGCATTTCATTCCCCCGCCGATTTACGGCCTATACTAAGAAACGGACGGCGGAATAGTAACGTGCAATGCAAAAAATTACTGACTACCTGTCTGTTTTTACAGGTGAACGACGTCGCCAGGTCCAGGGCGGCATTGGCTCTTTTCCCNACCATAAGCCGGATTTCGCATCCCTGGCCTGGCTCTCCTGGGTGACATATTTTTCGGAGTAGCGAAGGAAAGCCCAGGCACATCCTCGTCGCACAAGCTCCGCATTCAAATCCTCTCCTGTGCTGGAAATCAGTGTGGCTACGCTACGACCGTAGGGATCCTCATACTCTGTGCGGATGCGAAAGCTCCTTTCCTTTAAAAGGCTCTTCAAGCATTTCCTGGCCGGAAGACCGTAGGGCTGATCCAGTTCCGGAGCATCCACACCGTGTAGCCGAACCTTCACCTCCTTCCCGGAGACCTCCGCAAGCAATGTATCTCCATCGGAAACTCGAATGAGTCGGGCCGCAGTCCCATCCGAAACACCTTGATTCCTTTCCTGTTTGGCCGGGTTTGCGCCACCGGAGGCCGGATTCCCATTATCTGAGCCGCCTTCAGGCTGACATCCCGCAATCAGAATTGAAATGGCCAGGATAAATAGAACGACTGGCAATT
Organism: Leptospiraceae bacterium; assembly: GCA_002717505.1. Classification (GTDB taxonomy): domain Bacteria; phylum Spirochaetota; class Leptospiria; order Leptospirales; family Leptonemataceae; genus UBA3465. Next base: position 78,982 of record PBEB01000004.1, read on the forward strand.
GGGAATTTCGCAAAGAGAGGCCAAGCCATTGCTCTGCTCTGGAAAAACATAGTGTCCTGAAAAACATCGCTTCTTCTGTAGCTCCGAGCGCCAGAGCAAAGCAAGTTTTTATACCGGGACACTCCCTGGTGCATCCGGCGACAACTCTGAACTCCCGGAAGAGTTCTTAAGCCCCGAATCCATCAAAAATGCTTGTCTCGATGCCAATTCCTGGTATCCTGNCAATTCATACTATTCAGATAGGAATAATACAGGGAAAATGAGTATGACCACAACATCGCTGGACTGGAAGAAAATTGCAGAACTCAATCAGGATGCGGCTCTGAGTAAGGCCCCTGCCATCCTGGAATGGGCTGCCGAGTCCGGGCTAAAGCTGGGGCTGGCCAGCAGCTTCAGTGCCGAGGACACTACGCTCATACATTTGCTAAACTCTGCTATTCAGAAAAATCCCTCCGCTGCCTCCCGTCTGCATGTGTTCTATCTGGAAACCGGTCGCCTTCATGAAGAAACCCTGCAGACTATGGAGGAATGTAGAAAGCGTTATCCAGATGTGGTTTTCCAGGGCTATTTTCCGGACCAGAGCAAAGTGGAAACACTGATTCGAGAGAAAGGTCTGTTCTCGTTCTACGAATCCATTGAAAACCGGAAAGAGTGCTGCTTCGTTCGAAAGGTGGAGCCCTTAAACCGGGCATTGAAAGATCTGGATGGATGGATTACCGGGTTGCGGCAGTCCCAGTCCGTAACCCGGGCTAATTTGCCTGCATTTCAGCTGGATGCGGATCATGGAGGCATCGTGAAACTGAATCCTCTCACAGCCTGGGAGGAATCGGATGTTTACAAATATATAGAAGAAAACAACATTCCTTTAAATGCGCTGCATCGACAGGGCTTTCCCAGCATTGGATGTGCTCCCTGCACCCGTGCCATACAGGAAGGTGAAGATATTCGGGCCGGTCGCTGGTGGTGGGAGAACCCGGAGCATAAGGAATGTGGTCTCCATGCAGGAGGAAGTAAATGATGGAGTCTTTGCCATCCTCACATACCCTGCATACCTCGCAGAAGCGAGCAAATACATCAAATACGCCAGGCAATCCCGGAGATGAGATTGGCCGAGTTGTTCTGGCAGGGGCCGGGCCGGGAGATCCCGATCTGCTCACTCGAAAAGCCATCAAAGCCTTGCGAAAGGCCGATGCAGTTCTGTATGACCGGCTTATCGATCCGGCTGTATTAAAGTATGCCAGAAATGCCATTAAGATTCCCGTAGGTAAGAAGCCAGGCCGCTGTCAGGAAACGAGGCAGCGAAGAATTCATCAATTGATGGTTTACTATGCGCGAAAGGGCTACAACATAGTCCGGCTGAAAGGCGGAGATCCTTTTATTTTTGNCAGGGGCGGCGAAGAGCTCCAGATCCTTGCAGATGCAGGCATTCCCTGCGAAGTGATACCAGGAATCAGCTCATTCTATTCGGTGCCTGAAAGCGTGGGAATTCCCCTTACCTTTCGCGGGATTTCCACGGCCTTTGGAGTCTTCACCGGCCATGAAGCGGATCGCACATCGGGCATCGCCTACGATGCAGCCGCGCGAATACCAACTGCGGTATTTTTGATGGGCATAAAGAAGTTACCAGAAATCTCACGGCAGCTCATCGCTCATGGACGAGCTCCTGAAACGCCGGTGGCCATTATTCGAAACGGCACGCGCTCCAATCAAGATGTACGCATTACAGATCTGGCAACGGCGCCGCATCTGGAAGGACTGGCTTCGCCATCCATAATTGTGGTAGGGGAAGTTGTACATGCACTGTCCTCTGGAGACATCGGATCGCAAGCGTCTGTCTCCGATCTCGTTGTAGCTGTGCAAGAGCGTTCCGGGCTTGCGGCAGACATAGGAAGAAAGTAGTTTTGTGATCGGAAACTGCAAACGGACAATCCGTGAGCTCTTCCGGGAGTTGGCCGGGCATAGACATACCTTTTTCTTTGCCATTCTTGTTGCTGCCTCTAATGCATACTGACTGGCTAAATCTAAAAACTGACATCTACACTATGATCTGCCCGAATCTGTATCTTGATTCACCGAGTTCATATGTACGCAAGTCCGCCCCGGCACACCGGTACAGGATGCAAAGATGCTTTTCTTGACAGGCCTCCAAAAAGGCTACAGACTTCAGCCTTATGGTTCGCATGATTATTCTTCTGGCCCTCGAGGGCATTGCTGTCACCATTTTGTATCGAATGAATGTGACCGAGGATTCCACTGAGTATTACGTTCGGGAGACGTCCGGTTACATCGCACTGGGCATTCATTGCCTGGCCTTGATTCTGGCCGGATTAACAGGTCCCAGGGGTGGTCTGGACTGGACCGTGGCGAGCAAGAAAGCACTGACCAACCTGGTGTTCTTCGCAGCGTTTCCCGCCTTCTCTGGCCTGTGCCTTTTCCTTGCCTCCAATCAGAACATGGATCTTCTCGGAGTAAGCGGGGCACTGAATGCACTGCTGGCGCTATTTCTTTTGAACTGGTACTACGAGGATTACATCCAGGCGAATCATCAGGTAAAACACAATGCACTCTATGGAGAGTTTCTACCGCCCGCGGTAGCCATCAACCATGGGCTGTTGGTGGAAAAGTACAAAGAAGGACAATCCTTAATTCTTGAAGGTAAAAGTCAGTGGAACAGGGTTTTTGGCTTCGTATCCTGGGTACTTCTGTCTATAATAATCGGTTTCGCAGCCTGTGTTTCGCAGAGTCCTTCCGTGATGGGCTGGGCCATGGCCGGAATTCCGCTTCTGGTTGCACTGATATACTACGTGGACGTCTGGCAGGGCAGAATCGGACTGAGGGCCAGTAAACTCTCAATCGATGACCGGGCCTTTACAACAGACATGTATCCGGGGGAACCCATCTCGCTGTTTCAAGTTGAGGGATTTCGCGTTGCGCATGAGCAACCCGGACAATATCTCTGGAATCATGAGTCCCATACGCATCAGTACTATCGTCAGCATCGAATACGCGTCTACGTAAGGTTTAAGCCTGGGGCCCGTCCCGAAGAATGGTTTTCAGAAGAGGGAGATGTTCTGATTGGTGATTTTCATATAAGCTCATCCAGTTCGGAAAGAGATGCAGAAGAGGCGGAACTATTTATCAACAATGCCCTGGCCAGCATCAACCAGAGCTCAGGACTGGGTCCCGCTTAACTACGAGTAGCTGCCATAGTGTTCTTTTGCCGGCCTGTCCCTCGTTTAAGGAATCTAGAGTAGAAAAAGAATGTGGCCGGGGCAAGCAGCCTTTGTTTGAGTGGTGGACTTTGTCTGGTCTCATTGTAACCCGTAACAATCGAAACCGAATAATCACACAAACGAGGAGCAACAATGGAAAACGGAAAAACTTACTACAACCCGGCGGATCTAAAGAAGTTCGGAAACATCGGGGACTTTCAGCCTGAGCTGGCCAAGAAATTCTTTGATTACTATGGCACTGTCTTTCAAGAAGGAGCGCTTACCGCTAGAGAGAAAGCTTTGATCGCACTGGCAGTTTCCCATGCCGTTCAGTGCCCTTACTGCATTGATGCCTATACTGTAGAGACCATGGAAAAAGGCGCATCCGAAGCTCAGATGATGGAAGCCGTGCATGTAGCTGCCGCCATTCGTGGTGGAGCGTCGCTGGTCCATGGAGTGCAGATGATGAATCGTGCAGGCGAACTCTCTATGTAGAGTGATATCGAGTCCAATGAGCCATCTGGCGGAACCCACCCGCCAACAGTAATTACCAGGAAAAGGAAGATTCATGACCACACTGCTAAAATCCGGAAACGAACTGGCAAGTCCGGAGGAACAACTCAGAATTCTAGAGCAACCACTATCCAATGGAACGATCTTACCTGAATTCCATGAGAAGCTGGCAGAAATAGGAATGAATCCGTTCAAACCCACGAAGATCGGAATCTTTCAGCTAAATCTGGGCAAATTATGCAATCAGACCTGCAAGCATTGCCATGTGGATGCAGGGCCGGACCGCACGGAGGTTATGGATCGCCAGACCATGCAGGATTGTCTGGATGCTCTGGACCGCAGCGACATTCCCACAGTAGACATCACCGGCGGAGCTCCGGAGATTAATCCGGATTTTCGCTGGCTGGTCCAGGAATTACACAAACGCAGGAAGCAGATTCTTGTGCGATGTAATTTGACGGTGATCATGTCCGGCCTGAAATACCGAGACCTGCCTCAGTTTTTCGCAGACCATGGAGTGGAGGTCATTTCCTCGCTACCCTTCTATACAGAGAGTCGCACCGACCGCCAGCGAGGCTCCGGTGTGTTTCAGAAGTCTCTGGATGCACTGAAAGAGCTGAATCGGGTGGGCTATGCGCAGGAAGGGAGCAACCTGAAGCTGCATCTGGTGTACAATCCGGCCGGCGCATTTCTGCCGGGCAGCCAGGTTGATCTGCAAAGCGAATTCAAGCGAGAGCTTAACGAGCAGCATGACATCCAATTCAACGATCTATATACGATTACCAATATGCCCATCAGTCGCTATCTGGAGTATTTGATTCGATCCGGCAATTACGAAGAGTACATGACCAAACTTGTGGAATCATTCAATCCATCTGCGGCGGCCGGGGTCATGTGCAGAGATACTATCTCTATTTCCTGGGATGGCTATCTCTATGACTGCGATTTCAATCAGATGCTGGATATGAAAGTCGATGTTTCTTCCAATCATGTTCGCGATTTTGATCAAAGTCAGTTAGAAGGGAGAACCATCCGCACTCATCAGCATTGCTATGGATGCACCGCAGGCGCCGGCTCCAGTTGTGGCGGCGCTGTGGTGGAATAAAGGCACAATGCCTCAGTCGTTCAATGCCACCAGGCTACACCCAATCCCTATTGCGGGGAGTGAGCGAAAAGGCGGCCCGACGATCACAAAGGGCCAGGTCCTCCGAAAGAAAGTAGGACAGACAAACCGGTCCGACATTTTTCCCAATCAGAACTCAGATGATATTCCCGAAAAGCCATCAGTCGATTTGGCCGGGTCATCGGTTCAGTTCATACCCACTACGGTTTCGAACATGATCTTGGTACCAAGTCGCAGGTTTTCCTGGCTGATGTATTCGTTGTCCGAATGAGTGCTCCCCAGTTCTTCGCTGTTTAGAATCACAGGAGTCAGGCCGTAGCATTGAAGTCCAATTTCGCGTAAATATGTATTGTCTGTATTGCCTGGAGTAATGAGCGGAGTCACTACAGAACCAGGGACGTTTTCCACGCTTACGCGAGCCATAACCTTGAAGAACTCAGAATCCATGGGTGATGAATTGGGAACGATTTCGCCTACCGGTTTGATCTTAACTTTGTATTTATCCGCGATTTTTTGGAGCTTTGCCAGATACTTCTCCGGGGTGGTGTTAGGAAGCAGTCGAATGTCAATTTTTGCAGTAGCTCGGTCGGCCACTACGTTAATGCCCTCTTCTTCGTTGGTACTGAGACCTGTAAAGGCTCGAGTGTTTGTAGTCATGGCTACGAGATAGCGATTGGCTCGCAGTGCAGGCAATATCAGCGGTCGAAGCAATGGATTATTGTTCCGCTTCATAAAGAAGGAATTGGGAAAACTGTATGCTTCACCCATTTGATACAGGAAGGTCTCCATTTCAGGAACGATGGTCAGATCTGTTTCCATGTCCTGAACTTCATTCAAGAACTGCACCATATTCAGTAGAGCGTATTCGGCTGGAGGTCTTGCACCATGGCTGGATTCCCCTTCCACAGAAAGCTCGGCCCATATCTTTCCTTTTTCGGCCCATTGAATATTGAAGATCTTGCTGCCTTCTACAGCCACTCCGCTGGTGCCCAATCCACCTTCGTTGAATACATATTTGTAACCATCGAATACATCTCGATGTTCGCCCACCATATACTTGACGCCGTACTTTCCATCGCTTTCTTCATCGGCCAGGACCAGAAGCATGAGCTTTCGCTTAAGTGGAACATCCAGGCGCTTTACCAGAAGCATGGACATGAGACCCATTACTACATGCCCTTTCATGTCAATGGCTCCTCGCCCCCAGATCTTGCCGTCAATCAGTGCACCGGAAAAGGGAGGTTGCTTCCAGTTCTCTTCATTCACTTCCACAACATCGGAATGTCCGGTGAGGATAATGCCTTCATCCTTAAGAGCTGGATCCTGATTCTCAGGAATCAGCTCGGCTACAAGATTGGACCGTGAAGGATCTTCCGGATGTTGATAGATACGAACCGGTATTCCCTCCTTCTCCAGAATATCCTTGATATACACGCTCACCTGATGCTCATTTCCTCGAATCGTTTTCATTCGAAGCAAATCTTGCAGATATCCGGTAGCCTCATCGGTTACGGCTGGCCAGTTGATGTTCTGAGCTTTTTGAGGATCCAGCTTTGTATACTTTCCCTCCTCTGCCATTTCCAGAGGAGATGCGGTCCAGAGAGCTGTTATGATGAGTATTAGAACGAATACGGCAGAGCCGATTACCAGGATTTTCTTGAGGTTGGATAGTCCGGACATAGGATCGGTTTTGGAGTAGATCCCTGTTTCAGTAAATCGCTTTTTTCTTGCGAAGGCCTTGCTGGCGCCGTCTGAATATGCAGACAGAAGCCAGCGAGAACTCCATAAACTGGAATAGAGCCTGAATATCGCCGCGAAACCTCTGTCAGGACTCTACAGCGCCATCAAACTAGCACATCCGTTCTATTGATATCGGCTCAGGATCTCGTCGCGGGTCCTCTGGCCGGACTCTACAGCGCCATCAAAGTATCCCATCCATCGCTCCGCGGTTTCAGTTCCGGCCCAATGAATACGACCGGCGGGTTCGCGAAGGTACTTACCGTAATGCATCATGGTGCCGGGAATCATAAGCCCGGTATAGCATCCTGCACTCCATTCATCCGTGGTCCAATTTTTTTCGACGTATCCAATGGGCTTACCGGCTTCCGGTCCGAAAAATCGAACAAGAGTCTCTACGATTGCCTGCTTTCGCTGGTCCTCTGTGGCCATTGCATAGCGCCTGCCCTCTTCTCCTTCCAGAAATCCCACCAGATAACCTCGTGGATCGTCCGGCAAACATGCATCGAACACCGGTCCAAATGGCCCTGCATCGCTGATGGCCATACCAGCCATATCCTTCTTGCGCTAGAACGGAGCATCGTAGGCCACAATGGCTTTCGTTACGGAACCCATGGGCATTCTACGTGCCAGGCTCAATCTTTCCAGAGGGGCCGGCGAAAAATGGATGCTTGTGGTCAGATTCGGTGAAAGAGCCACAATGCAGAATTTTCCGCGGAATTCGCCTCCATGGGTGCGCACCAGAACCTCGGAACCAGATTGTTCAATGGAACGAACCGGGCTTGAAAGGGATATATTCTCCGTTCCGATTCGGTCCGCCATTTTCCGGGCAATTTGAAAGGCCCCGCCCAGAATCCGGTCCTGCTGAGCGGCCCCTTCTACATCCGCCAGTAGCTCAAAACTCCCGGCCCCCTGGATGTAATTCAGAAAATACAAAAATGAGATCTCCGAGGACTCTCCGGAAAATATGGCTCGAATAGCAATGCGGATCATTTCTCTGGCAATCTTCGTAGGCACCCCCTGGATCCAGTGCTCGGCAGTGATGGTATCCAGAGCTTCCGCCCGCTTGTCATTCCAGGGCTCCTGAGCCAGGGACTGGGCCAGACGGTTGATTTTCTTGATGGCCCGATCCGCAGAAAGAAGGGCCAGAATGGGCAATTTAGGGATGACCCCTTTGTATTTACTCAGCTTTCCATGCATTTCCACCAGCTGATATCCATCGCTATGCTGCGGAAATGTGCTTAGATCCAATTCCTTGATCATGGTCATGATTCGAGTCTGAGTGGGACCGACCCACTGGCCGCCCAGGTCAAAGGATCGATCCAGAAGCTTGCCTTCCATGGTCCGCCCCCCTACCCGATCCCGAGCTTCTACAACTTGCACGGAACGGCCGGCCTTTTTGAGCTCGTAGGCCGCAGTTAAGCCGGCCAGACCGGCCCCGATGATAATGACATCCTTCTCTTCCATTTTCTCCCCCTGAAGCCAGTTCTGGAACATTAAATTATACGCGTATATCATATTTTTCCTGAGTACAGATTTTTCTACTGGCTTTGCATTCATCCAGGGGCTCTTTGGAGTCCGTCTGCCTTGAAGATGCTACGCGCAGAGCAATACTCTGGAAAAACCATGTTATTTTCTCATAAAATCCGCCCGAGATACTCCTATGCCTGAATCAAAGTCCAATGAGGCAACCGATGGCCGGGGCCGAGGCCTACCGGCGCTCACCGTTCAGGAACTGGAGGATGGCAGACAGCATATTCTGGCGGTGGCCCGATCTCTTTTTCAGAAGGATGGCTACGATGCTGTAACCATTCGAAAGATCATGGAGCACACCTCTCGGTCCCCCATGATGTTCTACAGATATTTTTCCAACAAACGAGCAGTGATTCGCTACATCTGGGCGGATATTCTCGCTGCCTTCTTTGAGCATTGCACGAAGTCTATAGCTAGCATTCAGAGCCCGGAACTTCGTCTGGAGGCATTTCTCAGGGCCGCCATTCATTTCTGGTTGGAGCGGCCGGATGACTTTCGCATACTTTACCTCAATCAGGATCGCCTGGAGTCCGATGAAGACTCCTACTTTGCGCATGAGCCAGAAGGTTACGAGCAGAGCGCCATCATTGATGAGTTGCTTTTGGACTGGAACCCGGAGATGGCGAATCAAGATCTGCAGTTAGCAAGACAGTACATCATAATCAATATGCTGGGAATTTCTTTTTCTCTTATCGTGCTTCCGGAGCTACCATGGAAGCCAGCATCAACCCTGATCGATGAAACCATCAATAGCATCTTTCTCTGGCTGAATAGTCAGGTCTCGAAAGATGGTTCGATAGATACTCAATAGTGACATTGATATAACGTCGTAGACTCTGTTTAGCTGTACCCCAAACCTCTGAGCCCACACCCATGGCCTGCGTAGCGGAACGCTTCGCGCACGAATACAATTCGCATGCACCGATGGCCAAAACTTCGCGCTGTAAAAAGGAGGATTCCATGCATCGGTATCGAAAAGCATGTCGTATAGAATGGATGTTTTGCCGGCCATTGCAGAAATGAGCGGCTGCATTTATCAGTGATAGCACCCGGGCCAGGCGGCTCGCCAGCAGCAATCATGGCAAGGATGGATAATTCTGAGGTCGATGAGGATACCAGATCCAGGGCTCTGAACCCAGTCGGAATGTGGAAGGCCAATCCAGAATTGATTCAGAATTTGAAGACCTCGCCACTTCCTGCAGCGAGAATCCCTCAGCGCTGAATGTTTGCCGGTAAGCGATAGCCTGACATTCTCCCATCGAATACCAGGTAAAGTCCAGCAGGTAGATGGAGCCCTGAACAACATCTACATTGAGTTCCGTGCTACATCCGGCTTTTCGTTGAACCGAAACCCTGGTAAGCCTTTGCCGCCAATTATTTCCATCAAAGTAGGTAAGGTGCTCCAGTCTCTCTTCTTCCCAGTGCGCCTCCATCTGAATTCTAACATTGGATGGACCCGGGACCACTGGACCGGCATCCATTGCCAGCTGAAGCAACGGGATCCCCTGGTTATCACCGCTTTTGTCATACGAATGCGAGACGGTCTCATGGATAGCCTCATGAAAAATACCGCTGTGTCTACCTTCCAGGTTCACCGCAGTATGTACACTGGCTCCGGGAATGGAGTTCAGGTCATGAAACTTCAGCTTAAGAATGGCAAAAGGCTCAGCCAAAGCGGGCGCTTGATACACCTTTCTTTGCATACATCCTTGAGCGCTAAAGGCTACGAGGAGGGTGAGAATCAGAGACTCAAAGCGTTTCAATGGAATGGAACCGATGCCCCTGTAGATTTGTGCGAAGACGTGACTTCTCCGGTCGAATTCCATCAGGGAAATTCTCTTTCGCATCGCAGAATACATTTTGCTAGACTTTCCTTGCACAAGTCTATTTCCGCCGAGGAAGTGGCCTGGAGCATGCAGATATTTTGCTCCTCGACGCAGCCTCGCTTACAGGGACCCAATTCCGGATTTTCTCGAAATGTCTCACAGCTTAAAGACAGGATTCCTGTAAGGAGCCAAATCCAGAAGAGGGAAATGCGGATGGGCGCTTTATGGCTAACCTTCATGTTCTCGCTCCTGATTTGACTTGCGGAGGCCGTCTTTCGCGCCAAATCCCTCCAGCCTCTTCAATGCCATTTCCCATCCTCGTGCATGCTCCTGCATCAATTCTTCGCTGGAGAAAAAGCCCTGTTTGATGAGCAGCGTCGTACCGCTCTTCGTAGCCTTAAACTCCAGGTCCACCACGGATTCCGGCACAGACACAAGGGGACCGGATGTCCATTTCCAGGTAAACCGAAGCCTGGTATTAAAAGAAAGCTCGAGAACCTGGCCCCTTACCGATAGAGTCAAATCGTCTACGGTCTTCATATCCACTGCAAAAAGCCCACCGATTCGCGGCTCCAGAATGGCCCGCTCCGGTTTGCAGCCTTCTGGATAGAACCAGCGAACGAGAAGTTCCGGGTCCACAAAATGCTGAAACACTTCGTCCGGAGAGAAAGCCAGTGGATGGACCAGAGATACAGCCTCTGTCATCGACCTTTCCTGCTTTTGCCAGCCATTGGCCCGGCCTTTTTTTCCAGCTCCTTGTTCAGACGATTCAATGACTCCGTCCAGAAGCTGGTCTGACGATGAATCCAGTGCTCCATAAGCTCCAGGGGGCTATGCTGTAATTCGCAGTACACTGTGCGCCCCAGTTTGGTAGTGCGAATAATCTGCCCTTGCTCCAGCTTACGAATGTGCTTCAAAAGACCCGGTAAACTCATAGAAAAATGAGTTTGTAGCTCCGTTACAGACTTCCTGCCATCCGCCAGGATTTCTATAATCCGAATGCGATTCGGGTCTGCCAGACAATGAAATCCATGACTTAATTCCACAGCCCCAGCCTGCATTCTGGCCGCTGCATGTCCAGATTTTACTTGACCAATTGGTTAACCTTTTTCACTAAACCATATGGTTCAGTATCATCCCGAGCATCCCCCGGCTACGCAGAGTAACCTGGCGGAGCGCCCCTCCTTTCTCAGCCATGAAATATTCCCTTTCCAGAGTAAATGGATGGATGTGAATGGCCAGCGAATCCATTATATCGATGAAGGAAAAGGAACTGCCCTGGTATTCTTCCACGGAAATCCTACCTACAGCTTTCTTTTTCGGAAGGTCATTCCATTACTGCGACATCGATTTCGTTGCATCGCATTCGATTATCCTGGGTTTGGGCTTAGCCAGGCAACGGCAGACTACAACTTTTTGCCTGAGGAACATGCTGCGATAAGCGATGCATTCCTGCGAAAATTGAAGCTAAAGAAATGGATTCCCGCAGTTTCAGACTGGGGAGGTCCCATCGGACTTCGAGTGGCTCAACTTCAGCAGGACCGCGTTCCAGCTCTCATCATCGGAAATACCTTCGCATGGCCGGTAAATGGAGACTTTCACTTTGAAGGGTTCTCTCGCTTCTTCGGAGGATTTCTGGGAAAGATCCTGATTCGTCACTTTCATGCCTTTGTTCGCGTTCTGATCCCTGCGGGTACCAGAAGAGTGAAATTGACGGAGTCGGAAATGAAGGCATATCTCCGTCCTATGGCAACGCCTGATGCACGTATGCCCACTTACATTTTTCCACGATCCATACTGAAGAGTAAGAACTTCCTGACCAAAGTTGAAGAACACCTATCCGCCCTAAAAAACAGGCGAACACTGCTATTATGGGGAGACCGGGACATTGCTTTTCGCGCAAAGGAGAGAGAGCAATTTCAGAAAGCCCTGCCGAATTCTCGGGCCAAAATCTTGTCCGGTGCTGGGCACTTCATCTGGGAGGATTCGCCGGAAGAAATCGCCAGCGAAATACTGAAATTCTCAGACTCTCTGGGTTGAACTACGAACGAAGTCTTGATTTTTCTCAACCGAAAAATAGGTTGCGAACCAATTACGCGAAATAAAGTCTAAGGGATAATGGTGCGAAAAAGCTTCTCTTTCAGGCGCCTCCTTTTTTTCACTGGAGCATTTATTCTCGTTGCTCTGGTTTTATCGCTTATCCTATTTCGCTTCGGCTTTCCGCGCCTACTGGGTCTGGGCCAGCCCCACACATTCAGCACCCCACAGGCCCAAATCCACCCGGAACTAATGGATCAAATGGTGAAGCATTCAAGCTATGGTGACGTTGAGGATCTAGATGATCTTATAACGTTTACCATGCAGCGGACATCGGAAAATCTATACCCGGATTTGTATCATTCCTATTCCCTTCATTTTAGGGAGCTCCGAGCCGCTCATTGCCTGGAGTATTCCCACTTCTTCGGCTCAGCGTTCAATTCATTTGCTGGCGCAAAAGGAATACCATTCAGGGCTATTGTTGTAAGAAGTGAGGAAGCAACATTCGCAGGACAGAGAATTCCTCTTAGTGGTTTCGAGAATCACGATTGGATCATGATCATTCCGGCTGGCAGTGAATCCACAGGACAAATCGCGATCAGCCGGGGGTTGCGGTTTCTAGACCCCATGTTCTATGATCTTTTCTACATCGCTTACATTGAAGCCTCCATTCACTAATTTCACGAAATCCAGGAAGCACCGTTGACTTTTTGGGGCTCCAATGAACCGTAGAGTATGCAGCCAAGAATCAGCATGATCACTCTCGGGGTTTCGGATGTGGGCAAATCGGTGTATTTTTACGAAAAGGGACTGGGCCTGCCCAGATTGGACTTCGAATCCGATGAAGTAGCCTTTTTTACATTGCAGGGAACATGGCTTGGAATCTTTGGAAAGAAGGCTCTGGCAGAAGATGCCGGGGTAGAATTCGCAGAAAGCAGCTTTCCTGGTTTTTCTCTGGCACACAACCTCGAAAGCGAAAACGAAGTGGACCAGGCCATGGAAGCGGTGCTAAAAGCCGGTGCCAGGCTTGTAAAGAAGCCAGAAAAAGTATTCTGGGGCGGCTACAGTGGCTACTTCGCCGATCCAGATGGCTATCTATGGGAACTGGCCTACAACCCAATGATGTGGGTAGGCCCACCGGCCAATTAAGTCAGCTGCGGCTTCGCGAAATCCTTCCGGCGCTCCTCTATTCTCTGTTACGATTCGGTGGCCGCACAACAGTTGCAGCACTTCCGGCACAGAGAGCAGATGCGCCCCTCAGACTTATCGCTATTGACCGTTCAATGACCAGTCATACGGCAGGTATTCGATGCTCCATTCCTTATTCACTGTTCTACGCGAAGCAGACACTTTCGCCAAGGAGCAGATGCGCCCCCCGGGGTTATCGCTATTGGCCATTCAGGGACCAGTCATACGGCAGGTATTCGATGCTCCATTCCTTATTCACGGTTTCCAGATCCTTGAGTTCGAGGACCCAGCTTTCAGGAAGGTATTTCCACAGGACTGCCATCAGGCTTTCATTCTTCTTGACGAAGTCCTGACTGAACCATTTGAAGATGCGCGAAAGATAGATGGTCCTGCTGGAAGAATCGATTCTATTGCGAATGCTGGAGGCCATAAATTCCTTCATCTGCTCATCCAGTTGTTCATCGATTCGCTGTGAAACAAAGGCTTCGTTTCGCAACAACGGACAACTAATACTGGCACATACAATTCCAGCATGGATTCTGTAATCATTGTAATGCGGACGTAGTATTTCATGCTCGATCTGATCCAGGGTATAGGTCTCATGTCCTATCGGAAACTTATGGATCTTCCAGACCGTTTGTCCCAGCGCAGTGGAGGTGTACAGTCCACCGGCTCCATGCAGATCGTTAATGGATTCTACTGGATAACCAAGGCAGATTACGTCCAGGGTAAAAGCGTTATAAGCATTGATCCAGAACGCCAGGCCATCCTCCCTGGTCTCAATAGTTCGCGCATCCACGGAGCGAAAACCATTCATTACCTTTTCTAACAGAGGGTCTTTGCACATACCCTCATAGCTTACGCTTCCCTGCTGCACATATTTGCTGAGTAGCTCCGTATAACTGGAGTACAGCGGGCCGAGATCCTGCACCGAAAGAAGCTCTCCTTCTTTCGGAGGAATATAGGATCTTTCGGGTAATCCGCCACATTGTAGACAGGCCAATGCAAAGGAAAACGCAGAGCAAAGAAAAAGCTTCATGGCATAGGTTTCGCGAAAGATGAGGAGAGGTTACCGGCTGCTATAAAAATCCTAAATCAAAGACCAGATGATGGCGCCCAGGACGATGAGACCCAGTAGAAGACCTCCGAAGATGGCAAATTGCATTACAGAAATATCGCCGGCAATCCCTGCATGATGACCTCCCATGGCAGAGGCATCCTGTTTTTTCGACGATGGAGTAAAGGTCCGAACCTTTATGTTAGTATTCTCTTCCAGAACATAACCTTCTGTTTTTCCCGGAAGCTGAATGCGAATCATTGTTTCTTTGCTATTCGGCATTCTTTTCATCGAAGTAATGCGTCCTACGGCCTCAGCCCTGCCATCCTTCACTTCGATTCCCTGGTTTTTGAGATACTTTTCTGTATTTGGGCTTTTCACATCCTTGAATCGCACATGCACTCTCTGATCGATCTGCAGTCGAAACAGGGGAATACCTTGAAAGGGAGAAATAATAAAACTCAGGGGTAACCCGGCGGACTCCAGGGCAGCCGCTTCGCTTCGCTTCTGCTCTTCTTCCAGGTCGCTGATTAGAAGCTCCATTTCTGGACTGTGCAATCCCAGAGCGACTTCCAGGTCCTGCGCCCACTCATACTCCAGAGTTGCCAGATCCCCGGATGTGAGTAACTCCACCATCCGGTCAGCTTTTACCATATTTTCGCTGCGAGATTGAATGAATCGCTGGATATCCTGAGTGGCCCCTGGATCTACCTGACCCTGGAATTCTCGAGTGCGAAGCCAGCTGCCAAATTCCTTCCAGGGGGCATCCATGGGAATGCTGTAATATTCGGATCCGCTACCTGCATTTCCCCCCCATTCATTGACCATGGATCGATCCAGGTCCACGAGCATGAAACCAGTATAGATGAAATGGTCTCCAGGGATCCTGAACTTCAGTACCCTTTTTTGACCGCCTCTGTCCTTTTTGTCTGACACAAATAGTGCTCCGGAGATGTTCAGCGTTTTCCAGGGAAGCGGACCAGACCACATCTTTTTTGTAGAAATCCTACCCGCTGGTTCAACTTTGGAGCCAGGCATGGTGGGTTTATCCGGATGCCCTGGAGGTTGAAATGAATCGCGAAGGTTCCAAGAAGCTATATGAACGAGCCCTGAAAGTGCTTCCTGGAGGAGTGAACAGTCCCGTGCGAGCCTTTCGCTCCGTAGGTGGCACTCCTGTGTTTATGGAGTCTGGCCAGGGCTGTCATGTTACCGATGTGGATGGGAACCGGTATCTGGATTTCTGCAACTCCTGGGGCCCATTGATCTGCGGGCATCGCCATCCTGACATCGTTTCTGCAATTCAGAGTCAGCTAGAGCGTTCACTGACCCTGGGAATTCCCACCGAGAGCGAAGTGAAGCTTGCTGAATTCATCCTGAATGGCTTTCGCACGAACCTTCCTTCCATTCAGAAGATTCGCTTTGTCAGCTCTGGAACTGAAGCTGTGATGAGTGCCGTTCGCCTTGCTCGGGGCTTCACTGGTAGAAACAAAATCATCAAGTTCGATGGCTGCTACCATGGACATTCGGATGCACTACTTGTAAAAGCTGGTTCTGGACTGGCCACCGCCGGAATACCGGACTCCAGCGGGGTACCGGCCGCCATGACCAGCGACATCATTGTTCTACCGCTGGACGACGAAGATGCAGTGAAACAAGCTTTTAAAGACCATGGCAACAATATCGCCGGGATCATACTGGAGCCGGTTCCTGCAAACAATGGCCTTTTGCTGCAGAGACCCGAGTACCTGCAGTTTCTCAGAGACATTACCAGAGAGCATGGCTCACTTCTTATCTTTGATGAAGTGATCATTGGTTTTCGCCTGGCATTCGGCGGCGCCGCGGAATACCTGGGGATCGAACCGGATCTGATCACCTATGGAAAAATCATCGGTGGCGGAATGCCAGTGGGCGCTTTCGCAGGCAGAGACGATATATTCAAGCTTCTGGCTCCCGACGGGCCAGTATATCAGGCCGGCACCCTCAGTGGAAACCCAGTGGCCATGGAAGCCGGACTGGCACAGATGAGATTGTTAACTCCGGATCTATATACCAATCTGGAAGCGAACAGAAAGAGAATTCAAGATGCCTTCAATGCGAAAAGCTACGAATTCAAAATGACCGGTATCGCTTCTATTTTCTGGTTTCATCGGGGCGAAGCTCCCCGGACTTCGGCCTCCATTGATCGCGATTCCATGAAGACCTATGCAGCGCTTTTTCACCACTGCCTGGATCAGGGTATCTATATGGCACCTTCTGGCTACGAAGTGGGATTTCTCAGTTCTGCGATGACAGATCAAGACCTGGATCAGTTTCTGGACACAGTATTCGCCTTCTTTGATAAGATGTAACTCCAGGAGCACTCCATGCCATCCCGAAAGCGTAGATCCATACCCACTTTTTTGATCCCCTTACTTTTTCTAGTAATCATCGGTCAGTTGATCTGGTGGATGGTATTCTTTCGAATGCAGGATCAGAAAATGGCTCGTATGCAGGAAGAACTGGATGCACTGCAGCTAGAAAGATTGGAGAGAATGACTCCGGAACAGCCCGGTCTGCAGGAAACGGAACTTGCCATTCAAACCGATACTGGATGGAAAATGAAGGAAGAGGTAATCCTGAGTCGGGAAAGCGAAAGCCAGCGAAAACGATGGATGCTTCTCTCAGAAAGCCTCTTTGCATTCGCAGTCATGGGCATAGGATCTTACTATGTCATCAACGCATTTCGCAAAGAGAAGGATTTACTGAAGGAAAAGGAACTCTTTCTGAACTCTGTAAGCCATGAGTTAAAAACTCCTATTGCCGGATTGCAACTAAATCTGCAAACTCTACAAAAGCGATCGCTGGGGGAAAATCAGAAAGAAGAAATCCTAAATGATACCATTGTTCAGATCCGTAACCTGAATTCCACCGTGGCGCAATTGCTACCCGGAGAGCTCACTTCCGAAGCAGGCGGCAAACGCACCGCTGATTTGAAAGCAGCATTGGACCTTGCCATCGAAAACCATCGCCAGCTTCTAGAGTCCAAAAAGGGACGGATCCATCTCAACGTGTCGGATATGCATCTGGCAATTCCAGAAGTCCTGTTGGGGCGAGCTCTTGGCCATCTAATCGAAAATAGTCTGATGTATGGGCCGGAGGGGGTTGAAATCTGGATTCGCATCGTGGATCATCCAGAACACTGCCATCTCGTAATTGAAGACAATGGACCTGGAGTTCCACCTTCGGACCTCAGCCACATTTTTGATCCTCTGGTTCGCCTGAACAATCATAAAGGCTACATCAAGGGCACTGGAATGGGATTGTACATAGTCCAAGAAATCTTGCATCAGTGGTCCGCCGGTATTCAGGCGGAACTGCGAGAAGGCGGGGGCTTGAGGATGAACCTGGAATTACCCCGAGCGCACAGTTAAAAGAGTGCCACGAACATTAGACTCCATGGCCGATTCTACGAACACTACGATCCTGCTTGTTGAGGATGAGCCATTCCTTCGCAAAGGGATTCGATTGAATCTGGAAGCCGAAGGCTATCGCGTAATCGACTATGAACGAGCCGATGAGGTTCTGCAAAAGCAAAACTCCTTTTCTGAAATTTCTCTGGGCATTTTCGATATCATGCTGCCCGGGGAGCTGGATGGACTGGAGCTGTGCCGACGAATTCGATCCCGTTCTGATTTTCCTGTAATCTTTCTCACTGCCAGAAGCGCCCTGGACGATAAGCTGGAAGCCTTTCAGGCCGGCGCCGACGATTATTTGACCAAGCCATTCGAACTGGAAGAGCTTCTTGTTCGCGTTCAAGCCCGGCTCAGGAATCGTCCGGTAGGCCTGGTATCCGAAACCATCGGTTCCTACCGGTTGGATCTTGATTCGGGTATAGCTACGTCCAGCACGGGGGACGTAGTTCGATTCAATGACAGAGAGAAGCAAATCCTTACACTACTGGTTCAGAACCGTGGACGTCCGGTGCACCGAAGCGATATTCTGGATCATGCCTGGTCCAGTGCAGAGAGCCCCACCAATCGCACGGTAGACAACTACATTGTTAAGTTCAGAAAGATTTTCGAAGAGGATCCGGCCAACCCGCGGTGGTTCATCACGCGTCATGGTCAGGGCTATGAGTTGGCGCGGCCTTGACTGGCATAATGGCCAGGGCCATGAACTGGCGTGGCCATGACCTGCATTCGATCCGAAACACGCACTGACGCAAAAACGGATCTGAATAGGGCAAGGGATGATCTGCGGTCTGATCACGACGCAGGCCCGGGAAAAGTCGCCAGGTAATTCTGGTAACAGCCGGGTATCACGTGCAAATGGACTGTGAATCAGATAGAATAAATCAAAGAGTCTGTGAATGCGCCTGGCCGTACCAACTAAAATTGAATCGACTGTGTGCGCCGCAAGGGACTTGTTTCCCTCATGCCTGACTTTCCCCTCTTAAAAGCCTTTCAGAAACGAGATTCGAACTATCTTCCTCTGTGGTACATGCGTCAGGCCGGCCGCTATCTTCCGGAATACAATGAAATACGCAAAGGCAAGACCTTTCTGGATCTAAGTATGACTCCTGAGCTCTCCATCGAAGTCAGCCTGCAACCTCATCGCAGGTATGGCATGGATGGCATCATAATGTTTTCCGATATTCTGACTCCCGTACATGCGGCCGGAATTCCGCTGCATTTCGAGGAAGGCCGAGGCCCTGTCCTGGAGAAAACCATTCGCCAGGAAAGCGAACTGGCTCTGATCGATGACTATGATCCGGCACGGGATAATCCGTATGTAGGAGAAACCCTGCAAGGAATTCA
>PBEB01000005.1 GCA_002717505.1 Leptospiraceae bacterium
CCTCCTTCCAGTATTATTCTTTTTTCCTTTGTCTATCTTTTTGTTTTCCTACTTGTTTCTTTCATCTTTTTTCTACTTTTTTTTTAAGAAAAAGGCAGGACCGAAGCCCTGCCTTCCTGGAGAGTTTTTAGTTAACTTTATACCAGGTTTGAGTGCGAAAGAATGGTCCGATATATCCACGAACCTTTAGAGCACTCCCTTCAACCCAGATTTTGCAATTGTAAACTTTGCCTTTTGCTGGATCCAGGATCTGTCCTCCTGAGTATTCATTACCCTCTTTCGATAGTCCCCACATGATGGTCATACCAACAATGGGTTTGTCCTTATAAGCTCCAGTACACTTATCGCATTTAGGGTTAGGCTCAGAAGGGTTGATCAGTTTTACAACCTTTCCATAGTATTTCCCCTGATACTCATACACTTGAACATAACTCTTGGCTTTTCCGGTTTCGTCATCGATGGTCTTCCATGTTCCAACGGGCGAAGCCATCACTCCGGTTGTAGCTGCGAAAAAGAAGAGCGCACAAACAACTCTCAGCAAGCTGGATTGTCTCTTTAGCATTTGATCCTCCAAACCATTAGTGCGAAAAGAATCGCCTAAACGCACTATGATTGTAAATGAATTTTTTGGGTCTCTCCTTTTATTTTGACCTGAATAAGCGGCCCAGGGTTCGTTTCTTTTCATCACCGAAAGTGCGATAAAACGAGGGAAAAAACGGTGCATTTAACTTTTTCTGTACTATTGATTTATTATGCTCCGCACAGTACGGGGATAAAGGCCGGACCTATAAGGTCTGTTTTTCATTTGTTTCTATAGAGTTTGCCGAAGATTTTGCCGAACCGTTCTGACCGGCAATGGAAGAAACTCTAGCTCCCGGATGGTCAGCAGAATTCCCTCCACATAGGATTCGCAAGAGCGTCTTCCAGGCACCCTGCCAGCGTCTAAAGTAAGGGAATGCCAATGAGACGCCCGACTATGATCTCTGGAATAGGTAAAAGACAATTGCATATGCAGAGGGCTATCCATTCAATGGGGTTCTGCAATGCTGGAGCTAATAAAAAAGCTCGCCGGCTTCTCTGGATCGTCCAGGGATCAGCAAACCGGTGAATCTGAAGAGTTTACATCTGAACTGAGCAAACTTCCGGATCGCTACTCCGTAAAAGAACTGGAAGAGGGCAAAGTACTGTCCTGTCTGGAAGCGCCTAACATAAGCGTTCGCATTGTGCGAGGCAAGACTGTTTCTGCAACCACTGCGCGAAAAGCCCGCGAGAGAACTATCTACCTGGATGGAGCCGCCCAGTGTGAACCGTTCATGGATCATGAGAGGCAGGTCTATAACCTGGATCATCATGATGGAGTGGAAAGNTCTTTCACTCTTGCTACCTGCGAGCAGGCCCTGGTACTTGTGCGAAAGGGATTGAATCTTTCAGATAAAAAATGGGTCATCTGGGCCAATGATCCAGACCTGGATACAGTGCTGGCGATCTGGATCCTACTCAATCATATGCATCTGCGAAAGGGCGATGCTCCGGTGTATCGTGCCATTGTCCCTCTGATTCGAGTGGAAGGTATCATAGATGGTCTGGGACTGGAGTATCAGGATGTGGCCGGTCTGCCCAGGGCCCAGCATAAGGACGTAATGTCCAAGATTGATTTTCTGCGAGAAGACGAACGTAGAATCAAGTCCAATGGCCGATGGGATGAAATCGACTTCTCCAACTATACTCGAAAGTTACTGAATCGAATTGATGAAATGTTTTTTCGTCCGGAGGATTTCAAGGACTTCAAAGGTCTGGAGGAGCTGGCCCGGGCAGAACTGGATCAAAACAACAGTGTCATCGTCTATCGTTCCGACATGGGTATTTATGAGATGGAAGAATACCTGAATCGGGTGTACGGCACCAAACCNGCCATTCTGCTTCTGCAAAAAGGACAGGGAGTTTATACAATTCGNAAATCNGACCTGTTCTTTCCTCTGGAGATGGAGCGGGTCTATCGCTTCTTGAATCATGAAGATCCGGAAGTTTCCGGAAGAAACAAAGAAAACCGATGGGGCGGTTCTCAAGAGATCGGCGGTTCTCCCCGTATGAGTGGCACAGGTCTGAAGCCTTCTGAGATTGTTCGTATTTGTAAGCAGGCGTACAAGAGGGCACCCGTAGCAGAAAGGCTGGGTCGAATGTTCACCGGCAGCCTTTTTCCATTTCTGGGAGCGCTTCTGGCCTATCTCGGGGGCGAAATCCTCTCGCTATTTGGGGTTCAATACGTTCAGGCCGCAGGNGCTCTTCTAAAGGAATTGTTTGCACCGGCACTTACTGTCTTTACGCTCTTCGTTGTGTTCTGGCAGTGCAGGCACAAACCGTTTCTCTACGGCTTTCGTTTGCCTGCTGGCTGGGACTGGCTATTGCTTCTGCCGCTGGTGATTCCAGCCGCTCTGGTGGGAGGGGTATGGGCTATCCGGGAACCATTTCCCGATGTCTATCATATGCTGATGCTGGGCCTCTTTCTACCCATGGCTATGGAGATACTTTTTCGAGTAAACGTCCATGGCTGGCTTCAGGAGCACTATGAGATTATGCAGCCAGGAGGCCGATGGTTTCTTTCTCCTCCGGTACTGGTTTCTGCTTTTGGCTATGCAGGTATGCTGGCTGTGAGTCCCCTGGGGCTCGTAGCTGTGCTGGAGCAGAGTCTGGGACTCTGGGCACCGGTTCTGCAAGGAGTAGGAGCTTTCCTTTTTGGTCTCGGGGCTGGTATTATTCGTGAACGAAGCGAAAGCATTCTTCCTTCGCTTTCCGTGCAAATTGGTATCTGCGGAGTGATCAGCGCTCTTTATGCAAGTTGATGGAATGCCTGGATTCTGATTTCGTCTAACTCGCCGTTCTTCTGACAGGGATGCGCCGAGCCATTACCGCGGGGNCGAGTCTCTGGATCACCNATGCCATTGCCGGACCGTGGCATTGGCAANAGCACTCATNCAAAGGCGTATCCAATCCTATGCTGAAGCATGACACGGATGACTTCGCAAATGCATTTGAGGATGATTGGCGAAGATCAGTCCTCACTGTTTCGATGCCCTTTTCTTTTCCAGACCCATAAGATTTCGCATCCAGGGAATTGTAATCCACCCATCCAGCAGGGCTGCCAGAGAAAATGAAACCAGCACAAGCACCACTAAAACCAGGAGCATCCATTCCGGGAAAACGATCTGCAGTCCCCTGAGAATCCAGGTNTGGACGATATAGACAAAGAAGGAAAGCCCTGCCAGGTAGCTTATGCGATTTTCGGTCTTTTTACTTTCCNGGTTCGCGGTAGAATCCTCGCTCCGGGGCCAGTAATAAAAGAGCAAAAAGAAAGCAGAGGAATAAAGAATTACGCTCATCCGGGTGAAATGATTGAAGTCCCCTGGATTTTCGCCGCGATAACTCCAGAAGACATACTCGGCCAGAACAACTAGAAAGCTCAACGCGCTGCCTGCTACAAGAAGCCATCTGTTTCCCCGGGCATCTGGTTTTGTCTGGCTTGAATCTTCCAGGTGCTTCAGCCCGAAGAAAATTCCCAGACACAGGGGAAACTGCCAGTAGAGGAAAAAGGCTGAAAAAACGAACGGGATACGGGGGTAATCGGCCCACCAGATATGGGCCGGGGAGCTGACATAGAGCTGCAGCGCAAGCGAAAGAATCAAAACCGGAGTACGAAGCTTGCCCAGCCGACTAAAAAGCCAGAGCACAGCAGGAAAAACAAGATAGCATTCGAATATGATATGAAAAAAGTAGAAATGATAATCTGCGCCAGTCCGGTAAAGGTAAGGTAATAGATCCAGGAGCCATGCCTCATCGTAGGGCCCTTTAAATTTTCCTTGAACTGCAAGGTACAACAGACTCCAGAACAGGAAGGGAATTCCAATCTTATACAATCGGTCCCGGTAAAAGGGTAATACAGGTACCTGAAGTTNCTCCAGGCTCTTTCCGCTTCCCTGGGTCTGCAGGCCATACTTCATAGTCAGTCCAAAGCCGGATAGAGCAACAAAGACCGGAACACTGAAGCGAGCCAGCTGATTGAGAATTACAGCCAGGAAATCCTGGGAGAAGTAATCATGCCCACTGAGAAAAAAAAACTCATAGGGACCGGTGGCATGAATGGCCAGCACCATGGTCATGGAAAGAAGTCGTAGTAAATCTGTTCTGAATCGGCTCATTGAAAGTCTGCGAAAGACCTGGATCGAAATTATAATACAGCGAAATCTAGAATTCCGGTCCTGCAGGCACAAAGCGGCGGAAGTTGGCGAAGGCTATTATCAAGGAATGACCGACTAGACCAATAGCAACTGGTAGTGCTAGAGTGGTTCCCACCATCAGAAGAACTACATACGTCTGAAGCACACCCAGAAGCCGGTCTGGTTCACCGCTCATCACTACATCCACAAGAGCAAATATGTAGTAAGCAAGAGCCGGAATTGCTGTAATAAAATAGAACATTCCCGTGAGAAGACCGAGAAGTAAGATCAAAGCCAGGATCTTTCCTTTTCGCACAGAAAAGGTTCGATAAGCCCTGGATAGCGCCTTCCCGGGGCCCGCATCATCCAGTACCACCACTGCAGGGGCCAGGCTAAATGCGATAAAAACCGCCATCCCGGGAATAATACAAAAGAGCAGACCGATGGTGGATCCAAGCGTCACCAGCACACTCACGAGAAACAGGATTAAAGCCTGTCGACCCAGGGAGGACGACTCAAGGGAACGGATGCCAAAAACCCGAACGGCCGATCTCATGGGAAAAATCATAGTCAGATAAAGAATCAAGCCCGCAACAAGGGAAGCGCCCCAGGCATCGAAGTTAAAGGTTTTCATGAGCTGTTCCATTGACTCAGGTCCCTCTTCGGGGTTTGCCAGAATAATGCTCATGGTCTCCATGGAATAATGATAACTTACCAGGCCGTACAGAAGGCTGACCACCGCCGGTACGCCCAGGCTCTGGGCCCAGCTGCTTTTCAAGGATTGAAAGGCTAGCTTGATTACTTCGATCACATCCAGTTCTTTTTCCGTCAAAGATTCCATGCTTGGACCTTCTTGCTGCATGGGCTCAGGGACTGCTTGCCAGCGAGAAACTCAAGCGAAAACCTGGACCCGAACACCATGAATTACTTGATGCTCATCAAAGAACGCACCCCATCTGTATTGCGGAAAATTCCATTCAAGCCCATCCTGCTCTGGGGCTCCATCGCAGGAACCGCTCTGGTCACCCTCCTGGTTTCTTTTGTGGCCGTAGATTTTCTGGGAGACCGCGAAGGTCTTGTGCAAGCTTTGAATCGAGAAAAACAATGGCTTCAGGGCATTGGTCAGGAAAAGCCCCGTCCTCCGATTTTGATTCTTGCAAAAAATGGCGAAGTCATAGGAGAATTTGTGCCGGTCCGAGGTTCTCGGATTTCCCTTGAATCCTGCAAATCCGAGATGGGCTGGCTCAAGAAGGCAGTGGTTAGTGCGGAAGACCGGGAATTCTATGATCATTCCGGGATATCCCTTCGCGGTATTGCCCGGGCTATGATCAACAATATCCTGGCTTTCAGTGTTCGCGAAGGCGGAGGATCCATTACCCAGCAACTGGCTCGCAATCTATTTACGGATCACAGCCCCACTCTCTATAGGAAGATCTATGAAACCTTNGCCGCATTTCAGATAGAGTCCATGATGGATAAGGAGGAAATACTCTGCCTCTATTTGAATCGAATCTATATGGGCGAAGGCCGAGTAGGGGCAGAAGAGGCCTCCTGGTTCTATTTTCGCAAGCCACCGCAGAATCTGGATGCTGCCGAAGCTGCCATGATCGTCGGTCTTTTTCCCAGCCCTGTGCGCTATAGCCCCCTGAACGATATCGTTCTCTCAACGAAAAAGCAGAACCTTGTTCTGGATGCCATGGAAGAGCAGGAGGAAATCACCGCGGAAGAGCGTAAGAAGGCTATGGATTCCTTTGCCCGCCGGTACGAACTTTCGCTGGACGAAAAGAATCCCCATTCAGGATTGATTGGCGCCTATGGTGCCTCCCGTGATTTTCGCAAGAACGATGCGCCAGCGGCCAACGAAGCTGCGAAATCCTTCCTCTATGAAAATGTGCCAGAAGAAATCATCAGTCAGGGTGGATTGAAAGTTTATACTACCATAGATATCAACAAGCAAAGACAGGCTTTGAAGGCCGTGCGAAAAACCGTGGACGGAGTTCGGGAGCAGGTGGAGCAAAATGCTCTGAAGGCCGGTCTGGAAGCAAGGCTGGGAAATGGGATTAACGGTGTCAGCATTTCTATGGCGGTTCCCGGCGGAGAGATCACGGCCATGGTGGGAGGCTACGCTGTAAAAGAGGGTTGGACCCAGGCCAAGAGAATCTACGACATGCGAAGACAGCCAGGTTCTGCTCTGAAAGGATTTCTGTACGCGGTGGCCATGGATCGTGAAGTGCTCAAGCCGGATTCCACGGTTGTGGANCGTAGGTTGAACTTCGACGGTTATTCNCCCAGGAACTGGTACGGACATTATAAAGGAGAAATGCCCCTTCGGCGCGCGGTAGCCCTTTCTGTAAATACGGTGGCTGTTTCTACTCTACATGATCTGGGGGTTAGCTACTTTCGTGATCGTTTAACCCAGGCACTGGAGTTAAGTTACCATGATGCATCAGACCGATTTGAAGGCGGTCTTTCCCTGGCTCTGGGCACTGGAGAGCTTACCCCCATGGAGTTGCTTCGCCTTTATGGGATGATTCTTAACCAGGGGAATCTGATTCGGCCCCGGCTGATCACCCGAATTGAGGATGCACAGGGTACTGTGCAATGGGAGGCTTACTCGGATACGGAGCAGGTATCTGTATTGAGCCCTGAGTCAGCCGCTGCCGCGATCTGGCTGATGCAGGCCGTGGTGGATGAGGTTGAGCAAGGGACCGCCGGCTGGATAGGAAAGCGCCGGCAAAAGGACAAAGACTTTCTACCGTTTCCCATCGCCGGGAAATCTGGCACCGTACAGACTCCGGCATCCACGCGAAAGAAATACCCCGGAATGCCAGGCTCTCGCGATGCCTGGTTTGTGGGATTGGTACCCGGAGAGGTGACTGTGGTCTGGGTGGGTCATGACGATGGCGTCCCCTTTCCAGGGGGCGGATCCTCTACTACGGGCGCCATATGGGCGGACTTTGCCGGCTCGGCCTACAAAGGCATTCGAGAGAAATTTCCTGATGTTCCCATAGAAGAGCCGGAGCCGGTTTCCGAGGAAACAGATACACCGGTACCGTTTCTGAACCCTCACGATGAAAGCCATTTGCCCGACTCTCCGGAGAGGCTGGAAGGGGATGGAGAAACTCCTGGACGAGCGGACCATTTCTTTACACCTTGAATCACATACTTCAGGGTATGGGAGGATACAACTATAGCCCGCCTAACCGGTAATCTCAATCGTTTGAAGCCTGCTCAGCTGGCCCGTTTAAAGAAACTGGGTCAGAGAAAGCTCAGACCAGAAGCCATAGTCAGCCAGGAATTCGCACGGCAACTTACAGACCTATCTCAGGAGCTGGGCCGCCAGATTGGCGTGCTGGTGGATCGTCAGGGACATGTTCTGGATACAATGGTGGGCGATGATAGTCGCATCTGGATTCCTTCCCTGGGACGGGAAAGAGCTCAAAGGCTCAGGGGGATTCGTCTGATTCATACCCATCTGAAACGGGAACCCCTTACCGAAGAAGACCTTTCGGATCTAACCCTTCTTCGACTGGATGCTGCTTGCGCGATTACTATTGATGAGCAAGGACTTCCGGAACAATTCTATTGTGCCTATATTTCTCCCGGCCAGAAACCCGGCTACAATCTGGAAAGACCCTGGCGACCCGGGCAGCTTCCCGAGGANCTGGAGGAGCGGTTTGCAGAACTGGATCAGCAATTTCGCAACTTCGAAGAGGTTACTCGATCAGCAGGAGGTATGCCCAGGGCCATTCTGGTAGGAGTTTATACCCGCCAATCCAGGCAGCGCCGGGTTCCGGAGGATTCCATTGCTGAGCTGAAGGAGCTATGCCATACGGCGGGCGTGGATCCGGTACAGAGCTTCATTCAGAACCGAAACAATCTGGATCCATCTACTGTGCTTGGCTCCGGAAAGATTCGAGAAATCGCTATCGCCGGAGTTCAACAGAATGCAGATACCCTGGTCTTCGATATGGAGCTCAGTCCAGCCCAGGCCATTCGATTGTCCACTTTGACGGAACTCAAGATTCTGGATCGCACTCAGCTCATCCTGGATATTTTTGCGCGAAATGCCAGAAGCCGGGATGGTAAGCTCCAGGTTGAGCTGGCTCAGCTCCGTTATCTAAAGGGCAGACTGAGCGAAAAGGATGATAACATGTCTCGCCTTACCGGAGGGATCGGAGGACGAGGTCCCGGGGAGACCAAGCTTGAGATNGGCCGTCGTCGTGTGGAAGACCGAATTCGCAGGCTGGACAAAGAGCTTACCTCAATCAAGANGCGAAGGCTTTTAAATCGTCGGCGAAGGGATCATTCCGATGTTCCCGTCTGTTCCATAGTCGGCTATACGAATGCAGGAAAATCCACACTGCTAAACAAGCTTACGCATTCCGAAGTTGTCCAGGAGAATCGCTTATTTGCCACCCTTGATCCTACAACGCGACGTCTCCGCTTTCCTGAAGAAAGGGAAATCATCCTCACAGATACAGTGGGCTTCATTCATGATTTGCCGCCGGAGCTAAAGAAGGCATTTCAGGCAACGCTGGAAGAACTGGCCGATTCGGATCTACTGCTTCATTGCATCGATGTTTCTGATCCTGCTCGAGAAGAAAAGGTGCGGGATGTGGAAGAAATCCTTCATGAGCTCGGACTTTCGGAAATTCCTGTGCTCCGCGTCTACAACAAGGTGGACCGCTTATCTCCTGCTCAAAGAGAAGAATGTCAGAACGATCTTCGATCAGATCGAGTATATGTAAGTGCGCAGCAGGGCTGGAACCTGGAGCCTTTGTTGGATCGGCTGGAAGATCTAACCAGCGGAGCGCTCCATCCTTCAGCTCTTGCAGAGCCATCCTGATTGAAACTTTTTGCACCGGCGAAAAACTGGTCACGGAAAGCGACGCTTTCTCTGGAACAATAGGCGATGGATGACCTGGACGAATTAATCGAAGAAATTCAAACTCGGTCTGTGGGATCCCAGTATGCAATCCCTGTTTCTGAAGTTCTGGCGATGCTGGAAATGAGTCTGGAAGAGTACCTGCGTTTCCGGTATCGGCGTTCTGCCTCATCTACAAGTTTCGCAGAANTATCGGACACATTCACTCAGGATTCTATCTTTGAACTTTTGGATCTGTTGGAGCCCTATTATCCAGATGTGCTTCAGAGAATGGAAGAAGCTGGATTGCACTTTTCCGCTCATCGCCTGGTGGAGTTTCAGGAGTTTTTTGTTTCCATCCTGTTGAACCGAATACAGAGCCACCGCATAGATCTGGATTTGCTGGAGACATCGCTTGCAGGCTGCCAGAATCCGGACGATGGATATTTATTCTATATGGATGCCTCTTTTGATCGCAATCAGCTTATCCAGTATGCAACGGAGCTTTTTCTGGAATACAGGGCCATCGCCGATCATTCCTTGAGTCGCAGTCTGCTGATCTCTTATCTGAACCGTTGCTTTCTGGCAGGCCAGCTGGACTGGGAGACTCTGTTCCGACAGTCCTTCGAAACATTGTTCCCTGATAGAAAGGAAGCCAGGACCGAAGGACTGAGTCCCGAGCTTCGCGCAGCATTGCAGGAGCTGGATCTGGATTATGTTCCGGAAAGACATGAATTAAAGAAGCAATTCCGCATTATGATGCTTAGATATCATCCAGATCGTAATCCAGATGGATTGGAAAAGGCCAGAAGAATCAATGAATCCTATTCGTTGCTTCTTATCGGATTATACGGAGCTGAAAAGATCTAGAGCGGCCAGCGACTGTGCACTGCACGGTATTCTTTAATGCAGTGTGATACCGAAGGTTTCCGAGTAGGGCATGCACTGGAAGCATTCTTGAGAAAAATGGGTCATGTTCTTAGGAATGTGTTGAAGCCATTGTTGTTCTCTGGATTAATTGCANNGNATGTGGATCCGAGTTGCAGTTGCTTTCCTTCTTATCTCCGGTACTGCTCTTCAAGCCGAAGAAATTCGGTGGAGGACCTCTCTTGCGGATGGTTTGAAAGCGGCCAGGGAAAACCATAGTCTGGTTTATGTGCAGGTGGTCACTGAATGGTGTGGATACTGTCGCAAACTTCAAGCCGACGATTATCCGCGACCCGAAATCAAAGCACTTCTAACACAATTTGTAACAGTTACCATTGATGGAGATCGCCAGCCAGAAGTGGCCAACGGATTTAAAGCCCGAGGCTATCCGACCCTGCTTGTTCTCCAGCCCGACGGAACCATCATCGCCCGAATTGATGGCTACCCGGGCCCGGAGCGGCTAAAGCAAACACTGAGCCAGATTCTCAGTGAGAACAAGATGGCAGGTTTAGATCCGACTCCGCTTTCAGACCAAAAAAACAATTCCAGAAAGGAAGAAGATTCGTCTCCTACTTCCAGAGATGAGGAGCCATCCAGCATTCATCCATTGGACATTGCATTGCAGGCAATGCAGAGCAAAGAATTTCGCAAGGCACTGGATATCTTGAATCCTTTCATTAGCGAATCCACTAGTTCGAATACGGAATTTGCGCTTGCGCGATTCTATCGAGGCATGACCTTGATGGAACTGGGACAATTCGAAAAAGCCAGGTCTGATCTTGACTTTGCCTCTCGAAGAGCACCCATGCCCGAGCAAAGGGAAAGTGCGGCGGAGCTACTCAAGAAACTGAACAATGCGAAGTTGGCGGACAAGAGTCCTCTGAAGGAGTAAGAGTTTGGCTTTTCTTCAGAGACTATTCAAGGTATATCCGGGAGAAGGACGCAGACTGCTCCTCTTCACTCTTCTGGCCACGCTGCTGCAGGCCGGTGTTGCCATTGGCCTTTCCATTGCGGACTCGGTATTCCTGTCCCGATTGGGAGCAGGCAGCTTGCCTGTGGTCTACGTTACCGCGCCCATTGTAATGGTGCTCTTCATTCCCTTTCTCTCTTTTTCCACCAGTAGAATGGGAATTGATAAGGTATTCGATCTTATTCAGTACATCCTCATCGCGGGCGGTCTCTTTTTCTTCGTCGCTTTAAGTGGCTGGTTTCCCGGCCTCGGCGAGTCCACCATCGTTCTCTATCTGCTCAGGTTATACGCCTATATCTGGTTGGTCTCGCTATACACCCTGTTCTGGAATCTGGTGGATGGCTATTTTGACATCCTGGATGCAAAGCGCCTTTATCCGATGTTTGGTGGAGGTCTGGCCATTGGAAGCGCGGTCGGTGGTGGCCTGGTTACCGCTTTTTCTGGGATCATAGGAAGTCACTGGATCTTTCTACTATGGCCAGTGATGGCAGCTCTTTCCATTTTCGTGGCTCTGGTGCTACGACGGTCCGAGCGAAAGATCGATGATGATGTGGAAGAGAGCAAAGAAGGCTTTCTGGATCAAAATGCGAAGGTCTTGAAGACAGCCGGAAAATCCTCCTATGTATTGTTGATTAACTTCGTAATGTTTGGCACCCTGGTGCTGACGACATTCACGGAATTTCAGTATCTGGATATCTTTTCGGCGAATCGCAATGAACAGCAACTGGCTGCCATGTTCGGTATGCTGTTTCTCGTGGTGAACCTGGTCAATGTAGTGGTGAACTTCTTTCTGTTTAACCGCATCATTGTATTGATCGGAGTCAAGAATGCACTTCTCGTCCAGCCAGTAATCTATCTTCTGGCCTTCGTCTTTTTCTTCTTCGACGGGGCTGAATATGCAGCCATCTTTGGCTTTCTAGCCTACCATGGATTCTATCTTTCTTTCGATGCAAACAACTGGAACTTTCTATTTAATGCTTCTCCTTCGGAAGTGAAGAAGGAGATTCGAACATTTACGGAAGGCTTGATGGATCCACTGGCCACTGCAGTAGCCGGTTTTTTCCTGCTTCTGGCCGGTTCCGCTGCGGCCAGTTCGGTGGAGTGGCTTTCCCTGGAAAACCTGGGGACCATTGGCCTGGGGCTGGCCTTTCTCCATCTAGGTGTTGCCTTCCTGCTACGAAACCGCTATCCCACGGCAATCATGGAAAACTTGCGAAAGGAATGGCTTAACTTCTCAATTTCTCGCAAAGAGCTCCGTGAAAAGTTTAACGATGAAGATCTGGAAAGCTTTCAGCTGGATTCTTTAAACCCTACCTCGGCAGCACATTTCAGTTCCATTCGCTTCCTCGGTTTGAAGCGGAAAGCGGCCGCCCTGGAATCTCTGATCTTATCGTTTACCGAGGATCCGGAGCACCAGGAAGAACGCTCGGAAATCCTGGCGGAGCTTCTGGAAGAGGAGGACAGCTTTGTTGTCCAGCGTGTGATCCAGTGGGCTGAGCAGGAGCAGCAATCGTTTCCTGTATCGGTTCTAAGAGAACTGGGAAGCCATGGATTGATTCCATCACGAAAGGCCATGCCATTGCTGGCTTCGGAGTCGGCTGGAGATCGTGAGGCCGCTGTGGTAGCGTTATGGAATAGCCGGGATCTCCAGGACAACTTCATGGCTCTGGATGAGTTGCGAACGCTACTGGATGGGTCAGAAGCGGAAAAAGCCAGCGCCATCTCTGCATTTGGATTCACCAACAAAGAAAGCTACGCTCACTCCCTGGTGGCCTATCTGGATGATCCGTCTCCAGAGATGCGAAGCCGTGCTCTGGAAAGTATTCGCATGCTGGTTGGACCCGCATCCGGCCGGTTGATTCCCCGCATTCTTCGCACAATGGAGCATGCCTCTGAAGAAGATCGCTTTCGTGGAATTGAAATTCTTGAGAGGATTCAGGATGCAGAGAGTCTGTTTCCTCTTTTTCGCATGGCTCAAGAGTTCAATCCGCGCCAGAGACGAAGAGTTGAAATGTTTGCACGTTCTCTGGGTTTGAAGTCCGTGCCTGCAATCGTGGCCGTTCTGGACAATGATAGTCTGCCCCATCGTTCCAGATCGCTGGCAGCCAGAACTCTTTCGCATCTTTCCTTTGCTCAGCTGGATTCCATGGTGGGGGAGATCGTAGAAACCGAAATCCAGACTTCCTATCTGTATCTGGACCGAGCCTTTATTCTTCGCAATAGCGATGAGACTTCGCCATCCATTTATTTGCTGGGCCAATTCTACGAGGATATGCAGCAAGTAACTCTGGAATTTGTTCTGGAACTTCTTGCGCTGGCGGGTAGAATTCCGGACTACGAACAGATTGCGGCATCGTTGCGATCAGCCAATCCGCGTACACGCGGAGACTCCATTGAGACACTGGAGCAAAGCGTCCATAGAAATGTCTTCCGCAATATTCTACCTCTGGTAGATTCCAGGCCATTGGAAGAAAAAATCGAATTCTATTATCGAAACTTTTCCAGCTCCAGGGATTCTGCGCAGGCCATTCTGGAGAAAGCTCTCAAAGGCAAAGACGATCTGGAAAAAGCTCTGGCCAGCCAGGCTTTATTCGAGTCCAGAGGAGAGAAGTCTCTGGATCGCATATATCGAGCTGAGCCATTCAGCGGACCCATCAGTCGAAGCGTATATCTCTCTTTAAGCGAAGGACCGGAGCATCCCATGAATCCTGTGGAAAGGCTTCAGGCGCTGAAGTCAGAGCCGGTACTTGGTGGACTATCCATCCTTAATCTTCGTAGCCCTGCTGTGGAAGCCAGTTACCGAGAAGCCAGTAATACTACGCTCTATTCTAAAGGCGATGTTGCAGAGTCTCTTTATCTGGCGGTGCAGGGACAATTTGAGGTCAGTGATGGCGGTAGTTACGGACATCAGACTGGCTACGAAATGCTGGAGGCTCTTGGGTCGGTACAGCTGCAAAATGAAAGCAATGGCAATTCTCCGTCCGAAGACAATTCCGGAAGGCTTCGGAGGGCTACGGTTACTATGAAGTCCGGGACTTACCTGGAAATACCTCGCAGTTCTATAGAAGAAATGCTGGAAAGTGATCCTCAGGCCGCTATTGCCATTCTGGAGGCACTGAGCAAATGAGAATTCAGCTCAAGCTAAGATCCTTCTTCTTTGTAGTCATCACCGTGGCTCTGGTAGCGCTTACCATTTTCCTGGGTCGCGTTGTCTATTCCGATCTTTACAGAAAGATTCTGTTGACATTCGACCAGAAACTGTTGGCCGCAAGCACCGTTGTGGCCTCGTTCGTAAGTGGAGAAGACCATGATCAAATCGTTCAGGTAAGTCAATTGCGCGGTCTGGCCTACAACAACGGTCGATTGTACGCGCGGTATGCTGTTGCCCCTGATCTGATCACACTGAACCCTCCTGGTCCTCTTACCCGAAGTCTGGCGCTGGACCCAGAACCCTACTATACAACCGATATTACCTTTGCGCAGGGTCGGGTGTATGCGGCCAGTCCTGAAGACGAAGAAGGCAATGCATCCATCATATCCATCGATCCCATTTCCGGTAAGGCCGAGACGCTGGTTGGAATAGATGATTATTGTGTAGCCGTAGGCTATATCAACGGGGCTCTGTACTGCGCCGGTGAAAACCTGACTCGTGTGCCCCTGGAAAATGGAAAGCCCGGAGATCCAGTGGACGTTGCTGCTCTGGACTCTCCCATTACCGGCCTTTCAGTATCCGCCGATGGTAAGTATCTTATGGGCACGCAAACCAATAACAGAAAGGTCGTTTTCATGAATCCCGAGGATGGGGCCATCGTACGATCCGTGGAACTTGTTCAGAACGGCGATAGCTATCCATTTGGAGTCTTTTCTGTGGTTTACGATGGTCTGCGAAACACCTACTACGGAGTTTCCACTTCTGCTCTGATAACCATAAATATGGAAAACGGAGAGGTGCGAGAACTTCAAGGTCTTGCCTTCGGTCCTGCTGAAGCACAGCGAACCTATGGAAACCTGGTCCGACCCATGATTCGTGTGCGAAAAGGCACAGGAATCACCTTTCTTTACTCGGCCATTCTGGTAGATCGGGAAACGCATATCAACTACGCTCTGGACTCCACGCAAAGCGATATTCACTCGAATGTGGGTGTAGCCGATAGTAACGAAGCAGAGGATGATATTCGAGATGTGATCCTGAAAAGGGAAATCTATCTTTCGCCAATTGCAGACTGGGAAGACTGGGGTCTGTTGAAGTCGTCCTATGTGCCGATTCTGAACGAACAGGGTGATGCTGTTGCTTATGCAGGAGCAGACGTGAATATCGACATCATCGAAAGCAAGACGCGTACGGCTCTTTTGCAGGTCGTTGTCATTGGACTAGTGGCTCTGATTGCCGGGTTGGTCATCGCCTACTTCATTACAGAACGATTGACCCGACCCATATTTGAGTTGAAGCAATCTGCCTTACAGGTAGCCGCCGGCGGCTTCGGAAATGAAATCCATGTGGAGAACCCCGCAGAATTGACGCATCTGTCCGGTAGTCTTACAAGATTGAGCCGCTCGTTGCAGGAAACGGTAACCTCACTTACGGGCGAAAACTTTCGCCTGGAAGAAAAACGAAGAAGAAATGAACTGGGAAACCTGGTTCGTAGCTTCATGAAACATAAGAGCTCGGTGGATTTTTTCGATGCTTCCAGAAAGCTATCCTCGGGTCTCTATGAGGATCCTCAGTTTCTGGTTCTCTGGACGGCCCGGGAATCTGAGGACAAGTTGAGTTCCACAAGAATTCATAGCGATGTTTATCGAATCAGTCGCAGACTACTGCAACAAATGCCCGAAAGCTTTATGGATACTATGGCTCCCTTTGTTGGCCGTGAGCTGGAGATGATTTTGTTGATTCATCGAACCACCGGCCAGATCCTTCTAGAGAGCAACTTTGCGCTGGATCTGTATCCAGTGAATAAAGGTGGCACAGCGAAACGGCATTCATTGGATAAGGGCAAGCAGGAATTTGAAGTCAAAGACCTGAAGGCTCTTTATCTGGTAAAGGAAGGCAGCAGTACCGATCGCTCCTCCAGCCTGCAAGGGGCTCCCGTGCCCAGGGTAGAGTACTGGAAGCAGCAGGCAGACAAAGATAGTGTCTTTCTGGAGGTAATACTGTGAACCTTGCAGATCGAATTATTGCCCTTCAACATATCTTCCCATTCTCCAGGTTAAGGGAAGGGGAGTTGGCTGCCCTGGCCGAAGTGTGCACCGTGCGAAACTATGAGCCCAATGAGCTGGTTCTGGAAGCGGGACGCAGTATGAAACGACTGCTAATCTGTCTGGAGGGCGGATTCCGGGATGCCTCTGGAAAATCACCTGGAACGATTCTGGGAATTCAATCCCTGCTATTCGATCGAGAACTAGCCGAAAGCATTGTTACCGCTGATAGCGGAGCCACATGTCTGCTCCTGGAAAAAGGCTACTTCTTTCGCACAATGTATGAGCTTCCAGAGATTTCTCAGGGCATTGTGGCATTGCAGGCACGGCAGGAGGTTCTCTCTTGACCATTCGAGGACAAAACCTTCTATTTCTGGTACCAGTGTTTCTTGTGGCAGGCCTGCTCATTGGTGGTTTGAAGTGGGCTGCGGATACCAATACCCTGGAAGCTGGCGGAAAGGAACAGATCCGTACATTTGCCGTAGCTCTGAGAGAGTTCCTGGAAGCACGGGAAAGATTGTCGGCGAATCGTGGGCTGGCTTCGATTCAGCCGGAAATTCTGAAAAGAGATCTTAATCGGGTTCAGCAATTGTTCGACCTACGGGAACCTGAGGTTACTACCAGCGCTATTTCTAAATTGTTCTGGCCGGAAGCCAGTTCCAGCGCCGGGGCCCCAGGAGTTGTAATACTTCATCCCGATTCCAGAGAGCCGGTTTTCTCCTACGCACCTGAGGGTTTTCAGGATATTTCCCATCGCGTAAAGGAAATCACCCAGGCTCGGGGTGTAATGGCTGAAGCCCGGGAAGAAGGATTGTATCTTTCCGATTTTAATGCAAGCCTCAATTCGCCGGACAATCTATGGGCCCTGGCCATCCTGAAGAACCAGGATGGCGAAGAATACGGTATTCTGGGGGTGCAGTACGATGGCTCCTGGATTCAGAATGAAATGAGAGCAAGTGTAGTGGAGATCGGAATCGGTATCCTGGTTTCTGCGCTGGCCGGTATAATCATTGCTCTGTTTCTCTCCAGTATCCTATCCAGAACCCTGCAGAATCTAACCGAGGCTGCCAGTCGTGCCGCAGACGGAGATTACGATGTTCGCATTCGTAGCGGTCTTATCGAGGAGTTCAACGATCTGGGAAACACTTTCCGGACCATGACCAGTCTACTCTATGATACCCTGGATCGGATTCGTAAAACTCTGATCGAACAGGAACAGTTCCGAAATACAGACGATTTGATGGCTACTTTTCGGAGTAATGCCTATGGAACCGTTGCAATTGAGGAAGACTGGATGGAAGCTCATATGGGACCGTTGCGCTCCCATATTCCCGGTCATTTCTATTATCACATTCCCAGAGGAAACGGCCATCTATTCATTATGGGCTGGGTTCATGATTCCTCGGAGCCGGATGATCTGGTAGCCTCCGCTCTTTGCCGGTATGTGGATAGTCAGGTCAGCCGGGACATAAAGACCCCGGATCTGCTCAAATCAGCATTCCAGGTTTTTCCAGCAAGAAAGCTCATTGCTGTGGAAATACAGCCCAACCCGGCTCATGGAACCAGCTATTTGCTGGATTCCGAGCACAGTGGAGCCGAACCTTTAATAGAAGAATTCGGCTCTGTACCGGAAAGCGGCCTTGTATTTCATACTCTGGCCGAGGCATTCGGT
Organism: Leptospiraceae bacterium; assembly: GCA_002717505.1. Classification (GTDB taxonomy): domain Bacteria; phylum Spirochaetota; class Leptospiria; order Leptospirales; family Leptonemataceae; genus UBA3465. The sequence continues at coordinate 17,844 of PBEB01000005.1, forward strand.
CAGCGCATTGAAACGGCATTGAGGCATATGGAAAGAGGGTCAGCGGCATCTGTGCATGAGCAAATTCGTGCAATCGCAACTTCCGGAGAAGACGGCATCGTTGTGTATATTCGGGGGCACAGGTGAGAACCGGGCGCGGAAAATTTCCCTTTCGCTGGAAGCTAATGCTGGTGGTCTCCACGCTGGCAGTGACAGCTACCGGCGTTACTGCTTACTTGATTTATAACAATACCAAGACAATGATCCTGGAGGTTATGGGCGGCCGTTTGATGGATATTGCTCGAACCTCGGCAAACAGCATGACCGATGAGGATCTGCGCTATATCCGCGATCTAAGAAATACTCTGAAAGAACAGAACATACTGGAAAAGGCCGATATCATGAAGGTGGCCAAGGGCGACACCGCAGAGTCGCTTCCGGAAGAAATGTCCCAGGAACTGATGGATGGGCCGAAATTCCAGAGGCTTGTCCAGATTCTAAGAACGATCAAACGAAGTACGCTGAGAGTGGATACAAACACTGGCACGGAAGACCAGGTCTCGAATATCAGATATGCATACATATTTGTTCCTGTAAGACATAGTCCGGATCACCGAATCCTGAAATTTCTTGCTGACGCAGACTATGACACCGAGGGGGAAGAGAATCCCATCGGAAACCTTTACGGAGTGAAGCAGAAGTCATTCATCAAGGCATTTGCGGGTCAGCCCGCCGCCGAAAAGGATTTCGTTGCGGACCGATGGGGAACCTGGTTATCGGCTGCCGTACCGATTAAAGACGATAGCGGAAGCACCGTCGCCATTCTGGGACTGGACTATGATGCCAGCGGCGAAGTAAACAAGGTAAACGAACTCTTCTATATCTGCATTTTTTCTGTAGTGGCCGCTCTTATACTTTCGCTCATCTTCTCCTACATTCTGGCCAGTCTCATGTCCAGGCCCATCGCCAAGTTGCAGGATGGTGCCCTTCGCGTAAAAGATCGGGACTATGAAACCAGGGTAGATGTGAAGACAAACGATGAACTGGGTGTTCTGGCCGACACCTTCAACAACATGGTAGAAGAGATTCGCGCATATTCAGACTATCTGCAGGCTTTGAACGCATCCTACTATCGATTCGTTCCTCGAGAGTTCTTACAGCATCTGGGCCAGGAGAGCATCCTGAATATTCAGCTGGGGGACCAAATTCAAAAAGAGATGACGGTGCTCTTTTCCGACATTCGATCCTTTACCACAATTTCGGAGTCTCTTCGTCCTTCTGAAAATTTTAACTTTCTGAATTCCTATCTGAAGCGCGTAGGCCCAGTGATTCGAAATTCCAGAGGCTTCATTGATAAGTACATCGGCGATGCCATTATGGCTCTCTTTCCCGATTCTCCGCGAAGCGCAGTGGAAGCGGCCATTAACATGCGGTTGGAACTCCTGGACTTCAATGTCTACCGAAAAGAGAAGGGATACATTCCCATCGATATCGGAGTGGGTTTACACACCGGCGTTTTGATGCTGGGAACCATCGGCGAAGAAGAGAGGATGGAAAGTACTGTAATCGCAGATGCCGTGAACCTGGCCAGCCGGTTGGAAGGTCTTACCAAGAAAATGGGAGCCCATATCATTCTCAGTGAAGTCACTCTGCGACAAACGCTGGAGGATATGCAGGTAAACTATCGCTTCATGGGAAAAGTTCGAGTTAAAGGGAAAACAAAATCAGTGCCTGTTTATGAAGTGCTGGATGGAGACCCGGCGGAGCTTGTTGAGAGAAAGGCCGCTCAAAAAGAGCGTTTCGAGCACGGAGTCATGCTCTACCATAAGAAGCGATTTGCAGAAGCCGAACAGACATTCTTTTCCATTCATGAAGCTGTACCAGAAGATCGCGCATCGCTGATCTATCTGGAGCGCTGTAAGAAATACTCTCAAACCGATCATGAAGATCCGGTGTTTGCGGCAAATGACTGACCAGTTTTTTTATTAAACCAGAACCAGAACCAGAACCAGAACCAGAACCAGAAAATCCTTCGCGGATTCCTGCTACTAATCTGTCCGTCGAATCAAGATCCTTCTACAATTTGAACATTCGCTGCAGTGGTATCGGCCATGCCCTGTAGCGATGCTCCAGCTTCCTTTAATGCCTGAACATGCTCTATGATTTCTCGGGTCATAACCTCTCCGGGACAAATGACCGGAATTCCAGGAGGATAGGCCATGATCATTTCGCCGCAAATGCTTCCATCGGATTCCTCCAGACTGATCCTGCTCTTTCTAGAATAGAATGCATCTCTGGGATTCATTACCCGGGGCGGAACTCCCGGATGATCTGGAAAGCGGTTCAATTGAGGTCGTCCCGGAGATCGGGCGGACAAGTCTTTCAATGCGCGAATCAGAGTCTCCAGTCTTTCTCTAGTATCTGCAAAAGTGACGATGGCCACAACGGTATGAAAGTCAGCCATCTCAATTTGAATACGATAATCCTTTCGCAAGGCGCGCTCTACATCAAAACCATTCAATCCCAGCCCATTTACACAAATAGTTAGCCTGGTTTCGTCGAAGGAGCCAATTCTATGATTCGGCTTTAGTTCCTCGGGCCCCGGCGCAATCAGTCCTGAAATGCCGTTGATCTCTTTTCGAGCCCAGCGAGCCAGATCCAGTGTCTTTTCCAGAAGGTCTTCGCCATCCAGAGCCAATTGGGATCGAGCCGTGTCCAGGCTACTCATTAGCAAGTAGGAAGAGGAAGAAGTGCGAAGGATATCCAGAATGTTACGAATGGTATCGTTATGAATGCGATTGCCTTTGCGAAGAAGCAAAGATGCCTGAGTCAGCGATCCCCCGGTCTTATGCATACTCAAAGCGCTTACCGAGGCCCCAACCTCCATGGCAGTGGGAGGCAAATCCGGATGAAAATAGAAATGGCTTCCATGGGCCTCATCTACGAGCAGTGCAACATCCTCCCTTCGCGCAATTGCAGAGATGGTATCAAGCCTTGGGGCAACACCATAGTAGGAAGGATTGATAAGAAATAGCCCTTTGATCTCTATGGATTGGATCTGATTCACTTCGGAGAAGATGGATTCAATGTCTGCCGGGTCAGGGGGCAGAGGAAATCCAAACTCCGGATGAATTTCCGGCGGAATAAATATGGGACTGGCGCCGGACAGGATTAGAGCGGAATACATGGACTTATGACCATCCCTGGGAACAATGATTCTTTCCCTCTGGCCCAGGGCCGAAAGAATCATTGCATGGATTCCGGATGTTGTGCCGTTGATCAGCAAATAGGCATGGTCCGCTCCAAAGGCTTCTGCAGCCAGTTCCTGGGCTTCCTTGATCACACCCAGTGGGTTGGCCAGATCATCGATGTCGTTCATCGCATTGAGGTCGGACTCCATCATGCGAGAACCAAAGTATTCTTTCATTACTGGATTTCCAGCGCCGTATTTATGGCCTGGAACATGAAACGGAACGATCCCTTCTTCAAAGTGCTTTGTTAGCGCTTCCAGGATGGGCTTGCGATTATGCCTCTTTCTGTACTCAGTTTTGTCGAATGGCTCGGACACAGATAATTCCTTGGTAATCCCTTCCATGTTCGGCAGGGATGGTGCGGATCTCGATCTCTCGAAAGCCCTCTTTCTTGAGACGAGCATCCAGACCGATTTCTTCGACCGGAAAAGCAGGAAAATCATAGGGGCCCGCGCTATACTTCCTGGCATTTTTTAGAAGGCTCATTATGAGATACTTGCCTGACGGCACCAGAGACATCAGATTGCTCCATGCTTTCTCAAACTGTTCTGGATCGCTGGTAATGGATTCCACGCAGAAATGGGAGGAAATGGCATCAGGCGTGGGATCATAAGAGCCATCAATGACCTGGCTTTCCGAGAACAGGTTCACCGGTTCAATAGATTGAATTACGTTTCGCAACCTGGCTTCAATGGCTGCACCCTGGCCTTTCTCCAGCAGGGCTACTGCTTCAAAATAGGGATACCAGTCGAAGGATTTCGGGGAGTCTTGCTGCCAGAGCTTCACTGCATTTCTGTTTTCTTCTAGATATTCAAAAATCCGAATCTGACTTGCCCTCCTGGAGGCGCTGATTAGCTGATAGATGGTGGGCCCGCCTCCAATGTCCCAGATGACTTTTGGGTTCCAGAGTTCGTAGGTTTCATGTAGAAAACTCAGGAGGAACTGATTCTCCTCCCCGATGTCCCCGTAATATTCCTGCAAATAGAGCTGAGCCGAAAAACTCTGAAATGGGTCTCCGGTAACAGCCATGACCAATGATGATCATCCATATCACTTGCTGGCAAGCAATTCAAGATAAGGAGCATAGCACTTTCCGAATAATGGTAGATTTCCCGCTTAAAAAAGGTTTTGCGAGGCGAAAACCGGCCGTTAATTTGTCCTGAGAATATGAGCAATTCAGAAACACAGGAAACCCTGGAGACAGCAATCGCGCGGCAGAATGATGCCGGTCTTGTTTATATTTTTGACACTACTTTGCGGGATGGAGAGCAGTGTCCTGGTGCAGCAATGACCGAGGATCAGAAGCTGGAAGTGGCCCATCGACTGGAAGCTCTGGGAGTAGATGTCATTGAAGCCGGTTTTCCTGTTTCCAGCCCTGTTCAGTTTCGAGCAGTACAGCGGGTTTCCCGAGAGCTGGAGGCTCCTATTATTGCGGCCCTGGCCCGAGCGGTGCCCCGGGATATCGAAGTAGCGGCGGATGCTCTGAAGGATGCTCGTAGAAAAAGAATTCATACATTTCTTGCATCCAGTCCCATCCACATGAAGTACAAGCTTGGAAAAGAACCGCATGAAGTTCTGGAGCTTGCCGTTCAGGCTGTAAAGCAGGCCAGAGACTATGTGGACGATGTGGAGTTCTCTCCTGAAGATGCAACGCGAAGCGAATGGGATTTCCTGGTGGAGCTTGTCACCAGAGTTGTAGAAGCCGGAGCCACCACCATCAATATTCCTGACACCGTGGGCTATACCACTCCCGAGGAGTATGGAGCCCTTTTTGCACATCTAATCAAGCATGTGCCCAATTCCCAGAATATTCGCTTCAGTGCTCATTGCCACAATGATCTTGGTATGGCCACGGCAAACAGTCTGGCGGCCGTAAAGAACGGTGCCCGTCAGATTGAATGCACTATAAATGGCATTGGTGAACGAGCGGGAAACACCGCCATGGAAGAGGTGGCCATGGCCCTTCGCACACGTGGAGAGTTCTACGGGCTTCATACCAATATTCGCACGGAAGAGATTATCCGCTCCAGTCGGCTTATACGACAGGTTACGGGAATGAGCGTTCAGCCCAACAAGGCAATTGTTGGAGACAATGCATTCGCGCATGAAAGCGGAATTCACCAGGATGGAGTTCTCAAGAATCGACTGACTTACGAAATCATGACTCCAGAGTCCGTTGGTCTGGAAAGCAATCGAATGGTGCTGGGGCGACATAGCGGTCGTCATGCCTTTAAAGATCGCCTGGTTCGCCTGGGCTACATTCTGGAAGAGGAAGAATTCCAGCAGGTATGGAACAGATTTCTGGATCTTGCAGACAAGAAGAAAGAAGTCTACGATGAAGATATTCTTTCATTGGTGAACGATGCTCAGTCCGATCAGGACTTTCAGAGATACGAACTATCGAGTCTGCATGTTTCTGCAGGAAGCGGATCTGTACCTACAGCTACTGTGCGTCTCATTGATCGAGAGAATCCGGAGGAGCCCAGAACCATTACCGACGCTGCATGCGGCGACGGGCCTGTGGATGCCATCTATAACGTCCTGGAACGTCTTACAGGTCTGGCAATCAAAGTTGATCGCTTTCGCATTCAACCTCTAAGCGAAGGCCGTGATGCCCAGGCAGTGGCAAGCGTTCTATTGAAAATTGGGGATCGGAGTTTCGCCGGAAAGGCCACAAGTACAGACATCGTAGAAGCTTCGGCCAGGGCCTATCTCGATGCCATTAATCGCTCCTTCACGGCACAAACAGAAGAGATTACAGAAACCCTGTAACGGCGCGCATCAATGCCGATCAATGTCGATCAGCCCTGCTCGGTGATACCGTCTCAGGCTTGCCATCTTTTGGAACGCATTTACGCGCTGTCTGCTTTCAAAATCCTCAGTCCTTCGCCAGCCAATGGCGCTTCACAGAGCGTTGGATCTGACGGGAATCCTGTAGTTCAGAAGTAGAATCCAGAGTGCCCCGCCCCGACATTGCATCGATCAGCGGTTTCGGTGGGCCTGTTCCATCAGGCTTCAAGTTGCTTCATCAGATACTCTGCCGGTCCATCCCGGTAACCGATGGGAACTGAGGTCAGATGTGCCTCCAATCTTTCTGTGAGCGCCCTGCGAAGACCTGGATCGGTTTTACTGGTACCGAGCATAGATGAAATGGATTCTATTTCTTCTCTCGTTTCAGATTTATAATTTCGCAGGGGGGCTGGATCGGCAGAGAAGACTTCAAAGAGGGCCTGGGGCTCCGATTTTCCGCGAATATGCCAGGTACCCATCTGGCGAATCCAGGATTGAAGCTCGGAATTCGGCGAAATACACTCCTGAACCGATCGGGAAATCAGAATCCGAGTGCCCAGGGATTTATTCAAAGACTCCAATCGACTGGCCATGTTTACTGTATCTCCAATAACAGTAGTTTCCAGTCGGTCACTGGAGCCCACAGTGCCCAGCATGAGAGGTCCATGATGCAGACCACAACCCGATTCCATGAAATGATCATCGCTCTTTTCATTTTCCTGACGAGGGTCCGGGCCTGGAATATCTCTATTTTCTGGATCACGGGTGGACCGTGCGGTCTGCCACTCCGGGCCCTGGAAGGAATCCCTGGCTTCCGACGAGGTTTCCTCTGATTTGTTCTGATCCTCTAGCTTTTCCCCAGGTCTGGTAGTCGAAGTGGAGACTGATTTCTCTTGAGAATGATTCTGCATGGAGCGCAGTTCCAGAATCATATCTGAAGATGCAAGTACCGCTTTTTCTGGATCGGGAAACAGGGCCATAATGGCATCGCCAATGAATTTATCAATGAAGCCACCATGTCTTTGTATAATAGGCTGCATCTGTTCCAGATATAGATTCAGAAAATGAAAGACCAGTTCCTCTCCTGCATTTTCCGAAAACTCGGTAAAATTGCGCAGATCAGAAAAGAGCACTGTCATTTCGCTTTGAATGGAATCGCCGCGCCTTACGTCCAGGATGCTTTCCTTGTTCAGGTAGTGCAGGAATTGATCCGGAACAAATCGGCGAAAACTCTCCGTGTAATTTTCCTGAAGCTCCAGGGCTTTCTTCTGTTCCTGAACAATCTGTCTTTGAGCTTCTTCCTGCCGTTCGCGCAGATCGTTGATACGGTAGCCCAGGGCCAGGCTCAGCAGGGTAGCTTCAAGCGAAGCGCCGAAGATGCTTCCGTAATGGCTCAGGAAAGTTCCAGGAACAACACTCAGGTTTCCGGCGATAAAGTACACGACACTAATCAGAAGAAAGGACCAGGCCAGCGCAAAGTATCTGGCCGGCTTAAATCTGGATTTCCAGGCTAATGCAATATTGGCCGTAACGAGAGCCACAGTTAGAATGGGATAGATATTGGCGAGGAGTATAGAGGTGCGCGTATCCACCAGAAAGAGAACAGGCAGTAGCAGGCCTCCAAGGGCAATAATAACCATACAAATACGAGATAAAATCCTGGAGTACCTTGGAATCAAAAGAAAACCATGGCTGAACAGCAAGGCAAACATCGAAGTGACAATACTAAAGATCGGTGCCATCCGAGCCTGCACCGTGTAGGAATTGAGAGGTAGGAAGAGATTCTGATAACCGTACACCACAGAAAGAAAGATTCCAAATCCCAGTATGTACAGAACGTAATACAGATATGCCCTATCCTGCGTGGATATGAAAATGAAGAAATTGTAGATACACAAAGACACCATAAGACCAAAGAAGGCCCCGAAGCCAAAATGCCTTAGAAGGTCGGTTTTTTTCAGAACATCATCTCTCCATAAATAAACCGGAACGGTTAGTGCGTCCGCAGAAACCATACGGATGAGCACTTGCGAAGAACCGTTCTGTACCAGGGGAAAGCGAAAGTACGGGTGATCGCGAACCTGGTCGGCGCCACCTTCGCTACTTGATAGAATCTCCCCGTTCTGAATCTGAAAGAATTGAATGCTCTGCAGTTGAGGACTGGCTACCTCCAGGAAGAAAGGGGCATCTGTGTCAGCATTAATCTCGGTGATGAGCCAGAGCGCATCTTTTTGAAGGCCAAAGCTAGGATAAGGACCTAGAATCGGACGAAACTCATTGTGCTCCAGGGCCTGGGCAAGGCTAGCTTCCTTGGGAAGCAGCGCGTAACGAAAGGCAGTAGCGGCCCTTAAATACTCGACTTTTTTATCCAGATAGATTGGTCCGGCCCCTGCATAATGAGGAGAATTGCAGGAGGCCAGACAAACGAAAAGGATGCCGGTAGCAATAACTCTTGCTATTACTGAACGGCTGGCTCTGGGTTTTCTTTCTGGAGAGCTTCCAGCGCTTGAAAGAGGGTATCGTATTCGGCTCTGGCATTCCATGCTACCCATCCCCTTGCTTCTGTGCTTTCTGCGGCTTTGATCTGAGCCACGATGTAATCTCTGTATGACATACGAGCATAACCGACATTGTACCCGAAGGCCTGAATAAAAGGTTGAATCGTACTTCTGGTGCCATTCAGGCGATCCAGTCCTTTGGTGGTTCCTTCATGAATTGTAAAACCCGGATTGGATAGCCTTTTTCTGTCCCCTGTAAAGTGACTGGGGTAGAGCATAGGATAGATTACATCGACGTACTTTGCGAAATTTTCCAATTTCTGACCAATCAAATCATCCTTGTTATAGACCACACGACCAAAGAGGTCCGCTCCCAGCTTGATATTATGCTTGTCTACTATGCTGCGGGACTTCTTTAAAATATCTTCGATGTAATCGTACTTCGACTGCAAAGAATAGGGCGTGTAATCGTCCGCAAATCGAATGTAGTCCAGTTGCACCTCATCAAATCCGGCTGCTGCTGTTTTCTCAATCAACTCGTACAGGCTCTTTAGTTTCTCTTCGCTGGCTTTGCGAGTGAGGCCATCCTGAAAACAAACCACCCGGCCAGCAATGTAGACATTTTTTGATTTGAGGTACTGGATCACTTCCGGGTTTAACAGGAAACGATAGGAAGCATATGGCTGTACATCCACAACCACATAGTTGATTCCCAGGGGTCTGCCTCGCTCAATTAAGCCCTTTACCAGATCCAGGTTTCGGCCTCGATTCACATCCAGATAGATCCCGCGCATGGGGCCGGCAGGCTCTGACTCCGGAGTTTCTTCTACCGGAGCAGTGGAACAATACGCCATTGCAAGTAGCAATAGTGGAAAAAGGCTTCTTATTTTCATTGCAGGCGATTTTTTCAATACAGGGGTCTGGGGTCAGGTATTTTTTCTTGTAATTGAAATGTCCGGGCCACCTTTAAGTGAGCTATGAAACGATCGGACTTTCCTGAAGGATTCTTATTCGGCACATCCACGGCGGCCTATCAGATTGAGGGCGCCGCACTTGAGGATGGCAAAGGCCCATCAATATGGGACGATTTTTGTAAGATTCCCGGAAAAATCGCCGGGGGGGATACTGGAAATGTAGCCTGCGATCATTATCATCGATTCGAAAGCGATCTGGATATAATGCGTGATCTGGGAATTAAGAACTACAGGTTTTCTCTTTCCTGGCCCCGGATTCTTCCTTATGGAGTGGGTGCGAAAAACCAGAAGGGAGTGGATTTCTACCATCGTCTGCTGGAAGCCTGCCACAAACGAAACATTGAACCCCATGTAACCATGTATCACTGGGATCTGCCGTCTGCCCTGGAAAGCCGGGGTGGCTGGACCAATCGGGATACATACCATGCTTTTTGTGATTATGCGGATCTGATAACACGGGAATTCAAAGATTCGGTGAAGCACTGGATGGTATTGAACGAACCATTTGTTTTTACGGCTGTTGGCCATTTCGCAGGCATCCATGCTCCGGGTCGAAAGGGCCTACGAAACTTTCTGCCCGCGGCTCACCATACTACGCTGGCTCAAGCGGAAGGGGGTCGTATTGCCCGGGCAAATGCAGTGAAAGATGCTGAGATTGGTACTACGTTTTCCTGTGCTTACCCAACGCCCTATCGCGATACTGCATGGAACAGGAAAGCTGTGCGAAGGTATGACGCTGTCTTTAATCGCTTCTTTCTGGACCCTGCCTGTGGCCGCGGATATCCCACAGAAGAAATGCCCTCGTTAAAACGAATCTGGAAGTACGCCAGACCAGGTGATGAACAGAAACTGGCCTTCGATTTTGATTTCATTGGAGTGCAGAACTATATTCGGGATGTTGTTCGCTTCTCCCCCTTTCAACCTGTACTGTGGTTCAAGACCATAGAGCCCAAGAAGCGGGTGGATCGCACCACCGAAATGGGATGGGAAATCTACCCGGACTCGATGTATAATCTATTGCTTCAGTTCGCTGAATACCCGGAAGTGAAAAAAATCTACGTTACTGAGAGCGGTGCAGCATTCGCGGATACTCTGAACCAGGGACGAGTAGCGGACCTGGAACGGCAAAAGTATTTGCAGGATTACATGGATGCAACTTTGCGCGCATCCCGGGTATCATCCAAAATTCAGGGCTATTTCGTTTGGAGCTTCATGGATAACTTTGAATGGGCCGAAGGCTATCGTCCAAGGTTCGGCCTGGTCTATGTCGATTACCCGACTCAGGAGAGGTATCCGAAGGATTCTGCTTTTATGTATCGCGACTTCCTGGCTGGCCAGGAGATATCTGCGGAGGGCTTCGGAGATTGATCAAGAGCTACATCCCGGAAGAAATTGAGCTGTGCAATCCAGGCTCAAATGGTTGTGCCCACCATGGTTGCCAGACCCTCTTCCGTAATGAGCTCATCGAACTCTATGCCATACAATCGTAGAGGTTCCGGTAGATTCATATCCGGTGGTGCTTCCACTCGGCGAATAATGCCCGTTCTATTAACTGTGCTATCGGAAGAATCATGAAAGGTCAGTGAGCAGCGGGTTTCTTCTGCGAAGTCTGCCCTGCTGGACAGCAAAATGCCTCCCCTGGAGAGGTTGATTCCTGTGGCATCGTATTCAATGGTTTTCTTCAATTGCGGAGACTCGGCGAATATCGTAAGCTGTCGCTTGAAAGGAAACCGCGGATGTTGTCTTTTGTCCTGTGACAGATAGTCCTCCCGGGCCAGTCCTCGTTCTCTCGGGATTTGAGATTGACAGACCCTGATTCAAGTCTAGAAAAATGACTCTGGTGTTGGCCTCAGCTCAGTGTAGCGAACCCTACATACACAAACAGGTATGGGGAGTGATTCATGCAACTCTTTAAAGGTGCGTCTTTCAATTCGCCTTTTTTTGGGTTCGCCGATCTGATGGAGTGGCCATCATTAAAGATTCTACAAAATATAGAAGCGATTGATAACCTTCTCGGCGATTCGGAAACGCTGGGTAGCCTTCCGCATCGAAGATATTTCATGGCTCTAAATCATCCGGGGACCGCCGAGCTACCCCTCGCGAAAATGATGCGCTCATGGGCTTATTGCCAGGGGATTAGCTTACCAGTCAGGAGTTCAGTTTCGGGAAGTGGATAAAATGAGCGAAATCAAAGGGAAGTTAACGGATATCAATCACTGGATCGACCAGCGCGAAAGCGAAGGAAATCTGGATAAGGCCGAAACGGCCCTGCTTTCTCTGAAAGCCGAACATCCGGATGAAGATCTTATTTGCGGAAAATTGAGCAGCGTCTATTTTTACAAGGGTCTCTTTACTCGCGACGATAAGAAGCGCGAAGTGTACTATGAACACGGAACGAACTTTGGCCGAGAAGCGATCAATTTGAACCCCCGGGCCATTTATGGAAACTTCTGGTATGCTTCCAATGTCGGTCAGCTGGGAATTTGCCGGGGTGTCATGGCTTCTCTGGCCAGCATAGACCCATTCAAAGAATCCATGGATGTGGTGCTCAAGGAGAATGAGATGTTCTTTTTCGCAGGTCCACACCGGGCTCTGGGCCGGCTATTTCACCAGGCTCCAGGGTGGCCTATATCGGTGGGTAACAAATTGAAGGCGGCGGAACATCTTGAGCGTGCCGTGGAGTTAGCCCCGGAGTTCTTTAACAATCGCTCATTTCTAGCTGAACTCTATCTGGATATGGGGAGGAAGGATAAGGCCAGGGAGCACCTGGAATACCTGGTAGGACAACAACCGAAGTCAGATCATGCCATCGAAGACTCCAATTATCGCAACTATGCAGTAGAAGCGCTGCAGCGGTTCTTCTAGCTCCGCAATAGCCAGGCGATTCTTCTTATATATGCTTTTTCTTCCTGAAGAGTAATTACCGTCCGCGGCCTAGTATTCGATCAGCAGGCCGCAAATAAGTCTCTTTTTCTGCTCCGGGGAGCGCCTCATTGGACAGAACCCTTCGCTACGGTCTTGAATTTCTGGGATAGGATTTCACTTGCTTACGGGAATGGAATCCTTTCTCTAACTTCTAGATGGCCTATCGAAATATTCGCGACTGTGTAAAAGACCTGGAGAAGCATTCTCATCTGATTCGAATCTCTCAAGAAGTGGACCCGAACCTGGAAATGGCAGAGATTCAGCGGAGAGTCTTCGCAGCCGGCGGTCCGGCCATATTGTTCGAAAGAGTGCGGGGCTCCGATTTTCCCGCTGTGTCCAATCTGTTTGGAACACTGGATCGGGCTCGCTTCATATTTCGAAAAACCATTCGCCGAGTGCAGGCTTTGATAGGCTTAAAGGCCGATCCTTCCAGTGGACTGAAAAATCCGGCCAATCTATATTTTGCACTTCGCGCCGGACTAAATGCGCTTCCTCGCCGGGTCCCGGGAGGGGCGGTTCGGTATCGGCGTACCACCATCGATCGACTTCCATTCATTAAGTCCTGGCCCCGGGATGGAGGGCCCTTTATCACTCTACCTCAGGTGTATTCGGAGGATGCCTTTAAACCGGGAGTGATGCAGTCCAACCTCGGAATGTACCGAGTGCAGATGGCGGGCAATGATTATCGTACCAATGAACAGATCGGGCTGCACTACCAGATTCATCGAGGAATTGGAGTTCATCACAGTCGAGCTATTGAGAAGGGCCGTCCTTTTCCGGTGAGTATCTTTGTAGGTGGTCCACCCGCGCACACGTTTTCTGCAGTGATGCCGCTGCCTGAAGGCTTACCGGAGGTTGCTTTCGCAGGTGCTCTGGCCGGTCGAGGGTTTCGCTATTCTGTGGATCGTAATCGGGATCGACTCTCTGATTCTCGCCTGCGCCAGGTAGTCTCTGCTGATGCGGATTTCTGCATAACAGGCATCGTGGAGCCTGGTCTATTGCCGGAGGGTCCATTCGGAGACCATCTAGGATACTACAGTCTCGCACATGAATTTCCGGTGCTTAGAGTTACATCTGTCTACCATAGAAAGAATGCGATCTGGCCTTTCACTGTGGTTGGCAGGCCACCTCAGGAAGATACAATCTTTGGCGCTCTCATCCATGAATTGACCGGTCCTATGGTGCCCGTGTCCATTCCCGGACTGAAATCTATGCATGCCGTGGATCAGGCTGGCGTGCACCCTCTGATGATTGCCATAGGCGAAGAGAGATACACTCCCTTTGAAAAGGAGAGAATTCCTGCTGAGATTCTGACTGTTGCGAATGCTATCCTGGGGTTTGGGCAGGCTTCTCTTGCGAAGTATTTATGGATCGCAGCTCATCAAGATAACCCTGAGCTGGATACGCATCATATTCAAGAATTCTTCGAGCATATGCTGGCAAGAGTGGACTGGACCCGGGACCTCCATTTCCAGACCAGCACCACAATGGATACCCTGGATTACAGCGGCGAGTCCATCAATCGTGGATCCAGAGTTGTAATTGCTGCCGCCGGCGAACCAAAGAGAAAGCTCGGTACCGATGTGCCCGGACTTCATCTTCCCGACGGTGTTTCCGATCTGCGGTGTATTTTTCCCGGGGTGCTTTCTGTGAAAGCATCTCCGTTTCGCAGCGAATCGGATCGCAGCCAAATGGAAAAGCTCTGTGCTGCGTTGTCTGGTCAGAAAAGCTTGCTGGATGCATTCCCTCTCATTGTTGTCAGCGATGACTCGGAATTCGCTGCCCGAAATCTGGATAATTTCCTGTGGGTGGCATTTACAAGGTCCAATCCGTCCCACGACATTTATGGTGTAGATAGTTTTCAGGAGTTCAAGCACTGGGGATGTCGAGGGCCTCTGGTCATCGACGCGCGTGTGAAACCCCATCATGCCCCGGCGCTGGAAACAGACCCAGAAGTGGATCGAAGAGTGGATGCTCTGGCTGCCAGCGGAGGGCCGTTGCATGGCATCATCTAGTGCAGAGGTCCTGGCTGAGCTTCCCTTGCATTATCGCACACCGGAGAGCTGGGCCTTTCGCGCACTGGAAAACCCGGAGAGCTTGCTCAATGATCATGCGCACCTGGAAAAAAAGGCTGCTACCAATGCTCTGGAATTGATCTGCCGCTGGCCTCATGGCGAAACTCCCGATTACTGGGTTCGAGCTCTTACCTCAATGGCAGCGGAAGAATCAGATCATCTAAGACGGGTCTCTCGTTTTATGATGAAGCATGGATTCTCATTGAGCCGTCATCATAAGAACCCTTACGCTGGAGCCTTGCATGCACTGGTGCGCCGCGGAGAGGGAAGAGCGGAATTGGCGGATCGCCTTTATGTGGCTGCACTCATTGAAGCCAGGAGTTGCGAGCGATTTTTAGCTCTGTCCTGCGGTTCGCGGGCGTTGAACGATGGGCCATCCTTGATCCAGGAAATGGGCGGGCTATACAGCGATTTGCTGGAGTCCGAGGTTGGACATTATCATGCCTTTCTCCGATTGGCCCGGGAGCTCAGGCCCGAGCAGCATCAGTCGGACTGGCAGGGCTGGCTGGAACAGGAATCCAGAATTATCCAGGAGCAAAGCTACTATCCTGGTATCCTGTCCGGAACCAGGGATTTGTAGAACCATTCAAAATGGGTCAACTCACCGAACTGGTAAGGAAGGAATTCAGTTCGAGAAGGGGAAGGGGGCGAGAAAAAAGATAGCCCTGCAGTATGTTGCAGCCTTCGCCTATGAGAAGTGCCGACTGGTCTTCGGTTTCCACTCCTTCTGCTACAATCCTCAGTTTCATAGCCCGGGCCAGGGCGATAATGGCACGCACAATAGCCAAATCATCCTGATTGCGATGCACATCTTTGATGAAGGATTGATCGATCTTAAGTGTGTCCAACGGAAAACGCTTCAGATAGCTCAATGAAGAGAAGCCTGTGCCGAAGTCGTCGATGGCCAGCTTCACCCCTTTCTTTCGCAATTGGTCCAGCAATTCAACCGTGCGATCTACATCCTGAATAAAGACACTCTCTGTAAGCTCCAATTCCAGGTGCCGGGGTTCCATGCCGGTCTTTTCAAGAGTGGAATCCACCATATCAAGAAAACCTTCCTGAAAGAACTGTCGGGCCGAAACATTCACGGAGATATACTCCAGGCCGTCATCCGAGGTCCAGTTTTCTGCAAAAGCCCTGCACGCTTTTTCCATTACAAGTTGGCCCATGGGTACAATCAGACCGGTTTCTTCGGCCATGGGAATGAATCGGGCCGGAGATACCATCCCCAGCTCCGGGTGCTCCCAGCGTACCAGCGCCTCTACGGCCACCGCCCGGTGACTCTGTGAAGATATAAGCGGCTGAAAATGGAGGACGAATTCATCTTTCTCTATGGCCCGACGAAGGCTGGCTTCCAATGCCAGATGCTCGAAGGCCCGGGTATTGATTTCGGGAGAATAGAAATGGTACGTATTCCGGCCTGTCTCTTTGGCTCTGTACATTGCCATATCTACGTTTCGCAAAAGACTATCGGCATCCTCTCCGTCATCGGGAAAGATGCAGATTCCAATACTGGTAGAGACATAGATCTCCTGGTCTTCAATTTGAAATGGCTCGTTAAACTGAGCCATCGCCTCCTCNACGATTTGNATAGGNACNTCCAGNGAGNNTAGAGAATCCACNAGAATNGCNAACTCATCNCCACCGGTNCGCGAAAGNGTATCTGCAGGNCCGACCATNCGCTTCANTCTTTCGCTCACNATTCNGAGCANCAAATCCCCGGATCCATGGGAAAGNGTATCGTTNATTACCTGAAAACGGTCCAGGTCCAGAAAGAGNATNGCTCCTTTTTGATGAGACTCTCGAGCGCGGATTAATGATCCCTGAAGAATTTCCAGAAAGTGGTTCCGATTTGGCAATCCTGTGAGCGTGTCATAGGAGGCAAGGTACCTCAGTTGTTCTTCATTCTGCTTTTTCTGCGAAATGTCCGAAAAGTGGGCGATGTAATGAGTGAGCTCTCCTCTTTCGTTTTCTACAGTCGAGATCTCCAGCCACTCGGGATAAATCTCTCCGTTCTTTCGCTTGTTCCAGATTTCACCCTTCCAGGCACCATGGTTCCGAATCGATTCCCATAGCTGATGATAGAAAGCTTCGCTATGGAAACCGGAACTCAAGAACGCTGGAGTCTGTCCCAGGGCCTCGTCTGCCTGAAAGCCGGTGATTCTCGAAAATGCCCGGTTCGTATAAATGATCTGGTTTTCTCGATTCGTTATCAAGATGCCATNCATGCTATTGTCAAATACCTGCAGCATCAAGGTGCCTTTGTGATCGCTTTCGCGCTTCTTTTCCCTTAACTCCAGGTTTCGCTTGGCGATTTCAATCCGAGTGAGCAATTGTTCTGGCGAAACCGGCTTCTCCAGATAATCGTTCGCTCCGGCTTCCAGCGCTTTNTGTAAACTGTCCGATTCTTCTCTACCTGTAACAACGAGGATCTGAGCATCCTCCGCTACAGGCTGCTGCCGAATACGAGAGGCCAGCTCCAGGCCATCCATTCCCGGAAGTAGCCAGTCCAGCAGTATGATCTGTGCAGGTTTGTCCAGAAAGGACTCCAGAGCTGTTTCAGCGTTACTAAAGGTTACGAGCTCCACCGAATCCTCGAGAACCCGACGGTAGAGAAGAAGAGCTACCGGATCATCGTCTACGGCCAGAATTCTAAGTGGATTGTACGCAGATGCAGACATGCTAACAGGGGAGCATGCACGCTCGGTCCAGAAAGTCATCAATATTTTTTATTAATTCCCGGCGTCCGACGGCGCTCCCCAGCGGCTGCAGCAAAGAAACGACCCATCCAATTTATCGATCTCTCGTTACAGGTCTGTCAATGAAAGGTCATACTATACGGATTACTTTGTCCTATGTCTCTGGCCGAAAAACAACCAGTCCATCTGCAATCTGCCCTTGGTTTTGATTTTAGCCGTGTTGCTTTTCAGCCCATCTTTGAGCCAGATGGGCGCTTACATGGAGTGGAGGCATTGATGCGCTTCGCTCGGTCGGGAAATCGAGGGATTACCGGTACAGATAAGCTACGGATGGCGGCAGGTAACCTGCTTTCTCCAGAGACAGTATTCCAGAGAGCCCGGCATTCTCGCTGGATCATGGAGTTGGACTTCTACTGCAGGGAGCAGATACTGGTGGAATCCGCATCGCAACAGTGGAAGAACCGGCTGTTCATCAACGTCTGTCCTGAAAGCCTGCTGAGCCCTCTGCACTCCGTGGGACGTACGGATCTTATGGTAGAAGAGGCCGGGTTGCGCAAAGATCAAATTGTTCTTGAGATTACAGAGGAAACGGCCATCCAGAACTACGAATTGTTTGCCCGGACCATTTCTCATTACCGGGAGCAGGGNTACCAGATTGCCATAGATGATTTTGGTTCTGGATACGCCGGTCTGAAAATGCTGGCCTCAGTGCAACCAGACTATCTGAAGATCGATCGATATTTTATTCAGAGGATTCACCGCGAGCCGGTGAAGTATGTCATTGTGGAAAGCCTGGTTAATATCTGTGATAGACTGGGTATCAAATTAATCGCGGAAGGCATTGAAACGGGCCTGGAATTTCATTCCATTCTGAATCTTGGCATTCANTTCAGNCAGGGCTTCTATTTTGGACGACCAGGCTTTGACTTGAACCAGATGGAAGCGGATTCTCCCGAATAGCCAGGGTGCAGCTCTTGCTGCTTTGCAAAAGTGGATGATACCACAGGGCCCGCTGGATAGTTGGAGCTGTGAAGATTCAGGAAATGCTTGAAATGTTGCCGAATCGAGTTCGCCAGATGCACGGTTATGTGCCGGGCCTGCAGAAGAATGATTCCAGCATACTCAAGTTGAATAGCAATGAGAATCCCTATCCTCCATCGCCAGCGGTATTCCAGGCATTGAAGGATTTGGCGGATCCGGGCAAGACGGCACTGGAAAAGTACCCATCTCCCAGGTCCCACGAATTAAGGCAGGCCATCGAAACCACACTGGGTCTGGATACCGGCACTGTTCTGGTGGGAAATGGCTCGGATGAAATCCTGGCCATGCTATTTCGAGGTCTTATGGATCCCGGGGATACCTTCGTAATGCCTGATCCAACCTATAGCCTTTATCCTGTTCTTGCAGAAATCGCAGGTCTAAAATATAGCACCGTTCCTCTCAAACAGGACTTTCGCATCGATTTTGCCGGCCTGCTAAAGGCCGCTCAGGATTCGAACAGCCCGGCTCGGGTTGCCATTATGGCCATGCCCAATGCTCCTACAGGATTGGATGAATCGACCGACGATCTGGAAAGGTTCATTCTAGATTTTCCTGGATGGGTTATTCTGGACGAGGCCTACGCACCTTTTGGCGAGAAAAGTTTTATGCAACTGGCAGGCAGCCGCTTTGCCAACCTGATCTGCACATCCACTTTTTCCAAGGCATGGTCCCTGGCAGGTATGCGCGTTGGCTGGATGGCCGCTCATCCTGCCCTCATTGATGAAATCGATAAAATTCGAGACTCCTACAATCTTTCTCGTGCAGCACAAATGGCCGCCAGAGCAGCCATACTTGACGTTTCATGGCAGAAGGAAAATGCAGAAAAGATCAAAGCCAGTCGGGCTCGATTAGTCAGTGGGTTACAGCAACGGGGATTCCAGTGCATACCATCCTCCACTAATTTTGTGCTGGCTCGCGTACCTGAAGGAAACCCTGAACAGGCTCGAAAGATTCATCAGGAACTGGAAAAGCGAAACATCCTGATTCGTTACTTTTCCCTGCCACGCGTGCAGGAGTATCTACGCATCAGCATTGGTACAGAGAAGCAGATGGATCAGGTTCTTACTGCACTGGATGAAATTCTGCCAGTGCCATGAGGTGCTACCGGAACAGTGCTGCCATTTATTTGTGTTGTAATCCGGGCGAATGGGGCTATGTGATCTGCAAATTCAATCCGGCACCTGGACGAAGCCACTGTCGAGAAAATGGCGTTCGAAGAATTATGGATCTAAATACATAAAATCCTGCGTCTTGCGAATACTGAGGCGTAAGAGAAACACTGAGAAGTAATGTAGGGGCCAGACCTTAATGTCAAAGACCGCCTTCTGGAATGCCTATGGCCTTCAGGAAAGCGGCTCTGTTCGAGAGCAACCCCACGCTGCTTCGCTTTACTTTCAGTTCTCCGACATCGGTACATTTGGAATAATCATCGCTCTCGAAATCAACGAACGCTGTGTTGTTCGGCGTTTTGATCGGGTCCAGGCTGCCAATGTAGACGCGTCGCGAATCGCGGTCAGTGACTACGGAATAGATTTTTACCGATTGATTCGCAGCCACATTAATGGCAAAACGATTTCCTGTCCGACGGGCATGGCTTAATCCCAGGTAGTCCAATCCAACTGACTGTACCGTAATATTGAACCCTTCGCCGGGTGATCGAAAAATCCCTGTGAGGCATGTAATATTGTCTGCTGGTTTATCAAAATTCCACCAGCCCGAGCGACTGATATTGCGGTAGATTCGAACAGAGGTATATTCGCCACCACAGTACGGCGATTCCACCAACACCAGCAAAGGATTCCCTGGATTTCTCCGAACGTCGCAGCCTTCCGGCCAATCAGTGGCCATTCCGGTGGAGCCCACTTCGGTCCAGGTCTTTCCTTCCAGCCTGTACATATTCATTTCTTTCTCATTGCCCGGCGTCATTCGAACAGCTATGGGAGAAGAGGGCTCTATGGATTTACCATCCTGGATGAACTCAAGGTGAAACATCCCATCGGATTCCAGCACCACCGGTTTTCCGGCTTCCAGAAATTCCAGAGGGATTCCGGCCAGAGCGAAATCTGCCGGGGTCTTGAGTACGGTTACCCGCGCTTCAACCGGGGATCCCTGAAAAGCTCCTGCAGGAATTTCCAGAGTGACATGGCCCATTCGTAATTGGCGAGAATACCCGGGGCTAAAGGTCAGAGTCTCGGTTTTTAGAAGTTCAAGCAATCTCCGCGCCGGGCTTTTTTGTGCATTGATCGAAGGGAGGTCTTCTTCTACGCCCCATTTCTGTTCCTGGGCGCGGATGATTTCGCTACGTCGCTGCGGGTCCAGATCTGGATCATCCAGTTCATCCCAGGAAGGCGGCGCCGCGAATAGTGATGCGCTAAAAAGAACTAGAGAAAAAATGAATGGCGAAGACTGTCTCATCCTGAAGCGAATATCGCCTCAGGATAAAAAAACTTAACAGCTCTGGATCAGGCCTTTCCGGTTTCTGTGGCGCAGGCCGCCTCTGTTTTTACACCAACCTTTTCCAGGATGCTGGCCAGAGGACAGAGTGTGGTGAACCCGCTCTGAAAGAGGTTCAATCCAACAAATACAGTGAAAAAAAGCCAGTATGGATGGTGAAAAATCGGGCTGGCTTCTACTCCGAGGGAAAGAGATAAAAGAACAAAAAATCCTGCCACAATTCGAACGATTCGCTCTACGGTCATAAAAAACTCCTGAACCCCCATTCGATATAGGGTAGGGGGGTAGCCTATATCGTAAAATAGCTAGAGGCCGGGTTGATCGGCAAGCATAATTACAGGCGAGATCTCTTTTTGGCTGGAATAAAGTGCGAATCAGTGGTACTGAATTTAAGCCAGCCGTCAGATAGGCATGCGAAAGAAATGCGGGCTGGTGCGCCCCCAAAGCGAAATGTGAGGGTTCAGGCTTCCACCAGGCCGCGAAATATCTCCGGGTTTACCCGGTCCGAGTTCAGGCCAAATACAGGGGCAGCATGAATGGCATTGTTGATGTTCCAGAGCAGGTCAGGTACCGTTCTTTCTCCGTCATCATACTTCAGGATTCTTTTGGGGCGAACCTTCATTTCATCGCCGCGAATCGAAAACCATTTGAATGCCTTTCGGGAGATGTAGCGACTCCATCGCTCTTTGCGAAATGCCTCATCCTGGAGTCTGGGGTCATAGATCAATTCGGATTCCAGGAGCTTCAAGGAAAGCTCTTCATACCTTTGTTGTAGCGATGCCCTGGAAACCACCGGACCCTTTTCGAGTTCCATAAAAGTGGCTGCGGCCAGAATACTGGATGCCAGGACTGTTGTATTGTTCTGAAGAAGCGTTCGGCCCTTTTTCATATGCTCCTTGAAATCGTTTCTGGACTCAGGTGGAGCTACGGCAGCCGTGGTGTACATAAAGACTTCAATCTTACCCAGTGCATCCGGACACAATTCTTCGTAGGAGAGCGTTGTGTAAACAATGGGCCGGCTTTTTCTGTGCGAGGCGAAAGCAGCGAGATCCAGCAGTTCGCTGATGCGTCCATCGTGACAGTATCGTCCTTCTGGCAGAATTACAAATGAACGGTTCTTTTCTTCCATGTCACGCTGGACCTGGAGTACCGATTTCGCCGTCTGCTTCCTGGTATACTTATGGAAATCGGCATAGCTCATTCCCGTAACCTGGGGACCGGCAAAGCTGGGATGCCTGTACTCTTCCTCGGTGATGGGAAGATCTGATCCATCACGATATACGGGATAGGCGTTTAGATCTTCGAACAGACCTCGAAAATAGCGGGCAATGAATCGGGAACTCCAGCCAGCAGGCAGTTTGAAGAGCTGATTCTTTACAAATCCCGGCATCATATCCTGGTAAGGAAAGATTCCATGAAAGAGCCCGCCCTGGGCAACGAGGGTTAGATTATGAAAGCGCTCAACATCCCGGCCAATCATGTACTGAGCCAGGGCCATGACATCGTGAATCTTCTTATGCGAAAAGCACATGATGGGGGCCTGCTCCGTTACCGGCGGAATATGTTCATACCCGGCCACGAAAGCGGCTTCCAGAAGTTTCGGATAATAGCTGATGGAATGGAGTAGCTTGCCCCTGCCAGGCAGTTTGGGCCCACATTGATCGCAAAGGGCCTTGAAATTTTCTTTCATGTTCGCGTCGGATCGAGGACGCACCGGTATAAAGGGATCTAGCTGCACAGACTAGCAGAACAGAGTAGAGGCCTTATCCATTCAATTGATTTTCTCCCAGAATTCCTTTTCTCCGATGTTTCCGCGAACAAGATCCGATACCGTTCTTCGCACATTGTCCGGAAAGGCGCTCCAGTACTTCTCCACCCAGTCCGGTGATGCCGATTTCAATTCTTTCAATTCCCGGTCTTTCATACGGCCAACGGAGTAATCCACAAATTGCCGCACCATGGTCAGAAGTACATCCTTCGGGATATTGGTCTCATTGGTTGGGGCCGGGCGATTGGGGTCTGGCACAAAATGGTCCACCAGGGCATCCAGATGCTCTGCCGGGATGGTAGGCTCATGGGTCTTGATCATGTTTCGAACCAGACGGCGGGACATTCCCGGAATATCTATATCGATGGAGGCCTGGAGCTCATCGGCGTATTTTTTGGCAATGCTCTGAATATCCATAACATTGCCCTGGTCCGAGGTCATTCCGGTGCCGCCCATAGGACCGGTGAATCTTGTAGACGGACCGGCTCCTCGGCGTTCCAGAGCCATCTTGACTGCTTCCAGAGCCTCGGGGTTGGCCCGATTCAGAATGAAATCTATGACGTAAACAAGCTCTTCCTGGGAGTCCATACTCTAAACTTCGGAAAACCTGGGCCCACGGCATCCCACATTTTGTGATGCTTTGTAATATCCCGATTCACCGAAAGGCTTTGACCGGAAGCGGGGAGGTCCCTAACTGGAAATGTGCAGAATCTGGTAAAAGATCAAATTCTCAGATCCATAGATACCAAGCAGAAAATCGTGGATGATCCGGAGCTTCTGGATCAGATTGTGGCTGCCGGTAGAATGCTTTCTCGCTCCCTGCAAAAGGGGCGAAAGGCCATGTTCTGCGGGAACGGAGGATCCGCCGGGGATGCGCAGCATATAGCAGCTGAATTGGTGGTTCGCTACAAGGGTGGCAATGAACGCAAAGCTCTGCCGGCGCTGTCTCTGTCTGTGGATCCCAGCGTAATTACGGCCTGCGGTAATGATTACGGTTATGATCAGATTTTTGCCCGACAGGTAGAAGCCTTTGGAAAGCCAGAGGATGTCCTGGTGGGTATTTCAACATCCGGTAACTCTCGAAACATTGAGCTTGGTCTGGAGGAAGCCCGTCGGGCTGGAGTGCGAACCATTCTGCTGACTGGCGGTGATGGAGGTCGAATTGTCCAGAGGTCAGATCTTGTGGATATTGCACTGATTGTTCCTTCGCAAGAGACCGCTCGAATTCAGGAATCTCACATTATGATAGGTCAGATTCTATGCTCCATTATTGAAAAAGAACTCTTTGATATGGATTGATCCATGGCATTGTTTGGCGGTAAAAAAAACCATGCTTACCTGGGGATGGACCTGGGTGGCAGCAATCTCTACTCCGTTGCATTTGATCATGAACTCAATCCAATCTTTCATTCCAAAATAGATACAGAAGCTCGGGACGGTTATCTGCATGTCATTGATCGAGTGGCTGTGCAGATTCAGGAACTGAAGAAGCGTCTGGAAGAAGATGGCTTTGAGCTCGCCGGTATTGGGCTGGGTGTTCCAGGGCTTGTTCAGTCGGAGCAGGGTTCGGTACTGGTGGCTCCGAATCTGGGATGGTCGCAGTGCAAGCCTGTGCGCGACATGGATCTGCCGCAGGAACTGAAGGATCGCACCGTACTTTTGAACGATGTGAATGCAGGGTTGCTGGGTGAATTGCATCGTATGACGGATGATCCTCAATGCGCCGTGGCCTATTTCTGTGGAACGGGCATCGGCGGAGCCATTGCATTGAATGGAAAGCTTGTGGAAGGAAAGGATGGCGCTGCTGGGGAAGTGGGTCATATGGTGGTGCGAAGTGGCGGGCGCAAATGCGGTTGCGGTAGAAGCGGATGCCTGGAGGCGTACATCGGAAAATGGGCATTGAATGCTCAGATCCTGAAGGCCCTGGACAACAAGAAGAAGACACGATTAAAATCCATCATTGATTATAATTTGAAGAAGCAGCCGGTGAAAAGCTCCAGCCTGAAAAAGGCCTACGAAAAAGGAGACAGCTTCACCACCGAGCTATTGGAAGAGCATTACGCTCATTATCTGGCCATCGGTCTGTCTCAGACCGCCAACTGCCTGGCCCCGGATTGCATTGTACTGGGAGGCGGTATTATGGAGGCCATGGGGGAATACCTGCTACCGGTGATTCGCAATAATCTGGAATCACTATGCATGGGACCGCCTCCGCAGCTTCAGCTGGCAGAACTGGGAGATCTGGCCGGTCCTCTGGGGGCCGCCATCGAGGCCTGTCGCAAGTAATCAAGAAGTAGAAGTCTTTCTAAAGGGAGGTAGATTTGTTTTTTGCTATAGTGGCCGGACTGGGCGGCCTGTATTTGATATTGATGGTAATGGGAGTTCTCCATCGGGACTATATGAAGTCCTGGAATAGACCTCGTAAGATGGCTCTGGCCATTATGGGCAGCGGATTTCTGATTCTGGGATTGTATTTTGGTTATCTGGCCTACTTTCTGTCCACTCCTGAAGGTCAGGAACATCAAAGACAGCAAAGAGAAATGAATCGGATGTACTTTCCCCAGCAGCAGCGCTGAGCCAAAGACAGGCTCAATGGATCTAACAGAACTCTCCTGAGTCTAATTCACCGCACCCATTGCTGGTAAACGGGTCACAGGATCAAAGCCTGGAAAATCAGCCAGCGGCGCATCAGAACCATTGAACTCGGCTCGCGGCGCATCAGAACCATTAACCCAGTCAGTCGCGCATGAGATATCCAGAGGACATAAGGGCCCAGAGACTCTGGCAGGAATCTTTCTTCAAGAACCTGGCGGCCCTTTCCCGGGGATCCGGGAAAATGCGCTTTTCAATTCATTTTATGTCCGATAATGTCAGATATGGATCGGTTCCGCTCTTTAATGGAACGCACTCTGCTCATTCTTGGACTGCTGATGTCCGGGCCTGCACTGGCTCAGGTGGAGATTTCTAGCGTCAATACCTCTGCCTATCCGGACATGGAGGCAACCGTCGAGATCCCTTCCAGCGCAGAAGGTAAGCCCACATTTGTAGTCTACGAAGACTATGGCTCCGGCCCTCAGGCTCAGAATCTAGCAGAGGTTGTTTCGGCGCAGGAGAACGGAAGTAACTGGGTAGTGGTTCTGGACGCTACAAAGTCTGTACCTAAAAAGGCATTCCTGCGCTCTCGCAAAGCGGCTCTGGACTTTGTTCGTAATTTGCCGGATGCGGATCGCGTAGCCGTATATCGCATCAACGGTAAGCCCATTCAAATTCTCTCCATGACCGGTCTAACCACCGAGCGCGCCAATGTTCTGAAAGCGATCGAAGAGATCCAGCGAACCGGGATGAAAACCAGGATCTACGATGCTCTGTACGTAGGCCTGGATCATGCCACGCAGGCCCGGGATGCATACTCCCCCAGGGGATCCGCACTTATATTGTTCACCGACGGTCGCGACGAAGGTTCGTATTTGTCCGAAGAGGATGCCATCGCCATTGCCGGGGAAGCCCGGGAAGCAAAGATTCCGGTTTATACGATACTGAACGGCCAGGCAAAGGGCGAAGAAAGGTTTCAGAAAATTGCATTAAAGACCGGCGGCGAAGTCTTTAAAGAGAAGTTTCCTCCCGGCCGATTGAAGCCTTCCTCAGATTCAAGGTCCCATTACACACTGCGATACTCCTCAAAGGCGGAAATCTGGAATCGCTACCCGGGAAAAGAGATTACAATTCGCGTAGAGTATCTAAATGAGCCGGACCGATTCGCCGAGCATACATACGAAATCCCGTTTCGACTCTTAGAAGGAAAATACTCCCTCACCGCATGGATTCTCGTGGGACTCGGGCTTCTTCTGCTCATCGCTTTTTTCATTTTTCTATGGATTGTGCTGCGGCGGGCCCAGGCGCGCAGGAGTTTGCCACCGGTAAGCGATGAGGTAATGCAGGGATGGTCTGCAGACCATGAAAAACCCGCCAGACTGGAACCGCAGGCCCCGGGTCAGATCACCGATTTCACCGAAGCGCTGGCCCGAAGTCAGAATCCGGAGGCACGTCCCGCAAGTATTTCGGATCCAGAGGAGCAACACTCGGAAATCTCGGATGCCATAGAAGGACTCGGCGCACCTCAGGAGAACCCGGAACCGGCAAGATTGGCCACAGCCGCGGCCATGGTCAGTGACGATGCCCAGGCCCGTGCTTTTCAGTCTGAAATGCCATTTCGCACCAGAACCCCGGAAACGATTTCCCTGGAGCTAAAAGAAAAGTCCTATCAGGTACTGCAAATGGCTCTGCGGGATGCCAGCCGTTATGAATACGCCACTTTGATTCTGGTAGGGGGGGATCCCTACCGAAAACGCAACGAATATGATCTATTTCTAGAGGAAACCTACATTGGACGGAGTCCAATGGCCAGTCTTGTAGTTGCCGACAAGTCCGCTTCCATGCTTCATGGAAAAATCCGCAAGATCGATCAGAAGTATGTTCTTTTCGATCTGGTAAGCGATACCGGGACTTATTTAAACGGCAAAAGGGTGCTTCGACCCAGGCCTCTGAGAAATGGCGATGAAATCCAGATTGGACATACCAGATTCGAATTCCGAGGCAAATCTGCTCAGTGACTATCGAATGACCCAGACACCAGTGTCGCCGACCGCCAGCTCCGGGCCCTCCTATTCGCTGCGAAGGGCAGCGTTCGTTTTGCTTTTCCGGTTCTTACCGCTAATGTCATTATTGGGCGGACTTGCATGCTTTTCTACACCGGAATGGATCCATCGGTTGCCAGAATCTTCTGAGCTGACATCGGCCGAACATGCTGAACATTCAGAGAATGAAGAAGGTCTTAATCCTGGTTCGGCGGATCTGCCTGACAGAGGTATAAGCACCAGACTTGCCGAGTTGGAAGGAACCTATCGCAGGCCTGTATCTACGCGCTATTCCGTGGCGGACCCTCATAGTCTTTCTACTTCTACCCAGATGCTATATCTGGAATCGGAAGGAAATCGCACAGTCTACTATAAGATTCACACCTACGAAGAATGGGTACGCGGTGTGGCTCGGCGCAGCATATACGGCGAAAAGGGCTTTGTGAAAAGGCAGGGCCCCTGGGTGCTCCTGAGTCCTCGCTTCATTTACAGATCTGCTCAAGGGCCTGTGCACATGGACCATGAAGAAGCATCTCGCCGTTGCATAGATTCCATGGATGTGCAGCTTGCCAGAAAAAGACTGGATACGCGAAAACGCATGGTGGAAGGCGAGCCGCTCCTGTACTTCTATAATCGCAGCGATCATTCTCTTACTCCGCTGGCTTTTGAGGAAGAAGGCAAGGTTTACAGGTTCGGTTTCTATGAGCAGCTCATGGGTCCTTATGATCAAGGCACCATGCTGAAAGAAACGCATAAGGATCTAACATTGCAGACTCAGAATCCGCATTCGTATTTCCTCGAAGGTTCCGCTTTCCTGGAGAACTATAGCGATGATCCTGCGATGTATGTTCAGAAAGAAATGGGACTTCGCACAGATTGTATTCAGGATTTNCGACCGATCCAGTCCAGCAAATAGGTTTCTATTCGATAATCCATCCATCGCCGGTCCGGGATTTCCGGATGTTTTCGCCCCAACCAACCTACATGACCACCGTTCAAGGTGAAGTGCACCTCGATATCTCTGTACTGAGACCACGGAATTTCATGGATGGGTTCATGAGGAATCAAGGGATCATCCAGAGCATGCAGTAGCAGACCGGGAGTCTTGATTTTAGGGACATAGCCTCCGCCAGATCCCACTTCATAATAATGCTCGGCCCCAAGGTATCCTGCGGCCGGTGCTGTGTACAGGGTATCGAACCGATAGAAGGTATCCGGCCTGCGATGAGCAGCTGGTAGATTCCGGGCCAGCTCTCCGTACACCCCTGAATCCACGCGGAGTTTGAATTCCTCCAGAAAAGCTTCCCTGTAGATTTTCGCTCGTTCCGAGTCCATGCGGACCTGGGTAGCTTTCAGATCCAGGGGAGCGCTTACGGCGACCCACCTTTCGGGAATTCGTAACGGATAATCCTTCCATCGACCGCGAAAGGGACTTTCTCTTTCCAGGTAGTTGGGCTGAGCACGGCGCAGGTTGCGAATCTGACGGGCTCTTTCTGTGCCCGGTTCTCCCATGTATTTCAGGACGAGGTTTCCACCCAGGCTGTAACCCACCAGCGCCATGTGCTCCGATAGATTCTCATAAACGAAAACGCAGGCAGCATGAAGATCCACTGTCATGGCTGCGTTGTAGGGCATTCGAGCCATTTCCCGGCCTTCTCCACATTGGCGGAGGTTCATTCGAACCACATGGAATCCACGACCCAGGAGTTTTTCCGTAAGCTTTACTATATATACGGACTCAGAGCTGCCCTCCATGCCATGAACTAGAATTACGGCGGGGGCTTCTCGAGCTTTTTGTCGATGGATTTTTAACAGAATCCGATCCATACTACCTTCCGGGCTGGGAAGGGCCACGGTGTACAGATCGGATTTGAATTTCCTGCTGTTGAAAGTGGCCCGGCCAAGCAAATGGGTAGCGATGGTCTGGGCATGAGGGCCCCGGACGCCGCTGACGGGCCGAAACGGTATGAGTCCGCCATCCACGACTTCATTAGCGGGATCGATCCATCTATGAATCAAGTAAAAATGCAATCCCCCCGGGACTGTTGAAAGCGGACAAAGGCTTGCCAATTCGGTTCTATCATAGAATTGTTTCTTAGATGACCGGTCAAAAACACTCCGTCTTGATAGCAGACGATCATCAGTTGATCCTTACCGGTTTGCGTATTGTTATCGGTGATTCCGATTCCTTCTATATCTCCTCCGAAGGGAGAAATGGAGACGATGTACTGGCCGGATTCGCAGAGAAGACTCCCCGTATAGCAGTCCTGGATATAGGTATGCCCCCCGGGGATAAATTGCAGAGCGAAGCGGATCAGAGTCTCATTGATGAAATGGAACGATTGGGTGTGCGCGAAGCTTCGCAATTCGGCGGATTGCTAGCCGTCTCTCATATCAAAAAGCATTATCCGGGCACCGGAATCCTAATCGTAACCCAGCAGGAATCCCCGGCCATAATTGCCGCTGCCACTCGATTGGAGGTGGATGGTGTGCTCTTAAAGGACGATGTAAACGAAAATATTCTGGCGGCCCTGAATCGAATCGTGGCCGGGCATCCAGTGTTTTCTGACAAAGTGAAGGCAATTTTAGAGCAACACAAAGAGCAGGATCCCAAGCTCAGCGAGCGCGAATGGCAGGTTTTTGAGCTGGTGGCCCACGGATTCAAGGACAAAGAAATTGCAGAACGCCTGGACATTTCGGCACGGACCGTGGCCTTCCATAAGGGAAATCTAAAGGAAAAGCTTAATGCAGAGACTACTGCGGAGCTTATCGCATATTTCCACGAGAGAAATCGATGAATCTCTTCTTTAGCCTTTCAGGCTGAATTGGTTTTTCCAGAAACTCGGTAACGTTGGGATAGGATCGTGCTCTTTTTTCGGTTGTACCATCAGCCGAAATTGCCCAGACAGGAATTCGGGAAAATCCTTCATCTCCTGCGAGGCTCTGAATTAGATGGAATCCATCTTCGCCAGGCATCCATACATCGGTAAGAATCAAGCGAGGTTTTAGCTCCCTCAGGATTCGCAGTGCCTGTCTCGTATTGGAGGCCTCTACTGTGGCCAGACCCGGGTCCGCCTGATAAAATAAAGTCCGCACCATCTGCCTGAAGGCCGGATCATCGTCTACAAGCAGAACGATGGATTGACCTCTGGACATTTCATGACCGGGGATGTAGATGCGGTTTCGCGGCATGCGAAAAACGAACACAGTATTTCCAGGAACACTGTGTTCCAGTTCTAGTTCCCCTCCATGAAGAAGTGCAATTTCTCTNGAAAGAATTAATCCCAGTCCATGGCCCCGTCCCGGCGTCACTTCCTGGTTTCGACCAGTCCGCGTGGGGTCAAAAAGGGCAGGCTGTAGCTCCGCCGGAATTCCCGATCCATTGTCGATAATTCGAAGTACAAAATCTTCTTCCAGATTGGCCACCAGGTCCAGAGTGCCATCGCTACCCATATGCGGCAGAGCGTTCGAAATCAGGTTAGAAATCATACTGGCAAAAAGGGGAGGATCGATGAGAAATTCCCAGTCCTCCGGAGCCGAAACCTGGATTCGGAATGCAGCTTCATTGCTGGAGCTACTGTATCTGGTGGCAATGTCATCCAGAGCCTTCTGAATGCTCTGCCACCTGGGTTCAAGGCCCGGTTTCCCGCTTCCAGCCCTTGAGGACTCCAGCAGCCAGTTGGAAAGATGTAACAGTTCATCCACTGTGGATTCCATTTCATGAACCAGCTCTTCGCGTACCTCGCTGGAAAGGCCGCTCTTCCTGAGCAAAGGAAGATTGGTTTTCAGCGCAGCCAGAGGTGATCGAATATCATGGGAGACGATGCGAAGCACATTGTCCTTGATCTTTCCAGCCTCCTCACTTCGTAGCGACTCGGTCATCAGCTGTCTCGTTCTCTCTCTAACCGCTTCTTCCAGAGCTTCCTGACGCTCACGGTTGATGTTGTTTAACCGCAGGGTTACAGAAACAGTAAGAATCAACCCTCCNGGCAAAATGAACAGTCTGGTCAGGTGAAGGTAGCTCAGAGTATCCCAACCCAGGATTGCATCAGAAAGCGCAATGAGGGCGGGGAGAGGGAGGCTGACGAAGATAGCCCATGAGAGATATCTGGCCTCTGTTCTGGATTCCCTGTAGGATAAAGCTACGATGGCGAACAATCCGACGAACCAGAGCCACATAGTGTAGATCACTCCGCTAATACCCCATTGATAATCGATGAGGACCAGTAGTGCCAGAATGAGTCCACAAATCTGCATAAATCGAATGAGAAACCAGACGCTGCGGTTTTGACGGGAAACATCGAGAAAACTGCCCAGAAAAACAGAAAGCATGGTGAGGGAAGCCGGTCCGGTGGATGCCAGTAACTGAAAAATCCAGGTGCTCTGTCCTGGGCCGGCAGGCCAGAATTGGTCCAGATAGGTTTGATACAGCAGAAGTAGTAGCAGGAATCCATTCAGTTCCATGTACCTTCTGTCCCGCAAGCCTACGAAACCGAGAACATTCGTCACAAATAGAACGATGAGCATCCCATAAAAAACCAGAAAGACGGTACGCTGTCGGCCTTCCTGGATTTCGTACTGGCTCTCTTTTACAAGGGTAATGGGAATTCGAATTCGACTTTTCGTCTGGACCCGCACTAAAAGGACGAAGTCTTCCTGCATATGAGGAAGACGAAATGCAGGCTGGCGATCCCGGTTACCCATATAGCGAGGCAATGAGCTCCCTGCATTATAACGTGCAATGCGCTCCGGCTTGCCGTTGTTCGAAAAGATATAAACGTCCAGGAATTGAATGAAGCCGTTGGCTACATGCAGTCGGTAATCTGTATTGTGGCCCACATTACGCAGCTTACCGATGTCGCAGCGAAACCATACAGGTCCATCATGAAAGGTAATATGCTCCAGTTCCTGGAAAGGGCGAAAATGCGCATCTAGCAAAGCTTCAGGATCTGGTTCTTCCTGCTCGGAGGGTATGGGTAGAAATTCCAGGCAGTGGTCCAGGTCCTNAGCCTGCAAGGTTGTGGGTAGCAATACAGTGAATGCGAGAATGCAGAGAAAGAACTGCCAGAGCCGGAGCATGGCCAGGATTGTCAGGAATCGCCTTTAAAGGAAATCAAAATCTCAGTTCTTCTGTTTCTGGGTTCTGCCGCTGTGGTATCAATTAGCTTCCGATCATCGGCGAAGCCCCGGACTTCCAGAATCCGTTCTGCAGCAATGCCTTTGCGGGTGATCAGGGCTCTTCGCACCGACTCAGCTCTCTTCTGACTCAGAATCTTGTTACCCTGATAGGAACCGGGAGTGTCCGTATGACCATGAATCCGAGCCACTGTATTGGGGATCTCTGCAAGACCTTCTCCCATTTTATCTACGATCTCCAGGGCTTTGGGAGTTAATTCCGAAGAGCCTGTAGGGAAGGAAAGATCTCCATCGATAATGGCAACCAGCCGTTTCGTATTTCCGCCCTGATCCAATTCCTTGCGAAGCTCAAACCCCTGGGCTCTAAAGGAATTTTCCAGTTCCTCCAGGATTTCTCCGTTGCCGGCAAAATCATTTCGGACTCGGGCATAAACTTTGTTCAGACTGTCCGAAGCCTCATCGGAAGGGGACGTGGCTGTTCGATGCGTGGTGCAACCGCAGAAAAGGCCCCAGTAGGAATCATACCCGAAATAAGTAGGAGCTTCTTTAAATGTAGTACAGCTTGCTCCGACGCTGAGTAACGCCAGAGCCATGGCCAGGAAACGGCTCAATGTTTTACGAAGGAATCTGGAATCCGGTTTCATGATTTTCTCATCTATAAGTTCGATTGGTTCTGACCCGATATGGACGATCCAGGATTTCATGCCCAAGGGAAATTGACTAACAGATACCGCAACTCAATGCCAAAAATTACTGTCAAAGCTGACAGGTTTCTCGGGCTCCCTGGATTAAAAGATTCTGGTGAATAGTGTACTATTCTACGTCCTATCCAGATTATCTGTATTCTCCGGAAAAATAGTTAAGATATAAGTGAATTAGCGTGAAACTATCAAAGATGAAAGTCAATTCTTCGGTGGCAGGTCTGGCCCTTTTTTTGATCCTCTTTCCGGCGCTCCTATCCGCTGAGGAACCAGCCGACAATTCCAGATTGGAGCAGGACGTTCCCTTCCTGGGAACTTACATGCACCGAATCCAGTTTGACTTTGGTATCGGATATGCCATCGGAAAACAGAATTTGATGACAGAGACAGGCCCGGCCTGGTTAATNAACTCCGCAATCAATTCAGGTAGCACGGGTCAGCCTGCTGCTATCCCCCTGGGGGAAGGGGATGAGAACGATTTCTTTCCGTATCGCACCCGGTTAATGTATTCCTACGGTGACCGATTCGACGTTTCTTACTATAGAAACAATGTTGTGAGAAAGTTCTCCAGAGAAACCAGCCCCAGCGTTCTTTTTGCATTTCCGGGAAATACCACATATGCAACCAGCCTCTTCGAAGGCACGCGACTTCTCAGATACCACTACGATCAGCGGTTATACGAATTCGGTTACTACCACAGATGGACGAAGGATCTTCGAGCGGGTCCCATTATCGGATACCAGAGCGTCCATGAATCGCTCACCGCAACCTACGGATCTTATACTTTACGAAACAATACGGTTAGTACAAACCCATCGCTTACTACCTGGGCCAACGCAGGGGATGTTAAACTAAATTACCATCTCAACGGACTGGTCTTTGGCCTGGGTCTTAAATGGGATGTTCTGGATTATCTGCGAATCAAGTATCAGCTCTATATTATGGAAAGGAGCGGTACATTCGAAGCTGCCGGTCCGCAACTGGTTAACTTTCGCGACCAGAACGATGCGGAGAGTCTTGATCTGGCAGGTATCTATCAATCCGGTCGTGCCAGCGACAGCGGGATGATGCACAGACTGGAAGCGGAATTTCGGTACTGTCGTCTATCGGCCACAATTGGTATGGAACGCGAGGATTGGACCAGAACCTATAGTGAGTTCTATGGATTTCAGAATGGTCCCCTGACAGACATCAGTCAGAAGTCCAATACATTTGGTATTGGAGAACGCGGAGCAAAATCCAAAGGCTATCGCACCGAATTCTATGTAACCCTTGGCATGGCCTTTCATTTTGGCGATGTCAATACTACGACGACCTCACCTGAACCTGAGCGAACCGAGTCCGTAGATACGCAGCCCGAGGAGCCGGAAGAGCCAGANGTTACTCCGGATGAAGTGGGCGAGTACCTGGATAAACTTTACGATACCGTAAGGGATGAATTCGGTCGCCAGGGAATTGCACTGGAAGAACTTGATAACAGTTTTCGAGCTCTGGGCTTCACAATGAAGAAGGTTAAAGACGAGGCCTCCGGAAATACAAAGGAAATCGTGGCAACCATCGACGGGGACCTTTCATTCGATACAGGAAGTGCGAAGCTAACTCAAAAGGCTCTGCAGCTGATTGATCAGGTAGCTCAAGGGCTTGTGGATAATCCGGATACTGTGGCGAAGGTTCATGGGCATACGGACTCTGTGGGAGCTTACAGATCCAACAAGATTCTCAGTCTGCGAAGAGCTGAAGCTGTGAAGAATGCTATGGTGGAAAGAAAGGGGATTGCACCTTCACGTTTCATTGAGGTTCAGGGATTCGCAGATGATCGCAAGCTGGTAGATACCATGGGTCCGGAAGCGAAGAACCGTAGAGTGGAGATTCGAATTTCTTACCAGAAGTAGAAGCCTGATTCTATTTATCGGCCCGCGGGTAGCCGACTTTTCTCGGGCTGCCGTGCCACTGCAACCCGCCCACATTTCCGTGGGCAGGTACAGGTTGGCCTCTATCCCTTCCTGGAGCTTTTTCCTGGCCTGGCTGGAGCACCTGGCCGAGCGTAGGTACCGAATGCCTGGTCCAGATAAGCAAAGAAGAGCCCGTAGTTCCGGTTCGGTGTTGCATGATGTTGAAAATGATATGCACTACCTGGATGATTGGGAAGGTAACGCAAGGGATCTCCCGGCAATGAATACCCGCAATGACCCGATACCCCAATCCATTGACGCAACAGAATCCAGAGATAAAAAGTCAGAACATCGGCTCCCAGAAGTATAGGACCTACCAGAAAGCCACTGGATATGAGTAGAAATTCCAGGGGATGAAAATGCACCGCGGCCAGCGCATTGCTGGACTGGAATTCATGATGAGCACTATGGATTCTCCTAAAAAAGAAAGGAAGGTGAAGTATTCGATGATAGAAATAGAAAAGGAAATCATCGATGATCAAATATCCAGCGAGCAGAATGGGAGTCAGAAGTAATCCGGATTGACCGGTAAGCGTTAGCTCGAAGCGAGCCAGCACGGGCCAGAATAGTAGGGAGAGAATAAATTGTAATCCAGCGTTCCAGACAATCAGGCTTCCGGTTTTATGCTTCAGTCGGTTGGTTCCGGTGCTCTGGAAGCGATGCAATGACAATCTCACTGTAGGGCGGCCAAACGGCAGAGACAGGAAGAACCAGGTGGCCCAGGAGAAGGGCACAGAAAGCACAGCAAAAAAGTAAAAGCGCTCATCGGCATACGCCTGGGCAAGACTCTGAGTAAAGGCATCCATGTTCTGCTTTGAGGTCTTTAGCTCCGAATTCCTCTGGCTATGCAGATTCTCTCTTTGATTCTTCGGCCGATCCTCTTGTTCAAATGCTTCTCCAGTTCAGTTGCCGGGTCCAGTACTTCGATAAGGTTGAATCCATTCTTCATCAAAAAAGGGGATAGCTCGTCCAGGGTTATCCCCCAGAGAAACGGCTCCTGGTGCCAGCGCAGGTAAAGGTTAACGAAAGGACTGTTTTCAAAAAAATCCGGTCGACCGCAGGTTTCTTCAATAAATGTGAATATCAGAAGACAATCCACGAAAGTGTCCCGAATTTCATTGAGCATTGAACAAAGGCGATCTTCAGTAAAATACATGAACAATCCCTCTGCCACAAGGATGGCGGATTGTCTTTCTTCGATCAGCGAGCGCAGGGAGCCCCTTATATCTAGATCCACACTGTGAAAACGAACGGCGGAATGTAGCCTGGAACTATTCTTCGCATCTTTCAGTGTTCTGGTCTTCNCCGCCTGGGTGGCCGGATGATCCAGTTCATAACAGCGAACGTCGGGGAACGCCCCCAATACGCCGGAAGAGTAGGTATCAAACCCGGCCCCCAGATGCACGAAAGCCTCCGGGGAGAAATTCAGGAGACAGGAATCCAGCGCCCGGCGGATCATTCGCTTTCGCATTCCATAATGCGAAATTACGTTGGGTAGAATCAGAGCTTCAATGCCCCTGATGATCCATCGTACCAATCGAAAGCGTAGACTGTAGGTCAGAAAGTCCGGAGAAGCGCTAGAATAGCGAAGGCAACTGCGAATTAGACCGACGGATTCACTGTTTACCAGAGGCGACCCATCTTCATGCAAAAAAACCATGGACCTACCGATCAGTCGCGCGGTGGAGCTTGGTCTGTTATGGCGCATGGAGAGCTACCGCATTCCGCCCGGGGGCATGGCAGTATAGAATTTGTATTTGTACTGAGAGTCGCGCATTCCTGCCTGAAAGTCTGCATCCACAGATCCCTGAATAGTGCCTCTGTCCAGGTCGAAGATTCGCACACGGTTCAGGCGACCGGAGTCTCTCTTGGAGGCATATTCTACGTTTAATTCCTTTAAGGACATGTCAAATTCCAGGGCCAACTCCTTGAGATCTGTGGAATGCTCGGAAGGGGCTAGTTCGAAAAAGAGGTCATAGCAGAATGCATCCTGGTTGGGGAATATGAGGAATCGATCATCCCGTAATGGAACGCACCGAGCATCCACAGCAATCCGTTTGGCTTCCAGAAATTGATTAATGTGAAGCTTTTCGCCGGCCATGTTCGAATAGTCTCGACCCTTTCGGAGAAACCTGACTATTGGGGTCTGGCGATGAAAACCAGTTACTTGCACAATGTCCCCGATGTCGTATCGATAGAGGCCGGAGGAATTCGTGATCACTATATGATATTCCTGGCCGGCTTCCAGTTCGGCGATAGTGCAGGTAGCAACGGAACCTGCTTCGTATTCGTGAACAGGTATGAATTCATAGAAATTGTTGTCTGTGGCCAGAAGGCCTTCGGAAGTATTGTCTGAAACCGGCATTGTCATGCGAGCCTCACTGGCATGGTAACCCAGGTCCCGCAAGGGGATTCCCGGAAACAACGTTCGCAGGGCCCCTACCTGGGTACCGCAGGATCCTCCCAGCCACACAGCAATCGCTTGAATGGAGTCCCAGTACTGCAAGGGCTGAAAGCTTCCCCCTCCCGAATTGATGTTCTTAAGGAGCCTGTTGGCCGTTTTTCTGTCCGGTGGACATAGCTTTCGGATTCTTTTTTCCTGTTCTGGTTCAAAAGTATAGCCCGGGAGTCCTCCATCGTAGAGAGAACGAAGAATGGTTTCTGACTCTTCCTGAAGCAATGAAATGAGCCGCACCAGGGTGCCTGAGTTGGGTGTGGCCAGAAAGCTCAGTTTTCGCTGCAGTGCGAATCGAAGAATCAAGAGGTACCTTAGTTTGAAATCATCAATCTCAAAGACATCGTAAGGGACGGCATATTTATTACGAATGAACCAGAGTGCGGATTTGTAGGCTTCGCCGGAAGCGGAACCCACGGGGATCCCTCCTTCGGAGTAAAATTCGATTGCCTTTCCTGGAATTGCCAGGCGACTTTCGGACATACAACCCGGATGGTCTCGCACGAGGGCCCCCACCCAGGCATTGAGCAGATTTCTGGAAGTCCTCTGATAGGATCCTGTGATTGGAATTAGCTTCGGGGACTTATCGGTTCCGCTGGTGAGGTTACAGAATCCCACGGGCTCCTGGCATAGAACATTTCTTTCGCCGCGAAGTATACGCTCAATCCAGGGTTCAAAGCCCGAGTAAGATTGAATGGGAACCTGATGTGCGAATTGCCGATGGTCGGAGATTTGATGAAAACCAAACTGTTGTCCAAAAGCCGTGCCCCGGTTCCTGTTGATCAAATTCTGGAGAAATTCTTTCTGGTTCTTTCGCGCGCTGGAGCACCGAATCAGGAATCTTCGATGTTTTCTCTCGAGTATCTTTCGAAATAGTGGATTCATATTGCTTCCTCCTTCGCTTTCTCAGGCGGCCAGCCTCAATGCATCGGTATCAACGTTATATCCAAAACTGGATAATGCAGGTCTCACCAGAAGTTTTCCTCCGAATCCAATCTTGCTGGATTTAGGATCAATGTCGGACTTCAGGATCCAGGTCCCGTATCCTCCTTCCAGGTAATCAATGCATGAATAGTGTGCAGCGAGTAGCTGACCCACTCTTGACAGAATGGCGAGCTCACCTACATGACATCCAATCTGCAGAAGCAATCCATGCTTGCGACCAAGCTCCAGAACTCTGATTAGAGGGAGTATTCCGCCCAGCTTGGATATTCGAAGATTCAGGGCATCGTAGGATCCCGTTTGCACAATCGTTTCTGCATCCTGTAAAGAGAGTAGAGACTCGTCTGCCATGAAGCGAAGACCGGTAGACGTGCGTATGTGATTGATCCGGGGATGGTCTTTTTCCCTGAAAGGCTCTTCAATGCAAATCGGCTTCCATCGTCTTAGCGAGGCCAGGCGTTCACAGGCTGCTCCGTCAGTAAGAGAGTACGCTTGATTCGCATCCAGGCGGATGCGTGCAGACTTTCCCGCGCCGAACCGCACAGCTTTAACGCGCTTCCAATCCTCTTTCTGATTTAGCTTTACCTTTATATCGCGAAAGCCCAGCAATCGGCCCGCGCCAGCTATCAGCCCGGCCACCGGGGGCGAGAAGGCACCTATGCCCAGTCCAAATCGGAGAGTTGATCTTTGTGCCGGAAAGAAATCCTGAAAGCTCCTTTCTGTGCGCTTCAAAAGGCAGTCCAGTAGAGCAATTTCCAGTGCTGCTCGAGACGAGTTATTTGTATGGATGGGATCTTCCTTTCTTTGCGGGAAGCGGTGGTGAAATTCCTGCATCCATTGCAGCATCTCATTTCTAGAATTGATATGATCCGGCCAATTCTGTCGGGCCAGCCAGGGGAATAGAGTGTTCTTTATGAATGCCATACAGGAACTCAGCGATTCGCCTGTTACGTAGGGTCTGGGAGCGCCTTCGCCAAAGCCGAAAAAACCCCTGTCATCCTGGAGCTGGATGATTATGGATTCTGTGACTTTTCGGACGCTGAGATTATGGGGAAAGGGAGTTCGTAAAGGGATTCTTACGGCCCAGGCTCTGCTTCCTTGTATCTTCATAATGAGAAATGCCCAATCCGCCCCTTAGATGAAGGCCATCCGGCCCGAGTTCATGGAAAGCTTGCCAGCAGGGCNAGAAAACAGGATCCTGTAAACAGGAGTCTTTATGGAACAGGCAGCGAAAAACGGTGCAGGCCTGCAGATCTCTTCGGGGGCCTCCGTAGAACAGGAAAATCTGGAGCTGGATCAGATTGATCCGCGNCCATTGATCATTAATGGAAGAAGATTCAAATCGCGAATCTTTGTAGGAACGGGAAAGTTCGCCTCCAATCAGGAAATGCTGGCTGCGGTGAAGTCTTCGGCAACGGAGATGGTAACGGTGGCGCTTCGGCGCGTGGATCTCAGCAAATCCGTAGAACAAGAAGATATGATCTCATTGCTGGATCGTAGTCGATTGCAGTTGTTACCGAATACATCCGGTGCCCGGGATGCCACGGAGGCGGTACGATTGGCTCAGTTATCCAGGGAAATGGGCGGTGGCTCCTGGGTGAAGCTGGAAGTTACCCCGGATCCGGTGTACCTTCTTCCGGATCCAGTAGAGACCTTTCTAGCCACAGAACTTCTGGTTAAAGATGGGTTCACTGTATTGCCCTACATTCACGCGGACCCGGTGCTGGCTTTACGTCTGCAAGATGTGGGAGCAGCCACTGTTATGCCTCTGGGATCACCCATTGGTTCGAACCAGGGAATCAAAACCGAAGAAAGCATTCGAATTATCATTGAGCAGGCAAGGGTTCCTGTGGTGGTAGATGCCGGTCTGGGTGCTCCTTCCCATGCGGCGCGAGCCATGGAGATGGGCGCCGATGCTGTGCTGGTTAACACAGCTCTGGCTGTAGCCCGGGAGC
This sequence comes from Leptospiraceae bacterium, assembly GCA_002717505.1. GTDB lineage: Bacteria > Spirochaetota > Leptospiria > Leptospirales > Leptonemataceae > UBA3465. Next base: position 58,073 of record PBEB01000005.1, read on the forward strand.
CGGCCAGAGCAGGGCAGGCCTTTGCCAGAGCCACAACAGCTGGCAGAATGCATTTTCTGTTTGGCGGAGGATCCAGTGGTGTCGGAGGCGAATGGAAAGCTAGCGCCTCCAGTCCGTTAACCGGATTCCTGGATGAAGAAAACAGGAGCTAGTCATGTCTGATCTGATCATCATTCCTGAGATTGAAGAACTGATTGAACAGCGAAAGTCAAGGGCTCTAAAGGAGCGCCTGAAGGAGTTTCGTCCCGGGGATCTTGCCGAGTTAATTGAGGATCTACCGGATAATCACAAGGCAGTTGTTCTTCGCCTGCTTCCCAGAGAACTCACGGCAGATACTTTCGAGTATCTTGCTTTTCGTTCGCAGCAACATCTTCTCAAGACCCTGGCCAGGAATGAAGTAGCGGCCATTCTAAATGAAATGAAAGCGGATGACCGGACCGCTCTGCTAGAGGAATTGCCGGGAATTGCAGTAAAGCAGTTACTGGAACTGTTAACTCCCGATGAGAGAATCGTAGCCGTTCAGCATCTGGGTTACCCGGAAGACAGTGTCGGTCGATTGATGGTACCGGACTTCATTTCTGTGCGCCCCGACTGGACTGTACAGAAGGTTCTGGATCATATTCGCAAGAATGGCAAAGACTCAGAAAGCATCAACGTGATCTATGTAACCGACGATCGCGGCCGCTTGATCGACGATCTTCGTATTCGCGAAATTCTTCTGGCCCCTGCGCGAAAGAAAGTTAGCGACCTGATGGATGAATCGTTCATCTTCTTGCAGGCAACGGATGACCGCGAAAATGCAGTAGATGTATTTAAGAAATATGACCGGGTAGCGCTGCCTGTGGTGAACTCGGAACGTTTTCTGCTCGGTATTGTTACAGTGGATGATGTTCTTGATGTAATCGAAGAAGAGCACACCGAGGATATTCAGAAGTTCGGTGGTCTGGATGCACTGGAAACGCCCTACATGCATACTGGATTCTTTCAAATGATCAAGCGCCGAGTGGGATGGTTGATTGTACTTTTTTTCGGGCAGATGTTTACCGTAACGGCGATGAGCTTCTTTCAGGATGAAATCGCTGCTGCGGTGGTTCTAGGGCTTTTTATTCCTTTGATCATTTCCAGTGGAGGTAACTCCGGATCGCAGGCAGCTACTCTGATTATCAGGGCTCTTGCACTGGGCGAGGTTGGCCTCAAGGATTGGTGGATTGTCATGCGCCGGGAAATCCTGGCCGGTCTGACTCTGGGCGGAATCCTGGGTTTGATCGGTTTCTTTCGCGTGGTTCTCTGGCCTCTCGTTTTTCCTGATTATGGCGAACATTACATCCTTCTGGGCTGTGTCATAGGTATTTCTCTTCTGGGAGTTGTAATGTGGGGAACCATTACCGGTTCAATGTTACCGCTTGTGATGCAAAGATTGGGCTTTGATCCGGCCGCTTCATCTGCTCCCTTTGTAGCGATGCTTGTGGACGTAACCGGCTTAATTATTTATTTCTCAGTAGCGGTTCTTCTTTTAACGGGAACCTTGCTTTGATAAATATGAATACACTGGAGCTCAAAGAAAGCGCATCGTCCATTCTAAACCCTGATCTGGAACCGGAATTCCCTGCCCATCCAGAGGGGAAGATGGATCCCGAAAAGAAGAATGCAGGGGGCTTCGCATCTGTGGCTGCTCGCATTCCTTTTTCTGAAATCCAGTCTATTGTTCAGAGTCGCAGCGACGATGATGTACGCCGTGCTCTGCAACGGAACAGGGATCGACAGCCTCTGGATTTCGCCGACTTCTGTGCCCTGATCTCTCCGGCGGCCAACTCCTTCCTGGAGGCAATGGCTCAGCAGGCCCGGGACATTACTCTCCAAAGGTTCGGGAATGTCATTCAGATCTTTTCTCCCCTCTATCTCTCCAATGAATGTAATTCCCATTGCACCTACTGCGGGTTCAGCGTAGGCAACCAGATTCGTAGAAAGACCCTGACAGCGGATGAACTCAACCAGGAGGCGAACGCACTATATTCCCAGGGGATTCGACATGTGCTATTGCTTACAGGTGAGGACTATCGAGCCACTCCTGTAGAGTATCTGGAGCGTTGCGCGGAATCTATACGACATCGCTTTCCATCCATTTCCATAGAAGTATATCCTCTGAAGCAGGCTGATTACCAGCGCCTTCGCAAAGCCGGCGTAGATGGACTTGCAGTTTATCAGGAGACCTATGATCCTGTTCGCTACCGCGAAGTTCACTTGCAGGGTATGAAAAAAAGGATGGAATTTCGCCTGAACTGTCCGGACCGAGCAGGCAGCGCCGGAATTCGTAAAATCGCTATAGGGGCCTTGCTGGGCCTTTCTGATCCAGCCAGTGAAGTATATATGCTGGGTTTACATGGTCGCTATCTAATGCATCAATTCTGGCAAACTCAGCTTTCCGTTTCCCTTCCGCGTTTGCGGGAGGCTACGGGAGTATCGGAAATACCGGAAGTCAAAGACCGGGAATTCGTAAGATATCTCCTTGCCCTGCGACTTTTTCTACCTGATGCAGTGCTTACACTGTCTACGCGCGAAAGCCCTGATTTTCGAGATCGCATGGCGAATCTCTGTGTTACTCAAATGTCAGCAGGTAGCAAAACAGATCCTGGCGGGTACCAGGTAAGCGATGCAGAGAATCGAGCGGCAGAGCAGTTTTCTATAGATGATGAGAGAAGTATTGGAGAAATGCGTAGCCGCCTCATTGAATTGGGTAAGGATCCCATCTTCCTGGACTGGGCATCAGTATTGAAGTAGAGCTCCGCTCCTCTCAATGAAATCGGATTCAGTTCATATTTAGAATGCAGGCAGAGAATACATCGCAAGATGCTACTGCGCCGGCCTGTCCATCCGCATTCTCGTAGCAACTATTGGCCGAATCCGGTTTACTCTGGCATCCGCTCAGGCAGCCNTCCTGCATGGTACGCTTTTGCGCCTCGGTGCTCGCCCCTGGATACACTTCTTCTACGCAGGCAACATAGGCCCTGCAAATCTCGGTGCATTCGGCGGCNGNAAGGGCCANAGGACTGATCATAAGAGCAACAGAGAATACTAAAGGTGAGATCGATATTCTTAACATAGCTACCTGGGCAAGGTGGCATTCCTAGCCATTCAAGTAGACGGAGGGAATCCCTTTTCAGTTCATCCGAGAATGCCAGGAGACTATCCTCTTGCCGAACTGCCAGGAAAACACGGGGGCCAGGGAGAGTCACCGGGAAAAATGCTTTGTCGAAGGGCAATACGCAGGAGAAACAGGCATAGAGTCAACTCGGAGTGCCCTGCATTTATAGAGGAAAGCCCGGAACTGGCCANCCCGGATCTTTATGGAATTTTCCGGANTCTGTGCCCGGGGCATCCTGAAAGAGCGTCACCGGACGAGAAAAAGGCCTCTGACACAGGGAACACTTCGAGGGAAAGAAAGGATAAACAGGAGATCAATATGGAACAATTGCCTACCTCACCGTCCGAGCTACTGAAATACTGTAAGGATAAAGGAATCGATTATGTAGATGTGCGATTCACCGACATGCTCGGCATGATGCATCATTTTACCATGCACATCAATGCCATGGATGAGGATGATTTCAGCCAGGGTCTTGGCTTTGACGGCTCTTCCATTCGCGGATGGAAAGCCATCAATGAATCGGATATGCTGGCAGTGCTGGATGCATCCAGTGCTTATATAGACCCGTTCTTCGAAAAGAAGACTCTGGCTGTTATCGCAGATATCTACGAGCCCGGAGATACTCCCACTGAATACGCGCGTAGCCCGCGGACTATTCTGAAAAAGGCCGTGCAGTACATGAAGGACAGCGGTGTGGCGGATCAGGTATTCTTCGGGCCGGAAGCAGAGTTTTTCATCTTTAGCGATGTGCGATTCGACCAGGAAACCAACAGTGGATTCTACTTTATTGATTCCATTGATGCTCGCTGGAATATGGGAAGCGACGAAGGCCCTAACCTNGGCTTTAANATGNGNACCAAAGAAGGTTACTTTCCGCTTCCTCCCAATGACCATTTCCAGGATTTGCGAGGCGAAATGCTGGCCATGCTCGAGAAGATGGGTATTCCTACGGAAAAACATCACCATGAGGTATCATCCGCCGGCCAGGCAGAAATCAACTTCAAATTAGATGAAGCCCCTCGCATTGCAGATAAGCTTCAGCTCTACAAATACGTGGTGAAGAATGTTGCAAGAAAGCACGGTTATTCCGCGACATTCATGCCCAAACCATTGTTCGGCGATAACGGAACCGGCATGCATACGCACCAATCGCTCTGGAAAGACGGAAAGAATCTGTTTGCTGGAAAGGGTTATGCGAATCTCAGCGACATGGCCATGAACTATATCGCAGGAATTCTGACCCATGGGCCGGCTCTCCTTTCTTTTACCAATCCTACTACTAACAGCTATAAGCGATTGGTCCCCGGTTTTGAGGCNCCAGTAAACCTTGTTTACTCAGCTCGAAATCGCTCGGCTTCTATTCGGATCCCCATTGCTGTCCATGGAGACAAAGCCCGTCGAATCGAATTCCGTACCCCGGATGCTGCCTGCAACCCCTATCTGGCATTTGCAGCCATGCTCATGGCCGGGCTGGACGGAGTGGAAAAGAAGCTGGATCCGGGTAAACCTGCAGACTTCAATCTTTACGATGCCACACCCGAGCAACTGGAAGGTCTGACCGCTGTTCCCGCGAATCTGACCAAGGTACTGGACGCTCTGGAAGAGGACCATACCTGGCTTACTAAAGGCGACGTCTTTACCAGAGATTTCATCGACAACTACATCGATTATAAGCGCGAAGAAATCGAACAAATCGTAAATCAGAGACCGCATCCTTACGAATTCGTTCTCTACTACGACTGCTAAAACCTGCGATCTTCGCAGCAAGTTCATAGGAAAAAGGGCCGGCGGAAGCGTCGGCCCTTTTTCTTTGCGCAGAATTGCGGTTGCCGGCCAAAAGGAAGTTCCACCTCTATAATCTCGGAAGCCGGTTCGGCCGTCAGGGCTCAGTTGGATGGACTCACCGATCTTAATCAAAGGAGCCTGCGGCCGAAGCATTAAATCCGATGCCGTAGTCCGAAGGGAATAATGGGTGCGAAACGCCTATTGCTCCGGGTATATGAATCGACGGTTATTAAGTCGCATTGATTCGCATGCCGCTCGATACATCGCTAAACTTGCATTTTCTAAAGCTAATCCCCGGTTTTGATTGACCTCGGGCCGAAAATTCTACAAAAACACGGAGTTCCTTACTTGTTTATTGTAGGGATGGCTACGAATCATCGAGTCAGTATCTCGATATATAGACTTCAGGCAAGAGCGAATCTCTGAGGAAGTAATAGTGCGAATAGCGAGACAAACAGTAATCTTCGCGGCCCTTTGTGCCTTTCTCACCGGCTCCCATTGTGTGAAGAACTATCCTGATGATCCTCTTCTNGCCCTGGCAGCTCCACCCTCGAAGTACACCATCACCGTGCAGGTCAGCGGAGCCAGTGGCCCCTTTTCCGTTAGCAATAACGGGGATATTTTCAACCTGAGCGGAAGTGGTGCTCAGGTACTTCAAAAAGAATACACTTCTGGCACGGCATTTAACGTTACTATAGCGGCTGATCCCACCGGACAGAGCTGTACCGTTGCCGGGGGTACGGGAATACTCACTGCCAGTGTGAGTAACGTGATGATCAATTGCGTTAATACCGGTATCAACAGTATTACGCAGGATCGAGATTTTATCAGCGCCGATGCCACTGCCTATACAACTGTACAGATTTCATTCCAAGTTGCTTATGACGGCAGCTACAGGATTAAATCAGGTACGGATTGTGCCTCGGGAACGGACTACCCGGATGCGAGTGCAACCGGTTCTTTTCTGAACGGGGCCACGGTAAATGTTACGCTAAACACACAGACCGGATCTTCGCCGCTGGTTTCTGGTCCGACCAACTACATAATATGCGGTTACGACACAGGGCCCACTCTGCAGGATGAAATCGTTCGCACAGTCACTGTCGACAACACGCCGCCAACCCTGACNCCTTCGCAGGCACCTGGCAATCTAACAGCTGCCACCAGTGTTTCCATTACATGTACCGATTCCCAGTCAGGCTGCAATGGTGTTGCTGTAGTCAGCCAGTCCGCGCCAGGCGGCTCGGCTCCGCCCAATCCGGCAGATCCAGACATTAATTTTGACGGAACAGGAGCGACACCGGGGCTATACTCTGGAGCGATCAGTGTTCCTGATTTGCAGGTGACTACGATCGAAGCTTTCGCGGTGGATATTGCAGGGAATCGCAGCGCATCGGTGCAGAGCTATCAGTATGCGGTGGACTCCAGCTTTAGCAATATATCAGGAGAGGGGGTTACGAATTCCTTTATCAGTAATGTTGGTACCAAGACATCTACTGTTATATCCTGGAGTTCGGATCGCTCGAATCGGCCTTATACCCTGAGAATCAACAGTACNAACTGTACGGATGGTACTGCCATCGACACCGGAACCACCGGAGCCGGCGGCCATACCAGTCCGGCCATCCCTGCTACAGCGTTTACTCCCAGCACAGATGCAACCTATACCGTAAGGATCTGCGAGGAGAATTTTCTAGGGCAATACGACCTTGGTACGACCATTAGCGTTACCAGAGATGAAACCGCCCCGGTAATCAATGCAATTACCGGAAACGGGGCCGATGTGGCTCATAACGCATCTATCGTGTATCGCTTCAGCGAAACCGTGGATACAACGGCCACTGTGATTGCGGGCGGAGACATTGAAAACGAAGATGATGGTGGAGCCTACTCCATGAGCACCTTCACCGACGATCAGCTCACTATCAGTCCTTCCATAGGCTTTCATACCGCCGGTATGATGATCTGGGCTCCGGGTTTGAACCGAGCTCTGGATCTGACAGTATTCGACCTCGCCGGTAACTCGGCAACTGTCAGCCATACCTATAATATGCGAGACGGCACCGTGCAGCCCTATTACACGAATGCTCAGGATTGGAATTATTACATCAAGAATGATGGTACCAGCGGTCTAACCGCCACCGACACTGTCTGCGACGGAACCGAGAGTGCCTTCTATTTCGGATGCTTGCACGGAGGCCAGGTGCGAAAGGTCATGGTGCTGGATAAGATCAATGACTGCACCGGTGTCTCTGCCACGGATGCTCAGGGCTGGATGGATTGGTACTGTGTACCTCAGGGAGCAGGGGTTCCTGTATTGCTGGTATCCGGGAATTTACAAACAGGCAAGTCCCTGAAAGACTTGATCGACTTCACTACGCCAGCATGGAGAACGAATTCTGTTACGATTACTGGTACAAACGTGCCCAACGCTCCTGCCGCAACCTGGTGGAACAATGCAGTGACTGCCATCCCTCTCGGAGGTGGAAGTCTTGCAAACCCTGGTGGTGTTTATGTGCAGGATGCGAATGCCAGTCTCACAGGTACTCTGGATATAGCAGCGGATAATGTTACCATCATAATGGATACGGGTGTGTTCCTGCGTGCCAACGGCGCCGATCCGATGGTGAATAACAATGGAAAGAATTTTACCTGGATCGAAGGCAACTTCGATGGAAATGACCTTGTTACGACTTCTGGCATTCGGATTACCGGCCCATCGCACTTCCATAGACTGAACAATGTCCGAGTCTGGAACGTTCAGGGATCGGTAAACACTGGCAATATTCATCTCCAGAATGTCACTGATTCGATTCTAACATCGGTTCGCGGGGCCAATAGTACCCTGGGCAATGGCCTGGTTATTGAGGATACTGGCGGCAGCAATACCGCTCGGAACATCGTAGTAAACAGTACGTTCTACAACAANATGAACTCTGGCATNCACTTCNTTGCCACAGGCATGATCCACGATACCATTGTGATGAACTCCTTTGTGGCGGCCAATGAAGCGGATGGTATCTTTGTTCTCGGAAGCGGAGGCGGCCTCCAAAACTCCATATTTATGAATATGACCGTGGCGAACAACGGGGCCGATTCTTTTGATTTTGGGAATACTTCCAGTACCAGAGGAATTTCCCTGATTAACACTGTTGCTATCAATGCGCCTGGTACCGGCATTCTNTTTGCCAATGGTTCGACAGCCAACCAGGTCATCGATTCAGCTATTGCCCTGCATGCAACAGCGCTCATCGATATGGATTCCGGAGCTCAGGCCTACTTTTCTGGAAAGATGCTACTATTTAGCCCGTTTCCAGACCAATGTATTAACGTTGGTCCTGGGACAGGGATTGATGATACTCCGGGGGAATGCGACCCAGACACCGGTTCCGACCATACCGTGAACCTCTTTAACGATGCCGATCCGCTATCATCGAACGGAGCTGGCTTTGTAGGCCCGGCCGGAAGTAATACCGGTTATTCCCTTGCTCTGAACTGGGTAGGATTCGCAACACCCTATTCCCTATGGGGGCGCTCTGGCAATCTGTTCCTTTCGCAAGTGGGACTCCGTGGCCGGTGTAGCGTGCCGTTGGCACCCACCAATCTTCGATGCGAATCCTGGGATTTCTCTCTGAAATCCTCTTCTGTGGAACTATTGAACGGTCTTGCCTGTCCTACAGGCAACGATACAATTACCCATAACTGGACCACAGCGAATCCCAATTCCATTACCTTCTTGAGGCATGCCATCGAAGACGGGAGCGATGGAATCGCAGATCTTCCCTTTTGCTTTGGCAGCGAAGGCTGTATCTACATGCCGAATTTCGGTGGCTACCAGGGGCATGGCGCCACGGCAGCTTCGGGTTGCCCAGGAATTGGAACCGGAACTACACTGGAAAACATCAACTTTCAAGAGTTCTCCAATAACGGTTTCTAAAGACGATTTCTAGCGTCTGCGCTCTGGAATTCGTTACGAGTTGGGGCCCCTTTCTCTGGANTGTATCAGTTAATCCAATGGGCGCCCAGTAGGTTGTTATTAAACAGCGTTAGACCGAACGGCCGGGATTTAGATACCCGAAAGTTTTTCGCCCGGTCCATCCCTGGGCGCCTTCAAATACTTCCTTCCTTACTCTACCTGTTACTTAATCAACCTTCCTGGGTTCGATTTCCTGTAAGTCCAGCAGATAAATTCGGCACCAATGCCACTATCGGACATCGCCCAGGCTCTGGCGACGTCTCGTAACTTCGGGGTCTGGCAGACGCTAATGGTGATTTTGGGACGTATTTCTTGAAATTTGGTTCATCTAAAANGTGTGGCATTTTTACGGATGAATACCCATGAAATAATCCTTGCCATGGGTACACAGTCATGGCTGGTCTGATCTTATGAAACTTAAATTAAATCAATTAACCACACTGGTTCTCTGCCTGCTGGTTTCCTCGCCGGTGCTGGCAGAANGTAGCGGCTGGTCCTTCGGAATTGGAGGCGGTGCTGGACAGCGATCTATCCAGACCGGACCTGACTTCACTCCGTTTCTCCTGACTATTGGTTCTACCGCCCCCACTACTACGGAGCAGCAGAATTTGCTCAACCTTGCTCAGATTGAAGGTCTGCAGGGGCAGGAAATCGAGACCAGGGAAGGGCATTACCGAATCATGATTGAAAAGCAATTCGGTGAAGGGCAGAACTTCAGCTTGAACTTCGGTCTTTCTGGAGTATCAGCTACAGAGAAGTGCATCTCTAGATGCGGGGATTTGACGCGAGCTTATCTCTTGAATTCTCTGTCCAGTTCTTCAACGAATATATTCACTTTCCAGCTACTGGGATCAGCGCTCCTTGGGCCTAGCGAGTTCGATTATACATATTACACATTGGATTTCGGGCTAAACTGGCATTTCATGCCCAAAGAAACCATTGATCCATACTTCGGCATCGAACTGGGACTGGGTGTTTGTAGCGTCCCTGGAGCGGCCAGCTGTACAGCGGCTCGGGGCATGGGAAAACTCGGAGTTCGCTTTTATGCTACCGAGAACTTCTACCTGTTTCTGCAGGGAGAATATCAATCCGTAACCTTCACAGCGACCTTTGAAGATGGAAGCGGTGTCTACATTGAGCCAGACAATAACCAGGTGTTGATGTTTGGCCTGGGTTACGCTATTTAATTGCCTGTTTCGAGGTGATCCATTGAAGGATGGATTACCTCGAACTTCCTTTCTCCCCTGACGGTTCCCATTTACCGCGAACTCACAAAAGTCGCGTAATAATGGACTTTCTCCGTCCATTTGTAACCTGGACGCAAGGCGGACGAATACTTAGGGGCTCTGCCATATTGATTGAGAGCTGATTCGCGTTACTGGATGGCCGTTTCATCTTGCTGCCAATCCTGCATTTTCTGCCAGGGTTTTTCCGGTCGTTTAAATTGACACTGTAAACACTGGGCACTGCTCTGACATATCCCCTATGGCAGCTTTCATCGAGTATTTTCTCAACCGTAGTCTTTTTGTGAACCTGCTGACCCTGGCAATTATGCTGTTTGGCGGTTTTATTGCTCTGACGATGAATCGGGAAGCTTTCCCGAATATAGACTTCGATATAGTCAATGTGCAGACCATCTATCCCGGCGCAGCGCCTCTGGAAGTGGAAAAGCTGGTCACCAATCCTATCGAAGATCAGATCAAGGAAGTGGACGGAATCAAAGAGTTTCGGTCTACTTCTGTAGAGAATCTGTCTGTTGTGACCATTACCATCGATCCAGATGAGGACAACACACAGAAGGTCATCGACGATATTCGGTCTGCAGTGGATCGAACCGAGGATTTACCGGATGATGCGGAATCGCCTGTAGTAGTGGAACTTACGTCCAGTCGGACTCCAGTGATCGAGGTAAGCGTAAGTCGAATCAAGAAGAACGGAGAATTTCTACTTACCGAGAAGCAACTACGAGATGAAGCACAGAACCTGGAGGATCATCTTCTGGACATAGATGGCGTGGCTCGAATTTCCCGTCGGGGCTGGCAGGACATCGAATATCAGGTGCGGGTGAATCCCACCCTGATGAATGACAAGTACGTAAGTCTTGGCCAGATTATACAGTCACTTCAGAATCGAAATGTAAACTTTCCTGGTGGGGAAGTTGTGCACGATGGGGATGCCCTGGTGATTCGCACTGTAGGTGAGCTTGAGACAGTGGATGAAGTTAAGCAGGTGCCTATTCGCGGAAACGATGCGGGCCAGCTGGTACGCGTGCAGGACGTGGCCCGTGTACTGGAGACATTCGAAGAAGCAGATTATATTGAAAAGACTCGGGGATTTCCCACTATCAGTCTCACTGTACTCAAACAATCCAGCGCAGACATCATAGCAGTAGTGGAAGAGGTGCGAAGAACTGTCAATCGCTACCAGGACACTATGCCAGAGGGCATTCGCATTGAGTTTGTAAACGACGTTTCCTACTTTGTAAACCGAAGGCTTGGAGTTCTGGGAAGCAATGCTACCGTGGGTCTCTTGATGGTGGTGGGTTCGCTATTTTTCTTTATGGGATGGCGAACGTCCCTGATGGTTGCACTGGGCATTCCTATATCTGTGGGCATTGCTTTTATCGTCATGAGCGCCCTGGGGGTGACTCTGAACCTGATTTCCATGTTCGGGCTGATCATCGTCATCGGTATTCTGGTGGACGATGCCATTATTGTCAGTGAAAACTTCTACCGGTATCTGGAGGAGGGCTACAGTCCCTTTGAGGCGGCACGAAAAGGGACATCAGAAGTAGTTGCCCCGGTTACAGCTACCATCGTTACTACTGTGGCTGCCTTTGGGCCGTTGATGTTCATGACCGGTATATTCGGCAAGTTCGTATTTACAATTCCTCTGGTTATTATTATCGCATTGGTAGCTTCCTTATTTGAATGTTTGATCATTCTGCCTTCGCACCTCTACGATATGAATCGCATCACATCTGGTGGTGCAGCGGAGATGAAAGGGGAAAGCGGCTGGTTCAGTCGTTTCCGAAAAAACACCTATGAGCCTACTCTAGAATTTGCCCTGCACAATAAATGGGTGGTGGCCGCTGTGCTGGCTGTCCTGGTAACCTTTGCAGGATTGATTCAGGGCCTGTTCGGAAGATTTGTTCTGTTTCCAAGTGCCATCGAAACGTTTCATGTGAAGCTAACCGCAGAACCGGGAACAACCCTGGAGCAGATGAATCGCTACACCGAGGTAGTAGAACAAAGTGTAGAAAAGCTGCCTCCTGAAGAACTGGATACATACACAACCCGGGTGGGGATCATTCAGCAAAATCCCAACGACCCGTTTACCCGACGAGGAAATCAGTATGCCCAGTTGCTGGTCTACTTGACTCCCGAAAGTCATCGTGAGCGAAGCGCCCAGGCTTCCATCGATGATATGCGGGCCGCCACGTTCTGGATGCTTGGTNCTGAAGCTCAGCAGCGTTTGCTGGAACAGCGAAAGCAAATGCAGGAAAAGGATGAAGAGCTGGAGCTTCCTCCCCTGCAGGCGGAGCCGATGGCCGGCTATGAAGATCTTACGGGTACCCTTACCAGTCTGGATATGGAAAAGCTCCAGGGCGGGCCACCGGTTGGTAAAGCCGTGGCTATTGAGCTTACGGGGGATTCTCTTGAGACTCTGGAAGAAATCGCAGGCAAATACAAAGAAGTGCTCACAAAAGTGCCTTTCGTTATGGACATCGAGGATTCCAACGAGCCTGGTAAAATGGAAGAGCGAATTAAATTTAACGAAAAGATTCTTGCTCAGACTGGAATCAACGCATCCAGCGTGGCGCTTGCCGTAAACGCAACCTTCGATGGTGTTGTGGCTACATCGGTACGGCGACCGGATGAAGAAGTAGATATTCGCGTAATGCTGGATGAGCCCTATCGCGAACAACTGGATAGTCTGTACACTGCGAAGGTTCCGAACATGACGGGTAATCAAATCCCCGTGCGAAAATTGATCTATACTGTTCGAGAGCGCGGAGTCAATTCCATCAGTCATCTGGACGGGGATCGTCTTGTGCAGGTGACCGCGAACATCAACGAAGATGAAACCACTGCCGTTGAAGCGGCAGCGGAGTTCCAGAAGCTGGCAATGGGAATCATTGAAGAGTACCCGGGCTATTCCATGGCTCTGGGAGGCGAAAATGAAGATACGGCAGAGTCCATGGCCAGCCTTGGCAAAGCTTTCTCTGTAGGAATTGTTATCATTTTCATGATCCTGGCCAGTTTATTTAGATCTGTATTGCAACCTCTGGTAATCCTCACTGCTGTGCCGTTCAGTCTGATTGGTGTTATTCTGGCTTTTGCCATTCATGGGGAACCATTCAGCTTTCTCGCCATGATGGGGATTATTGGTTTGTCCGGAGTTGTAGTGAACGACTCCATTGTACTGATCGATTTTGCAAACAGCATCCATCGCGAGAATCCAGATCTTCCGCTGGAACAAGTGGCCATGGAAGCGGGCTCTATGCGATTGCGTGCTGTGTTTTTGACTACAATCACTACAGTGCTTGGACTTCTGCCTACCGCTTACGGAATAGGGGGCGAGGACCCATTTATCGTTCCCATGGCACTTTCATTTGCCTGGGGCTTAATGTTTTCCACCGGAGTCACTCTAATACTGGTGCCTGTTCTCTATACCATCATAACCAGATGGTCTCTTAAGTTACGCCAGCTCTTTGACATTCCGGAGCGTGACGATGCGGAGATATAGAATCGACNGGCTCGCTATGGGAACGGGAAGCCGGCTGGATTCTNTGCACAAAAGAGACAANTGTCNATTAAAATGCTGNTCTGCGTAATGACCATCGCTGGCAAAAGGCCCCTTCGCGACTTCGCGGGGCCGCGTGAAAAAGAGTGACTCTTCGAGTTCTTCCTAGGGAGAACCGCCTCTTATCAAAGACCTGGCTTTCGCTTCTACTCCAGGAGTTGGTTGGCTCGCAGAAAATGGATTGGTCTCTGATCGCCTGCCTTGCAGCGAGCCCGGTTTTGCAGGACATGGGCCCGGTTGCCGAAACGCGGACCCAGCCGTTCTGGCCTCGAAGTCAGACGCTAAAATTGAAAATAGAAGAACTCCTTCGCTTCAAATCTCCCTGCCGACCAGATCATAAAAAGCCAGAAAAATGCAGAAGGATAGGCCAAAAACGATTTTATCCAGGGCTCTTCTTCGCGTGAGAAGATCCGCCAGAATTCGAAAATCAGGAGAGGGGTTAGAAAGAAAAGGCTCAGCCACACATAATCCATGCTCATGGCCGCGGAATCAAGATCCAGCAGAGCTGACAGCATTTGAATCAGCCGACCGGCATCCGGTGCTCGCAGGATTAGAAGCCCCAGAGAAAAAGTCAGAAAAGTGAATATGCCTCCGCTGCCGGCAAGAAACAGGGAGCGCAAGCGACTTTCCCCTCTCCAGCGATGAATGCCGGGAAGTATTACTCCGGTGATGGCCACAAGCAATCCACAGTACAATCCCCATACGAAATATCCCGCGGTAGCTCCATGCCATAGTCCACCCAGAGCCCAGACAATCATGATGTTTACCATGGCACGCATTGGGCCAACGCGACTACCCCCCAGGGGAATATATAGATAATCCCTGAGAAAGGCTCCCAGAGTGATATGCCATCGTCTCCAGAATTCGATATGATTCGTAGAAAGAAAGGGATGAAAGAAGTTGAGGGAGAGCTCAATGCCCATAATCCGCGACAGCCCTCGGGCGATGTCGGTGTAGCCCGTGAAATCTGCATAGAGCTGCAGTGGAAAAAGCAATGTGGCAAAGAGCATCGCTCCGGCTGGAGGATCCTTTAACAGCAGGATGTAATCTACCAGAGGGGATAGGTTATCGGCCACGTAGACTTTCTTGAAATAGCCCCAGAGACAGAGCATAAGTCCATTCCACACCATTGTATGCGAAATCTTATGGCGGAAGTCCAGCTCTGGCAGTAAGCGACCGGCTCTTTCAATGGGGCCGGCTACCAGCTGGGGAAAATAAACTGTAAATAACACAAGCTTGCTGTAACTCTTCTCGGATTGAATCAGTCCCCGATAGACGTCCACAACGTAGGAGGTAACCTGAAAGGTGTAGAAGCTTATGCCTACGGGAAGCAGAATGTCAAAAGGGGCTTCCAGAGGTTTGTCCAGGAAAGCCACCCCTGCCCAGTACAGAAGCATCTTGGTGTACTTAAAAAAACCCAGAAAAGCCATGTTCAGGGCAACACATCCGGCCAGGATCAGCTTCTTTCTGCCTCCGGTCTGGCTTTCCATTTTTCTGGCGCCGAAAAAATTTCCTGCAACGGTGAGTAGAAGCAGGGCAAGGATGGCCCAGTTGTAGGAGCCATAGAATAGAAGGGATGCTCCCAGTACCACATGTCTTCGCCAGCGGGGCAGGATGAGAAACAGGGCCAGGGCAATGACCAGAAAAACAACAAAATCCAGAGTATTGAAAAGCATCGGCGAGTGCCGTGAATTTTTTTCTTGTAGGAACGATGGCAAATCGTTTTCTCTGGCTGCAGAGGGAATGCATGTCAGAAACAGCTAAGATTTTATATGATGGTCAGGAACTGGAAGTACCGGTTATAACTGGTACCGAGAATGAAAAAGCCATAGATATCTCCAAATTGCGCGGAACAACCGGCGCCATCACAATGGATGAGGCTTTCCTCAATACCGGATCCTGTCAGAGCAAAATTACTTTTATCGATGGCGAAGCCGGAGTGCTCCATTATCGGGGCTATTCCATTGAAGACCTGGCAGAGAAATCCAGCTTTCTAGAAGTAGCTTATCTGCTCATCTACGGCGAGCTTCCTACCAAAGAACAATTCGACGATTTTGTATTTAATATCACCAGGCATACCATGATCCATGAAGATCTTAAAAGGCTTTATGATGGATTTCCCAAAGACTCCCATCCAATGGCCATTTTGAGCTCCATGATCTGTACCCTTTCTGGCTACTACACAGATTCCTCGGATCCTCTGAATCCAAGGCATAGAGAAATCTCCATTATTCGATTGCTGGCCAAGACTCCGACGATTGCGGCTTACTCCTTTAAGAAGTCCATCGGTCAGCCTTTTATTTATCCGCGAAACTCGCTGAGTTATGTTGCTAACTTTCTGAATATGATGTTCTCTGTTCCGGCTGAGGATTATCATGTGAATCCGATTATTGAGCGAGCGCTGGATATGCTTCTCATTCTCCATGCGGACCATGAGCAGAACTGTTCTGCATCCACGGTTCGTTTGGTAGGTTCCAGCCGGGCCAATATCTTTGCTACCATGTCCAGTGGCGTCTGCGCTCTGTGGGGACCCCTGCACGGTGGGGCGAACCAGAAAGTAATCGAAATGTTGCAAACCATCCATGAGGACGGAGGTGATGTTGCGAAGTTTATCAACCTTGCAAAGGATAAGAACTCTACATTCCGATTGATGGGCTTCGGTCACCGAGTTTATAAGAACTTTGACCCCCGAGCTCGAATTATCAAGAAGGCAGCGGATGATGTATTGAACCAGCTGGGAGTGCACGATCCTTATCTTGAAATTGCAATCAAACTGGAAGAAACCGCACTTAGCGATCCTTACTTCGCGGAGCGAAAGCTCTATCCGAACGTTGACTTCTATTCCGGCCTCATTTATCGCGCCATGGGCATTCCTACAGAGATGTTTACTGTGATGTTTGCTCTGGGGCGTATGCCAGGTTGGATTGCTCAGTGGAAGGAAATGATCGAAGATCCAGGTAGCAAAATCGGTCGGCCTCGTCAGATTTACACAGGGCCTGCTCGAAGGAGTTACGTACCTATAGAAAATCGCGGCTAGGAAGAGTTCGCGGGACGATCGGCTCCTGGCCCTTGTTTCAGGAGCGCCATCGCATCTATCAAGCTCCGAAGGTGGCTACTTTAGATGTATAATAATGGTGCAGGGGACATGTGTTTGGATCGAGCCATGCTATCCCCTGCTGTGTAAATGATCCGGCATCAGAAACTGGTTCGACGCGATGTGTCAGGTTACATGAAGAAATGATTCCAGTACCTCCAGGACCTGCACGCTGATCAGCTCCGGAGCTCTTTTTACAGATTCCTCCGGCGAAAGTCCTGTTCCAATCTCCCGAATATCAGTGAACAGACCGGATTGCTCTAGCCCTGAGCGATCCTCCACTTTTCCGGCTACTGCTATGCAGGGTATGTTGAGTTCGTTGCACAAGCGAGCCAAACCGCCGGGCCCCTTTCCTGAGAGGCTGGTAGCATCCAGCTTGCCTTCCCCTGTTATCACAAGGTCCGCAGATCTCAGTAAGGCATTCATACCAACCTGCTCACAGAAGAACTGGAAACCTGGATGAAGCTCTGCGCCCAGAAGCATGAGTGCAAATCCCATCCCACCAGCTGCTCCTGCGCCGGGTTGACGGCTCAGGGAATGCCGGGGCTCTCTCGCTTGATGCTCCTCTTGCTCACCATCCTCATCTCTGACCTTTCTCGCTCCGGGCGATTTCCCGCCATCGTCATCTCCGGCCTTACTCGCTCCGGCAGCTTTGCCGGCATCCTCATCTCTGACCTTACCCGCTCTGCCTGATTGGCCGGGATCCAGCCCCTCTTCGCATAGAGCAGAAAATCTCTCCAGTGCACTGCGATAGATGGAAAAGCGATGCGCTGGTAGTCCCTTTTGACCGGCAAAGCACTGAATGGCGCCTTCTGGCCCGTGCAAGGGTGAATCTACATCGGCCACGATATGGAAACTCAAACCTGGAGGCAAAGCTGCAGATGGGGAGGGTACCCGCACAGATTCCATCTCCAGAAAGATCTCTGCCAGGGTTCTTCCGGACTGCACCAGGGCCTGCAAGTCTATCGCCCGGCTATTTTGCAGAAATTCGAAACCCAGTGCCTGAAGCATCCCGGCTCCGCAGTCTATGGTGGCGGAGCCGCCCAATGCTACATAGATCTCAGTGGCACCGGCCTGGATGGCATCCAGGATTATCTGACCGGTGCCATAGCTTGTAGAATGCTCGGGACTGCGCTTTTTGGCAGGAATTAAGGCAAGGCCGCTGGCCGAGGCCATCTCCAGGAATGCCTGGGTCGACCCATCCTCAGCCTTGCAGAGATAATATTGAGCTGGAATGGAGTCCCCCAGGGCGTCTATTACCTGGACTTTCCGCAAATGGCAGGCTTCTTTGTTTTCGCAGATCAACGATACAGTACCTTCTCCGCCATCACCAATGGGCTGCTCCAGAGTATCGATATTAATGGCTGGGTGGTGCTTCCCAAAAAGTCTGATTCCTTTCACCACGGAGTCCGCGACTTGCTGAGCCGAAAGGCAGCCTTTGAATTTGTCCGGTGCTATGAGGATTCGCATGGTTGGATAGTCATCTAGCCCCGAACTGGAATCAGGTGATGTAACGTTTTTCCTTGAGAAATTGTCTCTCAAGGAGGTCGCTGCGTTTCAGGGAATGCCTGGCCCATTGCAGACGAAGGTCCCTTTTCTCATCCGCACTCAGCTGCCAGGGAAACTCCGAGCGACGAAGCCGATGCATGAGATCGTAGACTGTTATCGCGGCGCATACCGAAATATTGAAGCTCTCGGTGAAGCCATGCATCGGTATTTTCAGGGAGTAGTCCGCTTCCTGTCTGGCCGTGGCACTGATTCCATCCTTTTCCGAACCGAATACTATGGCCACAGGTTTATCCAGAGGCACATCGGGTAATGAGATGCTGGATTCATGCGGCGAGGTGGCCAGCACTGTATAGCCTCGCGCACGTAGATCTTCGTAACATCTTGTTGTGGCAGCGAATGGGTTGTGCGGTCTGGCATCTTCGGGGCCAGCTGAGTGCGAATGTTTGTGAATAGAAAGCCAATGAGCGCTACCCATGGAAACACCGGTCTTCACTTGAAATGCATGACGATTTTCTATAATGTGCACATCCTGCAGTCCGCATGCTTCTGCACTCCTCAGGCAGGCGCTGGCATTGTGTGGATCAATTAGATCTTCCAGCACCAGCGTGATCCAGCGGGTTCGCATATCCAGGATCTCTTGAATACGAGCCTGGCGGGCCTCGGTTAAGAAGCTCTCCAGGTAGGTCAGCAATCCGTCTTTGTCTTCTTCAGCCACCGAGCACTACAAACCGATCCGGAAAACAGATTGCAATTCTTTTCGAAAGGGGAATCCTGGAATCCTATGAAGCTAAGGGTTTCTGAAATCAAGCTGCGCAGTAGAATTCGCATGGATCCGGGGGATCTCACGGACTTGATGAATTCCATGCGCAAATTCGGGCTGATTCATCCCGTGCTTATAGATACAGATCATCAACTGGTTGCGGGCTACCGCAGGTTGTGTGCGGCCAGAAAGCTGGGCTGGGAAAACATCGATGTACGAATCGTAGACATAAAGAGCAAAAAGGAAAGGCTCCTCCTGGAGATAGAGGAAAATCGATCTCGAAGAAACTTCAGTCCGGAGGATTTGGAGCGAGCAAGAAAGCTTCTGGATCGGTCCGAACGGATGGGATTTTTTGCCGCTCTCTGGTCTTCCTTTGTGGATTTCCTGGAAAGGATCGTATTCTTTTTTCGTCGAGGCTCCGCTGGTCAGGATTAGAATCCGCTGAATCTGGCGTTTTTGCTTTAGCCGTGGGCGGAATCTTGCAGAAGCCGGGAAATCGGTAAGGAAAGAAGGTTTTTCCGGCCATCCCACCGGAGAATTTCGCCGGGCTTTTAATCATTGATTCCGTATCCACGCTCCAGAGAGTCGTAGATATGCAGGCAACCTTTCTTGATCGATTCGAAAAATGGACTGAAGAAGGAATGAATTCCGAAATTCAGGCGCCCATGCCCGATGGGAGCGAAGCCCTGAGTATTCTGACCTCTGAATCCCTGGATCGAGTGCTGGAACTGGCGGAAAAAGCTCGAAGGCACTATTTTGGTAATCGAGTTCGCGCCCATATCCTGAACAATATCAAGAACGGAAATTGTCCCGAGGATTGCGGATACTGCGCTCAACGCAGGACTGCTGAGGGAGTGCCTCAATACACATTAAAACCTGCAGAGGAAATCTTGGAAGAAGCCCGGGCCGCCAAGAAAAATGGAGCGTTTCGCTATTGTCTGGTTACTGCAGGCCGTGGTCCTTCCAGAAGACAGATCGAGTCATTTTCCAGCGTCATCCGCCAGATCAAGTCCGAGCTGGGTCTGGAAGTCTGTCTCAGCGCCGGGATTCTCACAGATCCTGAGTCTGCGCAAATGCTTCAAGAAGCGGGTCTGGATCGATACAACCACAATCTGAACACCAGCGAAGAGCACTACGGAGATATCTGTCAGAGCCATACCTACGGAGACCGGGTGGGTACTCTTGAAAACCTTCACGGACATGGAGTGCATCTATGTAGCGGAGTTATCGCGGGTATGGGAGAAACGGATGAAGATCTTGTTCAGGTAGCTCTGGAACTCAGGAGGCTGGAGGTCGTATCCATCCCTGTGAATTTCTTTCTACCGGTTCCGGGTCATGCTATAGAAAATCCTCGAACCTTCTCCGAAGAGCAATGTTTGCGGATTCTTTCCCTTTTTCGCATAGTGAATCCGTCTGCAGAAGTTCGTATGGCTGCCGGGCGCGAACATTATCTAAAGACCCGCCAGAACGATGCTCTTCGAGTGGCGAACTCACTATTTATTTCCGGATATCTTAACGTTAAAGGTTCCAATGCCAGTGAAACAGCCCAAATGATCGAGGATGCTGGTTTCGAAATGGAGCTATCGGAAGGGGAGGCCCACGGTAGTATGGTTGCTTCTGAATCTGGAGCATCCGAAGATCTGACTCTTAAGGACCTGGCCGATCTAAGACCCTTCGCAGGAAAATAGACATTCCGGGTAACACAGAATGGTGCAGGCCTGTGCGAGTTGCCTCCATTCTGTCGAATACTCCATAAAGCCAAAAAGACATCTTTGGCAGACTGTCGAATAGACTCCAACCCACCTCAGAGCAGAACGAATTGTTTCATTCCGTCCTCAGTGGAATCTATTGGCGATGGATCACCCAGCCATAGGCCTTCAATTACCGTTAACGTTACTTTAATTCTCTGACGCCGCTATCGCATCTCAGGTCCGCGAACACAGATGCCTGAAGTTTGTGTACAGCGTGAGCCTCCGCGGCTCAACCAGGTTCCATATTGGGATCCAGTTGCGAAGACAGTAACGTTGACGGGAAGAGGTGCTATTTACGTTGAACGGCCGACTCTCCTTTGCAGACCTAATGGGACATAATCCGACAACTAGCGCCCCGGAAAAATCGTTAAAAAATAGGTAACCTGGACATAAAAAGAGGTTGACCGTGTCCCCGACCCTGACTACCCTGCCTTTCCCGACGCGGTGACGCGCAGGGAAAATCGGATCGAAAGCCCTTCGATCCTCGCGGAAAAAAGGGCAGATTGATCTTAAAAATGTTTGACAGGCCAGCCTCCAACAAAAGGCTGCCTTCTTGCCAGCAACACTGGCAGTTG
>PBEB01000006.1 GCA_002717505.1 Leptospiraceae bacterium
AAACCAAATCAAAGCTCAGGTGTAACAGGAGGAAATCCAGAGTATATAAAAACTCTTGGGAAAGCAGCTGTAGCTGCAGGAGCTGATGCAGTTTTTATTGAAACCCATCCTGATCCACAGAGGATTCGAATTCGTAGGTACGATCCAGAAACTGGCTGTGATCTGCTTCCATCCATGCTCGATTCAGAGTTTCGGGGATTTCGCCTCCATGTTCCTGAAAGCTATCGACTACAATGCGCGCTGCTGCAATTACCGGGTCTACGAAGGACTCGCCACCGGCCTCTATTTGATTTTGAAAAACCTGCGGATTGCAGCGATAATACGCCAGAGCCATATTATCCAGGGTCTTCTGAAGATAGGCCGAGAAGTCTTCCATCTGCTTGATGGCCTGCATGGATTGCATGATCTCTTGTGCTACCGTGCGCACTGCAAGCATGGCCACATTGAGCTTGCCCAGAACCAGTCCCTGGAAGCCCTGTTCCCGATTTACCGGGAAGGCGCTGATCACCGATGGTTTGGTTACAATAAAGTTCGTTTCGTATTTTTCTCTTCGCAGAAGAGCTGCAAAGCCCGGGCAGGTGTTGTTCCCCAATCGATAGGCTGGATTCTTATGACCAGGAATCTGGATGCCTACTTCGCCCTGATGAAGCAGGCATAGCATGGCAGCGCTCTGGCCGCTCTGAAATAGAACCGTTCCCGGTTCTACCTTCTGCTGCTGTAGCGGTTTGCCTGGTTCCAGTGGCATCTAATGAATGGCTCCTCTTTGCATGCAGGTAATCAATCCTTTTTCCAGGGCTCTCCCTTTCGATGGCCAAAAAGCACCGATCCCAGTCGAATTATGGTCGCGCCTTCTTCCACTGCGATTTGCCAATCCCCGGACATACCCATACTGAGTTCCCCTCCAGGAAGGCATTCATCTCGCAGTTCCCGTAATCTATGAAATACCTCTCGTGTTTCCATCGGATCCTGGTTTTCCGGTCCCATGGTCATGAATCCTCGAAACTTCAGAGCTTCATTCTCTGGCACTGTATCCAGGGACAGGAACTCCTGGGGAGACATACCACCCAGTTTGGTATCTTCACCTGTAAGTCGAATCTGGATCAAATACTGCATCGGCCACAGGGCAGGGGATTCTGTAGTTTCACTGGCATGTTTCAGTGCAGCTCGAGCCAGCTTTTCCAGAGCAGAAACTGAGGCTGCTCCATGAACACGTTGAAACAGCCCGGGAAGGTTTCTTGCAAATCCGGACTGCAGGGGGCCGATATGATGATAGATCAGGGGATCTTCCGGACTATTGTACTTAACTTCCGGGAATTTATCTCTGGCTTCAGTGTAGCGGTTCTCACCAAAATCTCGCAGACCCAGGGCGGCCAGTTCATCGATCCGCTCCGGGCCATGGGTTTTGGATACGGCTACGATGGTTACGTCCTCCCGGCCCATCTGGATCAAGGACCGACGGATTTCTTCTATGGCCGTCCTGGAGCTATGCTCCATTTACTGACTGTCGCGAGTTAGGCGAGCTACACGACCGGGATCGATGTTTCGCAATGCCTGGCTATTCAGTTCCTCGGCGCCGATGCGCGGAGCCACGGAGGAATCAACGTTCAAGGCATACAGATTTTCCATCTCAACTTCTGTTTTGCGCAATCGATTGGTGAGTTGATTCAGGCTTTCGGCCACCAGGGTTTGAATATCTTTCAAGGATTTGCCCTGGTTCAGCTCAGGAAACAGGGGCTCTCCCTGAAACAACAGTTCCGGCTTAACTTCTGCCGAGTATTGATTCAGATAAGACTGCCGGGTCTGCTCTCGGGTATACTGATTCTGCAGATCACTCAGGCTTTTCTGCAAGGACAGAAGACGATTCTCCATGCCATCCAGTTCCAGCCGATCCCCGGGGCGTGCTGTGGCGGAGGTATTCTCTTCCGCTTTGCCTGGCCGCGAAGAAGCATCACCCTTACGATCTTTCAGAATGCTCTCAGCACTGTTCAGTAATGCTTTGCCTGTGATCTGCATAATATTGCCTCAATTCGTGTTTTTATGTCACCTCGCTGGCCACGCCAGCAGTAACAATATCTCTCTCTATTTTATAGATCGGCGGGAGTACAGCAGCTTTCAAGAAAAAAAGGAATTTTTTGTTTTCCCGACACCTTTCGGTCGATTCTTGAACGGTATGAATCGATCCAGATTGTTGGTGGCCATGGCCCTGGCCTTTTCTTTGATATCATTGTTAATTGGGATTGTTCAAATCGGGGTCCAATCCCGGGAATCCAGGTTCTCCACTCCCACATCGAACTTTCTCACGGCTGGCCAGGCAGGCATAGCCCGAATCGATATCATTGGAGCCATTGAAGATGGATTTTCTGCTCCTGGATCCACCGGGGCTCAGGATGTAGTGGATCAGATTGAAGAGGCAGCCCAGAGCCCGAGCATTCGTGGAATTCTATTATATGTAAACAGCCCCGGAGGCACGGTGGGCGCAACCCGGCGCATCTACGATGCTCTGCTGGAGGTTCGTAGCAAGAAGCCCATCGTAGCCGTAGTAACCGATGTAGCTGCCAGTGGCGGGTATTACGTAGCCTCTGCTGCAGATGCCATCTTCGCCTATGAATCCAGCATTCTGGGATCCATAGGGGCCATTGCCATCCATCCTAATATTGGACCCTTCCTGGACAAACATGGAGTTCAGATTCAAACTCTCACAGCCGGCCGGTACAAGGACTCCTCCTATCCATTTCGCAACCTCACCGAAGAAGAAAGACAGATGTATCAGCAGGTGCTGGACGATGCTTACCAGCAATTCCTGGCCGATGTCGCTGAAGGACGCAAGAAAAGCATCAAGGATGTTCGGGAATGGGCTGATGGAAGGATTTACTCCGGGCGTCAGGCCAAAGCAATTCAGATGATCGATGATCTGGGTGGCGAAAAGGAAGCAGTGGAAAAGCTGAAGATCATCCTGAAAACAGATGAAGATTTGCCGGTGTATCGAGTGGAGCCGGATTTCATGGATCGTTTCTTTGCGAATATGGGTGGACCGGGTCTGAGCATGCAAAAGGCCCACAGTGAAGCCGTTGCTTCTCCATTTCGATTCAGCGGTGTACTCTACATGGCTCCTATGGGATTGGGACAAATCCCTGGCTGGATGGAACTGGGCTCGCCCCGAGGTGTTCAATGAGTCGTCTGGACCAGATCAAAGCATCCTTTGCTGGAATCCTGGAACTGGCCACCGTCTGTCTTACATCTCCTGCGGATATTAGCGTCTACATTCGCAGCCTTCAGGACCGACGAATGGCGCTGCTGATCTATCCTGCAGCCGCTGCTCTCTCGGCTGTTCTGGCAGTCTGGACCATTTCGCCCACATACAGGGCCTTTTTCTTCGTTCCGCTACTACTCAGCACTCTGGTAGTTTTTGCCTTTTTTGTTACCCTTTCTTATCTTAGCGGTTCCCTGGTGGATTATTTCATTCAGCGGGTGGCCGCCAACTCAAGGCAGGCCCAGTCCGGATCCACCCGCGAGGAAGCTCAGGCCATTTCCATCATCCTGCTATCTTACCTCCCGGCCATTTTCCTGTATCCCGTGGCCAAGAGCCTTTCGTTGTTCAGTTTCGGGGTTTTTCTCTTCTATCCACTGGGTCTATTGATCTTCGTATGGTGCTTTCTGATTCTGCATCAGTCCTTGATCTATCTGTATGAGCTACCATCCAGACTTGTCTGGCAGGCCCTCCTTCGATCCTCGGCCGTGCTTTTCCTATTTCCCTTTACCGCTCTGGGCTTCACCATCATCGTGTTAAGTGGACTGCTCTAGGTTTTCCGATTCCAAGCTTTGCCGAGACTGGTTGCCAATCTACAGTCGTTTGGCCGAGGACAGCTCTAAATCCTTTCTCAGTGTGATGGCAGTCCGGAGCGCAACAGCTCTGGCCCAATAAGCCAGAGAACCAGGAATAGGGCCGAGAAATCGACCGATTCTGCTTCCAGATGCAAAGGGGCAGCCCGGAAAAATCTGGAACAACAGAAAAGGTCACGGGACTACGGAAAACTCTGGGCCCCGGTGAAGAATGGAGCCCTCGAGGGAAAACTGGAATGCAGCGAAGCGGGCCAGGCATAATTTATGAGAGTATTGATCTGCAACGATGACGGATTACATTCCAATGGAATGCTTACACTGGAGACAGTTTTATCCAGAGATTACGAGGTCTGGGCCGTCTGTCCGGATCGCCAGAGAAGTGGTACCTCCCAGGCCATATCTTTGCGCGAGACTCTGCGAATGAATGAAGTCCAGCCCAGGCATTATCAAGTAAGCGGCTTTCCGGTGGATTGCGTGAATCTGGCTTTGCACAGTGGGATGTTTCCAGCTTTCGATCTGGTAGTTTCTGGCATCAATCATGGCTACAAT
This sequence comes from Leptospiraceae bacterium, assembly GCA_002717505.1. GTDB lineage: Bacteria > Spirochaetota > Leptospiria > Leptospirales > Leptonemataceae > UBA3465. The sequence continues at coordinate 4,390 of PBEB01000006.1, forward strand.
GTAGGGGATGATGTCCATTACAGCGGAACTGTAGGGGCGGCCAGGCATGCCTGCATTCATGGGTACAGAGCTATCGCCATCAGCTGCGGAATCTATGATATCCATGCGGATTTCAGTCATGTGGCGGAGTGGTTCGGAGGATGGCTCAAAGAGAATCTTCATCGCCTGAAAGCGGGTTCCGTGTACAACATCAACTATCCGGAGATGCCCGGTCCGGATCTGGAAGTTCGATTTACCCGACACGGAAAGAGGGTCTACAAAGATGACTATGAGATGCTGGAAGAGGAGGCCGGAAAAAGCTTTGTATTCAAGCTGAAAGAGACGATAATGGGACATAAGGAAGAGGAACTCACGGACTTTTCCGCCATTGAATCCGGTCATGTTTCCATTACACCTCTTGGATTGCAGACCACAAATGAAGAGGAGCTCCAGGGATGGATAGAGAGCGTCAAATCTTAGAGAGAGTACTTTCTCTGAAGCAATTGATCCGCGAGGAACGCAGCGGACCGGTGGACTTGCATGAACTGGGAATCTGCTATTTCTATCTGGAAAACTATGAGCGCAGTCTGGAAACCCTGGAAAGCCTCATCGATCAATACGCCAACTACGTTGACATAGGTCGCGTCCAGGCACTGCGAATCTATGGAATGATTCAGCTGGAACGCTGGGAAGAAGCTCGATTCGTGCTCATGGATCGATTGAAGATTGAGACCACCGATGAAACGCTGATGGGTATGCTGGCCTATGTTTACGAAAGAGAAGGACGTTTGAAGGATGCCGTGGGACAGCACCGAAGAGTGCTTCAAGTCAATCCAGATAACATCAACAGTCTGAACTCGCTTGGTTATCTAATCACTCTCTATGGAAAACCAGAAGAAATGGATGAAGCCTATCGCTGTCTGAAGCGAGCCATGGAAGCCAACCCTGACAATCCTGCCTATCTCGATAGCTTTGGTGTCTTTCTGAATCGAAAAGGAAATAAAGACTCGGCTCGAAAAGCTCTGAGCAAAGCGCTAAAAAAAGATCCGGATAACTCGGTGATATTGGAGCATCTAAAAGAGGTGCTTGAGGTTTAATCCATTCTAGCATTCTAACCAGTCGCTGCCGGGTAATCTGCCTCAGACAGAATCGGCCAGCGATTCTCCTTAGCCAGTGCCGGCCAGGGATTGCGTTCAGGTCAGGCGCGGAATGATGATTGTACGGGGAATCCGCGATTCCTATTCCCGATCCTTCTATTGAATGCACTTGCTTCTCACTATCTCGCCAAACGATTTCCTCTTCGTTTATCTAACCTTAATTTCCGAGCATTGCCTCGGGGAAAACGACAGATCGGATAAACTGAACCTGGTGACAGAATCGCTAGGTCTCGGTTGTGCTAGCCGGCTTTCGCCTGCGTCTTCGGGAGTTACGTGATCTGCTTTTTGAATTCTCACCCTGCGTTGAATTCGATGCCACCTCCGTATCCTGGCCATTACTGGATTCCGAAGGAAGAGCCTTCTGATCTCGTGGCTGGCGTCTCCTACTTCTTCGTTTTGGCTTTCCCCCGGTATCCGCTTGCGGCTGAAGGTTCTCTCCAGAAGTCGATGGCTGCAAGCTGGCACTGTCACCACTTTCCGATTTTGCCCTTCTTCTTGAGCGATGGGGTCTTTTAGCAGACAAGGTTTTTTCCTGATTTGCCTGCTTCACCGGAGCGCGAAACTCTTCCATATAATCTGAAACATCAGAAGCAGTATTTCTATCCTTTCGCAGAAATGCCTTCATAGAATTTGCAATGGATGGGGCTTCTGTGGCAAAGACTATGTGACTGCCTTTTTCGAAAACCTGATCCAGATGGATTCTCTTACGAATCTTCTTAAACGAGAGCAACGGATCCGAGGTACCATGGATGCGAAAGACTCTCAGGGAATGACTGTCCGCGGGCAGAGGTTTCATGGCCAATGTGGCCTGGAGGCCTGGCTCTCCGCTCCAGCGTTTGATCCAGACAGGAGCATCAAAGAAGATCTTACGCGGAAACTCCAGAAACATTTGAGCGAACTGTCTGGCCTCGGCTACATTCTTGCGAAAAAGTGGATAACCTTTGCCAATGATCCATTGTACAAGGGAACGCAAAAAGCCGGGCAGTAAACGCGGTAACCATGCCATTGCCAGAAATGGCTGTCTTACATCCGATCCTCGGTACGCCGTAGATATCAATACCAGGTTCTCTGCGCGAATCAGATTTTGACCTACCAGAATCTGGGCGATCATTCCGCCCATGGAAACTCCGACTACTGTGTCATAATAGATCCGGGAAGAGGCGGCAGGTTTCTGCAATGGTCGAATGCTTTCTTCCAGGGTTAATTCGGCCAGTTCCTGCAAAGAGCCAATGTTCCTAAGCGAATTCTGCCCGGGAAAATCTAGCAAATCATGTTGGTACTGGCCGGGCATGCTCCGGTTCAGGGCAGCTGTGAGAGGACCATACATCCTTCGATCCGCGCCCAATCCGGGAATCCAGAGAATACGCTTTTTTACCGGGCCTTTTCGATTGCCGCCCTGAACCGATCTCTTTCTGGATCGATTTCCGGAATTGCTTTTGACTGACGGATTATTCTGCGGCCGGCCAGGGGCAGACCCGGGCGTGGATTCGTTCTTCCGGGCAGCGCCACCTTTGCGCTTTCCAGATTTTACGTTGTTCCTACCACCTGGACTGGCAGCCGAATCTGACACTTCCGATGGCAGGGATTCCGAACGGGAACCCGTGTTTCGTCGTCTGCGATTGCGGCCCGGTTTCGACCTGTCTGGTTCAGGGGATTTCGGCGACCTGGGGTCCATGTATCTCCTGCAGGCTATGCACGCTGAAAGGAGTTTGACTTACCTTTTTCAGTCCATTGGCAAAGGCCCGGGCTCCGTCCACCGTGGTGATACAGAGCACTCGATTTCGAATCGCTTCCTGTCGGATCTGGAAGGCATCATCCCTTGTATCTGCATTTGGCTGCGGAATATTGATGATCACTTTTATAGATCCATTCTTCACTTCATCCAGGGCATTGGGGGACTTTTTCTCTTTCAGCTTATAGAGAGTATCCGCTTCAATTCCATGGCTTTTCAGAAAATTTGCCGTTCCGGATGTACCGTACAATCGGTAACCCAGCTCTGTAAGGATCTTCGCTTCTTCCACAAGTTCTTCTTTCGCATCGTCGCTTACACTGAAGAATACTCCGCCCTGGTTGGAGCTGGGAATACGATCACCGGCCCCCAGCATAGCTTTGATGTAAGACTCTTCAAAGCTGGCCGAGATGCCCATTACTTCGCCTGTGGACTTCATTTCCGGACCCAGGATAATATCGGCTCCAGGGAACCGAGAGAATGGAAGCACTGCTTCTTTAACAGAAACATAGTCTGTCTTTTCTGGAGGCTCGGGCAAGACCTCTTTCAACGACTGTCCACACATGATGCGAGTGGCCAGATTCGCCAGAGGCACTCCAATGGACTTGCTTACGAATGGAACGGTTCGGGAAGCTCTGGGATTTACTTCAATGAGGTACAGTTGATTGTCCTGAATGGCATACTGAACATTGATCAAGCCCTTCACTTCCAGTTCCCTGGCCAGTTTTGTTGTTGCTTCTTTGATCTCGTCGATGAGAGCGGGTTTGATATCTTGAGGAGGAATTACACAGGCGGAGTCACCGGAATGGACGCCAGCCTCTTCGATGTGCTGCATGATGCCCGCCACGAACACATTTTCGCCGTCAGAAAGTGCATCCACGTCGATTTCGATGGCACCTTCCAGGAATCGATCGATTAGAATGGGATGTTCCGGATTAATAGTGGCTGCTTCTCGCATGAACTGTTCCAGCCCATCGCGATCATGGACGATGGCCATGGCTCGACCACCCAGGACAAAGCTAGGCCGAACGAGACAGGGATAACCGATTTTTTCCACTGTTGCCAGAGCTTCATCGAAGTTTCGCGCGAAACCATTGGCCGGCTGCTTGAGCCCCAGCTTGTTGATCATCTGGCTGAATTGATCTCGGTCTTCAGCACGGTCGATGGAATCAGGAGATGTACCAATAATGGGAAGCCCCGCTTTCTGTAGTTTGGAAGCCAGCTTCAGAGGAGTTTGTCCACCGAACTGAACAATAATACCATCGGGCTTTTCGTTTTCGCAGATGTGGACTACATCTTCAAAGGTCAAGGGCTCAAAGTAGAGTTTGTCGGATGTGTCGTAATCCGTGGAAACCGTTTCTGGATTGGAATTTACCATGATAGATGTAATTCCAAGATCCTCCAGTGCATAGGATGCATGGCAGCAACAGTAGTCGAATTCAATTCCCTGACCGATTCGGTTGGGCCCTCCACCCAGGATCATTACCTTTCGGCCGCTATCCTCTTCTACATTGGATTCATCCATTTCTTCGTAGGCCGAGTAAAGATACGGTGTTTTGGCTTCGAATTCTCCAGCACAGGTATCTACGCGGCGGAATACCGGCCGAATGTTCATGTCTTTGCGTTTCTTTGTGAAATCTTCTTCGGCTTTATCCAGGATTCCAAGAATCTCAGTTCTGCGATCCTCAAGGCGCTTATTCTCATCGGCTACAATGGCAAGAATTCGATCCCGCTCGATGAGATAGGCCATCTGTCGATCCGAATATCCCCATTCCTTCCAGCCTTTTATATCCTCGGCGGTCTGAGGTGGCTTGAAATCAGCTTCTGCTTCGGCCAGTTCCCGAATCTGCCACAGGAACCAGGGATCGATCATTGTCAGCTTCTGGATCTTTTCTACCGGGAAGTCTAACTCTCCTTTTATATCCAGATCCATGGCCATACGAACATCCAGGATGCGTCCGGGATTTGCCCGGCCGAGACTCTCTTCCAGATAAGACTGAAGCGTACCATCTTTTCGCAGCTCATGTACTTTAAAGAGCTCATCCAGGTTGCCATCCGAGCCGTATCCGTAGCGGCCTGTTTCCAGGGAGCGAAAAGCCTTCTGAAAGGATTCGGCGAAGGTTCTACCAATGGACATGGTTTCGCCCACAGATTTCATCATACTTCCCAGGGAGTCTTTGCTACCTGGAAACTTCTCAAAGGTAAATCTTGGAATCTTGGTTACAACGTAGTCGATTGTGGGCTCAAAACTGGCCGGCGTAACCCCTGTAATATCGTTGGAAATCTCATCCAGACTGTAGCCCACAGCCAGAAGAGCGGCGATCTTCGCAATGGGAAAGCCTGTGGCCTTACTTGCAAGAGCAGAGGAACGGCTTACCCTGGGGTTCATTTCAATCACTGCGATTTCACCGTTGGCCGGGTTTACAGCGAACTGGATGTTTGACCCACCGGTTTCCACGCCGATCTCTCGGATAATGAGCAGGGATGCATCCCGCATGGCCTGATACTGCACATCGGATAGAGTCTGCTGGGGGGCCACGGTAATGGAATCCCCTGTATGAACTCCCATTGGATCCAGGTTTTCGATGCTACAGATAATAACAACGTTGTCAGCCAGATCCCGCATTACTTCCAGTTCATACTCTTTCCAGCCAAGAATGGATTGCTCTACCAGGATCTGGTGGGTTGGAGAAGCGTCCAGGCCGCCTTTGCAGATGTCTTCAAACTGCTCATCGTCGAAAGCGATGCCTCCGCCGGTACCGCCCAGAGTAAAGGAAGGTCGAATAATCAGAGGCAATCCCAGCCTCTTGCGAAAATCCAGGGCCTCCTGGTAAGTATCACATAGTTCGGACTCGGGAACAGCCAGTCCAATGTCTTTCATTGCCTGTTTGAATCGAGATCGGCTTTCTGCTTTTTCAATGGCATCTACGTTTGCGCCAATGAGCTTGATGCCTCGCTTTTCGATTTCGCCTCGGCGGTTCAACTCCATCACAAGGTTCAGAGCCGTCTGACCACCTACTGTGGGAAGAATGGCATCCGGCTTTTCCTTGTCCAGAATCTGAATCATCATTTCTGGCGTCATGGGTTCGATGTAAGTGGCATCGGACAGGGAGGGATCTGTCATAATGGTGGCCGGGTTGCTATTGAACAAAATGGTTCGAAAGCCCTCCTGCTTCAGTACGCGACAGGCCTGGGTACCGCTGTAGTCGAATTCGCAGGCCTGACCAATGATGATGGGGCCGCTTCCGGGGATTAGGATGGATTTAATGTCTGATCTACGAGGCATAAACGGTGACAGGATCGCCCGGGTAGGGCGGACTGTCCATGAGTATTTCTGGACGAAGCAGAAACTGATGGTCGAAAACAGAAATTAACGCTATGTTTATCCGTGAAGCAATCTGTGGCGAATTTGTGCAATCCGCCAGGGCTCCTACGACACAACTAAACTACTTTAATTATTCAGGTTCGGTATTACTTCCTGCATTCCATATTCAGGAAGACTATCAGGTGGGTCTATTTGACGTCACCTCCTGCATGCCTACCGCTATTGATACATTATCGAGGCATTGTCGATGCCTTGTACTATAGCATTTGTAGGACCAGGGCCAGTTTCGCCCGGACTCATTGGATTGAATTCATTCGCCCTGAAAGAAGCTTTTACAGGTGGAGCTATCCAGATCGATGGAGCAAACATAGGGCAGGGGATCCACACGTTTGCTTTCTCCCACCCAGACCTCATAATGAAGGTGGGTGCCGGTGACTCTACCGGTACGACCCATGAGGCCTACTCGGTCCCCTCGATGCACTCTCTGGCCTTGCTTCACAGTGGCTCTGTACAGATGCGCATACATTGAGTAGAAACCGTTGTCGTGCCGAATAATAACTGCATTGCCGTACCCAGGATCATAAACGAGCACACGGTCCACAACACCGCTTCCTGTTGCATGGATAGGTGTTCCATGAGCCCCGCTCATGTCGAAGCCTGAATGAAATTCCATCACTGCACGAGTAATCGGATCAATTCGCATTCCAAAACGAGAGGAATCCCATAAACTGGCCGGCCCTGGTCGGCCCAGAGGCATGGACTGATAAACGTTCAGTCCTTTCGTAATGCGATAGCCCGTGGATTCAAGAAGACGAGAACGATCATCCAGATAATTGTTCAGGGTCTTCATGGCATAGGTGGGCTCCAGGTATCTGGTGCCCGGTCCCATATCCACTCGATTGGTAATTTCTCGAAACAGTTCTCCAGAGGCCTGATCCCTGGCCTGGGAAAGCGTAGAGAATGCCTGTAGTTGTTCTGGATCTGTTCCCAGAGCGATTGCGATCTCATCAACGTTAGCGCTGATCTGGCTCTGGAGCTCCCGCAATTCTTCCTGCTGTTTCTGTATCTTTAAGGTAGCCGTGTAGTTTAGACCGTAGAGATCCTTCAGTCTCTGAATCTCACGTTGTCGAGCAGCATGCAGATAGATGCCGTAGATCGAAAGTCCCACAGCCAGCATCAGGATGCCAGAAAGGAATGCAATCATCAGCCAGTTAAGCTGGAGGGAAAAGATCTTCTCCTGGCCATGAGGAATGACCATAATCGTCAGTCTTTCCTGACCGGGCTGGCGGACATTCCGATCCAGCGAATCCTGTAGGCGACTGAATAGGCCCATACAATTTGTTAAGACTTATTTTGTGCAGTTCATGTCAATTCTTTTGCTCTGCACAAAAAGATCGCCATTTACCAGGCTGGCCCTCAGGGGACCAACGGAAGCCTGCACCATGTGGCGTTTTCCCGGTCTCCCCAAATCAGCTCCAGTAAAGGATCCACGACTTGAACAAAATCCGCTTTCGCAGCCGGTCTCTACGGTCTGAAAGAAATTCGATTCTCCGGCCGGGAACTGCGAGCTCAAATGGATCCGCTTCTTTGAATAGGAACCGGCTTAGGAGGCTTCCCGTAACCCGGCCACAGAATCGCTACAGAGCTGAATTTCGGATACTCCGATGAAATCGACGGATTCCTCACCTCGGCATGGCTGCGCGGCTTGCCTTCCTTTGTTTTTCAGTTTACGATCATCGGTGCTGTCAGTTCTTGCTCAGTCAGGGAGGATTCCGTGTCAGAGCAAAACAAGAACCAGAATAAGGGCAAGCAGGGCGGCGAGCAGAAGGCCAAAAAGCAGAAGGATGCGGAATCCGGAAAGCCCAATCAGAACCAGGCCGCCAGCAAAGGTGGGGCCCAGCCAGAGGAGGCCGGAGATCTATTTGAAACCCGTCTCGAGAAGCTGGAAAAGCTCCGGGCCGAAGGATATGATCCCTACCAGAAATACTTCAAGCCGGACTCTCGATCCACTGATGTCCATGCTCTGGCAGAATCGGAGCTGGAGAAGCAGCCAGTGTTTCGATTGGCCGGACGAATCCGTTCCAAGCGGATGATGGGCAAAGCTGGATTCATGGACCTCGTGGATGAGTCAGGCCGAATCCAGATCTATGGCCGCAAGGATGAGCCAGGAATAAATTTCGATGTATTCAAATCTCTGGACCTCGGGGACATCGTTGGCGTTGCAGGATACCCTTTTGTTACAAAGATGGGAGAGCGGACTCTGCATGTTACGGAACTGGAGCTTGTGTCTAAATGTCTCCGGCCTCTTCCTGTGGTTAAAGAGGCGGATGGAAAAGTCTACGATGCATTTGCGGACAAAGAGCAACGCTATCGTCAGAGGTATGTGGATTTAATTGTAAACCCGGAAGTGCGAGATACTTTTCGCACCAGAAGTCGCATCATCTCCTGGGTTCGGGGATTTCTGGAAAAGCAGGATTTTCTGGAAGTGGAAACTCCTATGATGCATGTGATTCCCGGCGGGGCATCGGCACGACCATTTGTAACCCATCACAATGCATTGGATATGGAACTGTTTCTACGAATCGCTCCAGAATTGTATCTGAAGCGATTGCTGGTTGGTGGAATCCCCCGTGTATTTGAAATCAATCGGAACTTCCGAAACGAAGGCATTTCTTACAAGCATAACCCGGAGTTCACCATGCTGGAGGTCTATGAATCCTATGGATCTATGGATTCCATGCTGGAATTGTGCGAATCACTGATTACAGGAGTAACAAAGGAGATCCATGGTAGTCTTAAGATTCCCTACGGTGATCAGGAAATTGACCTGAATCCTCCCTGGCCCAGAGTGCCCTACGTAGAGGCCATCGAAAAATTCTCCGGTATCAAAGTCAGCGCCGATAGCGATCTTTCGGATCTCAAGGAGAAAGCCAGCAAAGCCGGGGTTTCGGACAAGGATCTTCAAGCCTGCGATTCTGTGTGGAAAGTGGCAGAATGCCTTTTTGATGAAAAGGTAGAAGCGAATTTGATTCAGCCGGTGTTTATTACTCAGTTCCCAAGAGAGCTATCGCCTCTGGCCAAGGCCAATCCAGAGAACCCCGCTGTTGTGGATCGATTCGAACCATACATCACCGGTCGCGAAATGGGAAATGCCTTTTCCGAGTTGAACGATCCTCTGGATCAAAGGGAGCGATTCCAGAAACAGGTGGAGATGCGCGAAGCCGGGGATGAGGAAGCAGGTTTTATGGATCTGGACTACGTTCGAGCCCTGGAATATGGAATGCCCCCGGCTGGCGGAATGGGCATTGGAATTGATCGTCTGGTNATGCTNTTGACCAACTCAAANTCNATTCGCGATACNATTCTATTNCCGCTGATGCGACCGGAGCATTCGGANAAATANTNNCCTNTTGCNNGGCGGAAGNCTGACGGNCGGTTCCTTTTTTNCGAGCCGGCCGATCATTTGTATCAAATAATCAGCCAGGCCCGATCCTGGAGTTCTGTTTGCCCAGGAGCGAGGGGCCGCCTGTCTTGGCGGCGGGGCACTTCCGGGGCCGATGCGACTCCTTATCCTTAAAAAAGACAGCCCTGGCATTTCCGGATTTCATGAANAAGTCTTGATTGTTGTCTTTTACCAGGGCGCCAGCGAAACCAGGGATGAGCCGAGTATGCAGGTTAGATGAACGGCTCATCGAAGGGAATCAAGAAATCGGGATTNGAACGATAGTACGACTAATACCTCGAAAGCCGCTTTAAGTCGAACCTGTAGCTTGCCCCCGGCACGATTATACCATCGCCTGACCCGTCTGTCAATCGTCCGCTAGCAGCTCCCCGAGTTCGCCTTTGCCCGAATACAGGTCATAAGGCGAACTTCCCTGAGAGCATGATCCCGATATCGCCGGATCACCGCTTATGCCGGATTTGGACCAATAAAGAAAAAGCCCGACTTCGAGCCGGGCTTCAGGGGCATGGCCTGTTACCGGCCATGCGCAGGATAGTCTTCTTGGGCTCTTAGCTACAACCTGTGGTGGAACCGCAAGAATTGCACTTAAGACAGGTGCCATTTCGCACCAGAGTAAACTGACCGCATTCGGGGCAGGGGTCCCCTTCGTAGCCTTTCAGTTTCGCAACCGTGCTCAGATCCATTTCAGCCACTGTGGCTGTAGCGGAGCCAGCGGACTGAGATCCACCAGAGCCCTTCATAAAGGAAAGTTCCATCATCGCGGACTTATCTTCTTCCGCTGCTGCCGCCGCTGCGTCCGAAGAAGGAGCCGAAAGTCCTGTAGGAGAGGGAGCAGCTGTTTTCGCTTCTGTCTCTGCCGTTGCACTGGCTCCAGCGGGAATCTTGTTAGGCGCCGGAGTCTCACGGGAACTAACTACGTCCGGTCGAATGTCTTCTGGTTCTACTTGAGCCAGATCATAGCGGCCCAGGTAGGTAATAGCCAGTTCACGGAAGATGTAATCAATGATGGACGTGGACATTTTGATATGGGGATTGCCCATTACCATTCCATTGGGTTCGAAACGAGTGAATACAAAGGCTTCTACGAACTCTTCCAGTGGAACGCCATATTGCAGGCCCAGAGAGACCGCAATAGCGAAGCAGTTCATCAATGAGCGGAATGCAGCTCCTTCTTTGTGCATATCCAGNAAGACTTCGCCCAGAGCCCCATCTTCGTATTCGCCTGTTCGAATGTAGACTTTATGACCGCCCACGGATGCTTTCTGTGTGTAACCTGCCCTTCGAGCGGGGAGCCTGCGTCGCTTGGCAATGTACTTATAGAGGATCTTCTCTACTTCTTTCACCGTGGGTTCTGTATGAGTCTCTTCTTCTGCCAGATCATCATCGCTCAAGACGTTCAATGGCTGAGAAAGCTTGGAGCCGTCGCGGTACAGTGCGATGGCCTTGTTCATCAGCTTCCAGCTCAGCCAGTAGGCCTGTTTCACATCTTCGATGGAAGCTTCCATAGGAAGGTTGATGGTTTTGGAGATGGCTCCAGAGATAAAGGGCTGAGCCGCCGCCATCATCTTTACGTGGGACTGCCAGGACAGATACCTTTTGCCATAGCGACCACATTTGTTGGCGCAGTCAAACACCGGATAATGCTCTTCTTTCAGATGAGGAGCTCCTTCGATGGTCATTGTGCCGGTAACATAGTCATTGGCCAGACGGATCTGCTCGCGGTTGAATCCGAGAAACTCCAGTAGCTGAAAGCCAGGTTGCATTACCTGATCGCCGGCTTTCAGGGTGTTTCGAACAAAGTCTTCACCCAATGTGAATGCATTGAAAACGAAAGAAATGTCGAAAGCTGAGGGAAGTTCATCTTCCAGGCGTGCCAGGACTTCATCAGTGAATCCCTTTTCTTTCAGGGACTCTGGATTGATGTGAGGAGCACCTTTCAGGCTACGATGACCTGTGGTATGATTCACAATGTCTGTAATCTGGTCTTCTGTATAGCCCAGACGTCGCAGAGCTGGTGGAACCGATTGGTTGATTATCTTGAAATAGCCACCGCCAGCTAGCTTTTTGAACTTAACCAGAGCGAAATCCGGTTCAATACCTGTGGTATCGCAGTCCATAACCAGACCGATGGTACCGGTAGGAGCGATGACCGTCATTTGAGCGTTGCGATACCCATGCTTTTCACCCAGTTCCAGAGCGCGATCCGCCTCATCCCGGGCTGCCATGTACAGATTTTCCGGACAAATCGCTCCATCGATCCCTACAGGCACAATGCTCAGTCCTTCATATTGGTCAGCGGACTCATTGTAGACGGCTCTACGATGGTTACGGAAAACCCGAAGCATATGCTCACGGTTTTTCTCATAGCCGGCAAATGGCCCCAGGCGTTCGGACATTTCCGCGCTGGTGGCTGCAGCCGTCATATGCAGAATGGCTGTGATCGCTCCGGCCATGGACCTGGCTTCGTCGGAATCATAGGAGATTCCTAGAACCATAAGCAGGCTTCCCAGGTTGGCATAGCCCAGACCCAGAGTNCGAAATTTATAGGAGAGCTCGGCAATCTCTTTCGAGGGGAACTGAGCCATGGCGACAGAGATTTCCAGAACGATGGTCCACAGTCGGGCCGCATGTCGCAGCGCGATGTCATCCACTTCGCCGGATTGCTCATTCAGGAATCGGATCAAGTTCAGGCTGGCAAGGTTGCAGGCTGTGTTGTCCAGAAACATGTATTCGGAACATGGATTAGAAGCTCGAATGGGACCATCTTCGGGGCAGGTATGCCATTCATTGATGGTAGTATCGAATTGCACTCCCGGGTCGGCGCTGGCCCAGGCGGCAAATGAGATATCTTCCCATAGCTCGCGGGCNTTTACTGTGCGAACAGCGGTGGGTTTTCTCTTCTGTTCGGCTGCATCTTCCTTTTCTGTTCTCCAGTAAAGACCCCAGTCACCATCACTATCCACGGCATTCATGAAGTCGCCGTTGATGCGCACGGAGTTATTGGAGTTCTGGCCGGACACAGTCTGATAGGCCCGAGATTGCCAGTCTGTAGTCAGCTCTTCGAAAAGGATGGAGGTATGCCCCTGGTCTACCAGATCCAGAACACGTCGAATGTAGTTTTCTGAGATCTCGGATTTGCGNGCATCGATAATCGCTTTCTTTAGATCCGGGTTCTGCGCTGGATCGCTTCCGCTTTCCGATGCGATCTTCATGATGCTGTTCAGATGCTTATTTGCCAGTTTGGAGCCAGCCACCAGAGAAAGAACCTTTTGTTCTTCGATTACTTTCCAGTTAATGAATTCTTCGATGTCCGGATGATCCATATCCAGACATACCATCTTGGCCGCNCTGCGCGTTGTGCCTCCGGATTTGATCGCGCCGGCCGCACGGTCTCCAATCTTCAGAAAGCTCATGAGCCCGGAGCTCTTTCCACCGCCGCTGAGAGGTTCGCCTTCTGCTCGAAGACTGGAGAAGTTTGTTCCTGTTCCGGAGCCGTATTTGAACAATCGGGCTTCGCGAACCCATAGATCCATGATGCCGCCGTCGGAAACCAGATCATCATCTACAGATTGAATGAAACATGCATGAGGTTGGGGTCTTTCGTAGGCGCTTTTGGAGCGAATCAGTTCCTGGGTGGCAGGATCTACATAGTAATGACCCTGGCCTTTGCCATCAATGCCATAGGCCCAGTGCAGACCTGTGTTAAACCACTGCGGAGAGTTGGGTGCTGCGATCTGATTCGCAAGCATATACATCATTTCTTCATAGAANGCCAGTGCATCCTCTTCGCTGGAGAANTAGTTGTTCTTGAATCCCCAGTAGGTCCAGCATCCGGCCAGACGGTGGAACACCTGAATGGCGCTGGTTTCGGGTCCGAATCGTTCCTTTTCGGGTAGTTCGTTCAGACGATCATAGTCCGGCTCTCTTCGCTGTAGCCAGGCCGGCACTCCTTCTTCGGGCACGGCTTTGCTAAATCGTGGAACCCCTGCCTTGCGAAAGTATTTCTGGGCCAGGATATCTACAGCCACCTGGGACCATTTTTCCGGAACTTCTACATCTTTTGCTTCAAAGACCACCGTTCCATCAGGATTCACAATTCTGGACGTACGGCGGGTCCACTGAANGAGCTCCCGGATTCGGGTTTGCTCCTGGGGATTATCATAGGACTCCAGGGCGGGGGCGTCCTGGATCTGGGACGTAAACAAGCGGCTGACTCGCATTTCTGACACTACCTCATAAATAAACTAATAGATGGCCGTACCAACGGACATCCGACGACCGAGGTCGCCCGCCGCCGAAGCGGCTTCCGTCCTGAGACGGAAAAAGAGAAGGAGACAATCCTACCTTGAAGCTGCCCGGAGTTTTTCAGATGCTTCCGGACCCGAACAGCGTGTAGCGGGACCTTCTCAGTTCCCGGCGAAATGCCGAAGCAGTTTCGCTATTGTAACCATTCATTCCAGTTTCGGGTATGAAAATTCTGGATTATGTCTCATTATTCCGCACACGAAACCAGTCGCATACGGAGTCTGAAAGTGTTATGATTCTCCGCTGAATGAGTCAATGTTTTTGTTCCCTTGTTACAGAAAAAATGTGAAGAAATCTCTGGAATATGTCGTCAAAGGCCANCTGCGGATAGAANGCAAAATTTGGCGACGAATGGGGCCGTTCAAGGGCATTTCGCCAGTTGCCGGGACTTTCTGCCGCAATTTCAATGGCGAAAAATAGGTCCGGTTTGGTGGAGTTCATGGGCTGGTCGCCTTGTGGTTGAGGGCCGGCTGACCCATGGAGGGTGCTCGTTTGCATTCTCCCGAACTCGAGCGATGCAATCTACTGACCCGACGTTCAGAAATCCATAGCGACATTAATTTTGCTGATCGATGGGCTCTCCTTCGCCGCGCTGGCCTTTGCTTGCACTGTAAGGGCCAGCGCGCCTCTCTTTGGTGTGGCTTCCTCCCTCTGCTTCAGGCCATGGCCACCTCAGAGCATCCGGCTCAGTCCCAGGTTCAGTCCGGCGGATGAGGTTCGGCCCACAGAAGTGATTCTGCCAAGATCGTATTCCGCTTCCAGTTCCAGATAGGTACGATTCGAAGCCCGGATCCGAAGTCCTGTATGGATGCACACGAATCCTGCCGAGCAGGTGGCAGATCCATAGAGTGGCAAATCGCAGCTACCGATTCGGCTCATTAGCCCCAGATACGGGTCCAGGTCGGCGCCTTTGCGAAAGTGATAGGTCCAGCCAAATTCCAGTAAGTCGAATCGGGCCAGTCCGTCTCCCTGGCTTCTGGCGAATTCTTCAGCGTAGAAAAGAAAGGCTGGTTCCTGGTTTCCTTTCCTTAGCTCATCCAGCACTTGCCAGCGATAGTAGCCGCCATAGGCGCTGCACTCCATGCAGGCTACGATGCCGGATGCGTGTCGATACCCCAGTCGGAAGGTCCATGGNTCCCGGGCCTGCGAATACCGAATCTGCAGGCTTCCTGATCTCAGGTCCATGGATCTAAGTCTGGTATTGTCCATTCTCTGTAGAGCGATGTAGCTCAGGAATCGATCGCTGTCGGAGACCGCGCTGCTATTGACCTGATCCANGAAGTANTTATGCCGGTCCTTTCCCAGGTCTGTGAGACTTGCATCGTTCAGCTGAAGGCGAAGGCCGCTACCGCCTGGATACAGGGACCAGGGACCACCTCGAACGGTCTCTGGTAGTACAAGAATGATTAGCACGGGTAGGGCACAAAAGAGTATGAATTTATAGTAGCTGTAAGTCATGATTTGCAGAGGCAATGGATGCCGGGGCTGACCTGCNAGTCTGGTTGGACGAATTTTTAGTTAAAATGTTNTAGTATTTCCGGGNATGGCCCTGAGTTTTCCGTGGATCCTCCAGGTAGTCATAAGCCGGTCGGGTCACCTTCCTGTAAAAGGAATGAAGATTTCTATCATATATGAGCCAGATTGTCCGAACTACGCCCATGCGCGGAGCCTGGTGGAAAAAATATGCGTNTCCGAAGGAGTGGACTATTCTATTGAAATGATCGATTCTACTATAGATTTCCTATCAGGGTCCTCATCTGACTTTCGGAAATACGGTTCGCCGACAGTGTTTGTTGAAGGTCGGGAATTGGTACCATCCGGCGGTTCTGGAAAATGTTGTAGAGTCTATACCGGAGATCGGGGCCAGTTGCAGGGTGTTCCGTCCAGGGCTGNCATTTCTGAGGCGATCAGGCGAGAATCCTCCGGGACTGCCGGATGAGAAGCTCCGCCTTTCGAAGCAGTTGGTGGCTTTGATGGATGCTTCTGGCATTGTGTTGGATGCTTCAGCCGATTCGAATGTCTGGAATCAGCAACCTCAATAGAGTTAGCATTGACTGACAGAATGGGATCGGTCAGACTGTCTGGGAACTCAGAGTCGGTTCCCCATGGATTTAGGATTGTACCGGGCNGCAGCANCGGCCACACCGATGCCAGGCTNNTAGCCCTTTAGCAGCGGGCTGAATCGATTCGGGAGCCGAAATGGCGGAACTATCAATGAGACATAATCCTGGAATTTTCCCTTCCGGGGGAGGCAAAATACTGAAATGGATTGACTGGGTTGACGTCTTTTCAACTTTGTCATCGGGCGGATAGATGGGGAAGCTTTCCATAAGCTTCGCAATCCTCACAATTGTACTCTGTGCGTTTCTGGGCTCGGTGGCCGGGTCTTTGTTGCACAGGGTTTTCGGGCTGGCCTTTCTGGATTTCAGTCTGACCGGTGAACCGCTCACTGTAGCAAAGGATTTCTATATTATAAAGATCCTGGAAGTTACGGTTACTCCGGGAGCGCTACTGGGCGTTCTGGTGGGTGGCTGGCTTCTATATAAGAAAGGAAAGAATTAATGTCGACCATCTCAATGAAAACCCTGCTGGAAGCTGGAGTTCACTTCGGACACCAGACTCGTAAATGGGACCCACGTATGGCCCCATACATCTTCACTGCAAGAAATGGAATTCATATCATAGATCTGCAAAAAACCGTTCAGATGGCTAAAATAGCCTATGAGGCTTTGCGGGAAGCTACTCACCGCGGGAAGAAAGTTCTATTTGTAGGAACCAAGAAACAAGCTCGGGGCGCTGTTGAGCGCGAAGCCAAGCGCTGCAAAATGTTCTATGTGAACACGCGCTGGCCAGGTGGACTGCTTACAAACTGGAATACAGTTAAAAAATCCATCGCTCGTCTGAAAAGACTGGAAGCAATGGAAGAAAGTGGCACTTTCGAGCAAGAAGCCAGAACTAAAAAAGAAGTTCTGATGCTTCAGCGAGAGCTGGACAATCTCCGAAAGAACCTTTCCGGTATCAAGGATATGGCAACGCCCCCGGATATAATGTTTGTCATTGATCCGAGCAAAGAAGCCATTGCCATCCGCGAAGCGAAGAATCTTGGCATTGAGATCTATGCAGTAGTAGATTCCAATTGCAATCCAGAACTCATCGATCATCCGATTCCTGGCAATGACGATGCNATCCGTGCAATTTCTCTATTCCTGCAGACCATGGCTGATGCCATCATCGAAGGAACGGAAGGTATCATAGGCACATCCGAGTTTACAGACGACGATGAGCAGTTCGATCCGGATTCCATCCCTGTGGATTCTATTCGCTACAAAGGGGAATACGACGAATCCGGCGAATTCATTGAGGACACACCTATCGCTCCAGGATCTGCCGAGCCTGTAGACGAAGAAGCCAAAGCCTACATTAAAGGCGACGGTGAGGAAGAAACGGAAACGGAAGCGAAAACGGAAGGGGAAGCATAATGTCTGCCGTTAGTGCTGATCAAATAAAAGAACTTCGCGAAATGACCGGCGCTGGCATGATGGATTGCAAGCGCACTCTGGAAGAAACTGGCGGTGACATCAAAAAAGCTGCCGATGCGCTGCGTTCCAAAGGCCTGGCCAAAGCTGCCAAGAGAATGGATCGCACTACCGGTGTTGGCCGAGTCTTCTCTTACATTCACGGTGAAGGTAACATTGGAGTTCTGCTNCAACTGAACTGCGAGACGGACTTTGTTGCTCGAAACGAGGACTTTGGACAACTGGGAAAGGATATCTGCATGCAGATTGCTGCTCAGGCTCCTCTGGCGGTAACTGCCGAAGAGATCCCGGAAGAAGAAGTGGAGCGTGAAAAGCAGGTTGTTGAAGCTCAGCTCAAAGAAGAAGGCAAAAAGCCAGAGCAGATTGAAAAGATCGTTCCCGGAAAAATGAAGAAATTCTATTCCGAAGTGGCTCTGCTGGAACAGCCCTATATCAAGGATCCCAAGACTACCATTCAGGATCTGGTTAAAGAATCCATTTCCAAATTCGGTGAGAATATCACCGTTGGAAGGTTCACCCGCTATCAGGTAGGTTGATTCCATGTCCGGTTTTCCCTATCGAAGAATCCTCCTGAAGCTTTCCGGAGAATCCTTCACTGTCAGGGGAAGCAACGGATTGGAGGTCGACCTTGTTCGAAAAGTGGCAGAGCAGATTAAGCTCTGCCACAAAGCCGGAGTGGCCGTTTCCGTTGTAATTGGAGGCGGCAACATTCTCCGGGGTTCCCAGTTCGCAGAGGCCGGTATGGATCGGGCCACAGCCGACTACATGGGAATGATCGGTACCGTCATCAATGCCCTTGCTTTACAGGATGCCTGCGAAGGCATCGGGCTCATAACCAGAGTCCAGTCCGCCATTGAAATGAAATCCATCTGCGAATCCTACATTCGTAGAAAGGCCATGCGCCACCTGGAAAAGAATCGAATTGTAATCTTCGCCGGAGGGACTGGCAATCCTTACTTTACCACAGATACCACAGCCGCCCTTAGAGCTGTTGAAGTAGGAAGCCAGGTTATTCTGAAAGCAACCAAGGTGGACGGGGTATATGATTCGGATCCCATGAAGAATGAAGATGCGAAGCGGTTCAAACATATCTCCTACATGGAGTCTATCCAGCGCCGGCTGAAGGTTATGGATACTACCGCTCTAACTCTGTGCATGGAAAACAATCTGCCTATCATCGTTTTTGATATTTTCAAAGAGGGTAACCTTGAGAAATTGATTGCCGGAGAAGACATCGGTACTCTTATCTCGTCAAAGGAAGGACTGGAATATGCCTGAAGAAACCGGCGTTGAAGAGATTTTGCTGGAAGCAGAAGAGAAGATGCAAAAGAGCATCGAAGCCTATAAACGAGACCTGGCTACAATCCGGGCTGCTCGGGCTACTCCGAACATGCTGGATGGAATTCAGGTGGAGTATTACGGAGCCCTGACTCCGCTGAACCAGCTGGCTTCATTGAGCATCCCCGAAGCCCGGATGATGCTACTTACTCCATACGATAAGAGTGCCCTGGGTGACATCGAAAAGGCCATCCAGAAAAGCGACCTGGGCCTAACGCCNCAGAACGATGGTACATTGATTCGCCTGGTTCTACCGGAGCTTTCCATGGAGCGTCGTCAGGAGCTCGTAAAGCAGGTTAAGGGTCGACTGGAAGAAACCAGAGTAGCCATCCGAAATGTTCGTCGTGATGCGAACGACCATGTCAAAAAGCTCAGCGGCNTGCCCGAAGACGATGTGAAGTCCACCCAGGATGAGATTCAAAAGCTCACCGACCAGTCCATCGCAGAAGCTGAGAAACTGGCCGAGCAAAAAGAAGAAAGCATTCTCACCGTNTGAGGTAATCCCCTGGGCCAGTCCCAAACCAACCCCAATCACATAGCCATTATTCTGGATGGAAATGGTCGCTGGGCCCGTGCCAGAGGCCTGTCCAGGCAGGAAGGGCATAGAGCCGGCGGAGAAGCGCTTCGCCGATTGCTGGATGATGTAATCGAACAGGGAATTCCTGTGCTCTCAATGTATGCTTTTTCTACCGAGAACTGGAAGCGACCGGATACGGAAGTCACCGCCCTCTGGGGCTTGATGGAGGAATTTTTCGGAAAGTACCTGGAGGTATGTCTTGAGAAAGGCGTTCGCATTCGATGCAGCGGTGCTATCAATCGCATTCCCCCGGGACCATCCGGTGTCTTGAAAAGGGCCATGCAGGCGACTCAGGATCAGACCACATTGACGGCCAACTTCTGCATAAATTATGGATCCCGAGCTGAGATCGTTCGAGCCTGCAATCATCTAGTCAAAAACCGCACCGGCGGATGGTTCAAGCGACTGAAAGGGGCCCTGAAGCCAGTAACGGAAGCCGAGCTGGAATCGGAGCTATACACGGCTGGCCTGGGGGATGTGGACCTCCTGGTCAGACCAGGAGGCGAATATCGAATCTCCAATTTTCTGCTCTGGCAGTGCGCCTATGCTGAACTCTACTTTACAGAGGTGTATTGGCCAGATTTTGATAGCATAGAACTGAACCGAGCTCTGGAATGGTTCCAGAGCCGACAGCGCAGATTCGGAGGTATTCAGGAGGAGTCCTGAACTTCGATGCGTCAGGAATCAGGTTCCCGATTGGCCCGGAGATGTTGCTCAACAGGCTCGGTCCGAATCTGATGTCCTGCGATAAGGATAGAGAGCTACATTAAGTGGCACCACAGAAAGGAGAAAGCCTGCCATGGGCGAAACAACCAAACGTATTATTTCTGGCTTAACCATTGGAGCAGTGGTCATTGTTGCACTATACCATAATACAGCTTTTTATTCTGTAGGTGTCGTCATTCTGGTAGGCCTGGTTGCCTTTCTGGGTGTAGAGGAGTTCTACCGACTGAGCGATAGGGGCCTGGAAGGTAAGCCCCTGCGACTGCCCGGCTTCCTGATGGTCATTCTCATTCTGGTGAACTTTTATCTGATGTATGCTGCCAAAAAGCATCCGGAATTGGCATTGGCCACAGGGCTTCCTGCTCAGTGGTTCGCACCCTGGACTGGTACCTTTCCTGTGATCCTGATTATATCAGTGATTATTACCGCCAGTTTGCAGCTCGTATTTCGCCCCATTGATGGAGCAATCTTCTCGGCCTCCACCACCATCTTTGCCCCTCTTTATGTAGCTCTACCGCTGGCCATGATCTTTCCTCTGTTCCAGCTGGAGATGGGAGTCTTCTATTTCGTTTTCATCGCCCTGGCCACTATCATGACCGATGCCGGTGCTTACTTCGCCGGAAAGTGGTTCGGAAAGCATAATGCGGGACTGAAGGTAAGCCCGCGCAAGACCTACGAAGGATACATTGGCGGAGTTCTATTTGCCGTGGCCTTCAACCAGGGATTTCTCTATTCCTGGCAGCATTTCACGGGACAGGCTGGCCATCAGATGTTAGGTTATCTTGAGGCCGGAGTACTGACTGCCGTGCTTTCTGTGGTATCTGTGTTCGGAGATCTGGTAGAAAGTCAGCTAAAAAGGGATGCAAAGATCAAGGATTCAGCGTCGATGATTCCTGGTCATGGAGGCATTCTGGATTTGATCGATGCCTTGCTCTTCACTATACCTCTNGGCACGGTGTACTTCCTGTATCGATAGAATGAATTTTTCTCTCATCAGACGCGACCAGGCAAGACCCACGCAATCGCTGTGTCTGCTCGGCGCATCTGGCTCGGTGGGCGGCACAACCATTCGTTATTTAAGAAGGGTTCCGGACATTCGCCTGGAATCTGTTAGCGTCCATTCCTCTCTAGAAAAACTGCAGCAGTTGCTTCATGAATTTCAGCCTCCCCTGGCATGCATCAGTCATGAGGATGCGTTCGACTACGGCATTGAAGGTCTGATGGCGGATTTTCCTTCAGTGCGCTTCTTTCGCGGGGCTGATGGACTTGTAGAAATGGTGCGGGAAAGCCAGGCAGATACCGTGCTTACCGCTGTAGTTGGTGCCTGTGGAATTCGAGCCACTGTGGCCGGCATTGAATCCGGAAAGAAGATTGCTCTTGCGAACAAAGAAACCCTGGTAACCGCCGGTCCTGCCATCCAGGCGCATTCTGCCTTTGCATCGAATTCAACAAGCACAGCCTGTATTGTTCCGGTGGATTCCGAGCATAACTCTCTGTTCCAGTTGCTGGAAGGCCAGAATCTAAGCCATGTTCATCGTATAGTTCTCACCGCATCCGGGGGACCCTTTCGCGACTGGACAGGGGAGCAAATCCAGAGAGCCCGAAGAGAGGAAGTGTTGAATCATCCTACCTGGACCATGGGGCCGAAAATCACCGTGGATTCGGCGGGCATGATTAATAAAGGCCTGGAATTGATTGAAGCACGATTTCTGTTTTCCTGCGAAGCAGACCAGCTGGATGTTCGAATCCACAGGAATTCCATCGTTCATTCCATGATTCAGCTTCGTGACGGAAGCTTTCATCTTTCCTGCAGCCACCCGGATATGATCTTTCCTGTGGCGCATACTCTGCATTATCCTGACAGCGTGCCTGAGCCTCACCGAGAAATGTCCTTTCCGGAATCCTGGCCGGCATTATCTTTTGAAATGGTGGATGAGCGCTTTCCAGGCTACGCACTCTGCAGAAGCGCAATGGCAATGGGGGGCACTGCTCCGGCCATTTTGAATGCGGCCAATGAAGTTGCTGTGGATGCCTTTTTGAAGGATCGCATTAGTTTCAGTCAGATACCGGAGACCATCGATGGGGCTTTGCAGTCCACAGAGATCCATCAGACCACCGATCTAGAAGAGCTGATTTCTGCAGATGAGAAAACTAGAAGCGATCTAATGCAGAAGCTTGGAGCATTAAGCGCCAGGGAATGAGGGCGAAGCTGAACGAATTACTACGCATCGGGAGCCAGGGGCTCCATCGATTGAGGAAGCAATAAATGGTTATTACAATACTGGCCGGGGTCTTCATGCTCGGTGTCTGCNTCATTATCCATGAGCTCGGTCATTTGCTTATGGGTAAAGCCGTGGGTGTTAAAGCCGAGATATTCTCGGTAGGCTATGGACGTGGAATCTGGAAAAAGAAGATCGGCGATACTACCTGGCAGATAACAGCCATTCCTCTGGGGGGATACGTTAAATTCTACGGCGATGATTATGATGAGGGTCGAGATGTGCCCGGTGGGTTTTTCTCTGTGCCTCCTCTCAAGCGAATCGTCCCTGTCCTGGGAGGTCCTCTGTTCAACCTGATTCTGGGAGCCATTATTTTTCTTGGTCTGGGTATGTTTACCGCTCCTCCCTCCAATCAGGTTACCATTCTGGAGGAGCTAGGGGTAGATTCTCCTGCGCATCAGGGTGGCCTTCGCACAGGGGACACAGTCATCGCCATCAAAGGCGAACCGNTTGAGAACTTCTATGATATCCAAAACAAGGTCATTCTNTCGGGCGGCAAGCCCCTGGCCTTTCAGGTGCTCCGTGACGGCCAGACTGTTGATTTGACCATTACACCGGCCGTGGATGCTGCGGGCCGGGCCTCCATCGGAATTCGGGTGCCCGGCGACCGATTGCTTCGAGTGGACTATCCATTCGGAGCTGTAATGAGCTATCGCTTCAAGGAAATCTTTGGAAAAGCTGAGCCTCCGGATCATTTGCGCGCATTGCCTTACCTGGAAGAAGGAGACATTATCCTTTCTGTGGAAGGAACAACACCATCCTCCGTGCTGGATCTTCAAAGACTTCTGGGGCAACATAGCGATGGCACTGTAGCCGTACGAGTGAAGCGGGAAACTGCTTCCTGGTTGGCGCCATGGTTTACCGAAGAAGTGACGGTGCAGGTGCCTGTAGAAGCGGAGCACAGGGTCTGGTTCAGAAACATTTCAGATGAAAAGTATAATGCCACGGTTCCAGATCAGCAACTGGTATCCCAGTCCCCGGCGCATCAGCGATTGTTGGGGGATCTAAAGTTTGCTGATGGGCCATCCCTGTCCTACAGAAGCCTGGCGGAGAGGTATGCTGAGCAACGGCGCACCGAGTTTCGATTAAACAACAATAACTACCAGGCTGATGTTCTGGGCGAAAAGATCGGATTGATGGGCTTTCGACCGGCCCAGGTGATTGATCCTCAGACCGGNNAGTTACCTCCGGCCGGGGAAGGCTTCAAACGGGGCCTGGAAAGAACCTATCAGGCAGTGATGATCTATCCGGAATTCTTTGCCCAGATATTTGCAGGCCGGGTTTCCTTTATAGATAATGCTGCGGGCCCTGTTCGAATGTTCGCTTATGCCGGGGTCATTGCACGATCCAGCCTCACCGAATACTTCCATCTCATGGCTGCCATTTCCATCGCTTTGATGGTGATCAACCTGTTGCCCTTTCCAGTGGTGGATGGCGGACATATCGTATTCTTTCTGATGGAAGCCATTGCTGGCCGTCCACTTTCAAGAAACGTCATGGAAGGGCTGTACCGATTCGGATTCATTGTGCTGGTGAGTCTCGGTCTCTGGATCATGTATAAAGACGTGGTGGATGTACTTACATTCTGATTGTCCTCAGGGACAGCGAGCTAAATCTCGTTCCAGATGAAAGCTTCGCGTTTCCTGATTCCAACACTTCGAGAAGATCCCCAGGATGCACAGGTGGCCTCGCATCGATTGATGCTGCGGGCCGGACTTGTGCGGAAAGTAGGTGCAGGCCTGTACCATTTGCTACCAGCCGGTCTCCGGGTGATTCGCAAAATCGAAAACATAGTCCGCGAAGAGATGAATCGGAGTGGTGCTCTGGAGTTTCAGCTGCCTGTGCTTATTCCCTCTGAGCTCTGGGAGAAATCCGGTCGATGGGGCACAATGGGCAAGGAGATGTTTCGCGTTCAGGACAGGCATGAAGTGTGGAATGTCCTGGGNCCCACCCATGAGGAATCCTTCACGGATCTAATGCAGCAAATCCTTCGCTCCTATCGAGATCTACCCGTTAATGTCTATCAAATTCATACAAAGTTCCGAGATGAAATTCGCCCCAGATTTGGAGTGATTCGTTCTCGCGAATTTATCATGAAGGATGCTTATTCCTTTCATGCCGATGAAGAGAGTCTGGACGAAACCTACCAGGAAATGCGAAGAACTTACCGCCGGATCTTTCAGCGAGCCGGGCTGGAAACTGTACCCGTAGAAGCAGATTCCGGAGCCATGGGCGGTAGNGGATCAGAAGAGTTTATGGTACCTTCTGAAATTGGAGAGGAGATCTTGCTCCTTTCCGAAAAGTATCGCAGCAATCAGGAAAAGACTCCGGTCATCTATCAGGAATCTCTGGAAGCCGGGGCTGAAACGAAGCGTCCGAAGCCGCCTGCCCTGGAAGACATGGAGTCCATCGATACTCCTAAGATCAAGACCATCGAAGAACTGGCTGGATTTCTGAAAGTGGATTCGGCGGACTTACTGAAAAGTGTGCTCTATCGCACGGAAAATGGNCTGGTTTTNATAGGGATTCGCGGGGACCGAGACATCAATGAAGTAAAACTCAAGAATCATCTGAAGTGTAATGAACTTGAGCCGGCCGCAGATGAGGATTTCAAGAAGATAGGAAGCGTTCCGGGAAGCGCTGGACCGTTTGGCCTCAAGGACATGGAAAACCTTCAGCTCCTCTTCGATCTTTCGGCCCTGACNCGCCCCACCTGGATNACTGGCGGNAACACAAGAGATCTACATGTTAAGGGATTCTGGCTAACCGATGCGCAGCGCAAAGAGGCAGTGGACCTGGCTCTGGCNGTNGACGGGGATCCATCGCCGGCCGGAGATGGACCTCTAAAAGCAATGCATGGCATCGAAGTAGGACACATTTTTAAGCTGGGAAAGAAGTACACGGATGCTTTTAAGATGACCGTTCTGGATCCAGATCAGAAGCCTATCACTCCTATAATGGGTTGCTATGGTGTGGGTATCAATCGTACAATGGCTACGGTTATCGAGCAGAGTCACGATGATAAAGGTATTGTATGGCCTATTTCTGTAGCTCCCTTCGAGGTATGCCTGGTCAGTATTACCAGGACCGACGAGGAAAAGCAGGCGGCGCAGGATGTATATGATGCCTTTTTGAAAGAAGGCATAGATGTGCTCTGGGATGATCGTGATTTGCGGCCAGGAGTTCGCTTCAATGATGCGGAACTTCTGGGCTATCCGATTCGAATTACTCTGGGTAAATTCTTTTTTCAAGACGGACAGGCTGAACTGCAGATTCGCAAGACCGGGGAAAGCAAAAAGGTAGAAGCGGGAAAGGAGAGTATTCAGCTAATCCAGGAAGTGCAGTCCATTCGCGGCCAGTTATTTGCAGAATTGCAGCCGGCGGATTGAGCGAGTTTGCAATCTCAGGCAGTCCATGCAGCCTCGGAGATTGCTCCCGGCGTAGGGTGCAGAATTGCAGCCATCGGACTGAGAAGGTTCGCAAGATACCGGAGCCAATGCAGCCCGGTGATCGATCCTGGCACTATGGGCTGAGTTACCGTAAAGAGCATCCAGTGACAGGTATTGAGGTAATTTTATGTCAAAATCAAAAGGCAAAAACAAGAACACGGAGATGAAACGGGAAGGGTATTTCGGTCCATACGGCGGGCGCTACAGTCCAGAAGTGCTGATCCCTGCCATCGAAGAGCTGGAAAAAGCCTACAAAAAGTACAAGAACGATGCCGGCTTTCTGAAGGAATTTAAGAGCTATCAGAAGGATTACATCGGACGGCCCTCCTTACTCACTTATGCTCCGAATTTAAGCAAAGAGTGGGGCGCCGAAATCTATCTCAAGCGCGAGGATCTGAATCATACCGGCGCTCATAAGATCAACAATGCCATCGGTCAGGCTCTCCTGGCTCGGAGGATGGGTAAGCAAAGACTGGTTGCAGAAACCGGTGCCGGGCAGCACGGCGTGGCCACTGCGACGGCCGCTGCTCGATTGGGGTTTGAATGCGTGGTGTACATGGGCGCTGAAGATGTCAGGCGTCAGAAACTGAACTGCTATCGGATGGAGCTTCTGGGTGCGAAAGTGGTACCTGTAACCAGCGGAAATGCCACCTTGAAGGATGCAACCAACGAAGCTATGCGTGACTGGTCCAGGAATGCGCTGGACACACATTACATCATTGGGTCAGCCATTGGGCCTCATCCATTTCCCACTATTGTGCGGGACTTTCATTCCATGATTGGCCATGAGGCGCGAAAACAATTCAAGAAAGCCACCGGAACTCTGCCAGATGCGGTACTGGCCTGTGTTGGAGGCGGTTCCAATGCAATCGGAATCTTCTACGGATTCTTAAAGGACAGGGGAGTGCGACTGATTGGTACAGAAGCCGGAGGAAAAGGAATGAAGCCCGGCGAAAATTCCGCCAGTATTACCTTCGGCCGACCCGGGTACTTTCATGGTACTCGCTCCCTGTATATACAGAACAACGATGGACAGATTGAAAACGTTCACAGCGTAAGCGCCGGCCTGGATTATCCAGGGGTGGGTCCGGAACATGCATGGTTTGCAGTAAGCGGCCGAGCAGAGTATCGCATGGTGAACGATGATGCTGCCGTGGATGCTTTCAAAGAAGTATCTCGGATGGAAGGAATCCTGCCGGCGCTGGAGACCTCCCATACATTTGCCATGGCTCGGGAGCTGGCCAGAGAATCTTCCCGTTCTGGTGAGGCGAGCCATGATGATTCCTCCAATACAGATGAGTCGACCAGCACAGAAAAGAAGAAGTCCAAAAAGGGCAAGACAAAGACTCTGAAGCTTCTAATCTGCCTTTCCGGTCGCGGCGATAAAGACGTGGCCGAAGTGGCTCGACTTTCCGGAATTGAGCTATGAGTTCTGATTTGCGGCTGCCTCCCTGTAGCCAGAAATCCGTCGCAACCGGGGCAGGGCCAGAGCGCAGTATGGAACCCGGGCCGGCCGGTGAGACCTCGAAGCGAAGAAGGCTTCCGGGGATGCTTCTCCTGGCTGTCACTCTGCTGCTGGGGACCAATTGTTCTTCCATAGACGCTTTCTGGTATGCAAGTCCGGATTTCTATTTCCGTGGCACGGAAGATGGCCATGTAGCCGCCAGGCTTAATGCCCATGGGATCAATCATACAATCTGGGCCTATTCAGGAACCTACACAGTGATGCGGGGCCCCTGTTTAATTCCCATGTGGGATGCAGAGCCTCCGATCATGGATCAGCAATATGTAATCCTGAACTGGCGAATCGAAGCGCCGTCCGAGTTCTTTCCTCTGGAGATCAAGCGGGAGGCTCTCACGATATTGTCCGCGCAAGGGAACTATTCCGCACGTAACCTGTATCCTTGCAACGTTTCAGATGAATCAGTGGAAGGCTGGGATGAGTTCAACGACGGGGATCGGGACACAATTCTGATTACGAAGCCTACCTGCCTTTCTGTAAGATACTACGATCTATATTATGGCTCATTGCCGGAATTCTTTATTGTTCCTCAGGTCTACCGCGCAGGCGAAGAGGTGGATACTCCCACCGTGCGATTCATTTTCCGAAGGGATTATGGATACGACCCTTACGAATTTCCTTTGATGTTCATGCCGGTGCGTTGAACAGAGGGAGCTTGCTCTGGTTTCCGCAGCTATGATGCAAACGGCGATTGTCGTTGTTCTGCCTGAGTCCGTATGAGGAATCGGGATATGCCAGAATGTAATTCGATGACTGAGTGCTGGACCGAATCAAGGGCCGTGCACGTTGCAAAGAAATCCCGCTCATTCAAGGAAGTGCATCTCGAGGCCTTACTCTTTTTCTCCCCAGCTATCTTCGATTTCAGCTCCAGGATACATCAACTTTCGCATATCTTTCAAGATTAAGAGATTGTCTATCATGATGGAGACCGGGCCCTGTTCCTCATGCGGATGACTGCGAATGAGAAAGCCACGAAATTGTCCTCCGGAGCGGATGCGATGATCCTTTCCCTTCCGAAACTGAACGGCAGGCATATTGATCGTTATTCGTTTCCATCCTTTCCAGGTAAGAGCCCCCAGAGGTACTTCCACTTCGCGACCGGCCGGATCCAGAAAGAGTGCAGACAGAGAATGCTTCTGATCATGGGCATGAACCCATAGAGATAATCGAAACAGCTCACCTTCTAGATGCACCGGGAGGCGAAGAAGAACTTGATATACTTGTTTGCCTGGAATATCGAAGGAAGTATGAATCATCAAGCAGCGGTGGTACGAGACCTCGGGGTCCACCCATCGATTCAAGATCTGCATTTCTTCCAGGAATTCAGGACCTTCCGGAGAACGATAGGCATAGTCGATTATACTGAGGTCCGTTGAAGGAGCTCGAGTATAGTAATCTCTCTTTGATTCAAATAGATCGATTGCCTGAAGCTCCATCCTGCGAGGCATTTCCTGAAGCATTCCTGCGAGGAGCCGAATCTGATCCTGCGCCTCCCGCTTACTTTCCGGCGAAATGGCTTTAAGGCTGGCAAGAGGAAGTAAGGCAGTAATCAAGATCAAGACAGGCAAAACTCTTGGAGCCGGCCGAATGATGCGGGTCCAGAACGTAGTAAGCAGTCTACTGGATGCTGCTACGGCCAGAGCAACCTGAGCTTTTGATGATTTCGGGTTGCAATTGTTTGTAGTGCCAGCGTTGAAAATCGCGGATGCTAATCTGCTCGGGCAGAGTTGCCCATAGGCTGGGACAGAAATCCTCACATCTATACTAACGGAAGATTCAGGTATTTCCTGAATGCCTGTGCCCGGGTGGATTCCCTTTTCTTTTCTTCGGGCCGCGCCGTTTCTTTGCAGCAGTCTTTTTCGAGACAGAGGCGTGACCTGCCGATCCAGATGGACCCGCCATCCTGGATGTATTGGAGGTCGATTTCTTGGATCGGCCGGTGGGGCCTCCGGACTTTTTCTGTTCCTCCTGGGCTGCCAATTTTTTTCTCCAGGCGTTCATACCCGGGTAGTCCAGAGCAAAAGGATCTGTTTCCTTGATCGTCTCCAGACAGAGCGGATTGAGAAACTCGTCTCCTTCCCTGGGTAGATCTCGGAACTGAAATTGTTTGCCCTGAAGCTGAAATCTCAGAGCCAATGCATGGAGGTAGGTACGGTCCTCCTGGCGTGCTTCGCTGAAGGCGTTGTAAAGTGGATCGCCGAGAATACTGAAGCCTACGCTTTTCAGTGCAACGCGAATTTGATGAGTTTTTCCGGTGATGGGGCGAACCCAGAGCAGTCGCAGTCCCGTTCGTTGTTCCTGAAGAGGTTGAGAAACAAAGGAGGTTCGAGCCGGATTCTCTCTAGTTCGCCGCAATTTGTAGGAACCCCGTCGGCTTTTTTCCATATCGCCTATGATCAGTCCGGCCTTCTTGAACCCTGGCCTGGCTGACAGAGCTACATAGATCTTTTCTGCCCGGTGGAAACGAAACTCGTTGCCCAGAAGATTGGCATTTTTTCTGCCTTTGGCGCAAAGCAGAATGCCAGAAGTTACCCTGTCCAGACGATGGACAGGAAAAAGGCGATGAGCTTGATCCGAGCACAATGCTCGCATTTCATCCAGAAAATCCGTTTTCTGCGAATCCTCGAAGAATACCAGCCCCGCAGGCTTGTAAAACACTGCGAAATCATCTGTTTCCTGAATCAGCAATACTGGGTGCTTTGTAGCGCTCATAAAAAAGCCTTATAAGAAAATGGTTTGTAGACCAGGGCAACGATGAGAAATCAGAAACATGTGCGATACGTTTGTGGTCACATCCGGCGGATCTGGCCCGGTGATTTTCGGAAAGAATTCGGATCGGGAACCAAACGAGGCACAGGCCATTGAACGAGTGCCTGCCCGAGATTACGATCTTAAAATCAATTCTAGATTAAAAACCACCTATATAGAAATTCCCCAGGTGGAGCACACCCATGAAATTCTCATTTCCCGTCCTTTCCATATGTGGGGAGCCGAGATGGGTGTCAATGAGCATGGACTGACCATCGGAAATGAGGCGGTCTTTACAAAGATCCCGATCCAAAAAAAGGACGATGGATTGACCGGTATGGATTTGTTGCGCCTGGCTCTGGAACGGACAAATAATGCAGAATCGGCCCTGGAATTGATCACAGCGTTGCTTGAAGAACATGGTCAGGATGCCTGTGGCGGTTACCAGGATCGCAAGTTCTATTATCACAATAGCTTCATCATCGCTGATCGCACCAGGGCCTTTGTTCTGGAAACGGCGGATCGGTTCTGGGTGGCACGGGAAGTGGAGGGGCACGCTTCCATCTCCAATGGCCTTACAATCGGAGAAGATTTCCAGCACAGTTCACAAAACCTTGCCGATGGGGCCCGGAAGGCTGGTTATCTAAAACCCGGAAAGGTCATGCACTTTGCAAAAGTGTTTTCGGATTCATTCTATACCCGGATGTCCGGTTGCCGCTATCGCCAGCAGAGCTCCTATACACAGGCAGGAGTTAAGGCACAGAATATGACGCCCCGGGAGGCGATGCGAATCCTGCGAAGCCATGGTCCGTACGATGGCAAAAAGGGGTTTCATCCTTCAAAGCCCGGGATGAAGAGTCTCTGTCTTCATGCATCTGGTATGACGGCCCCGTCCCAGACTACAGGTTCCATGGTGGTTCAGATCGATGATCGTCCCACAGTATGGTTCACCGGAACGGCAGCCCCCTGTCTTTCTATCTTCAAGCCTTTCTTTTTCGGTCATGGCAATCTACAGAGCCCGGACTGGGTAATTCCTGGAGCAACTCCGGATAATAGTCTCTGGTGGAATCATGAACGAATGCACAGGGCTGTACTTACTGATTTCATGAAGCTTGCGCCGGATATCCAGGCAAGACGGGATGCACTGGAATATGAATTCATTTCCAGACTGCCGGACTGGGAGCAATCTGTAGAAGCAGTGGAGCAGTATTCCAATCGATGTTTGAATCGAAGCCGCGATATGCTTATGCAACAGCTGGAGCGATTGAAGGTGGATCCTGCATCCCGAAAACGTTTGTTCGCAGGTAGCCTGGCGCATCCGCTATATACAATGTTCTGGAAAGGATTCGATGGAAAGATTCCTCAGTAGGTTCGAAACACCTGCTTGCTAACTGGCGATGCAAGGATCGTCCGGGGTGCGACCAGAAAGCAGTGTCCGTATGCATCCGGTTTAAGTATCTCGAGTTTTTTTCGGAATCATTCAAAGCAGGCAGGTTTATCCTGAGTATCGCCGGGATGTGAACACTTCGCTGAAAAGGGCGCCTCAATGTCTGAAGAATGGCCAGATGAGAAAAGAGCCAGTGGCAGGATCCCGTAGTTCCTTGCACTGGCTCTTCTGGCGAATTTCCGGGCCTTCCCGGATATGCTCTTCTTACAGTTCGTCCGCCTTCAGTTTTTCCCTGTCGATTTTGAAGTTGTACTTCTTGAAAAGATTATCTTGAATACCCTGAACGGCTGTCTGGCTCTGAGCCTGCATCAATTGCTGACGGATGGTTTCTTTGACCAGGGGCAGAGGCTTTCCGTTGAACTGGTTATGCTTTCGCAGATCGTAGTATTCTTTGATTTGCTCATCGGTAACCTCCATTTTATCGATGCTCTTCTGGATGTACCTTCCGGCCACAGCCTCATCCTTGTAGAAGCGATCCAGGAATGAATAGAGATCGGAATCTTTCACATCTTCGTACTGAGGGGACAACGTAAGAATCTCAGTGGGGATGTAGATATTCTGGAGAATCTGTATCATGGTAGCGTCATTCAGATTTGTGGTATCCACTACCTTTTTGAAATCTGCCACCGTTCTTTTCTTTCCGTCCAATTCGATGATCCAGGTATCACCGCTGGCTTCTGAGAATGAATCTGGGTTCAGATCTTCGCGATTCAGTTTGAATTCATGCTTCTTTTCCAGTTCTTCGATGTGATTCCATAATTTCTCATTCTTCTGACTCTGGGAGCGAACCAGGCGATCCGCGTATTGCTGAGCCTGGGATTCTATCATAGCAGGGCTGATTTCTTTTTTCATACCTGCTTCCTTCGCTCTCCTGGCCAGCTCATTAAAGTATTCCTGATAGTAGCCCATGATTTCATCTGCTTCCAGTTCATCGGTAGAGATTCGCCTGGCTACATAGAATGCATTTTCTGCATCGATCACAATAAACTGACCTTTTTCTGCATCCTTCAGAGGAGTAGTAATGAACTCCAACAGGTCCGGCTTGCAGGAAATGCAATGAGGTACAATTTTGCCTGCATTCATCCGCGTTTCCTGGCTTTCGCTGGCCTCGATCACCAGTTTGGCAATCTCATCCTCCGAACTCATATCGTTCAATTTCTTCGCCAGGGCCTCTGCTTCCGGCTTCCGATCTCGGTTTGGATCCTTTCTCAGGATTGCGATTTGAATGCTCATCAGCTCGAAAAGATCGTCGGTGCGGAGATAACCCTGGAAGGATCGTAACAATGCTTTGCGCTCAAACAGGCTGGCATTCTGTTCCAGCCACTTCTGAGTTTCCTGGTCATCCTTGAGCTCGTTTGCGGCCAATCGATAGGTGGCGATCATTTTCAGAATTTCATTTTGCTGAGAGGTTGTGATTTTTTCTGCGGGCTGTCCGCTGGCTTCTACCAGGCGGCGCATATCTCCCCGGGTGATCTCGCCACCATCGTAAGTGGCCAGTACTTCACCATCGCCCCCACATGAGATAAAGACAGAAGATAGCAGCAGAATGGCTGAGAATAAAAAACCCTTCTTTGCCGTTCGATATAAAGATAGACTCATAAGCCCAGGATCGGCCCGGCGAATTCTGAGTCAAAGATTAATGATTGCTACTAGAATAGCTGATCAGCAGGCACCGGAACGTCGTTACCACTGTGTGGACGGGGCAAAGCATCAATGCCTGAATTTAGACCGGGCCGGATCCGGGGAGTGCTAATTGGGGCAAAGCGTCATGGCCTGACTCACAACCGGGCCGGATCCGGGGAGTGCTAATTGGGGGAAAGGCATCATTGCCTGAATCTAAACCGGGCCGGATCCGGGGAGTGCTAATTGGGGGAAAGGCATCATTGCCTGACCAACACCCGGACCGGATCAGAGGAGTGCTAATTTGGGGAAAGCGTCATTGGCTGAATCTAAACCGGGCCGGATCCGGGGAGTGCCAATTCGGGCAAAGCGTCATGGCCTGACTCACACCCAGGCCGGATCCGGAGAATGCCAATCAGCGGGCTCCTGAGCCAAACGGACGAATTGGGTACGTCGACAAGAATGCGATTGTAACGAACTCTTCGGTTGGAGCTACGGACAATCTTGCTTCGGAGCTATTCGGCTGAATCACTCGAAACGAAATTCAAATGCGGGCTTCTCTTCTTTTTTCTCTTTCTTCTCTGTGCGAGCTGCTGCAGGCGGGGCTTTTCGCTGAGTTTTAGGCCGGGGTTTTCCGTTACTGGCTGACCCTTTCTCAGGAATTTGAATGCTTACTTCTGATGATTCCGGAGAGTCTGCATTTTCCGTCGACTCAATGGCAGACGGATTGTCAGAGATCACCCTCTGAGTCAGAATTTTCTGTTTAAAATCCTTTAGCCTGGACGATTCCTCAATGAGAGAATCTCGAAGGCGAAGGGAGTATTCCCGGTCCATAGGAAGGCCGGACAGCATTCCATCCAGTTCTTCCAGATCCCGTTCGATCCGTTCCAGTCGCCTGAGTAGATGAATAACTTTTAACTTCAAGGGTGCCTTCTTACTGATGCATTCGTTTTCTGCTGTCAAGTCCCAAATAATCCGGTAAATGGTGGAAAAATGAGCAAGGCCATGGACCATTGCCTCGTTTATGGGCCAGTCCGGCAGTTCCTTTAATTTTTATCGGAAAGCGTGGCACCTACTTGGACTCATTGTGCCTCTTTTTGTTTATGTGGATCCAATTCACATGATCTGGCCCGAGTTCAAGCACGGTTCTCGCTGGGTGGGCATAGGTCTGCTTTCGTTCGGAACGGTTTTCTTAATTATTGTCGATAGCATTAGGCTTCACAATCCATCGTTCAATCGATTCTTCATTAATCTGGTGGGACCACTGATGAAAGAAGAAGAGAGGGATCGTTACAATGGTACAGTGCCCTATATGTTTGCTAACCTGCTTCTGTATCTTTTCTTCTCCAACGAAATTGTGGTGCTTTCCTGTCTGTTTCTGATGATCGGAGATCCGGCCGCCGCCTATTTTGGGATGCGTTTTGGCAAGACCAGATTCTTCAATGGTAAATCCGTAGAGGGCGCACTGGGTTTTATGTTTGCCGGGTTCCTGGCCTGCGCGGCTTTCCTGGCTTTGCATACTTATCTGGAGTCCGATTCCAGCGTTTTCTGGCTCTATGGCTCCCAGGTAGGGCCAGGCTGGTGGTGGCTGGCTATTCTGCTTCTAAGTTCTGCCGGGGCTGGAATTGCGGAGTTCTTTGCGGTTACCGGTTTTCGCGGACTGATCGATGATAACCTGATTGTCCCTCTGGCTGGTTGCCTCAGTCTGGCACTGCTGGGTCATGCGGCCGGCCTCCCCTGGTCNGATGTACTTTTTGATCCAGGTCGGCTGGGTAATNTCTAGTCCCTTCCCGGCTCTACGGGATGTCCCGAAATCA
The DNA here is from genome assembly GCA_002717505.1 of Leptospiraceae bacterium. Classification (GTDB taxonomy): domain Bacteria; phylum Spirochaetota; class Leptospiria; order Leptospirales; family Leptonemataceae; genus UBA3465. The sequence continues at coordinate 39,404 of PBEB01000006.1, forward strand.
ATGAAAATCCTGGATCGCTACATTGGCTTTGAGTTTCTCAAAGCGTTTGCCCTGGCCCTGGTGGGATTGACCATCGTCTTTCTTGCCTTACAGGTTCTGGATACTCAGAAGATCGATAGCAATGAGCCCAAGGAACTCCTGCGCTGGCATTATCTGTACAGTCTGCCCCAGATCGCAGTGTTCGTTACCCCGGCAGCGATGATGTTTTCGGTCTGCTTTGTAGTGGCCCAGTTTGCCATGGCCAGGGAGCTTGTGGCCATCTATTCGGCGGGAACTTCCTTTTACAGGGCCATTGTCTCGATCTATGTCGTGGCGGCTGTTGTCAGCGTNGGTACCATCGTTTTTCAAGACCAGGTAGTGACTCCGTCCAATCGAAGCGCCCAGGAATACCTGGCAAAATACAAGAAGAATACCCGGCAGGCCCGAGATGTAGTATGGCAGCGCAACCTGCGCGGCAAAGAAGGATACTACTTCATTTACTTTTTTGATCGTGAGCGAAACCGCATTATTGGCGGATTTCACTATATGAAGGTGAATGAGCAGGACCGGCCATTGAGAATGATTCAAGCACTATCTGCGCAATACAACGAAGATGGATCCTGGACCATGAACGTTGTGAAGGATGTTCATCTCGATGAAAAGCTCAACGTTACAAAGACCGAGTTTCAGGAATCGATGGTAATGCGCTTTCCCGAAGAACTGGAATTCTTTTCCAATCCGAAGGTAAATCCTGCGGAGCTCAGTTTGACCGAGCTTCAGGAAGAGATCGCCTTTCGCGAGCAGTATGGATTTTCCACTGTGCAGTACAGGGTGCACTTTCATCGCTCGCTTTCCTTTCCTTTTATGGTTTTGATTGTCGCTGTAGTAGGCTCCGTGGCCGGAAGCATGGGATCCCTTCGTTCTGGAGGTCCATTAATTCGAAGCCTTCTACTCTCCACGGCTACGATCTTCTTCTATCAGCTGACCTTTGAAATCGGCGAAAACCTGGGTATGGCGGGTGTGGTACCGCCGGTAGTAGCAGGCTGGGGACCAACAGCGATTTTCGCATTCATCGGATTCTGGCTGATCTGGAAGCGCGGCCGGTAAGTCGTTGGCCGGGCCTTAAAAGAATAGCCAGGACGAGTATCATAAGAATTGAACCTGGACTCAGGGACATTTATAGGTCAGCGTTTCCCCGGATCGAGCATGACTCTATCGGGCAGTAGCTATGATCTCGATTCAGGAAGGGCTCACTAACTGAAAGGTCCAGGGGGAATGGGTGGGACCCCTAATTCATTGCTCGCGATGGAAGAGGGGAATGGAGTTGGACTGCGCTGAAATCCCTGGCCCTGGCGCGGGGCCGCAAGATTCAGAATAGGGAATTTAGACTGGTCGATTCCGTTCCAGAAGCCTGCTTTCAATCCGCCGGAAGACCTCCAGAGGNGTGATCCAGTTCATACAGGCCAGATCCCGTCGGTAGCACTTCTTGTTTCCGAAAATGGAACAGGGCCGACAGGGAAGTTTCTCCACCGGGACTTCCATAATGGCTCGTTCATCCTGTCCATAAGGGCCGAATCCAGAATAATGATGAGTGGCTCCCCAGATGGACAAGACCTTGGTTCCCAGTAGCGCNGCAATGTGCATGTTAAAGGAGTCCATGGCAACCATGAGATCCATTCGCATAATGAGGGCCATTTCTCCTTCAATATTGAGGTTTCCGGCGACCATCGTAGTTACGTTGGGAAAGCTATCTTCTAGAATTCTTAGCTGCTCGATTTCCTGTTTCCCTCCGCCAAAGAGGAAAATTCGACACTTCATGTTTCGATTGAGCAGACTCACCAGTTCATGTACATGCACAAAAGGCCAGGTCTTGGGTCGNTGTCCTGCGAAAGGAGCAATTCCGATCCAGAAGCCTTCCTTTCTGCCAATATCGTTCTTTTTTAAGAAGTCGGTTGCCAGAGCGCGACTTCTGGTATCAGGACTGATCCAGGGCCCTTTGTCCGGTTTCGCATGAAAGCCTGCCCGTTCGAATACATGCATGTATCGTTCCACAACGTGGGGCAACGGATAAAGCTTCTTTCGCTTGCGTCTGGTTTGCTTGAGCTTTTCTCGACGTCCTTTTACAATGCTGGAGAATTTCAGCCCCTGAAACTTAAAGAGAAACTTCAAAATTCGCGATCGAGTGGAGCCGTGTACATCAATACCAAAATCATAAGGTCCNAGTACTCTTAATTCTCGGAACAGGCGGTACAGGCCTTTCAGTCCACGATACTGTGGTTGCTTTAGATCCACGCCAATGACTTCCACGCCGGGAATATTGAAGAAAAATGGTTCGAAGGCTCGTCGGGTTACGAGAGTCATTCGGATATTGCTGTATTTTCCTGCCAGGGCGCTGAGCACCGGAACCAGCAGGGCTACATCGCCCATGGCGGAGAATCTGAGGATCAGAAGATGCATTCTCAGTTCTTGGATTTTGCGTAAAGTACCGGATTCAGAGACTCATCGTTGTACATTTTCATCTGACGATAGACTTTGGCGAATCGCTTTCCGGCCCGGATGTCCTCGATCAACTCATCGAATGCTCGAATCAGGTCGGACTTCTGTTCCATCAAGACATTCAACTTGGTCTGGCATTTCTGGATATGTTCGGCGGATGCATCGGTACGTTCTACCTGCTCTTTCATATGATAGATTTTGAGAGCCAGGATGCTCAGTCGGTCCATAGCCCAGCCCGGGCTTTCGGTGTTCAGGCGTGCATCCGTCGCTGGCCTGGAATCCTTCAGCATCTCTATATACATATCGTCCACCAGTTCCACTACATTGGTCCGATCCTGATTGGAACTGTCGATTCTGCGTTTCAGCGCCAGGCCTTCAATTGGATCGATGGTTGGCTCTCGGACTATATCTTCCAGGTGCCACTGAACTGTATCGATCCAGTTTTTTCGATATAGCAGGGCCTCCAGGGATCCTTCAGGATGAGGATTTTTCATAGGAGCATCCACATCGTCTGTCTTATGGTAATCCAGAATGGTTTGCTCGAAGATTTTGAAGGCAGCTTCAGCGTTCATCTGGAGCAGCATCGACAGCCTGCATGGCGACTCAAGGAAAAAACCCTGTGCCTTAGCTCTCTTTTCGGCCCAGTTCCCGGCTACGGTCGGCAGCGGCTTCCACAGCTCGAATGACGGCCCCTCGAACCCCATGATCCTCCAGNGCGGCCAANCCTTCTATNGTNGTTCCGCCNGGNGAACTGACNCGNGTNATCCANTGGGCCGGATGCTCCCCGGACTCNAGGTAGAGATCCATGGCAGCGCGGATGGTACGAGCCGCCATTTCAAAGGACTGTTCTGCGGGCAGGCCCTGCTTAATGCCTGCTTCGCCCATGCTCTGAAGAAACAGAAAGGCATATGCTGGTCCAGAGCCCGAAAGGGCCGTGACTCCATGGAGCAAATCCTCCCTGGCGACGGCAAATGCCATTCCGATCCCTGAAAAGAGATGCAGTGCCGACTCCAGGAGATTCGGTTCAGGACAATAGATTCCGCTTACACNTTGATTGATGGTGGCTCCNAGGTTGGGCATCACCCTGGCCACCCGGGCCTGTTGATTGGGAAGATAGGAAATGATTTCACCAACGGAAACGCCAGCCGCGATGGAGATGTAGTCCTTGTTGCCCTCCAGGGGAGACAGTGCGCTATGCAGATCCTGGGGCTTCACGCATATGAGTAGGATGTCCGAAGAGGTTTCCAGTTCGCGTGCAGTGGGGCTTCGGTCTACGTTCATCGACTTTGCTCTTGAATGCAAATCAGCCGATCCCGGCGCTGCATCGAAATAATGCATCTTGAATCCCATATCGGAAATGCCAGCCGCGATGGATTGGGCCATTTTGCCAAATCCCAGAAAACCCAGGTCCGTCCCTTTCATGATTCGAACCCTGAAGTTGATGGGCAGAGAGTAAATCCTTTTTAAGCCCATCTGAGCTGGAGCGTCTGCGCACTCAGACTTCAGATTAGAACTGATTTTCCTGCGGAAAGCGACCATTGCTCCATTCCTTGCCGGATGGAGTACATGGCTGTTCCTGCAATGCATTGGAGTCCATACACCTAGTGTACCGCCGGTAAAATCTTTCGCATCAAATTCCACTTGATTCAGGAGCCGGGGAATTATTATATTTGTTACAGAGAAATGGGTGCTCGGTGATCCAATCTCGGGGGGAAATCATGACAACTCAAACGGCTACAGTGGAGAAGGCAGTTCCGGAGCGTACCTGGGCTACCTATAAAGAATTCTGGCATTTTTATCTGGGGGAACATGCGGACCCTATGAACCGAGCGATTCACTTCGCGGGAACGGCAGGCGTCTTCATCATACTTGGCCTGGCCATCGCACTTCAGAACTGGTGGTTGCTTCTGGCCATGCCTGTGTGCGGATACGGGTTTGCCTGGTTCGGGCATTTCTTCGTGGAGAAGAACCGGCCCGCCACATTCAAGGCACCGTTTCGTTCGCTGTTTTCCGACTTTCGGATGTTCTTCTGCATTCTGTTCTTTCGCATTGGAAAGCATCTAAAGGAAGCCGGCGTTAAATAAGACCTTCTGGAGTTGTGGTCCTGTGGCGCTCTGCCTCAAATCGACCAACAGGGTCTCCTGGAGCTGTGGGCTCATTCGGCGCTCTGCCTCAAATCGGCTAACAAGGTCTCCCGGAGTTGCAGTCTCATTCGGCGCTCTGCCTGAAATCAGCGAACAAGGTCTCCTGGAGTTGCAGTCTCATTCGGCGCTCTGCCTGAAATCAGCGAACAAGGTCTCCCGGAGTTGCAGTCTCATTCGGTGCTCTGCCTGAAATCAGCTACCAGAGCCTGTCAGTCTAACTGATTTCAGAAGGTTTCAGTCAAAGAGCACCGGGCAGCTCAAGAACCGTACTGGAAATTCCATTCCAGGCCGCCATTCCGCCATCCCGCCACGGGGATGGCCAGAGTTCAAAATCTAGTGGCGGGTCTCCAGAGCATCCTGGCGTTTCTTTCTCTGAAGCGCCAGGTCCAGCAAGGCCTTGAGCAGATCCGGACGACCCAATCCCGTTTTTTCCCAGAGGGTAGGATACATACTTATGTTGGTAAATCCCGGCAGTGTATTGATCTCGTTAATGTATATCTCTCCCTTCTCTGTGAGAAAACAATCCACCCTTGCAAGCCCTTCGCAAGACAGAGTGACATAGGTTTCCAGAGCCAGTTTCTGCACTCTGGCCGATTCCTCTGCGGAGATATCAGCAGGGATCAAGAGTTTCGCTCCGTCGGCATCTATATATTTAGATTCGTAGGAATAAAAACCATCCTTTGGAAGAATCTGCCCAATGATGCTGGCACGCGGGATTTCATTACCCAGTACGGCGCATTCAATCTCTTTGCCCTGGATTTGCTCTTCGACCAGAATGCAATTGTCGAATCGAAAGGCCATATCGCAGGCCGCCTGAAAGCTGCTCTGGTCGGTGGCGCGACTGACTCCCACCGAAGAGCCCTGGCGGGCAGGCTTAAGGAAGACCGGAAGGCCGAGCTTACTCTTCACTTCTTCGAAATCAATGGAACTGCGCTGGTGATCAAAGAAGGTCATATGGCGAGCGGAAGGGATCCCGGCTTCCTTTAGATGAATCTTCATGGCGGATTTATCCATACCCAGGGAAGAAGCAAATACATCGCATCCTACAAATGGACGGTCCAGGGTGTGGAACAGTCCCTGGAGAATACCATCTTCGCCGCCGGTGCCATGAACTATGGGAAAGAAAATGTCAATGTCCACAGCTTCGCCATTTTCGGTCTTTCGCACAGGGTTGAAGCTACCCGGATGCAGACTTAATGGATGACCCAGGAGAGCCCCTGATTTTACGGCAGCCGTTGCATCGGAACTCTCGCTGAGCTCATTTAGCTTTTCCAGGTCTTCCGCACCGGGAAAGTCCCGGCTTTCGATCAGAAAGAAGGCCCCTCTACGGTTCAGGTAGATGCGAACAACATTCATGGGTATTTGCTTCAGGATTGGATCGATGTTGCGTGCGGAAATGATAGATATCTCATGCTCTGCAGATTTTCCGCCAAATACCAGTCCTACGTTTTGCATATATAATCCTTTTTGTGGGCGCTCGCGAATTCTGTCCCGGGCTAACATAGAATTGCTAACTCCTGACGACGCATCGTTTTTTTGAGTTCCATTGAATGGTCGATTCTACGATCTGGCCCAGGGTTTGCGAAATGGGCCAGGCATTTCTCCGGTCAATTAGCTTTTTTCCAGTAGAGAATCCACCTGCGATTCCAGGCGTGTCAGGGAGTGCTGCACCGCTTCCAGAATGGCCTTCTGAGCTCCATCGAATCCACCGGCTCGATCCATGAGGTCCCGGGATCCACCCAGATCCGATAGCATTCGAAGGCCGGAGCGGCCCAGTTCATCTTTTACCCATTTTTCGAAATAATAGACCTCGCGTCTATACAGAGAGGCATCCAGGCTAACTGGATCATCTCGACCATCCATCAGGTTCTTAAGGTAATCCAGCAAATCTGCCAATCCCATTCCAGTGATGGCGCTTGTGCGAAAGATCGGTACTCTGGCTTCGCCCGGTCTTATTAACTGCAAGCTGGCTCGCAAGGCATGAAAGGTTCGTTCTGCTGCTTCCTTCTCATCGGACTTGTTGATAATAAAGCAGTCAGGAATCTCCATGATTCCGGCCTTCATGAACTGGATTTGATCACCGGCCATGGGTTGAAGTAGAAGAAATACCCGGTCAGCGGTCTGCTGGATTTCAATTTCGCTCTGACCAATCCCCACAGTCTCTACAATGATTACATCGAAGAGATGATACAATAGACGAAGTACAGAAAATGTGGTTCGGCTGATTCCGCCCAGTTCTTGATCCGATGCCTGACTGCGAAAATACAGTCGATCATCTCCGTGGCTAAAGCGGACGCGAGTTCTGTCTCCCAGAATGGAGCCACCGGATACATGACTGGATGGATCTACGGCCAGCACAGCTAGGCATTTGTCGGGGGCATCCGAGATAAAGCGATTGGCCAGTTCTCCCACCAGAGTTGATTTTCCGGCCCCCGGAGTGCCAGTGAAACCCAGAAAAAGTCCGCGACGGGACTGCCCTGATGATTGCATGGAATCCAGTACTTTCTTTCTCTGAAGAGCCGCTTCCGGGCGAGGATCTTCAAAAAGGGAAATAAGCCGGGCAATGGCAAACTTCTGTCTTTGAAAGGCAGCGGGGATCAGTTCATTGAAATCTGGCATTAGGAGAAATCTCTCAAGGGGCTACGCGGATAAAGTTCGGTCATGGGACCTGAAGTCAAAAAGATAAAGTGTATATAAGCCAGCGTCCGGCTGATCCAGAGTGTAAGGACCAGTGGTCGCTTATGCGAATCGATGTAGGCCCTGGTATCCTATTCCTTGTATGGTCCAGGGATCGAACCACCGGACATCATGAATGCTAGCCTTGTCTGCTTCCCGATCCTTCTGTTACCCTGGAATGGGGCCAAGCATACGGGTTTGTCAGGAAATAAGAGGCCCCCCCGGAGGACGAGGCCTGAATTTGCGCTTCCATCGTGGCAAAGCTCTTCTAATTTCAATTCTTCCTGCTCCGGATTGCACACCGAGCAGGAAGAGAAGGCCAGGGTTGCGGGAAATCACACCAGAGCGCTTTGATTTTGCTCTACGATATCAAAGATCTTTTCCATAATGTCGATGAGCTCAAAGTCCGATGGAGTGAAGATTTTCTTAATTCCTTTTGCTGTCAGGTTCTCAAAGTCCGCCTTCGGAATGATTCCGCCAAAGACCACTGGTATGTGCTCATAGGCACCGGCTTTTTTGAGTTCTTCTACGATCTGATCTGCCAGTTCCATATGCGATCCAGACAGGACCGATACTCCGATGATATCTGCATTCTCCTCTACAGCACTCTGTACAATCTCTTCTGGCGTCAGTCGAATTCCTGAGTAGATTACATCGAAGCCTGTATGACGAGCGGACACAGCAATCATTTCGGCTCCATTGCTGTGACCATCCAGTCCGGGCTTACCTACCACAATGCGAGGCCTGTGCCCGGAACGAGTTGTGAAGTCCTCCACTCGCTTTCTCAGAGCGTTCACTCGATCGTTTTCCAGCGAAAGCTTCTGGCCTTCAATACCTGTAGGAGGTCGATATTCGCCGAATACTTGACGCAGAGCATCCGCCCATTCGCCTGTGGTGACTCGTGCAAGAGCACATTCTACGGATGGCTCCATCAGATTGGTTCCATCATTCGCGGCTTTTTTCAGTCCTTCCAGGGCTTTTTTGACACGGTCGGGATCGCGCTTGCTTCTGGTTTCTTCCATGGATTGCACGGTTCGCGCAGCGCTTTCTGCATCCACTTTGAAAACGCCACCGTCTTCGCCGCCCAGCAGAGGACTGTCGATGCCTTCTGTCCATTTGTTGACGCCCACGACAATCTGTTCTCCCGTATTGATACGGCTCATTCGCTCCGACATCGATTTTACCAGGGCAGATTTCATGTAACCGGATTCAACAGCCGGGCGTATGCCTCCCATCTTTAGAATGCGATCAATTTCGTTTCGTGCTTCATCTTTGAGCTCAGACACTTTGGACTCCACAACCTTGCTGCCGTCAAACAGATCGGGATATTCCAGAAGATCCGTTTCATAGGCCAGGATTTGCTGAAGCCTCAATGACCATTGCTGGTCCCACGGGCGGGGCAGGGAAAGCGCTTCATTCCACGCCGGTAGCTGCAGTGCGCGGCATCGTGCATTTTTGCTCATTGTAACGCCCAGGGTTTCCATCAGGATTCTCCAGGCATTGTTTTCTGGCTGGTTCTCCGTTAGGCCCAGGGAATTTACCTGAACTCCGTAGCGAAATCTCCGAAACTTGGGATTCTCAACACCATAGCGTTCGCGAGTGATTTCTTCCCATAGTTCGGTAAAGGCGCGCATCTTGCACATCTCTTCAACGAATCGAATTCCGGCATTTACGAAGAAGCTAATGCGTCCTACAACCTGCTCAAACTGTTCTTTCTCAAGGTTGCCTCGTTCTTTGATAATGTCCAGCAGCCCGATGGCATTGGCCAGTGCGAAGGCCAGTTCCTGCGCTGGAGTGGCACCTGCTTCCTGAAGATGATAGGAGCAAATGTTAGATGGATTCCATTTAGGTATCTCTTTGATGCAGTACTCATACATCTCCGAGATCAGTCGAAAGCTGGCATCCGGGGGGAATATGTATGTTCCTCGGGCCAGATATTCCTTTACTAGATCGTTCTGAGTAGTGCCCTGGAGTTTGTCCAGGTCCACGCCTTTTTCGCGAGCCAGGGCAACATACAGAGCCAGTAACCACATGGCTGTGCCATTGATGGTCATGGAAGTGTTCATCTCTTCGATGGGGATTTGGTCAAATAGAACGTGAAAATCATCCAGGGAGTTGATAGGAACTCCCACTTTCCCTACTTCCGGTTTCGCCAGACTGTGGCTGGAACTGTATCCGCACTGGGTGGGCAGGTCAAAAGCGATGGAGAGTCCGGTTTGGCCGCGGCTCAGACCTTCGCGATATAGCTTGTTGGTCTCCCAGACGTTGGTATGGCCGCCGTAGGTTCGAAAGATCCAGGGTCGGTCCCTGTTCGGGTTTCCTTCTTTATCATAGATCACATGGTCTTTCCTGGACATACAAACCTCCGGCCAGTGCATTTGTAGAGAAACTACCTGGTGGTTCCAATCTTCTGAACAGTGTTTCGATGAAAATGGTTTTTTCCTGTTCTGCATGCCAATTTTTTGCTGCTTCTGGTTGGCAAAGGGCCTCAGGACTGCCTAATTGATTCAAGTTCTCCAGGCCTCTGTACCTGAAGTCCAGGGCCTGCTCAGACATAGATGCATTGCTATGAATAGAAAATCAGAAAGAAGTCTCCTACCCGTATTGATCCGAAAGACCCTGGCCATCTCTGCACTCTCTCTTGGCCTCTGGGCTGGCACAGGTTGCGGCGATCCAGATCCCGGTATTGCATCGAGTTATGGAGCCATGCGATCCGATGCGGAGCTTCGGGAGACGCTTTATCAAGCCTGTATGTTATCGAACAAGAGCCAGCATCCAATCTTGCTCCAGCTTGGCGCTGACTGGTGCACCGATTGTCGCAGAGTGGAAGCGCTCAAGAGCGATCCAGATCTTAAAAAGGAACTGGAACGCTGGGTGGGTCTGAAAGTGAATGTGGGACAGTATGATCAGCATAAATGGCTCATCGAACATTTCCAGGTGACCTCCATCGCACGCTGGATCGCACTGAGACCCAACCCGGAAACAACTCAGCAGGGCTGTAACGATGATCCCAGGAAATGGATAGTGCTACAAGATACCGTAATCGAACCAATTAGCGATGCCAATTCGCTAAAGACCAGTGCTGAGATTGTAGAATGGCTTCAGAAAGCCCGGGCCAGGAATTAGGATCGGGAGAACTGTCTGGTTGGTGGCCAGCGTATCCCATCGCCGGTCGTTTGGTTGCGGGATTGCTTTCCTGGCCAGGGAAGCAGTTCTGAGATCAGATCATTACCTCACGGGACAATCAGCGCCTGGCGGCCCGCCGAAGCGAGTTTCGCTTTGGCGAGCGGTAAATGCCGGAGCTCAGGAGCTAAACATTTCGCAATCGAACCTGTCCTTGTTTTTCTCCAATTTGCAGAGCTCCTGGTGTTTCTCACAATACGGAGCCGCTTCAGGATGTGGGCCACTCAAGTTCTTTGTCTCGCAAATCATGCTGCAGGCAGCCGGATCCTCCTTTTCAAAGCATCCGGATTGACCCAGTTCCGCTTCCTTATGGCAGGCCTCCATATTGCCCTTTTCGCAGAGATATTTGCATGAACCCAATGCTTCCTGCTGGAAACAGGACGCAGATTCTTCGCTGCCGCAATGCGTTAGCAAGGTGGCAGAGAGAAATATGGCACCGAGGATGCCCATTGTCTTTGTTATGAACTTCATTTGTGACCTCCTGAATCTATGGTTACCTTTGTTTAAGACCAACAGATTTAAAAAGTCTGAGAGTAAAAAATCCTATGTAAAGGGAATTCTTCTGGGGGATTGATTTAGTAGGACTTTTGCCGGGCGTGGACTCTTGCTTATTGGAAGGCTCCGCTGGAGATCATCGATATGCTGAGGGGCATCTAAATCATTTCTGGGGACTCACCTCATCGGTGAGGGCAACCAGGAGCGCACTTGAATAATCGGGGTACTGCTTTGACATCGGTTGCAAGGCAGTATGAAGGGGACTCAGTGAAAATTGAGGGCTCGAGAGCCCTTACCTCATCTTTCAGGGGCTACCTAAAGCTGGCATTCTTCATGATCGCTGAACTGGCCGCTACGACACAGGGATTCGATCTTAATGCAGAATGGTTCTGTTGGCGGATGGCTTCCCTCAAGCTCCGAAGTGTAGCAGAGCTGAGTGCAGGCATCCATGTTACCCTGCTCGATGCATTTCTTCTGCCCAAGAGGAAGTTCCAGGGCACATGCCTGGTTATTTCCCTGGTGGCACAGATAGACACAGTCACGGAGGTTTTCATCTTCGAAGCAGGATGATTCCTCTGCGCTCTGACAGGCCAGTAGAGCCAGAGGAAGTAATACGGTGGCGAATAATATAGCAAGTCTCTTCAATTTAAGTTCCGGTGTATGGGCTTGCCCTTCTTTGAGCAGAGAAATTGGAACAGAAAAATACTGTTTTGTAAAGGAAAATCTCTGCTTATCATTCCGGAAAGACATCATCTGTCACCGCGCCAAACTCCGCGGATCCTACGAGACTGGCATATTTGGCAATCACTCCGCGACGGTATCTGGGCGGGCGTTCCTTCCATTCTTTGCGTCGCACTTCCAGTTCTGCTTCTGTAATATGAATCTGTAGAAGGTTGTCTTCTGCATCGATTGTGATTATTTCGCCCTCACGAAGAAGTGCTATGGGGCCTCCCAGAGCGGCTTCCGGAGCCACATGACCCACAACCATCCCATAGGTTCCGCCGGAAAAGCGTCCATCGGTAATCAGACCAACGCTATCACCCAGGCCCTTGCCGATTAAAGCAGAAGTAGGGGACAGCATCTCTCTCATGCCCGGGCCACCTCTAGGTCCTTCATAACGAATAACGATAATATCACCCGGCGCGATTTCATCGGATAATATGGCATCCATACATTGTTCTTCGGAATCGAAAATCCGCGCTGGCCCGCTAATGGCAGGTTTGGCCACACCGGATATTTTGGCTACAGCACCGCCCGGAGCCAGGTTTCCTCTGAGGATGACCAGATGGCCTCGCTTGTACATGGGCTTTTCCAGTGGATAGATCAAATCCTGGTTTTCGGGCAGGCCGGAGGGAATCTGCGCCAGGTTCTCGGCTACCGTTTTGCCAGTGCATGTCAGACAATCGCCATGAATCAGTCCTGCGTCCAGAAGCATCTTCATGACTCGAGGTACGCCTCCCAGGCGATGCAGATCCACGGCCAGATACTTTCCGGAGGGCTTCATATCCAGAATGTGAGGAACCTTTTTGGCAATCCGCTCAAAGTCGTCGATGGTAAGCTCCACATTCATATCATGAGCGATGGCCAGAAGATGGAGCACTGCATTTGTAGATCCGCCCATGGCCATTACCACTGCAATAGCATTCTCGAACGCATTTCTGGTCATGATATCCGATGGGCGAATGTTTCTTTTCAGCAATTCGTATACTGTCTTTCCGCTCTCTCCGGCTGAATCCACTTTCTCCTGATCGGGGCTTCCCATGGTGGAGGAACCCGGTAGACTCATACCCAGTGCTTCGATAGCGCTGGACATGGTATTCGCAGTGTACATTCCGCCGCAGCTACCGGTTCCGGGGCATGCATGCTTTTCGATCTGCTCGAATTCATTCTGGTCAATTCGGCCGGCCTGGTATTGCCCCACCGATTCAAAGACCGAGACAATATTCAAGTCTCGATCCTTATAGTGCCCGGGATAGATGGTGCCTCCGTAAACGAAAATCGAAGGAATATTCAAACGAGCGATGGCCATCATAGCGCCAGGCATATTCTTATCGCATCCACCGATGGCAACAAGGGCATCCATATGTTGCCCCCGGCATACCGTTTCGATGGAGTCTGCAATGACTTCCCGGCTGACCAGGGAAAACTTCATTCCCTCGGACCCCATGGAGATTCCATCGGAAATGGTGATCGTACCGAAGACCTGGGCCATTCCGCCGGCAGCGAAGATTCCTTTTTCCGCTGATTGCTCCAGCGGGCGGATTCCGGCGTTACAGGGAGTGATGGTGGAGTGCCCGCTGGCAATGGCGATGACAGGCTTGCGAAAATCCTCATCGCTAAAACCTACCGCCCGCATCATGGCCCGGTTCGGAGCACGTCGATCTCCATCGGTTATGTTCCGGGAATTCCAGTTAAGCTTCTCTTCTGCGGATGGCATGGCCCGAGCTTGCCTGGATGCCTCTCGGGGTCAATGCATTCCCGAATTCAGTGAACAGGGAGCGGACCCTGACCAGATTGGATATTTCTGGCCCGGAAAGCAGCAGGTTGATCCGAGACCCATTGTCAGGCGGATTACCGGTTGTTCTTTTCCTGTCTGGTTTCGGTCTCATGGTCAACCGCTTTGCTACCGCCAAACATTGATGCTGATATTTCGCTGAGTTGCTGTTGTAGTGTCTTGCTTCCTTCTTCCAGCAGTTCCCGGTTGATGAACTGCCCTTTCAGCTCTTCCAGGCTATTGTAGGTTAGCTTTTGAATCAGGCCCGCTGTCTTTTCTCCGTCAGGACCGCGAAGAGAGTCCAGCACCTGATCCACAATGCCGCCTATGGCTTCCTTTCCTTCCGCGCTCTCTACCGTGGCTGCAATGGTTTCGAACAGCGAATCTACAACATCGTTGCCGGCGCGTTGGAGCACAGGTCTCAGGATGGCATTGGGCACAAAACGAAAAGCAGTGGAGTCCAGTGACTTCTCCAGACTGATCTGTACCAGAGCTGCTACCCGGGGACGAAACGGAAGGATCCTTTCCCGAGTGAGTTTTTCGGTTTGTTCCAGGACCACCTCTTTGATCTCTTCGCGGTGGGGCTCTAGCGAATCGGCCAGGAATTGTCCTTCTCTTTCCTTTTGAACCTCTGTCTGTAATTGGGAAATGATCTGAATGGCTACCATTCCGGAAATTTCCCGGGACAGAAGGTCGGTATAGCCCTTAACCGTGCGAACGATGAAGCCATCGCCAGTGGAAAGCAACTCGCTTTGTTGCAGTCTTGCCCAGATGGCCATCACTCGAAAGAGGCGAAGCAATCTCAGGCCGCTGGAGGGGAACAGGCTCAGAAAATCGTACCAATTATAGACAAGGAACAGGAACCAGCGGGATGGTGCTTTGCGAAAGAATAGAAGAAAGCGAACGGCAAAGTCCGAAAGAAAAAAGATCAGGAAAGGTAGATCAATTGTACTCCAGAAAAGGTTAACAAATTCTCCATCTATATCCCTGTGGCGAAAATAGTTTACCTCCATCAGTGGAGCAATCTCAGCGCGAAAATAGTTCAGGCGTTTTTCATAGTTGTTCGCATCCAATTGCCAGAAAAATAGAAATGCCTCCTTATAAGAATCGATTTCCCGGCCGGTTTCCTCTCGCACAAACTGGCGAATCCTGCCTTTGATCTTTTCCAGGTTTTTGCTCAATCCAGCCGTTTGAAAAGGATTCTCCCTGAGCATTTGCACTGAGACATCCCCCAGCGCTTCGCTTTGCTCTCTGGACTCCTGGCTCAGGAATCCCTGGACCTGGAGATCCTTCTGGATGGAGGAATCCAGAGTCTGAACCCTTTCCAGATAATCGGTGGTGAATGGATTATCCTCGATGCCTTTGAGCTGATCGTAGTTCTTCACTAGCTCCGGAGCATAGTAGAACAGATAGGGCCGAATTCGCAAGTAGGCCAGATCGAAGGAAATCATGGTCAGGTTCGTCACTGCGATGAGGATCATGATCACATCCCAGATGATGCTTCCTAGCTGACCCTGTTCCCGTATTCTCTTCCATCTAGACATATTGTGCCCTAGAATGAAACAGAGGCATTCCTTTTGAAATCAAAAAATAGGACTGGTGTAGCGGCTGAATCGTATGAGCTCGGCGAAAGAATCATCTCGGACGATCCCGAAAAAAAGAAGCCATGTCCATTTTCAGCGTGATTTTGTTTCCGCACTGGCCGATGCCGCCTCATTCGCGGAGTGGTTGTGCTTCTGGACCGGTGGATCGCGCCATTTTCGGTGTGCCTCGCTTCAGGCAATCAGGCGGTGGACCAGGTTTGAGCCGTCTATTTTCATTTCTTCAGGGCCGACGGGAGGTTATCATACTGGAACGAGAATCCTTCATTCATCAGTCTGCGGGGAATTACGTACCTGCCATACAGTGCCAGGTCCGGATCGGTGCGCATCAGCAGCGGTGCTCCTATGCGAACCATCCATTCGGCGGCCGGAAGTCCTATGGGCATGCCCATGGATCGACGCAGGTTCTTCATGAATTCCTTCTGGCTAACGGGCTGAGGAGCGCTGGCAATGTACGCGCCCTTCATGCGCCTGTCCTCTATGGCCTTTTGAAAAAGACCATTCATATCCTCTTCATGGATCCAGCTCATGCCCTGCTTTCCATGACCTACCTTGCCGCCCAGGCCCAGGCGAACCAGGAAAGCCAATCGTTGCAGTGCTCCGCCGGATGGCCCAATGACAAAGCTGGTTCGCAGAACTACACCNCGCATTCCTCGCGGCAAGGCTGCGTCGAAGGCAATTTCCCAGGCTCGCCCAACATCCGGAGCCAGCCCGTATCCAAAGGCCGAATCCTCATCGCATGGCTCCAGGGAATCTCCATAGATATGAGCTGTGGACATCTGAACCCATACCGGGGGTTTCTTTCGCACGGTCTTTAAGGCCTTACCCAGAACGGCGGTGGACTCTACTCTTGAGCGCAGGATCTGATCCATTGTTTCCGGAGTCTTGATACAATCTACGGTTCGCCCTGCCAGGTTAACCAGAGCGTGGGCTCCTTCCAGCTCAGAAGCCCAGTCTGCGATGTGACGAGCATCCCAGGGAACATGAATCATGCCCTCTTCCAGGTTCTTCGGTGTGCTCCGAGAGAGAATGATAACATTGTAATTCGATTTGCGTAGATGCCTGGCCAGATTTAATCCCAGGTATCCGGTGCCACCGGCAATGATGACTCTCTTTCTTTGCTGCGCCATGATGGATTCTAACGGATGTTGAGTCCGATGTCGCTAACTTTCTGAAGGAACGGCTCTTAGGTCAGGGACCGAAAGGGCAGTATGGAATGGCCGGGAGAGCAGGGCACACAATAAAAATACTCAGGAAATCGAGGGCTCGGGCAATTAGGCAAGATCATCCAGTTCTTCCTGGAATCCTGAGGAAAGAATAGGAAAGCGAAAGTAGGTCCTGGGATCGATGTTTTCATCGTCCAGATGGAAGGATACGGCAATGCGTTCTCTCTTCCATTGATTCCGGGACCAAAGCTGAAAGTACTTGCGAATGGCCTGAATCAATTCAGCTCGGGAGTATTCACGGGCAAACGGACGATGTTTCTGATTTCCGGGCATTTGAGGATCCGAACCAGGGATGGGCGAATGGGGGAGGTTGGAGTCCGCATCAGATTGATTGGCCTGCTGGCTCCCGGAAACAGGAAGCCGGAGATCCAGGAGCAACTGATCCAGGATTTCTGACGGTCCCATNCGATCTCGCACAGCCAGCTTCTGGATTCGATTTAATNGATCGTAGGCCATTAAATCAGCTTCATCGGTTTGATGCTGATCTTCTGGTCGTAGTTCTGCCGTAGGTTGCTGATCGTTGATGGCCTTAAGGGCAGGAATTGCGCCGAACCAGGGATCTCCATTCCTCTCCATAAACTCCAGCCAGCACCGAAGGAAGTTCTTATCGATTCCGGCTATGGGAGCGATTCCGCCGGAAGTATCTCCATCCATGGTGCAATAGCCAACCGCNCCTTCACTGCGATTNCCCGTGGCGATGAGCAAGCTTCCGGTAGCATTGGCCAGCATCCAGACAAAGGGGCTTCTGGCTCTGGCCTGGATATTCTGTAGAACCAGATCGTCGGCCTGCCAGCTCAGCTTACGGTCATAAGCCTGTTCATACGCCCCGATGTAATCCTCTACAATGTTCTGAATCTGTACATCCTGATGATGGCTCCCCAGAGAAGAGGCCAGCTCCTGAGCAGCCTCTCGCGTGGTGCTGGAACTTTGATCGGTGCCTTGATAGACGGTAAAAAGCAAATGCTGAATCAGGGCTTCGGTCTGCGGAATCGATAGCCTTTCAGAATCCTTTTCTCGGCCGGGCCTGGATGGATTGTCGCTGGATTCTTCGTTCGTTGGATTCCTCTCGGACGTCAAGGATGCATCAGATGAATGGGATTCACCGCGCACCGCAGGATCTTCTAAAAGGTCTTCCCTGTGAATCGCCTGTAAAAAACCGGTTAATCCAAGTTCGGCAATTCCGAATCGAATCATTCGTTCCACAAGTACAGCGCAGGCCCCGCTGTCGGCACCTCCNGAAAGTGAAATTGCATATCCTCGGGAACGGCTCTTTCGCAGATAATCGAATAGAGCGAGACTTGTGGCATATAGAAATTCAAGATATGGGCTTCCGTGACGCTTGAGTATGGAACGGTGGGCCATTGCCGAACTAACAGCCTGGCGGCTTTCGCTGTTCACCGGTTCATTGGAAAAGCCAATACTCTTCGAGGATGTCCTGGAATTCCCTGTGGATTGCGATGCGCTGGCTCCATCTTCACCTGGTAAGCGAAAACCAAATCCCTTTTTGAAATGGGTCTCCAGACGCACCGTAGCAGACTCCAGAGCGCTACCCGGAGGAATACTGATGGATTCGCGAAAGCTATGAGTCTGCACTCTCTTTGAACGATTGGGATCCGGATCGATTTCCACGGTGTTAACGGTAAACGGCTGAAAGGAAAAGGAAGGACTTTCCAGAACTAGTTCGCCGGTCTGACAGACCAGGGCCTGACCATCGTAAATAGCGCGACCGGCTTCATTGCCCAGGAGATTTACAGATACATATGTGCAATGAAAAGCTCGAGATGATTCCAGAGCGATTTGCCTGCGAATTCGCTGTTTCCCAATGGCAAAGTGGGAGGCTGTGGGGCTCAGGATTACATCAAAGGAAGATCCAGCATGCTGACTGGCAGGGCGGTTATCCACCCAGGAATCTTCGCATATCTCTACAAGAAATCGAAATCGTCCGGTATCAAAGATACATGGACCAAAAGGCAGGCCTTTTGCACCTGTTTGGTCTGGCCCCGACTTATGAGGATGAAACCAGCGGGGCTCATAATGAATTCCATCCCCGGCAAGGTGCTGTTTGGGAACCACTGCAGCGACAGATCCGGCATGGACGATGGCAGCAACGTTATAGAGCAATCCCTGATGCATCCAGGGTAATCCCACAATCACCGGAACTGAGCCGGCGATTCCATTCAGTTTTTCGCAGAGTAGGTCCAGGCTATCCCGGCTGCGTGCCCAGACTTCCGGCATATGAAAGGCATCTTCGCAACCATATCCGGAGATGCATAATTCAGGAAAAAGGATAACTTCCGGATTCGATTTCATGGCCTGTTCGGCGGCCTGAAGGATCCGGTTACGGTTGCCTGCCCAGTCCAGAGGAGTCTGGTTCACCGAGGCTGTAGACAGCCGGATCAGCATTTAAGCCACCTGCATGGAATTCAGGATGGCTTCCATAATCGGCTTTCCCTGGATTTTTCCATTCACCGGATCGGTAGCTCTTTCTGGATGCGGCATCATTCCCATGATTCTTCCATCCTGACTGGTGATGCCAGCGATGTCTTCGATGGAGCCGTTGGGATTCTCCTGATAGCGAAATGCAATCTGTCCCTGATCTTTCAGAGCTTTCAGGGTTTCTGCATCGGCCCGGTAGTTTCCTTCCCCGTGGGAAACCGGGATTGAGAGAGGGCCTGCTAGTTTGCCGAAAACATTGTTGGAACTCTCGGGCATTAGCGATACATCTTTGCAGATGTGTTTGAGGTTTTGATTTCTGATCAGAGCTCCAGGGAGCAAATGCGATTCGCATAGAATTTGAAAGCCATTGCAGATACCCAGTACGAATCCGCCCTTTTTCGCATGCTGGAGCAAATCCTGCATTGCAGGGGCGAAGCGGGCGATGGCACCGGCGCGGAGATAATCACCATAGGAGAAGCCGCCGGGAACNACCAGCAGATCGTAGGAATTCTGGATGGGATCTGCATGCCAGAGCATGTCCGTTGGAATTTCAAAGAAATTCTGTAGGATTGATTGAATGTCCCGGTCGCAGTTGGAACCGGGAAAAGTAATGACGCCTGCTTTCATGGGTTGTCTGCCTCTATAAGGACTCTAGCCGCCCAGGACCGNTCCATTGGAGTCGATGAGGTCAAATCGAAAGGATTCGATTACCGGGTTAGAAAGGAGCTTTTTGCTCATTTCGTCTACCTGGCTGCGAGCCTGGTCCGTAGAGTCTGCATTCAGCTTGAGCTCGATGTACTTTCCGATTCGCACATCCTGCACCGATTCGTAGCCCATGTGGTGGAGCGCTGTATTCACAGCCTGGCCTTGCGGATCCAGAACGGACTCCTTTAGCGTAACGTATACCCTTGCATTGATCACAGGGACGGTGTACATTCCGGTCGCTCAGGAGAAACTCTTTTTTGATTCCCTGAGGCTCCAGGAACTCTTATGCTGCAATTATGGTCAATGCCTCTCGAAACCTACCAGAATGGATGGAGGAGGTCGCACCGGATCTTTACTGCATCGACTGCGATTACGTCCAGCCAAGATTGGCCTGTGTGTATTTGATGGTAAATGACCAGGGACGGGCGGCATTCCTGGAAACCAATACCTCTCTGGCTGTGCCCAGATTCCTGGAGGCTCTGAAAACTCTGGAACTCTCCCCGGACAAAGTGGATTGGATCATTCCCACTCACGTTCATCTGGACCATGCAGGGGGAGCTGGCGCTCTACTTCAGGAATGCAACCAGGCCACGGTTCTGGCGCATCCCAGGGCTGCGCGACATCTAATCAATCCGGAAAGGCTGATCCAGAGTTCCATGCAGGTGTACGGCCAGGAAGTATTTGAACGCCTCTATGGCGAAATCGTACCATGTCCGGAATCCAGAGTGCGCATCATGTCAGATGGCGAAGTCCTGGGCTGGGGAAATCGAAGTATGGAATTTCTGCATACTCGAGGCCATGCGAATCATCATTTCTGTATTCATGAAAAGGCATCGGGAGTGTTTACCGGTGATAGCTTTGGTATTGCCTACCCCGATCTGCAAGATGGCGGTCCCTTCCTTTTTGCATCCAGTACGCCCACTGACTTTGATCCACCGGCGGCCCATGAAAGCCTGAACCGCATTCGATCCACTGGCGCTGGCTCTGTATTTCTCACTCATTTCGGCAGGCTGGANTCCCTGGATGAAGCGAATACCCAGCTGCATGCAAGTCTTGATTTTTTGACTCAGCTCTATGACGATGCGAAGAGCGCTCTNAATGGTTCCGANGGAACTGCATCGACCCGGGAGCTGGAGGATACGATCCAACAGCGAATACTGCAATCCTGGGTGCAGCAGCTAAAAGAGCGGGGGTATGACGATGCAGCCGCCATTGAATCGCGGCTAAAAATGGACGCCACGCTGAACGCTGGCGGTATCGTCTTTGCGGCTGAGAGAGCGGCGAAGAAAGGCTGAAAATGGACCCTGGCTTAATCACTGGCGGTTTTGTCTTTGCGGGTCAGAGAGCGGCGAAAAAAGGCTGGAAATGGACGCAGGCTCAATCACTGGCTGCATTATCTTTGCAGCTCAGCGAGCGCGAAAAAAAGGCTGCAGAAAGGCCCGGGCCCGATAGCGGTGCTGCTTCTATGTCTACCAATGGTCTTGCCTGGGAAAAGAGCCCTGAATGCCAAAAACCGGTGAGAAAATCCAGCATCTGTGTCGTCTAAGCTGACATGTCTTTTTCTCAAAAATCCCATCGTCCGCGAACTTTTTGCATCCAGCGGTCTCCGTTTGCCACCGCCGGGTATTCTGCTTTCGCCGGTCTGGTCCTACTTCTTTCCTCTGTGCTCTGGGCCTGGCCATCCAAACTTCTGTATGAAATACGATTCGATGAAGCTCAGGTCGTTACTCTGGCCTTTTCTGATGGAGGCGATGAGCTCATTACCGGTCATGCGGACGGCCAGGTCGCCGTCCGTGACGCCGATGACGGGGATGTCATTCGAAGCTTCAAGGCACACAAGGGGCGAGTCTATCAACTGGCTGCTCAAATCGATGGGGATCTCATCGCTACAGGAACGCTGGGCAAAGATCAGGTAAAGGTCTGGGATGCAGGGAGCGGAAACCTGGAGTTCTCGCTCACCAGGTATGATGAAACATTTGGACTGGCCTTTTCCCCGGACAACAAATATCTGGTAATCTCTGGCTCCTCTTCCGGTCGAACATCAGTGGAGCTCTGGAACCTGGAAAAGCGTACAAAAGTAGCTACCCTGGGTACATTTCCGGTGGCTCAGTTCGTACCGGGCCGCATCCTGTTCTCAGCGGATTCCAAAAAGATCTTTGTGTCTGTGCAAAATCAATTACATGGTATTCATATCTGGTCCGCTTCCGGACAAAAGCTCAAATTCATTCCATTTACCGATGATATAATCTCAATGAGTTTACATCAGAATGAATCCATTGCCGTGGGAGCTACGTTCAAGAGCCAGGTGGTGGTCATCGATCTGAATACCGGACGAGTCCTTCGCACAATGTCCGGTCACAAAGGGCACATCACCTCGGTAGATCGGTTAGATGAAAATCATGCAGTGAGCGTCAGCTATAAGCGCGACGATACCGGTCCTTTCATTATCTGGGACATTCGCACCGGGGCAAAGGTCGCTACTGTGAACGATAAGATCTCGTCGATCAACCAGGTGGCGGTGAATCCAAAGACCGGCGCCCTTGCGCTTGCCCTCAATACGTTTGGAAACCTGGGAAATCCGGCAACTCTCGTGGTTTACGGACCCTGACCAGAAATAACATAGAATTACGCGGAACAGAGTGTGCGCAGTCCGTGGGGCCTGATATCCATGGAGCGCAGAAGTGATGCGAAATCGGATGTAATCTGGGAAAACTACGGATAGCGGATGCGAATTTCCTGTATCGAAGCTAATGCTTCAGGGCTTCATCGATCTTTTTTTTGATGCTTTGATAAAGATCCACAGTGTTTTGAATCACAGACTCCGGTAATGCGGGCGCGGGAGGAGTCTTATTCCATCCAAGCTCTTCTACATAGTCTCGAATGTACTGTTTATCGAAGCCGGCCTGATTCTTTCCGGGTTCATATTTTGAAGCATCCCAGTACCTGCTGGAATCCGGGGTCAGCATTTCATCGATGATATAGATTTCATCGTTCAGAAGTCCGAACTCGAATTTCGTATCGCATAATAAAATGCCCTGGTGAGCCATGATGTCCGAGGCAGAATTAAAGATTGCAATGGATATTTCCTTCAGTCGATGGGCCAGATCCCCCAGAGACTTCTCCATGATTTCAAAGCCGATGTTTTCGTCATGGTCACCTACCTCTGCTTTGGTCGCAGGAGTGAAAATGGGTTCCGGTAGTTTGTCTCCTAACTTCAATCCGGAAGGTAATCCAATGCCGCAGATAGAGCCCGCTTTCTGATAATCTTTCCAGCCAGATCCAGCGATGTACCCTCGAACCACGCATTCGAAATCAATCCTTCTTGTTCTTCGAACCAGAGAACTACGACCTTCAAATTCGTTCATTTGATTGAAGGGAGACGGAAAATCCTTCCTGTCGGCGCTGATCCAGTGATCCTTGAATGCCAGCTTTTCCTGTAGCCCGGATTCTCTCAGCCATCGAAACCATTGACTGGACACCTGATTTAGAATAACGCCTTTTCCGGGAATCGAATCGGGAAAGACAACATCGAAGGCAGACAATCGATCGGTGGAAACCAGTAGGATTTCATCACCCAGATCATACAAATCGCGTACTTTTCCTCGATAGCTGGGTTCCATCGGTTCTGCCTGATCCATATACGGCATTTCAGCCAGACCCTGGATGCGATCAATTCTTTTGGCGCTCAGCTACAGGGGCTCTGCGTGGTACTGCCCTTGAAAATCAGATAGACAATCTGTGAATCGGAGGCCATAGACTTGAGGTTCAAAGCATGATGGGCCGGTCAGCATTACTCTGGGGTTCCAGGAATTGCTTCTCGGTCTTTCTTACTCTGCGCGTAACCGTTTCTGCACTCAACGGTTTTCCTTTTCCAGACATGGTCCCCGGACATTCCTTCTTAAGCTGCCTGAAATTGGCCTTGC
Source organism: Leptospiraceae bacterium (assembly GCA_002717505.1). GTDB lineage: Bacteria > Spirochaetota > Leptospiria > Leptospirales > Leptonemataceae > UBA3465. The sequence goes on from PBEB01000006.1 coordinate 62,762, forward strand.
TTTGAAAGTTCGAGGGCCAGAAAGGATAGGTGCTACATTGCATGGGCCTCACCGGATAAACCGAGCATTTATTATCCTCCAGGAGAATGCATGCATCTCCTGATCTGTGCACATAGTAGCCGGGGATTCTTTCCTGGATGAGCTTGCGCTTCAGTCTAGAGAATGCAAAGGCGCTTAGCTGAAGGTAATCCTTGATGGCCTGAAGATCCTCTTCGGTAAAATACACATCGCCCGGGCCCTTGCAGCAATGACCGCAAGCAGTGCATTTGAAATCAAAGGTTCCGTGCTCCAGAGTCTGCTCAACCCGGTCCTGAGTGGTTTTCACCTCATGCATGGGGTCAATGAGGAGCCACGGCCAGCACTGTCAAGTTCGGTGATTTCGCACACCCTCCACATACAGGTCATGGAAGCGATTTCTGCCAGTGGAACTCTCAGGGGATTTTGCCTGAGCATGGGACCGAGGCTCGACCGTGGCAGGCGAAGTCCCGCTGCTTTCTGGCCCGACTGTCACGGGCGAAGTCCCGCTGCTTTCTGGCCCGACTGTCACGGGCGAAGTTTCGCTGCTTTCTGGCCCGACTGTCACGGGCGAAGTTTCGCTGCTTTCTGGCCCGACTGTCACGGGCGAAATTTCGCTGCCTGAGCCCCGACTCTCACGGGCGAAGTCCAGCTGCTTGCTGACAAGTCGGTCACAGGCGCAGTCCCGCAGATTGCCAGCAGCGAAATCTGAAGCCCTGGCTCTGGATATTTTCCCCTCTAAACGGAACTCTAATACAGAGGAAGAAGGGTGCAAATATGGAGCCCGGCCCGGGCTTCCCCGAAACCAGGCAACCCGGGATATTCGTTCCGAACTTCCGGCAAAAAAGCTTTATGTCACTTACCTGGCTATGCTTATGTCGTCTTAAGTCGGTGAAATAAAAAAAATGCAGATTAATGCCTGCGTGGTCTGGAACAGCACCAAATTCACTTATGGAAGGGGGCGAATTTTACGAATCAATGAACGATGCAAAGTGCAATGCTTCCATTGATCTCCGGACAAAAAGCCCCGGAAGGAACCACCACTTCTCGAGGTAATCCAGAGGCCCCTCAGGGCCTGAGTTTTGTAAACTTACTGGGGGCCTCAGATCCGGAAGGCCGAGGAATTTCCGGTGCCAGGAACTTTCCTGGAGAGTTCAGTCCTGTTCAACAATTGAATCCCATCGCCATGGCACCCATGGCGCAAACAGAGCAAATTCCATCCGGCAGTCCGACTAAGCAGTTCGAATTTAGCATTCCTCCGCAGACAGAAAAAGTCCGGGATTCTCAGAGCTACTTTTATGCTGCGAACATGGACCGGGGGGCGGCGGAATCGCAATCTGAGCCAGAGGATACCATTCGCTCCAGGGAAAAAGAGGCTTACGGACCTGATCAGAAAAAAGGCCTGGAGGAAGCCCAGCAGAAAGCCCAGGAATTGCGAGAGATTGAGAGTAAGCAGCAGAAGAAGGAAGCGGCTCGAGATCGGGAGTTAGCGGCCCGGGAAAAAGAAGAGCAGAGTAGAGCCGTTGAAGATCGCTCCCGGGAGCAGGAGAAGCGAGCCGAAGAAAGAGTGGAGTCCGAGAAGTCTGCAGCAAGAGAGAAAGCAGAGGACAGAGCAGAAAAGCTTCAAGTAGCTCGGGAAAAGTCCGCCCAGGAAAAGGGTAAGACTTCGGATGAAGTGAAATCCGATGAGCGAAAAGAAGCGGGAACCATTGCCGGTATGAGCGGCTCTTTTGAACAGCAGACCAGAAAGACCGGGGAAGTACAGCAATCCGCACTGGTAGATGCCATCATGAAGAAAGCCCTGAAGGACGCTGAAGTAAGCGAAAAGGGCCAGGAATCGAAATCGGAAAAATCAACCCAGGGGCTCTGGGATAAGCTGAGTTCCCTGGATAGACCTGAAATTAAAGACCTGAGAGAAAAGATCCAGGCGCATCCGGAATTCGAAAAGGCCATGAAGGCTCTGAAAGACGGAAAGGATCTGGAAAGTGTTGTCCAGAGAATCGTGGATGAACTGGATAGCAAAGATATTAAGAATCTAAAAGAACTGGTTCAGACCAATCGCCCTGTAGGCGAAGTGACCGTGGCCGGCAATACTCTGGGTGGGCGTCAGACAGTGGATAGCAAATGGACCGTGGAAGGGCCGGCGTTGTCGTCTGAAATGCGAGTTCGCACCGACGAAAAGGCTTCCACCAGCGGAAAAGGTGGAGAGCAACAAAATCAGCAGCAATCTAGATCTGACGGACAGAATCTTAATTTTCGCATGGACTCAGTGGCAACCGCCAATGCCAGAGCTAGCGCTGCCGCAGAAGCTAAAGAGCAATTACCTTACGATCGCAAGCAGTTCCAGCAAATGGTGGAGCAGGCTCGAGTTCGCATGGGCTCCGACGGTCGATCCACAGCACAAATTCGAATGAATCCAGAGCACCTGGGGCGCATGCATCTTGATCTGGTAATGAAGGATAATGTGATTACTGGAAAGCTCGTGGTGGAAAACCAGCAGGCCTTCAAGATGATCAGGGAAGATATAGACAATCTGCGTCAGGAGCTGGCTCGACATGGCATTCAGCTGGATAATCTCAGCGTAAAGACCAGAGAATCCCTGCAAAGCCAGATGCAGCAGGATAACCGGCAATCCAACTTCCAGGGACAAAACCTGGAAAACGGAAATAGTCAGCAAAGAGAAGGAAACTCGCCTTCAGAAAAAATGGAAAATACCGAGAAGTACGATAATGAAGAGCCCACCTGGGAAGAGCGCTCCATTTCAGATGTGAGCGAAAGTCTTCTGATGGCAGGTGGATCCGGCAGAATTGACTTGAGCGTTTGATGCAGTTCAACTGAGGACCCGAAAAGAAATTAGAGAGCATCCGACCCGTAGACATAGAGATATAGAAAAAACTGAAGCGAAAGATAATGGAACCAGTAGATCTAAAAGCGAAAGACCAGTACCTGCAACAGGACAGATCCGTCAGCATCAAAAATGAGCTGGAAAAACAACAAAAGCTCAAAGACAGCGGACTGAACGGTGTAGAAGTACGTCAGACAGTGAAGTCTCTGGGAAAGGATGACTTTCTCAAGCTACTGGTGACTCAATTAACGCATCAAGATCCTACCAAGCCACAGACCGATCAGGAATTCATCGCTCAGATGGCTCAGTTTTCCTCTCTTGAGCAGATGCAGAATGTGTCCAAGAATCTGAGCAAGCTCAGCGAGAGACAATCCGCCAACATCGTTGGTAAGTTTGTAATTGGAAAAGACTTTGTTACCGGTCAGGAAGTGACCGGTGTGGCAGCAGCAATTTTTTACGATGGTTCAGGCGAAGGCTTTGTAAAGGTGCGGGGCCGAACCATCAACCTGAACGACATTTCTTTGATCGGCGATCCCCATCAATTCAAGAAAGAGTATGGCGGATATGGCCCGGACGGAGGTCCTGCAAGCCAGCAGACTCCGACACAACCAGGAAATCATGCAAACTATGAGTCCGATCCTTCGGCTGTGAATGCGCCGGCGAATCCCGGGCGCAATCCAGACCAGGGCCCGCAGAACGAGATGCCGGCTCAGCCCGGTAACAGTAATCCTGTAGCACCAGCCAATCCCGGAGCTGGAGAAAGCCCGGTGCCGGGCGCCCAGGGGCCCGGAGCGAAAGAGCTGAATCAGACTACGGAAGAACTATTAAAGCATATTCCAGAGATTCAATCGAACCCTGATTCAGCTACGCAGCCTTCTGCGGAGAATCGGCCAGCTCCAGAAGTTCGTCCGGGCCCTGTGAATGGTAGCTCTGATCCTGCGCCGGTCGGTCAAGATGTACCGGTTGAAAAAACCGCTCCGGTGGAGCAACCGGCGAATCCGGCGGCGGTTCCCGAGCAGAATTCTACGCAACAGACTTCTGAGCCGGCGAAGGAAAATCCGTCCAGTCAGTCTTATTACAATCATCTGTATCAAACAAATAAAGAGGGGTCCAGAGCCATGTCTCTGGCAGTATAAGGAGCAAAGAAGCTTATGATGCGTTCACTTTATTCAGGCGTTTCGGGCTTAAAGAACCACCAGGTTCGGATGGATGTGATCGGTCACAACGTGGCCAACGTGAACACTCATGGATACAAATCCGAAAGAGTGAATTTCATGGATATGATCAGCCAGGAACTGAGCGGTGCCTCGGAGCCAAAGGAGAACATCGGCGGGATCAACCCAATGCAGGTAGGTCTGGGCTCTATGATTTCATCTATTGATAAAATCATGACTCAGGGATCTCTGCAGACCACCGGGAAAAATACCGACGTTGCCATTTCCGGCGAAGGCTTCTTTGTAATTCGAGACGGCGATAAGCAATTCTATACCAGAGCTGGATTTTTTAACATCGATAAAGATGGAAACTATGTGCATCCGGGCACCGGTCTGCATGTTCAGGGCTGGAATGCTCGCATGGATGAAAACGAGAATGCCTATGTAAACACATCTGCATCCATCGAAGATATCAAAATTCCACTTTATAGCAAGAAGCCGGCCAAGGCTACTCAGGAAGTGGTATTTCAGTCCAACCTGAACCAGGCCGTGGATATCGTTCCTGCGGATGCCACTGAAGAACAGATCAACCAATGGATCAGTGGACCTCCGGATCAACGCCGAGGTCATGCTACTACCATCAACGTTTATGATCCGGAAGGAAATAAGCGAGAGCTTCGACTGGAAATGTGGAAGACCGATGAGAATCGATGGACCGGTCGGGTGAATCTGGATGGCGCAGAAAATGTATCTGTCAATGTTGTTGGACCTGCAGGACAGGATACGGCTGTTCCGGGAAACAACAACTTTGAACTGGGATTCTCCAGCGACGGTCGCTTGATGAACGTAAGCGACGGAGTAGACAGCCTGAACGATGGCAAACTGGAAATCCAGGTGTCATTTCGAATTCCAGGGAATCCGGAAACCCAGACTTTCACCATGGATATGGGTGAAGCAGGTCAGGTAAAAGGCGTTACTCAGTATGCATCCGATTTCACAACAAAAGCCGTGGAGCAGGATGGATATCCCATGGGCTATCTGGAAGCTTTCTCCATCGATAACACAGGAACCATTACAGGTACCTATTCCAATGGCGTGAAAGAGCCTCTGGCAAAGATCGCTCTGGCCACCTTTACCAATCCGGCAGGTCTGGACAAAGCGGGAGAAACCAAATTCGCTTATTCCATGAACTCCGGTGAGGCCAACATCGGAGAAGCCGGACTGGCAGGAAAAGGGAAGATCAATGCTGGTCTACTGGAAATGTCCAACGTAGATCTGGCCGATCAGTTCACAGACATGATTGTGACTCAGAGAGGTTTTCAGGCCAATTCTAGAACCATTACAACTACGGATCAAATGATCCAGGAAGTACTGGGGCTGAAACGATAATATTCCTGAATTAAGGCCCACCTGAGGTTCAGCTGAAGGTGGGTAACTCAGATGAATAATGGTACTGCGCCGCGATGCTGAATTGGGGCCGATCCCCGGCTCAGAAGCAGGGTCGGCGTCCCGAGAATCAGGTTGGGGGCCAGGACACGGCAGCAGGGAAACCGGAGGATAGAAATCCATGGTNCTTTCTTTTCGCTCAAAAACAGCGGCCACCGGGTCGCAGAAATGACCAAAAAAGGCTTTCGGACACGAAAGCCTTTCTTTTTTATCGAAGTATGAGATCACCGGCAGCAAGGCGTCGGAGGCCCTTTTCTAGAAGGGGACGGCGAGGGGCCATCGTAATTCTCCTATGCATGGTGATGGGGCTTACGGCCACGCAGTTCATCGCAGTTCCGTTTCAAAAGAAGAGTTTTGGACAGTTTAAAGCCGCTCAGGTGCTTTCAGAAGGCTTCAAAGCCAGGCTTCTTGCTCATGCAGGCTTTCAGGCAGGATTGGCCGCCATTCGCAACGTCCCGGAGGAATACCTCTATAGCAGCGGTCTTGTATTGAGTCCACCGAACATCGCTATCAGCGAGGAATGTAAAGGCTGCTTCATCAGCTATCGGATTCAGCCTGAAGATGGCAAGATCAACGTAAATAACCTGGTACTCACCTTTGAGGACCAGCCAAATGAAACCTATCGAGCCATGCTCCGGCGATTGTTTCAGCCTCTGGCTCTGGATATCCCGGTAGAGAACGTGGACACTCTCATCGACTGGATCGACGAGAACGATACCGTAGAAGGACGGGGAGCAGAGCGTTCATACTATGAATCTCTGGATCCTCCTCGGAAAATGAAGAATTTCCGACTCTTCAGTCTTTCGGAACTGGCTATGGTGAAGGGCTTCAGTCAGGAAATGATCTATGAATCCCGTGCGCCGGAAGGCTGGACCGAGGAGCAGGAGGAGCTCGCTTTTCAGACCATCGATGAAAAGAATCTGAAGACTCTTGAGGACTATGTTCTGGCCAACAACATTACCGCCTATTTGCCACCTCCCGGGGACAACGGTCGAATCAACATCAATGCGGCTCGCTACCATACAGTGCTTTCTTTGAGCAATGCCATGAGTCAGAAGGCCGTGCTGGAGCTATTCAAGCTCAGGCGACAGAATAATGGCTACATCGATGACATAGCCAAATTGCGGGAATTGCCCTCATTTCAGATGCAGACCGAGCTGGGAATCACTCTTTACGAGGAAATCACCGGCGGAGGAGGGGAAAACACCTCATTAATTAAGGTAGAAGGGGATATTTACCGCATAGTGGGAATCGGTACAGTGGACCTGGGTTCCGATAAAGGAGAGAAGGAACTGGTAGTTCGTCGAGTGGTAGGGCTTTATGACAGAAAGAATGCCCGGCTGCTTTACTACAGGGAGGATTGAATCCTGGAACCAGAAAGGGGAGCTCAACAGGGATGGCTCCGGATCAGCGGACAGGATAGAGCGNACAGATTGAACCATGGCATTATTTCAAAACAGATATCTAATCATAGATTGCGGAAATCGCTACATCAAAGGACTTCTTGTTCAGGAAGGATTGGGCGCGCGAACCATCCTTCGGGCTGAGATGCTTCCAGCGGTTACCCGGGCGGATCGAAATCCAGAGGCGGAGACCGATGAGGATTCTGCACGGGACGATTACGAATACAACCTGGTGCGCTTTATCCAATCCTTCTTTCCTGAAGAAACCAGTTATGTAATTGCTCTGCCCCTCAGTGAAACCTATGTCCGGGACATCGATATTCCGGTGGTCCATCCTGTGCAGGCTCTGGAAATCCTTCCAAATGAAGTTGAAAATAAGGTTCCTATCTCTCTGGAAGATGCAGAGGTGATCGGAGAATACTGGAAGTCCGATGAAGAGAACAGTCATTTTATCTCCTACACGGCTCCCCTGAATGCCATTCAAGACGCCGTGGATCCTTTGATTCGCAGCGGCGGTAACGTTCGCATGCTTACCGTGCCCACAGCGGCTCTGGCAAGCGCCATACAGATGCTTCCAGAACATCTGTATCTCGGTAAAATCCTGGGACAGGCAGAAATAGGCTATCAAGACACTTTGATCAATATCCTGGATTCCGGTGCTGTATGTTTTACCAGAAGTATTCCATTTGGTCTGCATGATTTGTTAGAGGAGATTCAGGAAGTCACCGGCTTTGATCTTGAGAAAGCAGAATCGTTGATCAAAGATCTGGAGCTGGATGTAAGCGAAAGCAAGTCAGGTGGCTACAATGAAGCGGTACTGGCCATGTATCGCCTGAACAAAGAGGATGCCAAAAAGATCATCCGCAGGACCAAGGATTTTTACCGAGAGATTGCTTCGGAAATCGAACGAACTCTGATCTCTGCGCCAGTTCCTTCACCGGATTCTATTTATATTTCCGGGGGCGGCGCAACTCTTCCAGGATGCGATGATTTCCTGGAAACCAGTCTGGGAATCCCGGTGAATCTGTATCCGCTTCAATTAGAAACAGATAATATCGCTCCCTGGGTCATGTCTCTGGGAATGATGGAGCATTTCGCTCGCAAGCAAAAAGAGAGGATCGATTTTCTTTCTACACCATTCGGAAGTACTCTGCGCAGAGGAGAGATTCGATTAACAGCTTTTTCAACACCTCTTTATATCGCATCAGCCGGCCTGGTAGTGCTTCTCGTAGGCTTCATTTTTGGAATCGTTTCGGACAGGCAGCGCTTACAGGATTTTCGAACCCAGGCCCAGCAGGAAGCCCAGCGCATTGTTCCTGGGTTTCGGCCTGGACCCATGAGCGCTGTTCAGGCTGTNCAAAAGGTCTGTCAGGAAAGGCTGGCCATGGCTCAAACACGATATGGTGGTTTTCGCAGTCTTGATATACTCAAAGAAATCTCAGATAAAACACCAGGTCGAGGTGAAGTGGGTAACTTAAAAGTAAAGGTTCTGCACTACCGGGAGGACCAGGTAGATCTTGGCCTGGAATTGGAGAAATCTACCCAGATTGCACAGGTGCAGCAATCTTTGCGCGAAAGCAAAATGTTTTCCGCAGTGACTGAAAGCCGATCCGATGAACTCCCCGGCCAAAAGGTTCGGGTCAGATTCACCATCAACCTTGCGAACGATAGTGCTACTTCTGGAGTGAACTGCAACTGATGCTGGATAAGTTAAACGATAGAGAAAGGATGTTCGTGGTTGTAGGTGGCCTTGTGGCTGCCCTGGCCATTTTGATCATGGGCGTGGTGACCATACTTCGTCATAGAGCCACGTTACGAGAGGAAGTTCAGACGGCTCGTCAGGATCTGCAAAAGATTCGCGAAATGGGCCAGCTGATCCAGAGGCTTCCCTCCGGTCAGCAGGCTCCTACCGAGGAACAGCTCAAGAACCAGCTTCGCCAGATGATTGAAAGCCAGGGCTTGCAACGCTCAAGTATGAACTCCAATGTAAGCCAGGTCAGTAAAGGCCAGGAAAAGGTCCAGGTGGACATCACTTTTAACTCCGAGAAATTAGTAGATATTTTCCAATTCCTGTATCAGGTAGAGGTAGCGGGTGCCGTGTCAGCCCGAGTCGAGGACTTACAGATTACCAGACCGTATTCAGAAAAAGAAGTCTACGATGTGCGAATTAAGGTCACAGTGCAAAGGCCATCCCAGGGCGGAGGAGAACGGTAGTGGCTGACGAAGAGTTATTGGAAGAGCAGGAAGAAATCTCCACCCAGGCCGTGGAGCCAGATCCTTCGCTCCTGGATGAGCCCGGTACCGAACTGGATGATGATTTTGAGGAGACAACTCTTACCAGTCGGCAAAAGATCTGGATCGGGGTTTCTGTAATAAGCTCTTTTCTCCTTTTTTTTGTTCTCTTATTTCCTCTGGACATTATTATTCGCAAGCTACTCCAGAATCCTGAGACTGGAATGCAGGCTGACTTCACTTCGCTCAATCTCAATGCTTTTGGCTCCGACGATATTCAGGGCTTTCAATTTCGTGCCGGCAGTTTTGCCATATCCAGTCCTCAGGTTGAATCCACCGTATCGTGGATTGGCCTGATGAAGGATGACCTGGAAGGTACCGTTACATTGAACGGCCCCTTTGATCTCCAGGCCGGGGATGTTGGACTTCAAGGTCAGAAGGCCCTGCTCAAGCTGGGTCTGCCGGATTCCATGCAGCAACCGGCCTCCACCTGGGTTGGCGATATTGAACTGGAACTCCAGGGTGTGACTTTTACCGCTCTACCATCGGCTATTCCTTTGCCTCTGTCTCCCAGCGATCTCAAGGTGAGCCAGGGCCGGATTCGTATGGGCTTTGATGGCGGCGGCGTTAATTTTGAAGGTAGTTCCCTGCAAACCAATCTGTTTAATATCCGGCTCACGGGCCGAGGAACGATCCGTGGCCCTCTGGCTGCCATGCAATTGAACGGACGAATCTGTTTGAGGCCGGTATCGGATTTACAGCAGGAGAACCCTGCGATTTATGACTTCTACACAGCCTTTGGCGGCACCGGCGGTGGCGAGCTATGCTTCAAGCTGGAAGGAAATCTATCCAGTCCGAAGTTTCTACCGGAATCCAACCCGCTGCAGAATAATAGCAACCCGGAAGCGGAAGAGAATCCCGCGCAGGCGGAGCAGCCAGAGAGCGCCGAGAATAGCGATGAAGAAGCCAATCCCGACACTGGAGAACAAGAGGGCCCGTAGGAATTACGAAGTTCTGGAAACCCTGGAAGCTGGCATCGCTCTTCAGGGCACCGAAGTAAAGAGCCTCCGTGAAGGAGGAGGGGACCTGCTGGATTCTTACGCTACGATCCAGGGAAATGAGCTCTATCTGCTGAATCTCCGCATACAGCCCTATCGCAACGCCACGCATTTTAATCATGAAGAAACCCGGACCAGAAAGCTTCTGGTACATCGTAAAGAGATCGATAAGCTTACAAGCAAGATTAGAGAAAAGAAGCTTACGGCTGTTCCCTTGAAGCTTTATTTCAATGATCGCGGAAAAGTGAAAGTTCTTCTGGGGATTTGCCGCGGAAAACAAAAAGCCGATAAACGCCAGGATAAAAAGAAGAAAGAGGCAGACCGGGAAATGGCACGAGCTCTTAAGGATGCCAATCGCTAGGCTGCAATAGACTGAAATGGCAAAGCATATCCCAGTAATTGGTCTGGCCGGTCGTAGAAATGCCGGTAAATCCTCACTCTTCAATGCACTGCTTGGAAAAAATCGAGCACTGACCCATGAAACTCCCGGACTCACTCGCGACGTTCTTCGTGGCGAAGTGAATCGTTACGGAATGCGATTTCAAGTTCTGGATCTTCCTGGACTGGATCTGGAGCCCGAGCATGGTCTCGACGATGCTATCCTGGCCCGNGCNNGNGAGAATCTGAATTCCGTNGATCTACTGGTCTATTTGATGGANCCTCCNGCCGCGGCTCCCTTTGACCTGGATTTTATTCAGTGGCTCCGCAAGGAAAAAAGACCGCTCATTCTGGCCGTGAACAAGATCGATGCACCTGAAAAGGAATCAGAAATATATGGTTTCTACGAAGACGGACTGGAACCTCTNCCGGTATCGGCGGCCAGCAGATATCATTTAAAGGACTTGTGCGAAGCGATCAAGGAATCCCTGGAAGANCGNGGAATTCGAGTGCCCCCGGCCATCCTCCGGGATCCAGAGCTTGTGAATCGCCAGCCGCCCTGGAAGAAGAAAAAAGCCAGCAAAGATCAAGTNGAGAATGATGGATTTCAAGGAGAGAAAAGCGAGCCGGCCGAGGAGCTCCCCGTCAACGATGATGTATCCGATGAGAGAGAAGAGCCAGATGCTCTGGAAATTGAGTTCGGCGATGATGCAGACGGAGCAAATGAACTGGAACTGGAATTGGAAGGTTCCAGTGATGCCGGGCCCGCAGGATTGCAGTCTATTCTGAGCGAAGACGAGATTGAAGACCTATGGAAGAATCGGCAGCGAAGCAAGGAAATCCGTTCTACAACCATTAGCGATGACCGCCTCAGCGATCTAAGAATCAGCCTGGTGGGCAAGCAGAATGCCGGAAAATCCTCTCTCTTTAANCGTCTGGTGGATGAAGAGATGTCTCTGGTCTCGGACATCGCCGGGACGACAAGAGATACCCTGGATACAGTATTTCGCTATCATGGAAAGTCCATTCGAATCATCGACACGGCCGGCCTGAAGAAGCGGGGTGCTGTCAAGAATGCAACGGATTTTTATTCCATGCGACGCAGCCTCCGTGCCATGCAGGATAGCGAAGTCGTGATTCATATGATCGACGGTCTAAAAGGAATTAGCGATTACGATAAAAAGATACAGGCCATGATAGCCCGCTTTGCTCGTCCCTGTATTCTGGTGATCAACAAATGGGATGCTTTGCCGGATAAAGACCATAAAACGCAAAAAAACTTTCTGCTGGATCTGAAAGCAGCCTTTCGCTTTCTCGAGAACGTGCCCGTATTATTCGTTTCTGCTCTCACTGGCAAGAATACTCTGAACATACTCAAAGAGGCATTTGCGCTAAAAGAGAAATCTGCTTTCCGTGTCAGTACTTCCCAGCTGAACAACAGGATCAAAGTCTGGTTCAGGGATTGGCCCGGAAAGAATGCAGGTTTTCGCATTCTCTATGCAACTCAACCAGATGCCAATCCACCTGTTTTTCTTTTCTTTATAAATGACAAAGATAAGATGCAAAAGGGTTTTCCTCGCTTCATTGAGAACAAGATCCGACAGGATTTTAGTTTGCAGGGAATTCCCATCCGAGTATTCTTTCGTCAGCGGAGCGGCTGATGGATTCCTATTACGATTTAGTCGAACAGACAGATGACGTTACTCCGGAATACAAGACTGAAACCGGAGAATGGTTTCTTGATATGTATCCGGCTCAGAGGGCCGTAGATCTGTATCACTGGCTTTATCTGGGGGAATTCGGCTATGGCGGCGAGGCACCGCCCAGTGCTCTGGANCAGCTNACCGANGATATTCGCATNGCACGTTTNAATCCNCCGAAGTATTCNGGAGTCTGGGAACCNCTGGGNCTNGCNGGNCGNNTNCTNAANATCAACCTNGTNGCCTATTCNGATGCNGGCTGNCCCCTTCCTCGGTTAATCCAGCTCTCGGAACGGGTGAAGGAATTGCGACCGAACAGTCTTCGGTTTAAGGGTGACTGGAACTTCATGAAAACGATTGTGGTTCCGGGCATGGAGCTTACCCTGGATCAGATTCACCAATTTGAGAATCNGATTCCTCTGCATATGACTCCTTACATGGGTTTTACAGAGGAGTTCGAAAGGGTCTATGGTCAGGCCTTTCGCATTGTTCCCAGAAAATCTTTCTTTCAATACTTTCCGGAGTTTCAGGATGACTCTTTTAGCCGCCACTGAGATCCCCCGAGCCTTCTTCTGGAAGGGCGACCATCTAGCTCTGCTGGATCAGACCATGCTCCCCACGCAGCAGATCTGGCTACCGCTCTTTAATCTGGAGGATGTTTCAGAGGCTATCAGGATGTTGCGTGTTCGCGGAGCACCGGCCATAGGAGTTGCCGGCGCTTATGGGGCTGTGCTCGAAATTCGCCTGAGGTCCAGAAGCGAAAATCTCGACCAGGGCCCTGAATGGCTCAAGCATCTCCTGGAGATAACTGAAGCTCTGCGACAGACCCGGCCCACAGCTGTGAACCTATTTCATTGTATGGATCGCATGGATCGAGTTGCCAGGGATATTGTTTCTGAGTCCGGCCAGGCCGCTTTTGATTCATTCGCGGCGGGGGACCGAATGGAAGCCGAAGCTCTGGCCATTCACAGAGAAGACGAAGAAATCTGCAATCGGATGGGATCCCATGGAGCCGAGCTCATTGCTGATGGGGTCAGTATCCTGACGCATTGCAATACTGGTGCGGTGGCCACCGGCGGACTCGGAACAGCGCTGGGTGCGATCTACACAGCACATCTGTCCGGGAAGAAAATCCAGGTCTATGCCGATGAAACCAGGCCACTTCTGCAGGGAGGACGCATCACTGCCTGGGAGCTATTTGAAGCAGGAATCCCGGTGAAATTGATTACCGACAGTATGGCGGCCTCTGTAATGGCCGATGGAAAGATCGATCTAATCATGGTGGGTGCAGATCGCATCGCAGCCAACGGAGATACGGCTAATAAGATCGGAACTCTCAATCTGGGTATTCTGGCCAAGCATTTTGGAATTCCCATGTATATAGTTGCTCCCACTACTACCCTGGATCCTTCTCTGGCATCGGGACAGGAGATCGTGATCGAAGAACGAAAGGCCGATGAAGTGCGTCAGTTCCAGGGACAGTACAGTGCCCCGCCAGAAGTGGATGTATTCAATCCAGCGTTTGACGTTACACCCGGAGAACTGATTACCGGAATTGTAACAGAGCTGGGAGTTCATCGTCCTCCTTACGATTTTCGCTCTGTTATGGCCGGTAAAAGCTAATCAATATTTCGTCGACTGAGCCTGGAAATCGGTTTGAGCATGTGTAGAGCTTCTGGCGGGTAACCGCTCCGAAGCCCTTGATTCGAGCGGGCTGTACCTAACCGAAACCTGTGCCCTTATTGCGGACGGCCGGCAATCTCCAGCAAGCTATCTCTGGAATTCAGCGTCGGGTCCTTCCATACCTGCTCCAGGCACCTTTGAAGCACATCTCCAATCTGTTTTCCCTGGAAGCCCAGTTCCATTAGATCCTTGCCATTCACCTTGAGGTCCTTGATTCTAAATGGGTCTCTGTAGCCAGTCTGTAGTTCCTGGAGGCATTCGTGCTTACTCGTAGCTTCAGGTGCAAAGGAGTTCAGATAGGCGGTCCAGGAAAATAGAAAGTCCTCCAGGCGATGGTCCAGGATTCGAAAAAGCTGGAATAGAGTCTGTCTGATGAGGACGCGGTAGCTGATCAATTCCTGGGATTGTACAGTTGATGAGTCTGCCAGGGTCGCCCGCTCCTTAGACTGCGAATCTGCGAATGCTGTCTTCGGGGGAACTGGGAGAGCCATGAGAAGGGCACTGGCCTCCATGCAGAGCATAGTATGGTTGGGAAACTTCCATCTCCTTAATAAGCCGATGAGTTCCTGGTAAGGCAGCCCGGGGAAGATCGCGCGAAGCCAGCAGTAAATGCGAATATCAATCAGCCAGTCCAAAGAATCTGAAATAGAATGGGTCTGCTTTTGATAATGCGCCAGCCTGTTTTCCCTGGCCAGAATCGGTTGTTCTTGCATCTCGGGATGGTTGGCAGGTATCGCCTGACTACAGAGTCCAGTCTGGGAGAGCTCTACAGGCGGAGTCTGTAGATTGGCTCGATTCAAGAAGATCTGTAGTAAGCCCGTGCTTTGTATCGTGGAAAGCATGGGTAACGGATTGGCGCTTTTCAGCCCCTTGCGAAGCTCCTCGGTGAATCGTTCGATGGCCACCAGGGAGGCCCTCTTATGGATCTCCGGATCTGCCAGAGCTATTTCGGTGTTCTTCTCCAGCTGAAAGTCCAGAGTGGAAAGAAATCTGCAGGCGCGAATTGGGCGCAGTCCATCTTCGAAGAATCGATCTTCGGGCTTACCAATGGTACGAATAAGACGTTGTTCGAGGTCCTGTAAGCCTCCGTGCTCATCTACCAGTTCAGAAGAAACGGGATCATAAGCCAGGGCATTGACCGTGAAATCCCGCCTGCATAGATCTTCGCTGAGGGATTGTCCGAATCTTACCTCATCGGGACGCCGGCCATCGGAGTATGTCCCTTCTGTTCTGTAAGTGGTAAGCTCAAGCGAATGCCCCTGTAGACGGACCGTAATTGTGCCATGCTCAATTCCCGTGGGAATGGTCTTTTTGAACAACTGCCTGGATTGCTCTGGAAGCGCATTGGTTGTCAGGTCTAAATCACGTGTGGATTGGCCCCGAATCAAGTCTCGAACGCATCCACCTACCAGGAAGCATTCAAAGCCGGCTACCTGAAGGGTTCGGGCGGCCTGAATCACAGCCTTTCTTTGCGATGGTTCCAGGGGTTGCAGTAGATCGGGGCGCAGCATGGTCTAAAAACGGTTTTCAAGGA
>PBEB01000007.1 GCA_002717505.1 Leptospiraceae bacterium
TTTCGACCACTTCCCGCGAAAATCTACCAGCCTCAAATCGCCAATGCTATGGCAACATTGGCTGCTGCATGCACCAGAAAGGGCCAGAGCAAAGAATCTGTTTGGATTCGGAGGGCCGATAGTGTAAATCCACACAGCCAGTAATAGGCAGCCATTTCCGGATCCAATGTCGTGGGAACATGAGCAGCAGTGAAGATCAAAGCGGAGGTTGCATGACCCAGCCAATGTGGATCCCGACCAATCTTCGATGGAAGCCATTGTCGAAAGGCAATTTCTTCGAACA
This sequence comes from Leptospiraceae bacterium, assembly GCA_002717505.1. Lineage (GTDB taxonomy): Bacteria > Spirochaetota > Leptospiria > Leptospirales > Leptonemataceae > UBA3465. The sequence continues at coordinate 284 of PBEB01000007.1, forward strand.
AAGGAGCAATTCCGATACCTGTGATCCATAGGATCAAATGAAATAGATCCATTCGCGGCGAAGAAGGGAGCCAATCCTGGTTGATACTGGCCAGCAACATAGTGAGAGCTGTGAATGCGAGAATCGAATGTAGCAGACTTTCCGGTCTAACATCCAGGCGAAAATACAGCCTGCGTTCCACATTGCTGAGAAGGTAGATGGAGAAGGGAGCCAGGGCTGCGAGCAGAAGAGGCTGAAAGATGTAAAATCGAAGCAGCTTCTTATCCGGGTATTCTACGCCATGATAGACGAGAAGGACCGTCCAGATGATCATTCCTGCAATGCCCAGCATTGCTGGATAAGCCGGCCGCCTGGGGCCGAGCAAATCTCGAAGCTCGCGGGCAAGAGACTTCTTCTGGGACGAATCCTCCTTTTTATACTGCTGATAGTGGTCGTTCAGGCTTTGCTTTTCTTCACTGGTAAGTAGTGCCCTGATCTCAGGCAGATGCCGAATGATTCGCCATAAGATGGCAGCTCTGTATCTATCCTGTTTTGCCATTGCCAGTGCGGGGCTTCTCACAAACCTGGTAACTGGAGGAAACCCATGAAAGCCAGAAAATTAGCCATCGTTGGGGCCACCGGGGCCGTCGGGCAGGAGATGCTCAAGGTCCTGGAAAAGAGAGACTTCCCCTACGATGAACTTGTATTACTTGCATCGGCACGATCTGCCGGAAAGAAGATTACCTTTCGCGGTACCGAGTTTACAGTTCAAGAGCTAACGGAGAGCGCTTTCGAAGGTATTGATCTAGCTCTGTTCAGTGCCGGCGGTTCCATCACAAAGAAGTTTGCTCCTGCTGCAGTGAAATCGGGAACCATCGTTGTAGACAATTCAAGTGCCTATCGTATGGATCCTGAGGTTCCTCTCATTGTTCCCGAGATCAATCCAGAGGATGCTAAGAAGCATAAAGGCATTCTTGCAAACCCGAACTGTTCCACTATTATCATGTTGATGGCTGTCTATCCCATCTACAAGCTCTATGGCGTCAAAAGGCTGGTCGTATCTACCTACCAGGCTGCGTCCGGAGCCGGGGCTGCTGCCATGCAAGAACTGGAAGATCAGGCAAAGGCGATGCTGGCCGGCGATCAGCCACCCATGGAAGCTTTCCCTTTTCCTCTGGCATTTAACGTATTCAGCCACAACTCTTCGTTGTATCCGGAAAATGGGTTCAACCAGGAAGAGGTGAAAATGGTAAAAGAAAGCCATAAGATTCTGGGAAGCAGGGATCTGAAGATCAGTCCTACCTGCATTCGTGTTGGTACCTTTCGCGCGCATGCGGAGTCCATTCACCTGGAGCTGGAGAAAGCCGGGGAGATGGAAGCCATTCGACAAGCACTGTCTTCCTTTCCTGGTGTTCAGCTCAAGGATGATACAGAAAAAAACCATTTTCCTATGCCCCTGGAAGTTTCAGGCCAGGACGATGTGTACGTTGGTCGATTGAGATGGGACCTGGATGACTCGGAGCATAAGAATCTACAGCTTTTCTGCGTGGGCGATCAGTTACTGAAAGGCGCTGCACTAAATGCAGTGCAGATAGCCGAGATCCTATAGCAGATCTGTGCTGGTCGGTGGGATTGCCGGACTCCTGGATCCCGAGGGTCTATGGTCCTGATTGCATCTTGCTGCATTGTGGACCATTACGAAGAGGCAGAATAGGGGTTGCGGTTTCACAGTTCTGAAAGGTAACGGGGAATACTCCACTGCCCGCGCAGCCTGGGCCCCTCCGATTTGTTGCGGCAAATATCTTCTTCCTCGAACGAACCAGAGAATCAGGGGTGCCCTGCGGAACTGCTATGAGCTCGGACGATACAATTTGAACTAAGACATCTGTGGCCAGGATACAAAGTAATGCCCCGGCCGTGTTATTGGAATGAGGCCCGGAGTTCTGAGCGAATGCGAGATAAGTGAGTTTACTATGGACGAAAGAGAACAGGTACTGAAAGATATTCTACAGATTTTTAAATCCAATGGCATCAAAGCAGGCGATGTCATGGACAAGAAATTGATGATGGATGAGATCAAATCCTGGCCACAGGAGCGAAAGCTCATGGTACGGGATGCATGGCATATGCTGGTAGGAAATGGGTTGATTCAGGAAGGAGATCCTGCCGGACCCAGACTGACCCCCCGGGGCGAACAGCTTATGAATTCTTGATGAAGAGTCCTTTCTGCGCTCCATCCATTGCTTGACAATCAATGGAATCGCAGCCTTTTTATAGCTATGAAGATACTGGTTCCACTGGCAGACGGGTTCGAAGAGATGGAAGGCATCATCATTATCGACGTGCTTCGCAGAGCAGGTCTTGAAGTCCGCACTGCTTCGCTGAAACCCGGCGAGGTGCTGGCTTCGCGGAAGACCCGACACATCGCAGACACTACCATCGATCAAGTTCGCAAAGAAACGTTTGATGCAGTGGTTTTGCCAGGTGGAGCTGAAGGGGCGAAGAATCTGGCCGCTAATGGGGATCTGGCAGACATTCTTCAGGATTTGAAGAAGAAGCAAAAGCTGATCGGCGCTATCTGTGCCGCACCCAATGTGCTTTTGCAGCATGGCATCCTGGGGGATCAGGATCGTTTTACATTACATCCCGGTACAAAGCCAGATAGCTTCTCCGGGCAATACGATGCGGATGCTCGAGTTGTAAGATCCGGCAACGTATTCACCAGCAAGGGACCAGGAACGGCATTTGAGTTTGCATTGACCATAGTTGAAGAGCTCTGCGGCAAAGAAATGCGAGATAAGGTTGCGGCGCCCATGTTTGTAGCTCAACCTTCGTAGGCTGCTATTAGTATTCCTGATTCGCTCTTCTGACCTTGCAAGAATTGCGAATTGCCAGGAAAGAAGTTGGACTCGAACACTGGATTTTTGGCAGCCCTATGCTTCAATCCCGATCTGAGAAAAGACGTTCTTTCGAACAATAGAAAAATAGAACCGGTCTTCCTGACAACAACTTGAATCGGGCTGTCTTCCAAAGATCAGGCAAAGCCAGCTCTTCGATGGTGCTGAGTCTTGCGAAATCCACCTGACGCACCGCAAATGCGGTGCGTCGATCCTGAATCAGTCGTTTTTGGTCGAGAGCTTCAGTGGCAAATATAGCGGACAGAAGCCCACAAGGCTGGTGAGTACGAATACTCCGCCCAGAACCAGAAGCACGATCCCCAGAGTACCGGAAATGATGTTCTGCCAGTAGAGTACGCCGATCACCAATGCAATCAGTACTCGTAGGACTCGATCAATTACACCCATATTCAGTTTCATATAGCGCTCCTTTGGCTGTCCGGCAGTCGATGGTCTTACGCCAGCCATTGTATCAATAACACAGCCCCGGTTACCAGAGCAATGCAAGAGATACAGACGATCATTAGTTTTATAACCTTGCTTCGATCCATCCTGCACGGGCCTACTTATAATTCGCTAATTGAGTATCTGTTGTTTCAAGCTATTTATTTTAGAGAGAGAATCTGTTGCGATGGATTCGCAGTATCAGGCAGGTTGGTGGGGTACCCGCCTATAGTATGGTGTCCAATGTTCAGATCTTGCGAATATCCAGAAAGGAGCCACTGGGGCTGGATTCCAGTATGGCCCACTTGCTCAGGATAATGCGAGCTGCTTCCACCGGCATGGGCATGGATTCTGTGCCTCGGGCCTGCTGAAGTCTTTTGAGCGCAGGATAGGTATCCGTGTCCTCAATGCCCGAAATCGTTTCCTGCATATCTGTATCAATGAGACCTGGTGCCAGGGAAAGAAAATGAATCTCCGGTAGCTCTTCCGAGTAAAGTTTGATGAGCATATTCAGCGCTGCTTTGCTGATGCTGTAGCCAGCCCATCCGCGGTTTCCGTTCACCGAGGCGCCGGATGAAATTGCTACAATGTGTTCTATGTCGCAGGGGCAATCGGGAGAAGCTAGAGAGTCGATGATGACCTTGTTGGACCAGAGATTGATATCTGTAACTCTTTGAAGTTCCTGGAGAGTTGTATTCTGCAGATCATCGATGCGACCTAGAACACCGGCGTTGAGCCATACACGGTTCAGAGAGATGCGAGGACTTGAGGATTTCGAGTCAGGTGTCTTATCTGCATTCCATTCCCTCAAGAGCTGATAATACTGACGGAGCCGGGCAGGAAGCTCTTTTAGATCGCCAAGATCACATTGGAAGTGAAAGTAATGCTCGGGGAATTCCTGTTCCAGCGTACTCGGCCGGCGACTCAGGCCGGCCACTCTGTGGCCCTGGCCCAGTAGGTACTTTCCCAGTCCATACCCCAGGCCGGAACTGGTGCCGGTTATCAAATCCATGGACTTCTGGTAATATACCGGGATAGAGGAGCAACCTCTTTCAGGAATCGCTTACTCTTCGGATTTCTTTTCAGTCACTTTTCGAGACTTCAGAGTACTTCGCTGTGAGCTGCGACAGCAATTGTTCTGCATATTTTCCAGGTGGGATCCATCGCCATTTAACTTGCCACGGACGATAATAGACGTTTCCAGGACTTCGGCCCCTTCCAAGGCGCAGCCTTCCAGTGTGGGTGGCTGGATCATATGCTCGGGCAAATCATAGATGTTTCCTGAGTCCACATCCACGAAATGATGGTGCTTTTCTGTATTGGAATCGTAATAGATTCGATCGGAGGAGAAAATCAGTTCCCGCACTACATCGCGTTCTACAAAGAGCCTGAGGGTATTATACACGGTAGCCTGACTACACTTCTCATATTCGGAATTCATTCGTTGACGAATCTCTTCCGCTGAAAGATGCTGTGGCTTCTCGTAGAGCAGATGGGCGATTTCTATCCGTTGCGTAGTGGGATTGATGTCCCTTTCGCGCAGAAGATCTGCAATTTCTCTTTTATTCAGGCCATATTTACCGTTCATGACTACGAAACCTTTCTGATCCGAAATGGACCGATAATCTTTCTAAATATAGAATTACTATCGGAAAGGAAGCCGGATATTCATTAGAAGGCAAGAATTTTTCCCGGTGGACCTGTCCAGGGCTGTGTCAAAACCCTGGTCAAATCAGGGCGCTGTCCAGGGAGGGCTGGCCTTGACAGGCCCTTTTCTATTCCATTTCTGGCTCTATGCTGTTTAACTCAGCTATCTTTCTTCTATTATTTCTGGTGGTGTATTGCCTGTACTGGTTCCTATCGGTACGGGGAAAGCACTATCTGATTATCGTCGCCAGTCTGGCTTTTTACTCCTGGTATAGCGTCCCCTTTCTTCTGCTCTTTCTGGCTCTTATTGTCTGGAACTATTTCGTTTCTCTCAAGCTACTGCAGAAGAAGATTCCCTGGCTCCTGGCTCTTACGGTCATTCTGGATCTCTCTGTCCTGGGCTTTTTCAAATATTTCTACCTGCTGGCTCATACTGTGGGTCATGCACTGGGAATTCCTTACATCCAGGAGCTTCGCGCGAACTGGGAGCAGGACTACGATATCGTAATTATTCTACCCATTGCCATTAGCTTCTATACGTTTCAAATCATCGCATACGTAGTGGACACTTACAGAGGTGTCATTACTGAACCATTGGTGCCGCGAAGATTCTTTGTCTTCATTCTGTTTTTCCCGCAGTTTGTGGCCGGACCGATCCTTCGCTCCCAGGATTTCATTCCACAGATCGATACACCCAACATCGACCCGGAGAGAATGATGCGAGGGTTGATGCTCATCATTCAGGGTACCATCAAGAAGGTTCTGATCGCGGACAACCTGGGAAAGTTTACAGGCCCGGTATGGATGAGTCCGGAGAATTACGATGCCGTAGTCCTTTACACTTTGCCCTTTTCATTCATGGCTCGCATCTATTGCGATTTCTCGGGCTATACAGATATGGCGCGAGGTATGGCCAAGTTGATGGGCTATGAGATTCCAGAGAACTTTAGCGGTCCCTTTCTTTCCACCTCAATGTCTGAACTATGGACTCGTTGGCACATTACTCTTTCCACCTGGCTGCGGGACTATATCTATATTCCCCTGGGCGGTTCCAAGCTGGGGGAATTCAGAACGGTGATGAATCTTCTGATTACTATGGGGCTGGGTGGACTATGGCATGGAGCTACCTGGAACATGCTCTTCTGGGGGATCTATATTGGTTTCTTCCTGGTGACGGAACGGGAGATGCGTGTGGCCGGCATTCGTCTATTGCCGGAAGGCATTGTGGGTGATTCAATTCGCCGAGTCTACGTAGTATTTGTTTTTGGAATGAGTGCTTTATTTTTCGCTTCGCCTGACCTGGAAAGAACTCAGTCCATCCTGGCAGGTATGTTTAGCTTCCAGAGAGGGGAGCCCATCACCGGCTTTGAAACCGTTTTCTTTCTGATTCTGCTTTCTTTTGTCTTTAACTATCTGCAGTATCGTCCCCGACTTCATGATCGATTGCTGGAGCGCCCCAGGCTGCAGTATGCATTGACCATCGTCGGTACGTTTGTAACTGGCTACCTGGTCTACCTGTACGGGGATGCATCGGGAAGCTTCATCTATTTTGCATTCTAGGAATTCTCATTGTTTACTGCATCTATTCCTTCGAGAAACGTAAATTGGTCCTCCAGGTTTGCCGGGTTTAAGAAATCCATGCGTCCGCGCTTTGCCCGGACTGCGGTTCCAGGTCTCTGTTTGATTCTGATTCTTTCCTGTAATGGTGGATCCATGGTGGGGGAGCGGTCTCTTAAAAAAGAGAACGAACAACTTAAAGTATCACAGTTTCACTTTGATGCATTTCAACCCATAGAAAAGAAAGTCTATGAATACGCCGAGCTGCCCGGGCTTTTCGAAAGCATGCGGGTTGCAAGCGATGGATACTGCGAATTCATTCATAATCGGAAGCCCTTTCGCAAAGATGTGGCCACAAGGCTAATCAGCGAAGAGTATCTGCCGCAGTTCTGGAGAGATCGATTCTGGGGCAGCTTTCACAATTTGCTTTCCGGATGCTGGAATTTCTACATCATGAATGACGTTCGTCCATTCGATGACTTTCGCCTGATTCGTGATCTGTATCCGGAAGCCACCAAGCATTGCTACTCTGTCGGTCTTATGCAACCCTACATCATGCATAAAATCTTGCAATGCCAGGACCTGAATTTTCTGGACGTGGACTGGAGAATTCATTACGCCCATTTCCAGTTTGAGCAAATGTTTCGAGAGGATCGATTTCGGACTCCTGATTCAGCCCATCAAGCAATCCAGGATCTTCACCTGGGATGGATTGCCTTTTCTCCCACGCCGGTGCGCCCTCGGCATGATGTGAGTCCAGCAACGCTTTGTAGACTGAATCAGCAGGAGTGTATGGATCATCTTCAGAAATATCAGACAAATCGAGCGAAACTAGAGAGCATAACCTGGAATCTGTCCGCTCTGCACAATGCCGACTTTCGAGCTCATGCAGGAATGCCAGTGATTTATCTGAGCAATGCTATTGAGGAGCTATACACTTCCCGGCAGCAGTTTGATCAGTTACTGGGAAAAGTGGCCGCTTCCATTGGCCCGGAAGGACGAGCGTTATTCGCCTACCATGCTGCCGGCACAGATGAAATTGGTCTGTATTTACTGACCAGGGCTCCAGCCCGAGACTCAGATGCGGATCAGTCCGCCGGCCAGTCGCAGACAAACTATCCGGACTACTCAATAGAAACAGTTTGTCGGGATCGCTACCACCGAGCGAATACAGGGCAGCTCCTGGAATACACAACCTACTTTGAAAAAATCTCGGTCACGGCTGCTCCCCGAGACTGTAAATCACTGATCAACAAAATCAGCGAATGAACCCGCCAGGAGTATTAGCGAATAAACTCGCCAGGAAAGATAGAAACCGGGTTCCGGCCGGCTAGAAGTGGCACAAGCCAGAAGGCCTTACGCTTCTGATTTCAGTCCCGGTCCCGATTTCCTGCTCCACAGAACAATAGAATAATCGAAGAATCCGAAGCGGTAAGGGCTGAGGCCTCCAGTGAAAAGTTACGCAACGATCAAATCATCCACTAAAGTCTGGTCGTCCAGCTCTGACCAATGGATCACTGAATGCTCGGACTCAAAAGCGCCCCAACCATGCACTCGGTTTGAAATTTGTGATCAGCTTTCCTGAAAAGACTTTAATTGGAGGGAGCCAGTAGTTTTTCTTGAGAACTATGTATTCTTGTTTCAAAGCAGCGTCCGCGGAAAAGGCTCTTACGATGTTGCGAAAACAATCCATCATCGGATTAATAACTCTAGCCACCGTTACGGCACCGTTTCTGAGTTCACCTTTCCTAAATGCGAATCCTAACCAGCATAGCGAGCCGAGGAAAGCCCCGGATTCTCCTCCAGATCGAATTATGGATTCTGATCCGGGCTTATCTTCGGAAGAAATCCAGGATGCAAGGCAAAAAGCTGCCCTGGATTTTTTTCACGATCACTGGGAAAGAGCTTCTCGCTTCGACGCATCCATCGCTGATAATTATCATCCGGAGGCGCTGATTCATACGTTGCGCACTGATGCCTCCGGGGATCAGAAGAAGATGGAACTATCGGGCGCCAGATGGAAGGCTTTGATGCCTGCAATTATGGAAGCTGCTCGCCAGAGAGGTGATGTTCAGAAACTTGCGCAAGTGGATGTGAGAGAAACAGAGAACGGGTTTCGTATTTCGGCAGAGCGGTATTCGGAACTCAAATGCTATACAGACAAGAACTACTATATGGTCGTAGCATTCGATGAGGGACGTTTTTATATCGTGGAAGAATTCATGCAAACCGTGGGAGAGAATCTGTGCGAAAGCAATCGGAATTGAGCATATTTCTGGCAGAATCAGATGATTCCATCCTGGAGTGTTATCCGGTAATATCCGAGCTGCGACCTCATTTGAAGGAAGAGGAGTTCCTCCAGAGAATTCGCAAGCAACAGTCCCAGGGATTCAGGCTTGCCTTTGTGCGAGATCATTCTTCCGGATCCATCGTTTGCGTAGCTGGATTTCGCACCGGGCTCAATCTGGCCTGGGGAAGATTTCTTTACGTTGATGATCTGGTAACAACCTCTTCGGCCCGGAGTACAGGATGCGGCCAAGCAATGATTGCCTGGCTAAGAAACCTGGCCATCTCTGAAGGGTGCGATCAATTTCACCTGGATTCCGGGCTTCAGCGAAAGGATGCCCATCGATTCTATGAACGGGAAGGGTTGGCGATTACAAGCTACCATTTCGCAACACCTTTGAAGTAATCCAGGTCAGACTCATTTAGGGTCCGCAGGTTCCGACGGCCCGGGAAGTAATGAGCCCAATTGCTCCAGCAGGGAACCTCCGCCCATCAACTTGATTTCTTTGACTTTCTCTATGATCTTTTCCATAGATTCAAGCTCTTTGAGTCGCAGAAGAGTGGGATTGTTTTCCATTAGTTTGGCGGTATTCATCAGACTTCGCGTGGATGCAGTTTCCTCCCGGCGCTGGATGATATTGGCCTGCGCCTGCTTTTCGGCAATGAGCACCCGGTTCATGATTTCTCGAATGTCTCCGGGCAGGATGATGTCCCTTGCACCGGCTGAAAGCAGTTCATAGCCGATTCGCCTTGCTTCATCCCGAACATGATTGAGAACTGTAGATCCTATCTTATCTCTGTTTTCCAGAAGCTCATCCAGAGTGAATCCGCCTGTGTATTCGCGCAGCGAAAGCTGCAGTGCGGTGTACAGTTGCTGCATTGGATTCACCGATTCGCGCAGCAGCTTTTCGGGATCCATGGCCTGCACCTGGCACGTGAAATTGATTCTAAGAGTAACCTTATCTTTAGAAAGCAATTCCTGACCGGACACATCCAGCTGCTGGATTCTTAGATCGCAGGTATTGACTTCAACGGCATCGGGGCACTTCCAGTAGGCGTAGTCGCCGGGCTCCAGAAGCCCCTGGAAGGTGCGGTTAATGAACAGAGCGCCTTTCTCAAAGTTCTTAACCACGAATGCATGAACCCATTCCACTACTCCGGGGGTGCGAAGCCAGTCTCGTTTTATATGGCTTTCGATGTGCGGCTGGGTAATATCTGCGAGGATGAACTGGTATTTGTGCAATCCTTTCCAGTAGGCATAGCGACCGGCCTTCAGACACTCTCGGTAAAGTCCATCCTCGAAGACCAGGCAAATGTAACCTTCTTCCACGTCTTTGAACTCCAGGTACTCCGCAGCATCCTGTGCTTTTTCCAGAAGAGCAATGTCCACTTCGGTGGAGGAAAACCGGCCCCTTCGCCTGTGTGCTTCAATTTCGGCTCCCGGAACAAAATAGAATCCCGGTCCAAGAATCTTCTTGAGGGAGCCTCGTTTAAAGAGCAATCCACAATCTTGATCCGCTATTCGCATCGCATTCTCCTATAGGCCCATAAAACCCGGGCTTTCACTGATTCCGTTTACTGCCAGATTGGCGCGTGCCCAGGGCTGCCAGCATATAAAGAGGAAAAAGGGCGGCGTTGCCATCCAGGGCAGGCGGGGCTTGAGTTGAGCAACGCTTCATTCCTTTGATTGCGATTTTCAACTTTGACCGTAGCCGCGGTTTTCCATCGATTTCGCAGAAATTCACAATACGGTATCCCTCAATCCTCGGGGCCGGACATGGATTGCCGCAAGCGGCGGGCTCGGCCTCCCTTTCTCCCGGGTGATCCTTTTTACAAGGGATCAGCTTATCCTTTTGAAGAGTGTACTGCTCTGCCAACTGAGCTAATGAAGCTGACGCTTCATGCGAGGATCGAACTCGCGACCTGCACATTAGGGCACGTTTCTATTGATGAGCGAAATACCGTACCTGAAACAGGCGGCATCGTATGGACTCTGGAATCCAAGACCCCCGGCTCATCGTTCGGAACGCGCGAATCTAGAGGAGCCTGAAATTCTCAGAAATCAAGCTTTTTTATAGTCGAGGGTGGAATGTCTGAGGAAGTCAGCCTGCATGAGCTTCGGGGCTGAAAGCCTCAGAGCTTCTGAATCGCAATGAAACGATCCAGCCAAGGCTGAAGGCGCAGAATACATACAGCGCAGGCCAGAGCCAGTAGATTTCGTTTCCGGGTAGGTGCGACCATTGACCCAGGGAAAGCTGGATATGCAGCCAGTAGGCAGCAAAAGAAGTGAATACCAATCTGCTCGCCTCGGCGAAATGCCAACCTCTTCGGCCAGAGAGAATCCATCCCATGCAAACCAGGCTGAAGGTGGCCCAGGCGGTGAGGCCGGCAAACTCTCTCAGGCGCAGCTGATCCTCTATTAGCAGCGAACCAAAGACCAGGCCATTTACAGTGGCGAACCATAGCAGGGAATAGAGGATCCGGGATGGCTGCGCTGCAATTTGAAATTTTTGATAAGTCTCTGCATCTACCTGGGGAATGATGATCGGTTGATCTGGATTAGCCGGATCGTATCCCGGTCTACGGAACCAGATCAATACCTTTTCTTTGAGCGAGGGGGCCCTTTTTACCATTTCAAGAATTTCGTTCCAGTAGTGCAGGTTGGCCCAGAGAGGATTATAGCTGCGAAAGGGCTTCACAATTCCATATACGGGTTCCTGATTTTCTTTCTTAAAAGTACCGAATAACCGATCCCAGATAATTAGAGTTCCGCCATGGTTCTTATCTATGTATTCTGGATTTCGCCCATGATGAACACGATGATGCGAAGGAGTATTCAGAAACCATTCCAGCGGGCCCATACGACGAATCACCCTGGTATGAATCCAGAACTGATAGATCAAGCTGATCTCGCCGATAGCTACAAGCAGAGCAGGATGAATACCCAGGAATGCCAGAGGAATAAAGAAAATCCAGGTAAATAGCTGATGAAAAGCGGGCTGTCGCAGAGCAACAGTCAGGTTGAACTCTTCGCTTTGATGATGTACAACATGACCGGCCCAGAGGAAATTCATTTCATGGCTCATCCGATGAGCCCAGTAGTAGAGAAAATCAAAGGACAGAAAGCCAACGATGGCGGAGGTCCACAGGGAAGTCGTATCGCTCAAATCCCATTCAATGAGTCGGAAGTGCTCGTAGAAAAGACTGTATATGGAAACCGTTAGGGCAAGGTAAAACAAAGTGAACAGGCGATTTAGAACCCCTGTGGATAGATCTGTTATGCTATCGCTGAAGTTATAGAGCCTTTTTCCGGTAAGCCATTGAAAGACCAATTCCACCAGAATTAGCAGAAAGAAAGCAGGGATTGCGTAGGTAACGAAAGTTGGTAGTTCCAGGGTTTGCATTTTTTTCTCCGGCCTTGAATGGAGCGCGGCTCCAATTCTGACACGGTGTCAGCTTTTTTGGGGATCGTCAAGCAAAACCCGGCCAGATAAATCTGGCCAGGTTATGGAGCTTCTCATACGCTCTGGGAGGCTGTGAGTTCGGACACAATCTATGTTTTTACGAACCAGCGAGAAGAAAGCTATGTTATTCCCAGCGAAGCCGATGGTGGGCCGGAATTCTGGTCTGAGGTGATTCGCCGAGGTCTCTTTGACGCAGAGCTGGCCATAGAAAAGGCAACCCAGTCCGAAGGCTTTGCCTGTTATCCGCCGGAAGAGTAGCGGACTCCTGGCGCGGTTGCGGCGGGTTGAGCAATGACTGGCAGCAATCGCGGGAAGTGCCTTCCGTATTTTCCGTTTGTTGAACGGGTCCTGGGGAATCGGCGCTCACTGGCCATATCCCATCAAGGGCGATATCGGTCCGTCATTGCAGCGAAGCTCGGAGAGGGGGGTCGAATAAGGTTATTTCGCATCCAGAGTGGCTTCTATTAACTGCTCAATATGCGAATCCAAAAGTGCAATACCCTGCGACGTCCATTGAAAGATCTCACCATCCAATTCGCACAAACCGGCGGACTGCATTCGGCGAAGTTCATGCATCATTGCAGTCCAGCGGCGGTTTCGCAGCCCATTTTCCCAGGTTTCTTCGTGCCAGACTTCACGGACTCGGTCCAGTGATACAGGAAGTGTGATGCGAAAGAAGTTCAGAAACAGGTCAATGATTGCGTTGTGTTCCTCCCGGGTTTGCGCATTCCCCGGAGATGCGGTCCAGGCGTTTAAATTTCTGGGATTGGCATAACGATGTTTTCCATTAAATCCATGGGCCCCCGGTCCCAGTCCCAGATATGGCCTGTAGTCCCAGTATTTCCAGTTATGCTTACAGATTTCATCCGGCTTTGCATAATTTGAAATTTCGTATTGATAAAGCCCTCTCGCTGCCAGGTCTTCAGGGAGGCGCCCAAATATCTCTTCCTGAAGTTCTTGATTGGGAGACCCCTGAGTGCCGCGAACGATGTGGCGGGCATAGCGAGTTTCGGGTTCCACCGTAAGTGAGTAGACAGACAGATGCTGAATATCGGAGCGAAGTACGGTATTTAGATCCCGCCTAAAATCCTCATACGTCTGTTTGTGAAATCCGTAGATTAGATCCACTCCCACCGATGGAATCGCGCAAGAAGTCAGGGCATCCAGAAGGGCTTCATAACGCTCCGTTTCGTAGAAGCGATTCATATCTTTGAGAAAAGCAGCGTTGTAGGTTTGTAGGCCCGAGTTTACACGGTTGATGCCAAGCTCATGCAGGGATTGCAGGTAATCTGGAATGAGATTCTCCGGATTACCCTCCAGGGTAATTTCTGCCTCGGAATCAATACTGAAATTCGCTCGAAGAGCCATCAGAATCCGGTGGATCATTTCGGGCGGCATGAGCGAAGAGGTGCCTCCACCAAAGTAGATGGAGTCAAAATGCTGATTCTGTATAAGTGGATCTTGTACCCTAACTTCAAGTTCCTGGTGCAGAGCCTGTTCGTATTGGTTCAACCGGGAAGAAAAATCGCCGCTTCCAAGTTCGTCCAGACCCACGGAATAGAAGTCACAGTAATGGCACTTTTGCAGGCAATAAGGGAAGTGCAGGTAGATGCCGGATTTAGTGCTGGACACCGGCTGAATTGGTAGAACTTTCGGAAGCATTGTTATGAGCTACGCTCCTGAATCCATTGCCTATCATCAAGGCGAATATAAGCCTCTAAAAGAGTGTAACGTGAATATTATGACTCATGCACTGCAGTATGGGACCATGGTATTTGGAGGACTCCGGGGCTACTACGACGCTGAATCCGATAATGTCTATCTGTTCCGCCCAGAAGACCACATGAAGCGACTGCACCGAAGCGCCCATATTATGCAGATGGTGCCTCCATTGAGCGAGTCCAAAATGGTAGAGGTTGCATTGGAGATTACTCGCCGCAACAACTATCGCTGCAATGTTTATTACCGGCCTTTTGTTTACAAGGATGCCTTACAGCTCTCTCCCCGTTTGCACGATGTAAGCGATGATTTTGCCATGTACTCCCTGGTGCTGGATGACTACCTGGATACAAGCCGAGGAATGCGAACGATAGTATCCAGCTGGCGCCGGATCGATGAGAATATCATCCCTACGCGAGCCAAGGTATCGGGGGGCTATGCAAATTCAGCTCTGGCAAAATCAGAAGCCGTGCAACATGGATTCGATGAAGCTATATTCCTGGATTCCCGTGGATTCGTAAGCGAAGGAAGTGCAGAGAATATTTTTATGGTCCGGGATGGAGTGCTGATCACTCCACCTGTGGCCGCTTCGGTACTTGAAGGAATTACCAGACGAAGCATTATCGAGCTGGCACGTCTGGAGGGCATGACCGTGGTGGAAAGAGACATCGCCAGAACAGAACTCTATATTGCCGATGAACTCTTCTTCTGTGGTACCGGCGCTCAAGTAGCCTGGATCGAAGAGGTAGATCGTAGAATCATCGCAGACGGACAGATTGGACCTTTGTCCCGGCGACTCAGGGACCGTTTTCGTCAATCCGTAATTGGTAGAGATCCAGAGACCCGTAGCTGGGTTCGCCCTGTCTTTGAATCCCGGGTTAACGCTTGATGGCCTCTGGCTATGAGCGAAAGCTCGGTTTAACCGAAACGCTATCTATTGTAGTGGGCCGTATCATCGGCTCTGGAATCTTTCGAACTCCTGCGCCCATTATGGCAGCAGTGGGCGTAGTGTCCATGTTCTATGGAGCGTGGATTGTAGGCGGAATCATCACGATTCTATCTGCTTTGCTCTTCGCAGAGCTCGTTGCCATGGTTCCGCGGTCTGGCGGTCCCTATGTATATCTTCGCCTGGCCTATCATCCCATGGTGGCATTTCTTCGCGGATGGGCCATGTTCTTCGTTTCGGAGACGGCATCCATTGTAGCTGTGGCTCTGGTTTTTTCTTCCTACGGTTTGGGCCTGGTGGCGCAGGCTCAGCCGGAACTCCTGGCAGATCTAACGGTTACGTCCTCCCTGATCTTACGGGGAAGCATAGCTTTTGTATTGATCTGGCTTTTAACAATGGCCAACTGCTTTGGAGTCTTTCTGAGCGGCGTCATCCAGGACATCTTCAGCATAGTTAAGATAGGAGCACTTCTGATTATCGCGGCTGCCTGCTTTGGCTCGTCTCCGGATTTTTCGCACTTTGGCATGGAGGTCATGTCCAATCCAGATCCGAATGCGCCGGAAGCGGGAAGTCTGGCAGCTCTTTTCGCTGCGCTCAGATATAGCTTCTTCGCATACAGCGGCTGGGAAGGAGCTACCTATGTTGCTGAAGAAGTAAAACAGCCTGAAAAAAATCTACCTCGATCTCTTTTTCTGGGAATAGGCACTGTAATGGTGCTGTATCTTCTGGTGAATACGGCTTATCTGGTGCAGCTGTCTCCTCAGGAAATGGTGAAAAACAAAGCTGTGGCCGTTCAATCCATGACCAATGCAGTGGGCATTGTAGGCGCTGTTCTGGTGGGTCTGGCTATCATGATTTCTACTTTTGGCAACGTGTCTTCCCAGGTTCTCGTAAAAAGTCGAACCTGGCATGCCATGGCACGAGATGGTCTGTTCTTTCGCTTTCTGGGCAACCTCAGCCCAACCTATCGGACGCCAAACCGGGCCCTGATCTTTCAAGGGTTCTGGGCAAGCTGTCTTCTGACTATGGCAGTGGTTGCGGAGCTTGTGCATTCTGATCCTGCGAAGGACACACTTTACGAAACCATCATCGATTTCTTTTCTTTTACCAGTACAATCTTCAACATATTAACACTGGCTTCTGTGGCCGTCCTCAGGCATAAGCTCCCCGATCTGCCCAGACCTTTCAAAGTACCCTACCTTTCTGCGGTCCTGGGCCTCGTGATGATATTGCAGCTGGCTTTCCTGTTCTACACGCTCGTGGATGCCCTGGTGCCTTCGCTTCTTGGGCTGGCACTAACCCTCACAGGTCTGGTTTACTGGTATGGTTTCGTGGATCCGGAAAAAAGGAAGAGCCTGGGGCATGAACAAATACTGGCCGAACTGCAAAAAAACGATTGAGCATCCCTGAAGTCGGCGTCTAATCTATAGTATGCTTCAGTGCCTCCCTTATACCAGGTTACTATCGATCCTGCCTCTGATTTTCTGCGGATTCCTGATAATGCCGGCGGCGATTCAGGCAGATGGATGCTATATCTGCAAGCCCGGTAGCTCCGCGAACTGTAAGCATTACTGCAAATACAGAGGCGAGGATGACTGGGAGAATCGCAAGAAGTGTCAGAAAGCAGGCTGCGATATTGGGGGAACGGCCAGTTGTCCCACAAGTGCAAACTATCAAGTCTGTTACGTTGATTTGAACCCGGAGAGTCCGGTGGATTACCTGGCCTTTCGCTTTCATCTGCTTTTAGATCAATAATCAACTTCATCGCAATGCGGTCCTGAATCAGAAGGGTCTACCAGTTTACCTGGCGCGATGGAAACCATGGCATCGTCTATTTGAGCAAGGTACCGCTCTGGAAACCATGGCATCGTCTATTTGAGCAAGGTACCGCTCTGGAAACCAGGGCACCGTCTATTTGAGCAAGCTACCGCTTCGGAAAACATGATCGTGCCCTGGCTATTGACTCCCGGGAATTGCTCCTGGCATTCCGTCTACTATACGAAACACAGGCCACATCCTGTCCGGCGAAATTGCTGATTCAGCTACTCTGTAGCCTTCGAATTCTGATTTGCCTCCCTTTGCTTATGTTGCTCCAGATGTGTTTTGACATCGATAAACATCTTCAGAGCTACAAATACACAGAGAAACACTATACCAGCCTCTTTTCGACCAGTGGCAGCCAGAATCCCGAGATAGGCAAAGGCACCAAATAGGATCGTCACATGCATGACGATGATTCGTGGGTAGGGAAGCATCATCAGTTTATTGTCCGGAATCCCACGGTACTCTTTATGGATGAGATCATGCACAATCAGCGAATTCAGATGGCCGAGTAGAATTACTGCCAGAATGGTAACCTGAAAAGGGGCTACGATTTCGAGCGAAGCTGTATCGAGGGAAACTCCATTCCACTGAGACAGGGTATCCAATATGTCAGGCGAGTTACCGGATCCGAAAAGGGCAGAAAATACTACAAGAAATACCAGATGACCTGCGTTGAAGCCATTGAAGTGCACCAGAAAGAATGCAGCCATGAAAAGTAGCGAAGCCATGCGAATCGGATTCTTGATATCCGGTTCAGGCGAAAATGCAGAGAACAGGAATCGAAAGAAATGAATGAGTCCAATACAAACGCTTTCGAACCAGAACAGATACATCAATTGCCAGGCATCCCATTGAAAGAAAATCGTGCCTGCTATTACCATTAGATTGGCAGCGATGAGCAAACTCGTAGTGTAGATTAGATTCCCCGAAGCGCCGGCAAATCGGGGCAGGATGAATTGAAAGATTTTAAAGATCCACTGGTTCACTTTGTTGGTCCGTAGAACCAGGGAGCATTCGCAGTCTGAGCTGGCAACTTTCAAAAAATCAGGTTCCAGCCGCCGAATGGACGAATTATCCCCCATTACAGGTCGCAGCATTCAGGAGATTCCCCCCGGGGCGATCGGGCAATCGCTGCCGGCGAACCAATTGAATGGAGGTTTCCCACATTGCTATGTGAAAAAGCGCTCTATGGCCCAATCCTGGTCCGCCGCGAAACGAAGATAGCAAGGATCTTGCATTTAATGGGTCCGGCGATATCTCGAAGGAGCAGGGAGCAGCTCGGCGTGGATGGGATAGGAAAGCAGATAGGATTCAGGAATTAAGTCCAGGCCCATCTCGAAAGAGCAGGGCACAGCTAAGCTGAAACCATGGCACTAAAGATAATGCTCTGGCATCAAGGTTTGTAGCGGTTTAAGAACTTCCAGCAGTTCATTCTGAATCTTTCCGTTGCTGGCCAGCATTAGCGTCATGCCCGGCACATATTTCTTACCAGCCAGGTTGGTGACGGAACCTCCAGCTTCGCGAACGATGCAAGTCGCTGCAGCAGTGTCCCAGGGTTTGAGAAAGAACTCATAGTGTGCATCAAAGATTCCTTCGGCCAGGTAAGTCATATCCACGCAGCAGGAGCCTGTGCGGCGCAATCCGCGGGCATTCTGCAAAGTCAATTTGATGCCAGTTAGTAGCGTTTCCAGGAATTCCTGTCGGCTGTAGGGAAATCCTGTGACTACAAGACAATTGGATAGTGGATTGCGGGTAGAAACCCGAATTGGCTTTCCATTCTTGAAAGCGCCATTGCCCTGGATCGCAGTATAAAGGTCTCCGCTTACCGGATGCAGAATAGCTCCGGCTACACATTCATCGCCCTTCATGATGCCGGCGGACACTGCATATTGCGGACTGCCATGGGTGTAGTTCACTGTGCCATCCAGCGGATCCAGTACCCATTGCAATTCCGCGGCGGTGCTGGCGTTTTGATCGACTTTGACCTGTTGCCTGACCTCTATCTGATTCTCTGGTTGATGACTTCCTTTTTTTGAATCGGGTTCGGTAGAACTGAAATTGATATCTCTATCCGATGAGCTTCGAGCGGCGGTAGCTCCGGATTCTTCCGCTAAAATCGAATCCTCCGGAAAGCAAGTTTGAATCGCATCGATTAGAATCTCTTCGCTTTCCCGGTCTGCCCGCGTTACCAGGTCTCTGGGATTGCTCTTGGACGAAACCTGTAGATCTCCATGTTGTAGCTCCCTCAGGTGATGGGCGCAACGCTCCATGGCAGGCAGAATCTTTTGAATTCGGTCTTCTAGAGTCTGCACAGAAATCAATTCTGAGGAAAACATCCGCAAGCGGATCCGCAGGATCCTCCGCTTTCAAAGGACCGTTCCGGCAATCGATCTGATGATCCTACAGCCACAGCAGCGAAAAGCTGATGCGTATTCCTGGAATGGCAGCTCGGGCACTCCACTTCTATTCCGGCTTCTTTTTGTGCCAGGCTTAGCTTCACTTCTGCGGTGCTCTGGCAATCATCGCATTTGTAATCGTAGTAAGGCATAAAGCAAGGAAGTCCTGACACATCCGCGCAGCAACTAAAAATCCTTTGCCCGGTATCGCGAAATGGAAACCTGCCGGCATGCTGGATGTGTATTTGATCCGTCATGGAGAAACCGTGTACAACAGTGAACACAGGATTCAGGGAACTCTGGATTCCGCCCTGTCCGAGAAGGGACAGAGACAGTGTGAGCAACTTGGAAAAACACTGCAAGGTCGATTGGACGGACTCCAAATCGACACCTGGTATGTCTCTCCCCAGGGGCGGGCCAGGCAGTCTTCCGCCATCATTCGCGAATTCCTGAATCGTTCCGATCTGCCCGAGGAAACTGTGGAGAACGATCTACGGGAAATCCACTGCGGCGAAGCAGAAGGGAAAATCCGATTCGACCTGGATGCGCAGCTGTTAGAGAATTTGCATCGTGATCCCTACCAACGGTATCCGGCCGGAGAGAGTGTAGCTGATCTAATCGAACGAGGTAAGGGGCTGATGGACCGAATCCTGACGTTGCCCGGTGAGGGGTCTGAAGCCGGAAGCGAACGGATTGGCGATTTAGAAAAGGAAGCATCCCCCGGGCAAATTGGCGGCGTATCGCGCAGTGGGCCTTCCCGCTCTAGCCGAAAAGGAGACTCTCGAAGAATCGTCATCGTTTCGCATGGTAATTTCATCCGTGCTCTGGGCACTGCAATGACAGGCATGCCGGCAGAATTCTCATTACGAATCAGTATGGGAAATACAGGACTCTGTCATTTGGCGCGGAAAGGGACGGATGGGCATTTTAAGATCTATCTCTGGAATGACCTTGCACATACGCTGAAGGTCTGATGTCCATCCAGGCTGTACGCGACAGACCCCGGCTGTTCCGTTCCTGAATCAATCAGGGAAATCGGTGTTGATTGAAGAGCGAGAAGTCCGGGTTCATGAAGGAGTGTAGTGGGATCGGGGGTGCAGAGGCTTGCTGTCCGGTATCTCTTTGTAGAACAGGAAAGCCATCCTGCAGGGAAGGAGCAGGGCTTCTTTTCGATCTACTGATCTGGTAGATGGTTTAGATACTGCAGCATCGCCCGGTAGAAATGCTTGTCTTCCTCTTTGGTATTGAGCTGAATTGTAGTGCCACCGCCCACCTGAACGCCGGATGCCTGATCCAGTTTGCTTTTGAACCTCTGTATNAAATCNTTCTTATGACCATGCACATAATCATGACCGGCATAGATATAACCTTTTCCAGGCACAGCAATTCGCATCATTGCCGCTGTGGACTGCGCTCCTGCATCTACCAGACCCAGAACCTTTTGCGCGATCTCCTTTTGGTCATGACTTGCAAGACGTAGCACCTGATCTCGATCGGGATAAAAATTCTTATCCCACATGGAATTTACCTGAGTGAGAAGGTAATTCATGACTTCCTGGGCCGCATGATCAAATCCAGCGGAGGATTCCTTTTCTGTTGCAAGTTCGAAAAGGGAAGAGCTTTCTCCGGTACGCTGCCGTGCCAGGGTTTTTACTTCTTTGCGAGCCTTCTGAGTCCTGGCTTTGCTTTTTCGCTCCGTTTGCACCCTTTCTTTCTCTCCCCGTTCCATATCCAGTCGCTTCTGAATTCGGGCAATTTTAGCATCGCTTATGCGCTTTCCTGTAATAGCCAGCCAGAATCGTTCGAACGGAGATAGATGAGACTTGTAGGAATCTCGTATTGCTTCCCTCAGCTGTTCCAGGTAAGCTGGCGGAACAAAATGCTTGAGCTCCACATCCGGACGGGTGTTGATCTGCAGCATGTCTTCCAGTATTCCAATTAGAAAGGTATCCTGGGTCTTATTGTATGCTTCGAGAGCAGTCTGAATTGCCTGTCCGGTAATAGCTCGATCTTTATAGAGCAAATAGATGGTTTCATAGTCAGTCACTTCTCGATTGCCGCTTCTGCTCAGAGGAGGATCAGATGCCACCAATACAGGACTATTGTTTTCATTCAGGAAGAGCGAAAGATATTTTTCGTCTATGTTGATCTTTCGGCCATTCTTCGCACGAAAGATACCTTTATGGTTTTTCAGTTTTTGGAGAATAACCTGCAGTTCTTGCTTTTGCTGGTCTTTCTTATTTTCGCGCGCCTTATCATCATACCACTGGCGCAGTCGCACTGCTTCAGCTGCAATCTCTATGATATAGGCCGGAGTCGTATCTGAGTTGCGAGCATTCTCCAGGATGTAATGGGCCGCCGCTTCGCCTGCATCCTCGGTATGTCCGGACTGTTGAAAGCGATGCATCTGCTGTCTGGTTTGCTGATCCACCATTTCCTGTACGGCCTCATGCGTCAGGATTTCCACAAGCCGTGAAAAACGATGTTTGATGTTTTCCAGTATGTTGAATAGAACGATGTCCGGAATCTTGTGTCCGGTCTGATTGCGTAGATCCTGACAGGAAAGACTGAAGATGATCTTCTCCCGCAGAAGATCCATGATTAAGGGACGAAACAGCTTTATTCGTAGAGACTGGTTCACTCGCTTCAGAGTGAGTTCATCGTTTTGGTCCTCCTCTTCCGCCTCTGGACTTTGACCTGGCTCATCTCCAGACATAGAAGAAAAGAACAGTTTGCCCAGAATCGTTTCAACACGACCGGTTCGCGGATTGGCATCCTGTATTTTGTGGAAGGCCGGTCCGCCAGGCAGTGCTGGGTCCAGGTCCCGGATAAGACTCTTGAGGTACACCAGATTGTTTCTTGTTGTGGAGCGAAAAGCTACGGCAACTTTATCTGGATGTTTTTCTGTAGGCGCCACCAGCCTTGTAATGAACTGGTCCGGTGATGTAGGATTGGCTTTCAGTTCCCTTAGAATATGAATGAAGGGAGGAGATTGCACGGACATAAGGCAGACTGTTCGCAATAGTTCCGCCTCTGAAGGCATGGGGGACTTATCCGAAATGGCCCTTTTATGCATCTGAAGATCCCCAAATATATCGGCCAGGGAAGGATAATAGGTGTCTTTAGTGGAACGGGCTCCGGTGAGAAAGCTCTGTACCAGGTCATAGATCTGATTGGCCAGCCGGGAACGATTCTTCAGCGGGGCCATGATTCGAGAATCTTCCAGCTGCAGATTACTCAGTGTTTTTAGCGCAACATCCGGTGCCATTGCATCGAAAAGTCCGCTGCCTTCCCCGCGATCCGGCGCGGAAGCGTTCTGGTTCTCACTCACATTGCTTTTTTAGCAGAGTGAGTCCAGGATGGCAAGTAATGCTCGAAGCATAATCCCTGTTTTAGTTAACAGTCCACAGGATACTGCAAAGAATGTAGGTAATCTATGAGCCGGTGCTCGGGGGGATTATTCTGGATGGCGGTTCAGGTTATGGTATGCTGATGTAACATCCCATCCGGCTTCCCTGGGTAGCAGCAGAGATGCCAGAACGGAAGTAGCCAGTAATCCAGGATAGATCCAGAATGGAATCAGGGTTTGAAAGGATGTATCTTGATGAAACGTAACATGGACTGTAGAGGTCCAGATCAGGCCAGCGATCCACGCAAGCAATGCAACCGCAGAAAGGACCCAGAAGATAGTCCTTCGATGGGGAAACTGAACCAGTGAAACGATTAGTCCCAGAAAACCTGCGGATGTGAAGAAGGTCCAAAATCTGGACCGGACTCCGTAGACTTCCAATTGCTCGAACTGGATTTCGTAGCTGAACCAGGGCCATCCGGCTACGGCGATGACAGCAAGGGAGGCCATCAAGAGTAGCCATCCTGTACCCAGGGATTTGCAGAATTCAAGCAAGGAATGAATACTCTTTTTCCCAACCTGCCACCATCCCTTCAAGAAGGCAACAGGGGTCTTCCAGAGAAAGATGATGATGCTTTGAACAACCTGGCTCATGATTCTTTATTCGATTTCATCCGAACGGCGAGATCGCCACTATCGGACTTCAAACAATAGTTCCAGCTCGACCGATGCATTTAGAGGAAGGGCGCTTACGCCCACCGCTGCCCGGCTATGGATGCCCGCATCGCCAAGGATTTGTTGAGCGAGATTGGAGGCTCCGTTGGCAACAATATGATGTCCATGAAAGTCCGGTGTTGAAGAGACGAATGCCCCGAGGCGCACAAGTTGTTGGATGCTCTCCAGATCGGCAACTGTGGTAAGGGCTGCAAGCCCGTTGAGAAAACACTGAGCCATGGCTGCCTGAGCCGACTCCACATCGTCATCGGATTTCAACTGGCCCATCAGAATCAGTTTTCCGTCTCTTACGGGAAGCTGACCGCTGATGTACACCAGGTTCCCGGATNTTCGGGCNGGCACATAGGAGGCCACGGGAGGATTGACCACCGGAATCTCCAGTCCCAGCTCTTTCAGCTTCTCTTGAATCATACCAACGGGATGACCGGGGCCATCTCTGGGGGCAAACCTTTTTGTGGAAGACTTCAGCTTGGTTTTCGAAGATCTCACGGGAGCTCAGGATCCAGAGGACCTGGATCTTGGATCTTCCGTGNCTGATGGCTTGCTCAATTCCTGGATTCGGGTCTGCAAGGCAGAAATAGCGATGGAATGCAAGCGAAGCCTGGGGAGCACTCAGGTTAGAGAGAATTGTTTCCGGGTTGGAAGATGGTTCTCGCTCCTGCATAGCTGTTCTTCCAGTATTTCAATCTGAGATCAGCGATGCTCACTGTCTTTCCGCTGGAAGGGGCATGAATGAATCGATAATTTCCCAGATAGATGCCTACATGCGAAATCGAACTTCCATCCGTTCGAAAGAATACCAGGTCGCCTACCTCGGGGACTCGCACGGGTCTTAGCGCATTGTACTGGCTGGAAGCCGATCTCGGGATGGAGTATCCAGCTTCTTTATAAACGAAACTGGTGAGCCCGGAGCAATCGAATCCCGACGGAGTATTGCCTCCCGATCGATAGGGAACGCCAAGATACTGCCTGGCCAGTTGAACGATACCGCCTCCATCATAGACAGTGATCCTCCTGTGATTTACCTCTGTGGGTTCTTCCGGGCTGTAAGCAATTACTACGGCGGCAGGCACCAGAAATACCAGGGAAAGGATGATCAATCTTATGCGGGCATGGCGTTTTCTCATTTCCGGACAACTCTCTCCANTCCTCATTATCGGCATTTTCTTCTCCCTGTTAATAGACGCGGCTCCTAAAGTGGATGGCCCTTTTCAACCATTTCTGAGTGCAACCAGTGCATTCAGCCTCCGGGAGGAGATCAGCGTCCCAGGACTGTTAATCGCAACTCGTTCGCTGTGGGCCGTGCAAGCCTTGCAAAGAAGCGACTCGGAATCGCCGGGGCACCATATTTCCGGGGAGGAAATCTCGGGACGGTTCAGTTTTTTTCAGGGTAAAAGCAGGCCACAAACCGGGATCCCAGCTCCTCCAGAGCGGGAACGCTTTGCGAGCAGTCTGATTGAGCCTTTGGGCATCGAGGATGAAATACGCATCCAGCGGGCAAATTCGATGGCGATGGTACTTCTCCGCCTAATAGTTTCGGTCTTCGATCCGGATGCAACGAAGGGATTGCATCCATCAAAGCTTTCGTATAGGGATGGGCCGGATTATTGAACAAATCCTCTGTGGAGGCCACTTCCATGATGCGTCCCCCATACATTACGCAAACCCGATCGCTCATGTTTCGGACCAGGGATAAATCGTGAGTAATGAATAGGAGAGACAGTTTTAGCTCAGCCTTAAGCTTGAGCAACAGTTGGATGATCTGGGCCTGCACGGAAACATCCAGCGCGCTGGTTACCTCATCGCAGACGATCAATCGAGGCCGAAGACCTACGGCACGAGCAATTCCAATTCTCTGTCTCTGACCACCAGAAAACGCATGGGGAAATCGATCCATGGCGCTTTCGGATAGCCCTACCAGTTCAAGTAGTTCGGCCACTTTCTCCCTGGCATTGGCTCGGTTGCAAAGACCATGAATTCGCATGGGCTCGCTCAGAATCTCAAAGATAGTATGGCGTGGATTCAAAGAGGAGTAAGGATCTTGAAAAATAATCTGAAAATCGCTGCGGAAGGGTTTCCAGGAGCCAGCTTTCGTAATATCGATTTCCTTCCCTTCAAGAAACAGTCGACCGGCTGTGGGCAGGGTAAGCCCCAGTATGCTATTTCCCAGGGTGCTTTTTCCGCAGCCGGACTCACCCACAACGGCCAGCACTTCCCCTTCCTCCACAGACAGGCTGACGCCATCCACCGCTTTTACCCAGCCAGTGGTCTTGCGAAACAGTCCTCCAGTGATAGGAAAATACGTCTGCAGATCCTGAACTTTCAAAAGGCTCATACCATGGCCTCCTGATACAGATAGCAGCANACCTTCTGATTCGTTTCTGGCTCAAATGTAGGAACCGTTTGATCGCAAGGTTCAAATGCCCGGCCGCAACGAGGACGAAAACGGCAGCCTTCAGGAAAATTACCTACGGAGGGAACTTGCCCGGCAATGGGTCTGAGTTCCTTTCTTTCGTCGACGTCCGGCAGTGCAGCCATCAAGCCTTTGCTGTAGGGATGATAGGGATCTTTCAAGAAAGCAGATACATTTCGCTCTTCGATTAAGTGGCCGGCGTACATCACACCTACGCGATCTGCGTACTGGGCAATCAGTCCTATATTATGTGTAATCAGTAATACTGAGCATCCCTCNTCTTTTTGAAGCTCCACCAGCAGTTCCATGATCTGGGCCTGAACCGTGACATCCAGTGCCGTAGTTGGTTCGTCCGCAATGATTAAAGATGGATGTAGTAGCAGAGCGAGGGAGATCACCACCCTTTGTAGCATTCCACCAGACAACTGATGGGGATACGAGGCCAGGATTCGGTCTGGATCCGAAAAACCAACTCTTCTGAGAACCTGCTCCATCCTGGTTTCTGGATTGCCGGAGAATTCATGGAATTCAAACAGCTCCACCAATTGCTTGCGAATGGTGAGCAGAGGATTCAGGGCGCTAGTTGGCTCCTGAAAGATCATGCTGATTTCTGCGCCTCTTATCTGGCGCAGTCTTTCCGGCGTGGCGCTATAGATGTCTTCGCCCTTAAAAAGAATTCTACCGTTAAGAAGGCGACCCCCCGGTTCTGGAAGCATGCCCAGGCTGGCCAGAGCAGTGATGGTTTTTCCGCAACCGGATTCACCGACGATTCCATAAATCTGCCCGGGTTCGATGGCAAAGCTAACATTATCTGTGATGCCGGAAGACCCGATTCCAATAGAAAGATTTTCAACGCTTAGGACGGCAGTCATTTGAGCTCTTTATAGTATTTATAGAGTTCTTCCAGCAGGAATTCGGATACATAGCGATCCTTGGTGCTGAGCTCCTTTTGATCCAGCAGAATTTCTTTGAGCCGGAGGAGCTTGTAGTTGATCATCTTCTGTTTCGTGGTCTTGTCCTGGGTCTTGCTGTGCAGAACATACATGGTCAATGTTCCAGGCTCTGTAGAGAGGATTTTGGCTTTCGCATGGACTTCCAGAAACTTGCGTAACTTCTCCAGCAGGTCATCCCTGTGCATGGCTTCCACGTGCCCAGAATGATAGGTTGTTCCAGGTTTCAAAGTACTTTCCGATTTCCGGGGCCGGTCCAGGTTAGGCCCATGTCCAGGGAAAAGAGTTTTTCGATCATCGGTGCCGGAGTCATGGGTCGTGGGATGGCCATGAATCTGAATCAGGCCGGGGCCAGGGTACATGTTTATTCCAGAAATCCGGACGGGCTTTCGGATCTTGCATCGGCGGGCATCCACTGTAGTTCCGATCCAGTGGAGACCTCCCGAACCACAGCTGTGGTGGTGCTATGTCTGACCACCGATGAAGTCCTTAATAGCATCGTATTCGAAGGCGGCCTGTACCAAGATCTTGTGAACCGAGTGCAGGATGGCGAACGAATTACTTTGATCGATACGGGCACTACGTCTCCCGATTTTACAGCGCGACTTTATGAAGCCTGTCAGAATCAGGGCATCGAATTCATAGATGCTCCAATGACCGGTAGCAAGAATGCGGCCCAGGCCGGAGAGATCCTGTTTATGGCTGGCGGAAGCAAGGAGTCGCTGGAGGCTCAGAAATTCTTCTTCGATACTTGCGGCAAGATGATGATTCACTGCGGCCCTGTAGGTCATGGACAGAAAGTTAAAATCGCCTTGAATCTAACCCAGGCCTCGATGATGCAAGCACTGACCGAAGGATGGATCCTGTCTCAGAAACTGGGAGTGGATTCAGAAGTCTACGATGCTGTAATTCGAAACTCTGCAGCAAGGTCCGGATTGTCGGATTTCAAACTGCCTTTTGTCTACTCGGGCAACTACGAAGAGCATTTTGCGCTCAAGAATATGAATAAAGATGTGAATCATGCCATGCGTCTTGCACTGGAGTACAATGTTGCTCTTCCTGTGGCATCTGCCATCAAGGGAGTGTACGAAGCCGGAATGAATCGGGGCTTTGGGGAAGAAGACTTTTGTGGCCTGGCACGGATAAATGAGATGCTCAATGGATTGGATAAATAGTCCAGTTGCTATGTAGCCTACAAAGGTTCTCTCATCTAAAACTTAAATTTAGAAAAAAGCATTACAGCCGGGAATAGGATTTGACGGGGCGCGAATCTTCTGTTTCGATCCTGGCTCTATGCCCAAAAAGATGAATCATCATTCTGTGGTTGCCGGTGGCTTTCGGCTGGCCAATTACATCAGACTGGGTCTGGGTTTGCTTTTTACACTGTCCGTAGCAGGCTCTCTTGATGCCGAGAACCTGAAAACTTACCTGATTCAGTCAGAGATTATCGCTGTTGGTATTCTGATCGTGCTGGGAGGAATCGGAATCTTTTTGATGCGAGGAAATCGGACTCCGGGTGCCTTCGTTAGAATCGCGGCTGTTATTGACATGACCATCGTTGGCCTGGTGATGATCGCCGGCACTCAGGATGGAACGGAGCGTGCCTTTGGCCTGGCGGTTGATCGAAACCTCTATGCAGTATTTCTCATATTTCTAGTTTCTTCTGCTCTGGTAGGCTCTGCAAAATTGACATTCTTGCTGTCTCTGTACGGGGCCGTGCTATTTGCCACGGCCGTTTTTCTGGTGCATCTGTCGGGGGTGAAGTTTGGACATCAGAACGATTTGAGCGCTGAAGTCATCGGGATGGCCCCATTCATTTCGGCCAATGTATTTATCGTGGTGGTTGGAGGCATTGTATCAGCTGGCATTCGCATTCAGAAGCGGCTTTCTGAAATCGCAGCGGAAGGAGCTCGTGAGAATCAAGCTCTGGTGGAATCTTTGCAGGGGCAGAAATCCAAAATGGCGGATTTTGCAGGGGAGTTGGATCGGGCCACCCATCAGTTTCAAACCTTCATTCAAGATACTACTGGTCGAATTGAAACTCAGGCAGCAGCACTGGAAGAAGCCAATGCCGTAACGGAGGAGCTTACGGCCAGTTCAGCCCAGACTTCAGAGACCGTTCAAGGCCAATCTCGCGGTATAGAGCAGATGGCAGGNCAGAGCGTAGAACTGAAGAAAGTGATTTCTTCAATCACAGAGTCCAATCAAAATCTTATCGAAAGCGCAGGAGATGCCCTGTCCAGCATGGAAACCGTGCAGGCCACGGTTGAAGGCACTACAAAAACGCTGAGTAGCCTTGAAGAGGCATTTGCCAGCGTTAGTAAGATTACGGGAATCATGACCGAGATTGCAGAAAAAACAAATCTACTTTCCCTGAATGCAGCCATTGAAGCNGCCAGAGCAGGGGACTCCGGCCGTGGATTCGCTGTTGTGGCCGACGAAGTTAGTAAACTGGCCGAATATACCGGTCAGAATGTGCGACAAATTGCCAATATCGTTTCTGAATCCATCAGTACCATCGATTCGGCCAGAAAGCAATCCGATGAGGCTGTAAAGCAAACCGCAACCCAGCGCGATAGAACCAGGCTGACCAATCAGCAAGTTGAGCAAACTACAGGTCTTCTGGAACAGCAAGCATCCATTCTTGAAAGCTTCATCAAAGAACTGGAGGTTCAACGCGCCAAGGCTGCAGATGTGCTCAATGGTTCGAGAGAACAGATCGATGGACAAAAGGAACTGGCGAAGACCATGGAGAGCCTGGACCGCGAAATCACGGAAATCAATGAGGCGTCCCGGGGATTGCTTAGCGGAATCGAAGACATATCCAGGCAAGTCACGAATCTGAAAGAGCTAAGTAATTCCTGAGGCAAACGGTTGATGTCTGTTTCTGACATCCGAAATCTAAAAACTCCAGCAAGCTGGATTACCCTGACTCTACTGGGTATCATAACCGTGGAGTTGAATTTGATCGGAGTCAATTATGATCCAGGCCGTTCGCTGTACCTTCCCTCATTTACTGGCTTTTTGTTCGCCTGTGCCTATCTTTGCCGCCCTCGCATACTTCCCGTTCTTGCATTGATCCATATCGTTCGGCATGGAATCATACTCTGGCAATTGGACTTTCAGTATCCCTGGGCCCTGGCCACGATGTTTCTGTTCATTCTTATTGTGCCTACGCTCATCGTAGCCTGGTTCTTGAAGAACTGGCGAGGCTACCGCGGTTTCGAAGACCCGGCAATCCTTTTAAGGGTATTTTTCTTGTTTCTGGTGGTCCATCTTGCCGTCACGCTGCCGGTCCACTACTGGTTTTCCCGGCAAGCTGGAGGGATGTTCTGGGTTTATCGCTCGATTCTGAATTCAATGAGTCAGGCCACATCCATCCTTCTGGTAGGACGTTTTTTTAGTGTTCTCTTGCTGGGTCGCAGCACGGACCTTCAACTGGCCCGACCCTGGTCATTGCTAATGGTCCTGGCAGTAAGCATCGTTCCTGGCCTGGTATGGATTCAGGACGGAGTGCCGGGTTTTTTTAACACTCTGGTTCTCATTCTGTCCCTGCCCATTCTTCTCGTCCTTGCGGTCTATTTCAATGCCTTGTGGGTTTCGCTTGTTCTCATCGTTCACGGGTGGATGGTTACTCTGCTTTCTGCCAGAGGTTTATCTCCACTTGCTGCCGGAGACGAAAACTCAACGGCAGTGGTCACCTATGCCTATTTGATCTTCGTAGTGCTTTCCATTTCCATAGTCAACCTGCTGGCATCCAGGAGGGATCAAGCCCGTAAGGCCCTGGCAATCTGGAAAACGATGCTCACACGCAGAGTTGAGCGAAGGACCCAATCCTTGCGAAGGGAACTGGAATGGCGCAGAGAAGCGGAGGTATTGATTCGAAACCTAAGTCATAAGGACAATACAACTGAGTGGTTAAACCGGTCTGGCCTTCGTGAGGAGACGGCCTATCGAAGCTCGGAGGCAAATGGGTGCTACGTATTGATGGTTCTGGAAAACTACAGAAAGATCGAAAATGCGGAAGGGTATGATATGACCGAGCTGGCCCTCAAGGGTCTGACTGAACGGCTCGAAGATCACCTGCCCGATGGATCCTTGAGCGCCCGAGTGGACGATATCCATCTGGCGTTTGTTCTTTACGATCGTCAGGGTGCAGTGCGCGAAGAAGGGGAGTTTTCATCGAGAGACGGGCAGGGGATAGCTCCCCTTCCAACGTTTATGGTGCGTCTAATGGAACTCTGCGATCCTCCAGTCCCCGTTGGTTCCAGTAGCATACCGTTCCGGGTTCGAGCAGCAGCGGTTCCTTTTCCCGGTGGGGATGTCACGGCAAGTCTGGAAGAGGCTTTTAAACAATGCCGGCGGGCCCTGGAATCCCTGGCTCGAGATCAGAATGCGCGATGGACCATCCTGGAAGAGTCTGCACAGGAAAACACAACGGAATTTCGCCTTCTAAACGAAGTACAGAGGGCTCTCGAGAATGAGGATCTAATACTCTTCTACCAGCCCATCCATGCAGAAGATCAAAGGAGTATAATTGGATGCGAAGCGTTGATTCGATGGAAATTGGACGATGGTAAGATACTGGGGCCCGCGGCATTTATTCAAACTGTAGAAAGAGATGAGCTAATCATAGACGTAGGCTTTCATTGCGCCCGGGTTCTGGCCAGATTTGCCCGGAATCTCTCTGACACTGGAAACTCTCTTCAGTTCTACTCACTGAACGTGGCTGCCAGACAGCTACAGCTCGGCTCATTCGCCGATAAGCTACTGGAAGTCTGGCAAGGCTATGGCCTTGCAGCCAGTACGCTCAAAGTGGAGGTAACCGAATCCGCGTTTGCCGGGGAAAGCGAAGCGGTGGTTTCCAATCTGCAAAGGCTCCATCGGCAGGGTGTAGCCATTGCTCTGGACGACTTCGGAACCGGGTATTCCTCTCTTTCCTATCTCGATCGATTTCCATTGGATACAATCAAGGTAGACCGGATCTTTGTTCAAAACCTGGACCATGGGTTGAGCAGCAAAGCGGTGCTGTCAGCTATTGGTAGCATGGCAAATCAGCTCAATCTCTCAGTGATCGTAGAGGGGATTGAAGATCAGAAAACACTTGAGCATGTGCAGAGCCTGATCTATGTATCTGGCTGGCAGGGCTATCTTTTCAGTCCTCCGATCCCGGACTCCGATTTCATAGACTATTTATCCGTACGATCTGAAGCTCCTTCCCGCCCAGCCTAGCCCATCAATTCTGAAAGCTTTCGGGCCGATGGATTATCCGGCTCCAGTTCCAGAGCCTTTTGAGTAAGCTGCTTTGCTTTATCGATCTGACCGGTGACACGATAGCTGTCCGCCAGATTGATCAAGTTGGCGATACGTCCTGGCTGCGCATCGGCCACCTTCTCTCCTGTGCGAATGGCATCATCATGCTGTCGAAGATGTTTGTAGCAGACGGAAAGCGAAAAGCATGCGTCGATATTTTCCGGCTCCAGTTCTGCCAGCTGACTTAGTGGCTGAATCGCTTCTTCATGCCGACCTTCCATCATCAGAATCCGACCTTTCAAGCGAAGTGCATTGCCATGGTCCGGGTCGATAGCAAGTAGCTGATCTAGTTTGCGCAGAGCGCCGGCCACATCGTTGCCCTGNAATCCTTCTCGGGCCATACGCATCAGTGCATCGGCATCGGCCACCGGCCCTTCCATTCGCGTCGCCGCTGTTTCATGGAAGCCTACCCTGAGCAGACTGAGGTCATCGGTAACCGTTCCTGTTCCGTGAATTCGATCCACTATTGCCAGAAGATCGCTTCCAGAGGCCTCTACATGGCGCAGGAATAGGTTTTCATCCTCGTTGATGGTGCGAACATCGGCACCACCACTCAGGTCCACGTCATCTCTTCCGTCAGAACCAGCGATAAGAACATCCCCTGGCTGAAGTTGAAAATGCTGTACTTTGAATGTGAATTCCGAAGGCGAGCCCAGTTTTCGCAGGTTCAGCTCCTTTTCAATAAAGCTGGCCTCTCCATTCCTGTAGAGCACAGTCCATGGATGCTCCGCGTTGAAGTAGCTCATTTCTCCGGTTTCTTCATCAATAACGCCCACAACTGCCGAAAGCATCATCAATCCATCAAAGGCCAGAAACAGATTATGCAATTCCNCGAATATTTCGGTGAGCCATTCATCCGGAGTGCTTTCCAGAACTCGATCGTTGCCGGCGGATCGAGCCAGGATATTGTTCATGGCCGTGCCCATGACAATGGCACCGCCGGCTCCTTGCATGGATTTCCCCATGGCATCGCCATTCATGAATACCGTATATCGTCGGGCTTGCGGGCCCAGGCGAAGGTTGCCTGTAATACAAATATCGCCACCTAGATCCGCGGAGCGCTCCTTAAATACAAACTTCTTCTTTTGTTCTACGTAGAACTCGGTGTTAATGTGATCCGACTTGTTGCGATTCGTCTGTAGCGGCCTGCCAATGAGATAGGTCAGATAGTAGTCACCATCCTGCTGCACCTTCATCTCATGGATTTCCTGCATCTTTTCTGTGACTTCCCTGG
Source organism: Leptospiraceae bacterium (assembly GCA_002717505.1). Taxonomy (GTDB): domain Bacteria; phylum Spirochaetota; class Leptospiria; order Leptospirales; family Leptonemataceae; genus UBA3465. Next base: position 33,437 of record PBEB01000007.1, read on the forward strand.
TTCGCTCGTCCACCTTTACTTCCAGGTTTTCTGCATAGTCCTGTAGCTTTTGTCTGGCCTCCAGAATACTTCGCACCATGTTGTTGAACGATCGAGAAAGGTACCCGATTTCATCTTCAACCATCACGGGTATCTTTACTTCAAAGTCTCCTTCCTCAACCTGACCAACGCCATCCAGAAGGGAGTGCAATGGCTTTACCAGGCTCCGGGAAAAGAAGATCGGATAAAGGATTAATACAGCCAGTACCAGCGTTATTGTAAGAATGGCCGTGCCAATCACAGAATCATGGATAAACTTGCGATACTCCTGGTAGTTGTATCCGATTTCGTAGGTTTCGCGTTTCCCATTCTGCAGGTACTGTCCTGGAACCAGATAGGCTACATAGATTCTATCGGTCTTTGGCTCAATCTGCCGGAAGTGTCTTGCAGTCAGATGATTCGTATCACTTCTTTTGACCAGCTTACCCTCAGTGACTTNCTCCGCCTTTTTCGCATATGCGATAGGAGTAATGGGGTCCATGCCATCCTGAACATAGGCTTTGCCTTGCAGGGAATGAATGCGATCATAGCTACGATGAGTTTGCTGTCCCGAAAAGGCGGAAAGGGCCTGAATGGCCAACAGCAAGGTTACAAGCGAAATTCCCACGATCTTGGTCATGAAGCTGGTTCGTTCTACCGTGTTGTTGATGAAGACCAGAACAATGGCAGTGTATCCAAGCAATGAAAGAAATACATAGCCCTGCTGAAAGGTAGAATGACTAATACGACCGCCGTTATAGAGAACGTTGACGATGCCCGGTAGCAGCGTTGGAATCAACATGGCCAGAAGAAGCTGTCGCGCTGCGCGTTTCTCCTTCTTCTCCATTTTGCGACTTCGCATAAACAGGACAATGGCAAACCATAGCATCATCAGGATCATGCCTCTGGCCACCCATGCTCCCATCTCCTGTTCATAGTTAAAAAGCTCACCTTGAAAGTCAAAATCTGGATCTGAGATAATGGCGTTATAATAGAAATGACCAATGAGTGCCAGGGCGATGGCCGTAGAAATCCAGAATGAAATCCTGGAGCTTCTGGTTCGCTGATTGTTGGGAAAATGATGGGCAAACTGGATCATAAAGATCAACGGAACAAAAACGATGCCTACTGTTATGAATCTGTGAGCCCCGCCCAGTGGGCCAATGAATAGAGCGGACCACAGGTATCCTACATTGAGTCCCAGGGCGCCCAGGAAGAAGAACGTTAAATCCCGGGTGTATAGCTGTTTGTCTTTCAGTGAGATCAGGTAAAGAAGCAGGACCAGGGTATACAGAGTACAGACCAGGGTTGCAATGCCCCATTCATTGAAGTATAGCATCGGGTGCGAATTCTAATGTGATTCCCGTCGTAGACAATTCGTTTTCTGACGGATTCGGAAAAATTGCCTGAAAATCCGCCCCGCCAACCGGAGGGATAGAGAATTGCAGAGCCACTAAGTTTCGAGGGGATTCAAGGTCTTCTGCACGCAACAGGTTGAGCTGGAATAACAGAAGCAAAGACTGGATGATCTGAGCCCGGGGATAGATTTCTCTTTCTGCTGCACAGGCTCCCGAGGCTGCCGATTGCTTCTATGAGCATCAGGATTTCTTGTGGGAGTTCTCTCCCGATCTTTATAGCTTTCGCTTACGAATACTCCTGAATGTAATGGATTCAGACACTAACGGAAATTTGAGCTTGACCTTTCTGCGGGAATTCCGATGTTGAATTTGTGATTNCTGAAGCACCTACAGCTGTGGCTTCCAGGGATTGGGCACCGTCCAATCGGGCCCTCAATGCGTCTTCAGTTCTACTATCCTCTCTGCTAGNCGGGCTTCGCCTGGCACATCTATAACATATAACCTGCATCTTTTTAGATGGATTAGCCCGGAAGCTCCGGCGCAGCGCCTTATGTGGCAGCTCACATCCAACTGTGTCTCATAGAGCATCGCTTAATTCTGCGAAGCGAATGCTCTGGATTCTAGACAAGTTTTCGCAGTGCAAAGAGGANNAATACTATGATTAGCCCAATTACTGGAATGNTTCCAGGTGAAAAGTACCGACCAGTTCGTCCGGTGGAACTCCCGGATCGTACCTGGCCTTCCCGAAGCGTAGAGAAGGCTCCGCGATTCTGCAGCGTAGATCTCAGGGATGGTAATCAGGCCCTTGTGATTCCTATGGAGCCGGAGAAGAAAGCCAGAATGTTTCGCACCCTGGTGGGNATGGGGTTTTCCGAAATCGAAGTTGGCTTTCCATCAGCATCGCAACCAGACTTTGACTTTGTGCGCTGGCTCTCCGATTCAGGTGCTGTGCCATCTCACACCTGGGTTCAAATCCTGAGCCAGGCGCGAAGTCATCTGATTGAGAAAAGCTTCGAAGCGATTCAGGGGCTGAATCGAGTGATTTTTCATGTCTATAACAGCACTTCTCCGGCCCAGAGGCAATATGTGTTTCAGAAGAGCCGCGAAGAAGTAATTCAGATCGCCGTGGACTCTGTGCGACAGATCAAAAGCTTGCGATCCCGTTTCTCAGGTGAAATGATCCTTGAGTATTCTCCAGAAAGCTTTTCTGCCACGGAACCTGAGTTTGCCCTGGAGATTAGCCATGCTGTTATGGAGGAGTGGGCTCCCTTTGATCCGGGATCCCTGATCATAAATCTCCCTTCCACGGTAGAGGTTACTACACCCAATCTTTTCGCCGATCAGATTGAGTGGTTTTGCCGGAATCTTAACAACAGGGAAGATGTAATCATTAGTGTGCATCCGCACAATGATCGAGGAACTGCAGTTGCTGCGGCAGAAATGTCGCTTCTTGCCGGTGCGGACAGATTGGAGGGCACCCTGTTTGGAAATGGAGAAAGGACAGGCAACGTTGATCTGGTTACAGTGGGATTGAATCTATTCAGTCAGGGAGTGAACCCGGGCATCGACTTTTCGAATCTTCCTGAAATACGACAGGTTTATGAGCAGACCACAGGCATGACAGTGCCTTCGCGTCAGCCTTATGCCGGTGAGCTTGTGTTCACCGCATTCTCTGGTTCCCATCAAGATGCCATTCGAAAATCTCTGAATGCAAGAAAGAATATCGAGCAGCCAGGGGTATGGGACATTCCCTATTTACCGGTGGATCCTGCTGACATAGGTAGAAGGTATGAAAAATACATTCGAATCAACAGTCAGTCCGGCAAAGGAGGCGTGGCGTACGTTCTCGAAGACCAGGGATTGGATCTAAGCTCGATTCCCGTGCGAGATTTGATGGACTTTGCTTCCCTGGTACAAATCGAAGCGGAGCGAAAAGGGAGCGAATTGGAGCCTCTGGAAATTCTGGGCCTCTGGCAACATCGAAAGGATGGAAGGGTGCGTTCTCCGGGCTAACTATGCTCCAGCCCTTGACTCAATCTGTAGGATCGCACTCAGGGATTAATGGAAGGAATCCATGATGACTACCTTAAGGGGGCCTCGGCTACAGAGGCATTTGTCATCCGCTGCTCCAGTAATAGAATTTCGTTCTGGACTCTTTACTGGTGAGCCCAATAGCTCATTTCTCAGAGNCGCATGGGGTTTTTGGTCTTCCGAATTATGGGCGAAACTCTGTTCTAGATTGGTCACCGGAGAATCCGAGATGCTTTCGAGACCCTGTCATCCAGTCAACGACTGCCGGGCCCATGCNCCCTGNTCAGGGACGCACGGGGCGGCCAGGAGTGTTCTCGGAGCCGGGCTCTTCGTAGTACTTGGGATCAAACGCCTCGCGAGCCCCTTCGCCTATAAATGTAGCCATCAACAACGTCAAAAACAGAGCCGTTACTGTGCTGATGGCAATCCAGGGAAAGTCCAGATTATCCATAGCCTGCTGAAGCAGCTCTCCCCAGGAGGGGGTAGGGGGCGGTAGACCAAAGCCCAGGAAATCCAGAGCTGTGAGCGAACTGATGCCGGCAATCAGTGTAAAGGGCAGGATAGTAATGAGAGGAGTCAATGCATTGGGCAGAATCTGGCCCATGAAAATGCGAATGCTGCCCAGACCGCTGGCCCGAGCAGCCTGGACATAGGTCTGTCCTCTCAACTTAAAGAATTCGCCACGCATGTAATAGGATAACCCCACCCAGCTAAACAGGGACATTACAACAAGAAGCATCCAGAAATTCTGCCCGTAGATGGAGCCCAGCAAAATTACAACGTAGAGAAAGGGAAGCGCAGACCAGACCTCGATCAATCGTTGCATTACGATATCGGTGCGGCCGCCCAGATANCCCTGNATTCCTCCAACAATAACTCCCAGAACTCCGCTCACAATAGTCAGGCTTAGCGAAAAGAGCATACAGATACGAAAGCCATAGAGTAACCTTGCAAAGACATCGCGGCCAAGACTGTCGGTGCCAAGCCAGTGTCGCAAGGAAGGAGGATGAGGCGGTGGTTCTTGATCCTGTAGATCGGCCTCTTCTGGATCGAAGGGAACCGGTGGAAAAATGGCCCATCCGCTTGCTTCAAAGCTCGGTGAGTTCACCAGTGCTCTATAATCTGCTTCGGTTCCATACTCCTGGCCCAGCTCTTTGCCGGAATAAAACTGAATCAAAGGAAAGTAGATGCTACTCTGGTAGCCCATTATGATGGGNTTTCGNTCTGCGATGCATTCGCTAAAAAGCGAAAGAATAAAAAGGGAGCTCAGNAGAATGAGCGAGTAGNAGGCGCGGCGAATTCCTTTGAATCGGCGCCATCGCTCTATGGTTAAATCCGAAAGCCTCATTGAAGTCGAATCCTCGGATCAATGTACGTGTATAACAGGTCGGAAAACAAACGCCCCATTAGTGTCAGAATCGACGAAATCAAAATTATGCCCATCACTACATTGTAGTCCCGGCTGACGATGGAATTCCAGACCAGAAGTCCCATACCNTCGATATCGAACACTTTCTCGATTAAGAGGGCACCTGCGAAAACAAGAGTGAAGATTTCACTCATCCGGGTTGCAATAGGAATTAATGCATTTCGCAGAGCATGGCGAAACAGGGCGGTTTTAGGAAGCATACCCTTTAATACCGCCGTTCGCATGTAGTCCTTTTTCAGTTCTTCCAGGATCCCATTCTTCATAAGCATAGTCAGAAAAGCGAACTCGCTGGCCATGTAACAGACCATGGGCAGGATCATATGGTGCAGGAAGTCCAGGATCTTCCCTCCGAAACTGAGCATTTCGAAATTGTCCGAAACTACGCCCCTCAGAGGAAAGAGATCCAGAAACGTCCCCCCGGCAAAAAAAAATGATCAGCAAGATACCCAGAGCGTAGCCGGGGATTACATAGCCAGCAAAGATGATGATGGAACTGGTGGTGTCGAAAAGGGACCTGTGCTTTNGTGCNTTCCACATGCCAAGCGGTATACAAACAGCGTAGGAAAGTAGAAATGAAGTTAGCCCGAAGAAAANGGAAATGGGCATTCGCTCCAGGATAACTTCCAGGGCCGGTCGATTGTAGGTGTAGGACTCTCCAAGATCGCCGGTAAAAGCATTTGCCAGCCAGGAAAAGTAGCGAACATGCGCAGGCTTATCAAAGCCGAAGTTCTTTTTGATATTCTCGATTTCAGACTCAGGAATCGCTGTGGCCGGATTCGCGCCTCGAGCCGCAGAGGCCGCTCGTATATCTGCGATCATTTGTTCCACCGGACCTCCAGGAACAAACTGAATTAGCACAAAGCAGGCAATTGTGATCCCCAGTATTGTNGGGATCATGTATAATAGTCTTCGAAGAACGTAGGTTCGCACAGTTGCGTTCAGGGACCCTGGTATTCTACAGTGGCCGGAGCCTTTTTCATTGCCTCATTGTTCTTTTTGGATTTTTCCAGCAATTCCTTTTGATCTGGATCGACCCACCAATATGTATTCACTGCATCGTCGGAACCATATTTGCCCAGAGGATTCGCGGGCACTCCGAAGTGATTCCAGTACAGAAGGCGATGAGAGTCTGCCTGCCAGAGCAAGACATAGGGATGCAATTCGTACAGTCTTCGGTCTATCTGTTTCAGAATGGCCGTTCTTTGCTGGGCGCTCCCTGCAGTCTTGTAAGCTTCTAACAACGCATCGATTTTCTCATCTTTAACACCTGCCAGGTTAATGGAGCCTTTGTCTCCGGCGGTGCTGGAATGCCACATGGGTTCTGGATCTTTCAGTCTGCCCGCGCCCCAGTTGATCCAGTACAGATCATATTCGAAATCGTCCAGTCGCTTACGAGCGGTACTCAGGCTTACCTGGTCTATGGAAGCTTCAATACCTACGGATTTCAAATCCTGCAGATAGATATTCAGATGTCGGAGGTCTGAACCGCTCTGTAAAAAGCGAATGCTCAATATCTGCCCATCTTTTTCCAGAAGCCCTTTCGCATTGGGTTCGTACCCGGCTTCTTTAAGCAGCTTTCGAGCTGCATCCGGATCATATTTGATTACCGGGACTTCAGGATTAACGTAGCCAGGATACAGGTCTGGCATGTAAGAATTCAGAAGAACATACTCTTCGTACATTAGCTTTTTATTCATCAATGAGCGATTTAGCAGTAGCGAAAGCGCCTTTCGGATGCGAATATCCTGAAACTTTTCCTTTCTGAGGTTAATGACAAATCCCTGGAATCCTCGAGGAATGCGATTGTAGATCTTTTGCCTGGCTACCCAGCCTTTCTGTACTTCTTCCAGGTGAGTCTTGATGGCCCAGATGGATGCGGTGTGCACAGGGAAAAAATCAAATTCTCCTTTCTTAAAAGCTTCCAGCGCCTTGTTACGATCTTCAATGAAGCGATACCGAATGTAGTCAAAGTTGTACTTGCCGCTATTGAATTTCAGCTTACGGCCCCACCAATCCCCTCTTCTTTTCAGCAGTACAAACCGATTCACTTTGTTCTGCACTACTTCATAGGGTCCGCTGGTAACNTCAAATTCATTCACATCATTGAAATCTTTTCCCTTTAGGACATGCTCCGGTAAAGCCATGAGACCGCCTGCATCCCAGAAGTTTTGCCAGTGTTTGACCTTGGCCCGAATGCGGAGGGTATGAGCGTCCACGGCTTCCGGTCTCTCAAAGCGTCCCAGGGACACCCGAAACACTGCAGTATTGTGCTTCGGATTCATGATTGTATCGTAATAGAAAACAAAATCGCTTGCTTTGATGGGTTGGCCATCGCTCCATTTAGCTTCCTTGCGGATCTTAAAGGTGAACTCCATACCGTCGGCGCTGGTTTCCCAGGATTCTGCCAGAATGCCCACAGCCTCTTGCTTCACCGGATGCATTACAATCAGCGGCTCAAATTGCATCCCTGTGATTTCAGCAGAAAGGGTATTCGTATCCAGCCAGTAGTTCAGGGACTTCGGATAGGATGCGCCCCATACGTTGTTTACTCCGCCCTTCACCGCAGCCGGGTCTGCCATGGGATCGGGCTGACCTACAGGCAATCCTTCCAGAGGAACATCTTTCACCGGTTCCAGCTGAATCTCCTTTTCCTCTCCGCAATGTATGGAAAAAAAGGTGAGTAGAATGATGCTAGAGATAAACCGAGCAGTAGATCCGTTCATTGGGGCAANGATTTTCTGCTACCAGTCCGGATGTCAAACATGCATTTTAAATTTCGCACAGGTAAACATAGCATGAGACATTTTTGCATTGCACATCAATTCCGTGGACTGAAGAACTCGGTATTTGTTTTCGTTCTTTCTCTTATCGGATTCCAATGTGGCGCTCCGTTGAATCATCCGTACCCCGATACTAGAGGTAAGAACTGGCATCTCATCGCTATGGCCTCGGAACCCTCCACGATGGACCCTGTGCGAATGCACGATGCTCCCTCATTCAGNGTGGCCTCCAATCTTGCACTGACACCCTTCCAGTACAGCTACCTCAAACGACCCATTTCCATGGAGCCGTACCTGGCTCGTTCCATGCCAGAAATTCGACATGGACTCCGTGGAAAGAGCGCCCATTTCTTTGAACTGGATTTGAAGAGGCATTATTATGCTCCGGTTGAGGCCTGCCTGCAAGACACTCATCACGATGGAAAAGGAAGACCTGTCCTTGCCCAGGATATAGAGCTCAGTTTGAAAAGAAATGCGGATCCTGCCAATGAAGCTTTNATGTTTTCTCTGCTCGCCAGTAGCATTCAGGGTTTTTCAGATTACAATGAATACATCCGCAAGCAGCGCGAAGCGATGAATGTAGCAGACCTGGAGCCGGACAGTCAGGCGGATGCTCTGGCTCAGATCTATAGCCAACCCATCCAGGGAGTGGAAGTCTTATCCGAAAGCAAGCTTAGAATATATCTTACCGGCGCCAGCGATCGCATTCTGTATTTCTTTGCCATGGTTAGCTCTGCTCCCATACCCTGGAATTGTTGGAAAGAGTACAACGCCAGAGAAAAGAATCAACATGCCCTGGAAAGAAGGATGATCGCCTCCGGTCCATTCTACCTTGTGAGCTGGGAACCCAGGGATAAGATTATCCTGGAAAAAAATCCGTTGTATGATTTTCGATTTCCAGAACTACCCGGCGATTCCACCGCCTGGCCCTCGGGTCTCAAAGAGAATCCGGGGCGCGTTTCACCTATGGAAGAACTGGCCGGCTCACCGCTCCCCCTTTCGGATCGCATTATTTTCTATTTGATACAATCCGGTTCCACTGTATGGACTCTCTTTGAGCAGGGGTATCAGGATCGAGTGGCTCTGACCAAGGACTCCTATGAAGGCGTTCTGGAAGGCGGAAAGCTAAGAGCTGAATACAGGGAACGCGGTATTACTCTGAGCACTGAAGCCGAGCTCACTACCTTTGGCTGGATTTTCAATCTGGATGATCCGGTAATCGGGGCGCATCCGGGTTTGCGAAAGGCCCTTCGTTGCGCTATCGATGCCGAAGAGCTAATAAATCGCTTCTACGAAGGTCGGGCCATTGTGGCTCATGGGCTGATTCCTCCCGGGATGGAAGGATTTCAGTCTAAATCATCCGGCCGTGACTGTGATTCTGCGCAGATTCAGCGATGGCTGGCGCAATCTGGCTATCCAGAAGGAAAAGATCCGTCCAATGGTCAGCCTCTCGTATTGCGACTCATCGACGTGCCTCGGCCTGCCAGTGCCAGTTTTCACAGTTATCTTGTGGAGCAGGTGGCGAAGCTGGGTATTCGCCTTCAGATAGATCTGTTCGATGCTCCCACTTACTTCGAAAAGAGAATGAAAGGAAAGTTTCAAATTACTACCTGGGGATGGGGCGCGGATTATCCTGATCCGCAGAATTTCTTTCAGCTTTTTTACGGCCCCAATGCAGGAACACCGTACAATGAATCTGAATTCCAGGACCCGGGCTTTGACCAGGCTTACAGGCAGCTCGAAAAAACCGATGATCCTGCTCGCCGGCAGGAGCTGATCCAGGTTATGAACCAGCGGCTGTACTCCGAAGTTCCTGTGCTGCTTTTGTTTCATCGTATCAATTATGGCATTTCGCAGCCCTGGTTAAGCGCTTATGAGCCCCACCCCATGGGATACAATATGCTTCAGTATCGTGGAGTAAATCCCACCGAAAGGGATGCCTTTCAGGATAGCTACAACTCTCTCTGGTGATCTTGAATCCAAATTCCATGGTTCCGATCGGCAGTCGCAGACCCGGGAAGAGAGAATGGGTGCTCAATGGGATTCGCGCAAATCCCGGCGAGGGATATGAATCTCTGTTATTTGCTGATTCTCCGCTCGGTCTATTTCTTCCACAGCCCTGGCGATGAGAAGATCTCGCAACTCAGCTTCAGAGTATCCCAGTTCGGATGCGTATCGAGTAACAATGTCTGTAAAAGCCTGGTTGATCAGAAAGGGCAATTTGTCTTCGTTGAGGACAACAAGACCATCCGGGATTACTTCAAGAATGGTAGAAATAAAAGCCGTGTACCGCTCCTCTGTGCGCTTGAGGTTTTCCTGGGTCCGCTGGCGTTCCCGAAGGATGGAAAAGCTCTTCAGCTCCCTGTGCACAACTGGTAACAGGCGATCCATGCGATCCTTCATTACGAAATCTGTAGCCCCGGCTCGCATCATTTCCACAACTGTCTCTTCCCCGATCTTCCCGGAAACGATGATAAAGGGAACATCCGGATTGGCCTGCCGAATTCGGGCCAATGCTTGGCCACAGTCCAGATCCGGCATATAATAATCGGAAAGAACCAGGTCGAATTCCATTTCGTCCAGAGCGCTCTCCAGGTCCGGGCCATTGTCCACAATTCTATGGTCGAACTGGATTCCCTCCTGTTGCAATGTTTTGACCAGAAGAAGAGCACTCATTCGAGAGTCCTCCAGTATCAGTATGCGGGAGCCTTCGGTCATTGCGCTGCGGATTCTGCTTCAGAAGTATCCTTCTCTACTCCCTCATCGAGAATCGGTAGCTGGATTTCGAAATCCACAAGTAGACGACCTTCCTGCACTTTCGCATCTCTGTGATCCGTAACGTTAGATGCTGCAATGCTGCCGCCCAATTTGTCGATGATGGTTCGGACAATGTTCAGGCCCATCCCGATGTCCAGAGTGTCAAAGTTTTCGAAAACGGAATGCTCCAGGCGAAAAAAGGGCTCAAAAACCAGATTCTGATATGCCAGAGGAACACCGCCTTCTACAACCTTGCCGTTGCCGAGATCTCTGGTGGATCGGGTTTCATTCAGGACATTGATATTCAGTTTGCCACCATTCTGCCGCAGTAGAACAGAAATCGTAGTGCCTTTAGGGGAGAATTTCATCGCATTGATTAGAAGCTCTCGCACGGCTCGCTTCAATTGTTCCGCGTTGCAATTGACCCTGAGATTTCGCAGGGTTTCTTTATGCTCGGAAAGCACTATATGATTTTCATGAACCTTTTGTGCATGCTCCGCTTCGCCTATGGTTTCCGAAAGAATGGCTCGAATATCGGCTGCATTCATTTCCTCGGTCTTGATTTCCTGGCCCAGAAGAATATCGATTTCTTGCAATGAGTCAATGATGCGGCTGGCCGTGTAGGTATTTTCTCGCACCATATCCATGACAGTTTTGTCGATGAGGTATTTGTCGTTCTGGAGCTCGGCAGATTCCAGGACAAAGAGCAATACTGAAATGAGCTGACCAAAACCGGAGCCCTGAGTGAGAGAAGTGCGAAGATTATAAAAGAGGGCTTTTTCTTTCGCTGTCTTGTCGAACGCTCCACTCTGCGTCTTTTCATGCATCCACTTCAGCCAGCCCAACTGGTTTTCCAGACGGATGGTTCTTTCTTTCTCCGAAGCCCGGTTGATTTTTTTGAGGTAGGCAGACTCTACAGCCCGCTGCACCTTTAAGAGCAATTCGTTTAGATCAATGGGCTTGATCAGGTAATCGTAGATGCCATTCTTCATAACATCGATGATTACCTCGGATTCATTGTGGCAGGTTTCGACAATAATTTCAGCTTCGCTACCCTGGTCGGTGAGTGTGCGAATCAATTCCTGCCCGTTGACTTCGGGCATTTCCAGGTCAGTAATAATGACCGGGAAGTCTTTCTTGTTTAGAATGGTCAGAGCTTCGCGCCCATTGGCAGCCGTAGCAACATAATAGCCGCTCCCTTCCAGTACATCCTTGAGTAGTTGACCGGAACGTTCATCGTCCTCTACAACCAGTATGCTTCTGTCCTCATCCTTAAGATGCATGGCGATCCTCTCTCTGGGCGTACCTTGGGCCCGGGCTATCGGGCACTGAAATCTGGCGGCCGGATTAATGGTAGGGTAGGCCAATAGTGAAGGTCGTTCCCGAGCCTTCCATGGTCTGTAGAGTGATGAATCCCTGGTGCATGTCAACTATTCTCTTTACGATGGCCAACCCCAGGCCTGTGCCTTCCCGTTTCCGTGATCTGACAGAAACGCTCTGCTCGAACGGCTCAAATATGCGATCCTGATCTTCCGGAGGAATACCCGCACCTGAGTCCTTCACTCGAATCAGTATATTGTCCGTGCCTTCCAGAAGGGATACCTGTACTTCTCCTCCGGCATCTGTATGCTTGATCGCATTGGAAAGCAGGTTGTCCATGACCTGCCTCATCCTGGTTTGATCGCAAACCATACGCACCGGTGATGAGGGCAGATCTTCGATTAGTTCAATACCTTTGCCCTTACAAATCGTTCGAAAGCTCTGCAACGATTGATGGATCAAATAGGCAATGTCGCATTCGGAGCGATCCAGAGGGATGCGACCGGCTTCCATCCTGGAATATTCCAGGATTTGCTCCACAAGCTTGAGTAAGTGACGTCCGCTGGATTCTATAGAAGAGACTGCTTCAGATTGTCCTGGATTTAGAGATCCGAGCTGGGGCATATTCAGGTACTGAGCATAGCCAAGCATTGAGTTCAAGGGAGTCTTTAACTCATGAGTCATGTTGGCCAGAAACAGGGTTTTTGCGCGATTGGCCTGTTCCGCCTGGGCCACAGAGAGACGCAGTAATTCATTCTGATTACGGATTTCCTGCTCCGTATGTTTTCTTTCCGTTGTATCTCTCAGGGAGATTACCAGATGCTTTTCGTTTCCCACCTGCATTGTGGAGAATTGGAGCTCCAGGAATATCCCATCCAGTCGGACGTCTTCGCTACTTCCATCCATTTGATCTCCCGGGTTCCGCTTCCCTTTAGATGCCGACGTTCGAAGTCGCACATCCGGATTGGTTTTTAGCCTTTCGAAAGAACCTACGATTACTATGCACAGCTCTATTTTTAGAGTCAAGACCATCGCAGTATTTTCGAAATGCGATTCCGTAATGCTAGTGTTCTTCCGGCCTTCCGATTTCTCCGTACTTGAACCTGGCCGGTGGCTGGAAATTCCCTTGATTTTGTCAGTGCTGCCTAAAGATTCCAGTTACGCGATGAAGGCCTACCTATTTCGACGGCTACTCTATACGATCCCTGTGGCGCTGGGCGTCTACGTGATCACATTTTTTCTCTTTCACCTGAGGGATCCCATGGCCATAGCCCGGGTCCATTTGCCCCAGGGGGATGAAGCGGCCCTTCAGCAATGGGTCTATAACCATGGATATCATTTACCCCGATTTCTGAACCTGCCGGCCGATGCCCGAGAGCCTGCTGCTGATGGTAAGGTACATGAATTCCTGGCAGATCGCAGTATATTCTACTCCAGATTTTTCCTGGGGCTCAAAGATCTATTTCTGCTGGATCTGGGCTTTGACCGCTACGGCCGTTCCATTGCCACAGAGATGGGCCGACGAATTCCAGTTTCCCTGGCCGTAATGGGTCCATCCTTTATTCTGACGGCCCTGGCCGCACTCTCTCTATCTGTTTACTCTGCTTACCGCGCTGGAAGCAGGTTTGATCGAGGGATTGCCATGGCTTCCATAATTACCCTTTCTATCGCATTGCCTGTCTGGCTTCTGGCCACTACCTTCTTCTTTGGAAAGTTACTACCTATCCTGCCGATCTACGGAAGTGTTCTGCCCGCCATTCTCGTAGCATTCCTTGCAGGTCTGGGAGGTCAGGTTCGCTTCTATCGAACAGTATTCGCAGACAGAACGGGTGCATTCTCAGTCAAGGCCGCTCGCCTACGGGGGCTCAGCGAGGCTCGAGTGATTGGCCGCTATGTATTTCTTCCTGGCCTCATTCCGGTTCTAACAACACTGATCCTCAGCCTTCCTTTTCTAATAACCGGATCTCTACTATTGGAGCAATACTTTGGAATTCCCGGGATGGGAGATATGATGTATAGTGCCATCATCGCCCAGGATTTCGAAGTGATCGAGACTCTGGTGGTGCTGGGTGCTTTCTTATTTATGCTGGGGACTCTGATGACAGACATTGCCTACGTTCTGGTAGATCCGAGGATGGAACTGAAATGATCTGGCTTCAAAACCTGCTAGTGGTCTGCGTTTTTGCATTGATCTTCTATTTAATTCGTCGCACCTATCGCAAAAGTGCTTTTCGCGATGAGCTGGCCACCGGCTTCAAACGTCCTCTGGCTAGATTCAGTGTTTATCTTCTGAGCTTCTATGGACTGGTGGCCTTTCTGGATTTCCTGTATATCAGCTCAGCTCCAGGAGACACTTTACTCCAATCCATTATCGCCTGGATTCCGGAGGAAGACAGCTATTCTATACCCTGGGCTTTCTATGATTTACAGGGAGAAAGCCTTAATGGCTGGCATCTACTGGGTACAAATATAAACGGAAAGGATGTGCTGGGTCTGGTACTTTCTGGCTCTCGCACAGCTTTTATTCTGGGCCCGGGAAGTAGTATTCTGGCTCTCGCCCTGGGTACTACCCTGGGATTGCTTTCCGGTTATCTGGGCGGATGGGTGGACGATCTGGTCCAGTGGATCTATACCACGGTCGCCAGCGTACCGTGGTTTCTATTCGTAATCTCTTTCATCATGGTATTTGGTCGCGACCTGGTCTGGATCTCTATTGCAATTGGACTGACGGCCTGGGTGGAGCCTGCCCGCTTAATTCGTGCAGAGACCATGCAAATTCGCAGTCTTGCTTACGTTCGTAGCGCCCGGGCAGCTGGTTTTTCCACGGCTTCGATATTGATCCGCCAGGTGCTGCCCAATGTTAGTTACATCATCGTCATTACATTTGCACTCACCACTTCGCAGGTAATTTTAGCCGAGAGCGTGCTTACATTTATTGGTATAGGGGTGGAGCCCGGAACAGCCTCCTGGGGCATCTTGCTCTCCGAAAGCAACCGGGAATTGCTCCGAAGTCCTCCAGTGTGGTGGATATTTGCTGCTACTACGCTTCTAGGTATTCTACCTCCTGTCCTGGGTTTGAATGTAATCGCAGATACAATTCGGGATGCCACAGGTTTTTCTATCCTGGCGAAAAAAGATGATTGATTGGGCCTGGAAGTGGGGCATTCTTTCGTAAAGCTCATGAGGTTGGACTATACATAATTCGCAACCATGGATTCGCTCTACATGGATCGAATGAAGTCCGCCGATGCGCAAAACACACAGGAGTAAAGAATGCCCGATTTAATTTCTCTGATTCTCTTTCTGGTCATCGGATTGGTAGCCGGATGGCTGGCCGGTCAACTTATGAAAGGTAGCAGCTTTGGACTGCTTGGAAACCTGATAGTTGGTGTCATTGGCGCAGTTTTAGGTGGCTGGCTACTGGGAAAGTATGTTCATGCGATCCTGCCCGGCTTGCTGGGTAGTCTTGTTACTGCCACTCTGGGAGCTGTGATTCTACTCTTTTTGATTGGACTCGTAGCCAGGAAATGACGATTTATACCACAGGCCAACCTGGCCTGTGGTTCTATGGTGAAATTACTACTCTCTCCTCTCAAGCTACTGAATCGCACATCGGCTGCGTCCAGATTGCTTTTTCTGGTTGTTCTACTCATCGGCTCCCTTGCCTACCAGGATCTTTCTCTAGCCTACAGAGACTACACGCACATTTCCAGGGCCCAGCGTGAAGAGGATGGGGTACGTGTCATGCGAGTGGTGAGCAAGCTAATGCGCAGCGTGCAATATGAGCGGGGGGCCGCAGCAGTTTATCGGCGAACCGGAGAACCTCTTTATCGCGCAAGACTGCAGGAGCATTTCTCCGGAACGGATTCGGTGATCGAGGCATCCGAAGATGTATGGACCGAGTCGGATCTGGAGCAGAGCAAGTCCCTGTACTGGAAGCTGCGGGAAGACCTGAAGACTATTCGCAGCCAGGGCATCCCCTCGGAAGAAGAATACAGTCAAATGGACCGTCAGCTCTATATGCTGGTGGAAGAAATACTCTTTGAGTCCGGGCTCATCCTGGACGAAGACACAGTTCGCATCTATTTGATCCTGGCAGCATTCCAGACTATACCGGAACAATCGGATCTTGCTCTGCAAATGCAGGAAGTGCTCACTACGGCTCTGGAAGACGGAGGCCTGGATGGCGCTTCCAGGCGCCGACTGAATGGAGTGGAGTCCCGACTGGATGCGGCAAGTCTTCGACTTCAAGAAAAGATTGAAAAAATCAATCGCCAGAGCAGTCGTCTGCAGGGAAAACTGAAGAAGCCTTTGCAGAGCTACGAACAGGCTTATGCCGATTTGAAAATTTTGATTCGCTCCGGCGATGCATTCGATCAAGCCGGAAAGCTGACCACTACTGTGGAGACCCTGGTGGGCGCCGAAAGGACTCTGCAAGAAGCTATCCTGGAAGAGCTGGAGCGCGAATTGTCCCGTGAGGTTCGATCCCTGTGGCGGGAAATTGTCATTACCAGCGCCATTGCTATTCTTCTAACCGTGGCAATTCTTGTTATTTCTATTAGCATCATGCGAGGCATTCGCAGATCCATCCACGAGGCCAAAGGTCTGGCAGCTTCGATTGCTACGGGAGAACTCACCGAAAGGCTTCAGAGTCATGGCCGGGATGAACTCGGGCAACTCATGGAAAGCCTCAACCAGATGGCGGACAATCTAAGCCAGCTGATTGGACGCATTCGCAGTAACTCAGAAAAGATTACCAGTTCCAGTCAGAATCTGGCGGCCACCTCCGAGGAATTTAGCTCTACCTCAGAAGAGCAAGCTGCCGCCGTAGAAGAAGTTTCTGCAACCGCCGAAGAGCTCAGCGCCACGGCCGGCAAAGTCAGCGAAGCTACGCAGCAAGCAGTGGAATCCGTGAGAAAGATTCGGAACCACGTGGATCATCTGGTGGAATCGAATCTATTGGTTATGCAATCTCTATCGGAACTGTCCAACTCGTCACGGATGGCTGCAGATAAAGCTACCTATAACCAGAAGCAGATCAGTGAGGCTACGGCTGCCATGGAACAAATCGAGCAGGCCACAAGAAAAATCGGAGACTTTGTGCAGATTATCACAGAGATTTCTGAAAGAACGAATCTTCTATCTCTAAATGCTGCCATCGAAGCGGCTCGGGCAGGGGATGCAGGGCGCGGATTTGCAGTGGTTGCTGGCGAAATCACAAGACTGGCAGACCAGACGCAGGACAGCGCCAGGGAAGTAGAACAATCTATCGAAGCGACTCTGGGCAGCATTCAGAATGGAGTGCGCACCGTACACAGCGTTTCGGAGAATATGAATATTATACTTAATGAGGTTCAGAACATAGACTCTCAGGTAAAATCCATTGAAGGTAGCGCATCCCAGCACTCAGACAATGTTAGCGGAATCACCGAAAGCGCTCAGAAAGTAGAAAAAGTAATCGGGGAAATCCATACTGGCGCAGATGAACAAAAGAGAGCCACGGATGAGGTGGAGCGGACTATGGAAGATATTAATCGCAGTTCTCAGAGTGTTTCGGAGGGGGCCGGAAATCTGGCCAATCTGGCAGGGGATCTCAGCAGTCTGGCCGAGGCGATGCTTGCGGATGTGCAAAAGTTCCATGTAAAAGAGGAGCATTCTGAATAAGCCGATTCCGCTCTGTGGCTCCAGAGGCCTGTGAATCGAATTCTGTTTCTGCTTCTTCGCTTTCCGGAGCAAGAATCAGACTAAACAGTTATTGCTATCTTCTGATGCGATCGCCGGCCGGATCGGAATGGACCTTGCTGGAATAGTCTGGGAGTCTGGGAGTCTGGGAGTCTGGGAGTCTGGGAGTCTGGGA
>PBEB01000008.1 GCA_002717505.1 Leptospiraceae bacterium
TCGGGCCATCTTCTGGCGAACGCCCCGGAGCATTTCGGGCGATCCAGAGCGAATATCAAAAAATCTGAATATGGACCGTCCACCGGTTACACCTTTCTGGTAACCGTTTGCATTTCTTTGATAGATGCCTGGCTGCATACCATCCAAAATCGAAATTAGAGGCCAATGCGTCCAATGAAATTAACCTGCGAAACGGGACGCGAACGGTAGGCAAAAAGTGGATCCAGTCGTATTCACTCCACTCAGTCGAATACCGGAAAACCGATGGAATTTACCGGGACTACCTTCCAGCCATCCTGCTCCAGAGCGCGTTTGGCGGACTCCTTGAAGACCGTTCGCACCTCGTCCGGGGAAGGGGAAGTTCCATCGTAATCGAGTTTAATGATTAGCTCGCAGTAGGAATGGTTGCCTCCGTTGATCATGGCGCTGCCACGGGATACGGAAAACCAGGTGCCGCTGGTAGAAGCGATATCAAAGCCAGGGAAGGCCTGAATGAGATCATTTTGAATCATTCCCTTGATCTCCGGTAAGGCTTCTTGCACTGCTTTCTGTACTTCTTCTGCAGGCTTTTCGGACTGAATGGGAAGTTTGATTCGGTGGGCAGGATTGCTACCACAATGAAAGCTACAATGAGCGGCGCTCAATAAGAGCAACGAGGCTAGAATTAGAATCCCTTTCCAATTATGGGGCCATTGCGAAAT
The DNA here is from genome assembly GCA_002717505.1 of Leptospiraceae bacterium. Lineage (GTDB taxonomy): Bacteria > Spirochaetota > Leptospiria > Leptospirales > Leptonemataceae > UBA3465. Next base: position 702 of record PBEB01000008.1, read on the forward strand.
TCGGATTCTTTTTTGCGAGTAGCTCATAGTTGAGGGTATCCCTGATATTTCCCGGCTGTCAACTGAGAAGGCATTAACGTCAAAGGTTCGAGTTCGAATGCAATTTCGCCTGCATTTTGTAAACAATCTATCGTCTTGCATTGGCCGACCAAAAAATCTGCTAAAAACTACTGGATGCATAAACAGGAATCTTCACGTAAGTTTATGCCTTCTACCGAACCTTCGAATCAAAAGGCTACCGCTGGATTGATTGTTACCTTTGTTCTTCTCTGGAACTCTGGATTCATTGGAGCGGAATACGGACTTCCGTTTACGGGTCCATTCAGCTTGCTTTTTGTCCGCTATCTTACGTTAACCGCCTTGCTTGCGATTTACCTGGGGATTACCGGTAACTTTCGCTGGTTCGGCTGGCACTCCACCTGGCCTCAAATGCTGAACGGTGCTCTGGCTCATGGTGTCTGGCTTTCCTGCGTATTGATTGCCATTGATTATGGAGTGCCTGCCGGCATTGTTGCTCTTGTAGTGGCCCTTCAGCCTCTGGTTACCGGCGCGCTATCCGGATTGGTTACCGGTGAATCTACGCCCTGGAATCGCTGGCTCGGGCTGCTCATCGGTTTTGCAGGAGTTGCGTTGCCCGTGGTTCTTCGCGTCAACTTCGACGATGCAGAGGAAGTATTCGCATGGTTGATTCCCCTGGGATCTGTGCTGGCAATCACTGTGGCCAGCCTCTTTCAGAGAAGGTTGAATTTGAAGGAAGAATACGTCGCATTGCCTGGCGCGCTTTCGCTGTTTTATCAAAGCCTGGCTACAGTAGCCACTGTATCTTTGCCAGCCATTCTCTGGGAAGAACTCTACGTCGAATGGAATGTGCCTTTTGTTCTTTCGCTGGGCTGGCTCATCATCGCTGTTTCGGTAGGCGCCTATTCTGTGATGTGGCTGCTCATCGAACGGATCGATGCCACCCGGGTGGCGGCTCTGTTCTATCTGGGACCGCCTGTAACCATGGTGATGGCCTGGCTTGCATTCGGGGACGAAGTCGAGCCTGTGGATCTCGTGGGATTGGCGCTTGTGCTGGTGGGCGTTCTTATGACTTATCTGAAGTATCCATCGCGAAGCCATTAGAGGAGTTCTTGAGCTTCAATCTAATGGTTTTCAGGATTTAGCGGAAAAGTCTTCAACGAAATACTGAATCGAATAGCGTCGCTTCAAGCAGTGGAGTCCTGATGCATCAAGTAAAAGCGATGAACGATGCGACGGTTCTGGGCCCAGAGGTCAAGGGTCAGTATCGCACAGATGAGTAGAGGTAAGCAGAAGGCAGCGGTGGAAATGCTTATGGCAGGCTCTAAAGGGCACCCGGGAACGGGTCTCCGGGTATGACGTGACCGGCACCGGCGCCGAGGCAGCCGGTAGGCCGGTGATGTTTCGCCTATCCTGCAGGAGTCGGAGCAGGTCTTTGTCCCAGGTCTCGCAGGAACCGCCAATGAGCCATGAATGCGGCCCGGACCGTTGGAAAGGAATGGTAGCGAATGGAGAATTCATCGCAGGTCTGTTTTACAATTTTACTGAGGGCCGGGTAGTGAACGTGGCAGATTCGACTGAAGAGATGATGCTCCACCTGATAGTTTAATCCACCCAGGTACCAGCTTACCACGGGATTGTTCTGTGCAAAGTCCGCTGTAGTTTTAATCTGATGAGTGGCCCAGTCTTCCGGTAGCTTGCCCGAGTTCGCGTCAGCGGCAGGGAATTCCGTGGCTGGAGTGGTATGCGCCAGCTGAAAAACAACAGCCAGAGTGATGCCGGTAACAATATGAACAGCCAGAAATACCAGCAGCACGTGGAGCACCGGATGAAAGAACAGAGGGATGGCGATGGTATAGGTGAAATAGAATACCTTGGTCAGAAAGAAAAAGAGCTTATCGCGAAGCAGAGTTTGCGGGAGCTTATGATTGCCAATGCGACCGGTGAATAGCTTTTGAAAATCATAAAACGTTAACCATGAAATCGTAAGCAAACTATAAAGAGGAAAAGCATACCATTGCTGGAATTTATGCCATGGCTTCCATTCCTGTTCCGGGCTTAATCGGAGAAGTCCTCCGGTATCCAGATCATCGTCGAGCTCGGCTACATTGGTGTAAGTATGGTGCAGAACATTGTGCTTGTGCTTCCATAGATGACTGCTTCCGCCGATGAGATCCAGGGTATAACCCATGAGCCTGTTGATTCCTTTTCGCTCGCTGTAGCTACCGTGGTTGGCATCGTGCATGATGTTGAAGCCTACCAGCACAAATCCCTGGGCTACAAAAAATGCCGTAATCAGTGCCATAATGAAGGAGGCAGAAAAGAAAACTAGCAGAACATAGGACGCGGCCAGCCAGAGGAGAACGATGGCGGTCTTAACATACATGGATGCATTTCCAGTTTTCCTTTTTCTGGAATTCTGAAAGTAATCATCCACTCTCTGTTTTAATGTTTGATAGAAGGCATTGCCTGCGGGGAAGGTAATTCGGTTCATTGTTTCTCGTTCCGATCAAATTGAGGATGGATACGCATGGCCATTGTTTCAGGATCGCCGATGCAGGCGAATCAATGGGCCTGGATGCGAACAGGTTAATATCTATTTCGCCTTTTCCTTTCCTCCAAGTCTGCAGCCAAAAAAAGGGATGCCGTTCAGGGAACAAGTAAATTGAACTAAATTTTCGAAATCTCTTTGTATCCTATGCCAATTGGATCGCCCTTGAAATTCATTTTCCAGGTAGCTTCGCTTTGCCGGCGGAGATGAAAAATTCCCGGCGTTCGGTCAGTCAGGATTGTTGTACCCGCAGAGACTCCTGGTTTCCTGGAATGCGGTCAGCCAGCTCAGATTGGAGTGCCCGTAGGAAGTGCCAATTTTCGGAAACCGTTTAGTGAGCCAAGATTGGTTTGCCCGCAGAGGTGGTTGATTTACTGGAATGCGGTCAATTGGCAAGAGGGGGTAAACAATGGATACAACGGATTACAATGGAATCGGTCAGCGAGATTGAAGGCTTTAGTCCCTGGGGTCTTCCAGGTCCAGTTTTTCAATCTGGACTTTGTTCGAGAGAGGATATACCGGCGGTCCAAACTGATTATAAATCGCAACGTCCGCTGCATCCCGGCCATAGCCAGTGGCCACGTAACCTCCCCGTAGCGAAGTCTGAGTCGGATCAAATTTATACCATCGACCGCCCACGAAAGCTTCGAACCATGCATGTAAATCCATGGGCTTCAAGTCATAAAGATAGCCTACTACCATCCTGGCCGGCAGGGTAAGCGCTCTACAGAGTGCAATTCCCAGATGCGAAAGATCCCTGCAAACGCCAACCTGTCTTTGATTCACTTCCACGGCAGATACGGGAATATCGCTACTTCCCGGCTCGAAACGGATGGAGGACTTGAGCCAGCGATTGATAGCAGCCACCTGGTCATAACCTGGCTTTTCGCCGGCAGTGATCTGGGTGGCCATCAGATTGAAGCGATCCGATTCGCAGTATCGACTGGGTAATAGATAGGGAAGCACGGATTCTGGAAGATGTTGAACCAGAATCATGGGTTCTCCGAATCCCTGGTCGATTCGGTCCGGCGTATGGACATCCGAGCTGGTGTTTAGTTCGAATCTGCCTGGAGGAGCGACCAGCCTCTGGCAGAGGTTTCCAAACGGATCGGTGAACTCGAAGACTGGAACCTGGGGCTTTACGCGAAATTCCTCCCGGGCCACCCATTGCAAGGGCCCGCTACGAGGCCGAAGCATCCAGATGAAAGGCGTGGGAAATTGAATGTCAAAGGTGAAGTTGCAGCTTGTTCTCAACCACATGGCATTCCTCCTTTCACCGTAGAATCGGGATCCCATAGAATNGGATATTTGTCAGAGATGAAAGGGAGGGGCTGAGTGAATAGAATAAAGAGAATCCCTGGCGAGGAAGATTCCGAACAGAAAGTGTCTGGAGCCGCTGGAAGTAGTTCACCAGGCCGCGCAGAGCAAATGGTATGCATAGGCGCATTCCACGGGCAGNGCATGATTGATCCAGTTTTCGGTGGTGAGATCGGCAATGCCCACCACTCCAGTATCTTGCAGCGAAGGACTGTTCCAGTCATAACAGGCATTCAAGCTGCTGTACTGGCCGCTAACGTTGGTTCCTGAATAAAATTCACTGGATGGAAAGGGCAACACACCTGCATCATACATACTGGTTTCGATGGATTCGCCACTGCCAAAAAGATCGGCCCAATTATTGGCGATGAGCAGGCCATTGGGTCCCAGGACGGGCAAGGTCTCTGGTACCTCCGGACGATGGATCAAATCCTGATCGGATGTGGAGAGAAAAGCGATGGCATTGCTTCCTTTAGATGGGTTTAGTGCGCCCTGGCAAAGAGCATCTGCATTCTGAATACCACCCATGCCACCGTCCATGGTTCCCGCATCATAGAGGGTGATNCTGGCAGGTCCTNCCGGCCCAGTTCCGGGAGCAAGCAGGGCCGCCAGTAGAGGTGTATCGTCTTGATCTGATTCTTCCAGGCCGAAAAGTTCTCTGGATGTTTCCGTCCCTGAGGCCGGGTGAAGAAAACAGGCGGTGGAAAAGATCAATGGCAGGCAGCCGAAAAAAAGGCCCAGGCGCCATTTGTAAGGTCTAAGTGCTTCCCATCGGCACATGCCGCAAGCTGTGTATAAAAGAAAAATCTATCAATAAAAAAAATCAAGTATAAAGATCTATGTCCGGCACTGGAAGGACGTTAATGCGGCAGATTTCACCAGGCCGCGCAGAGCAAATAATAGAATTCGTCGCATCCGGGAGGATCGGTATGGGAAATCCAGAAGTCACTGGTTTCGTCTCCGATGCCTATGGTGGCATTGAAGGCCTGGCCGTCGGAGCTCATCCAGTCATTGCAGCTATACCCTGGTTCCGGAAAGCCATCGGGATCGGTGCCTGAATAGAATTCGTTGGAAGCAAAAGGTAAGACTTCGGCATCTCCCAGGGTATTCAGAATAGTCTCTCCGAAGCCAAATAGATCGGGCCAGTTCTCAGCGATTGGTAGTCCATTGGGCCCCTGAATCGGAATGGTGATAGGAACATCCGGATGAAACAGCAGGGGCTGGCTGGAAGTGGACAGGAATGCTATGGCCGTGGTTCCGGCGGGCTTGTTTGAAGAAGCATTACAGGTAGCGTTCGCACCATTGATGCCACCCATATCTCCGTCTGTTGTTCCGGCATTATAGAGGGTAATATGAGTGGCTGTTGTGCTACCTCCAGCCAGAGCTGCCAGAAATGCATTCAGGGCACCTGAATTCTCTTCGTCGGAGAGCCCAAACAAATCCTGGGAAGGGCCGGTGCCACTGGCTGGATGAAGAAAACAATGCGTAGTTAAAAGCAATGGCAACAGTACAATACCAGTGATCTTCAGAGGATTGCACACATTAGACCACAGTCTGGCAGAAATGCTTTCGAGAATTTTGCCGGGAAGAGGCATATTGCAGTGAGTTCAATGGATGAAACGTCGGCAATCATAAAACAAGAATACATGGAAATGGGGTACGATGAATTGGATGAGCAGGACTCTGAGATAAGGAAGTCTCTCCGGAACTGGTTGCACTTGAATCATAGAGTAGAGAGCAGGGATTCAATGCGTATCTGGCCAGAAACCTGCGAAATCACAGGGTTCGAAATTACGGAATCACGGGCTTTTGAGTCAGAGGAGGATGTAGAATCGGCTGCTGCAGAAATTATAAGCGACATACGGGAAAAGCGGAAAGATTGGCTTCCTATGCCTTTTCTCGATCTTCGAACATCAGTGAAATTCGCTGCGAGGCCTGCGGCTTCGGATGGTATCCATGTAGGTATCTCGAATCCGCTTCAGGCTGGATTTACGCAGAAATTGCTCTGCATAAAGATCCATGCTTCTGGTATTGGCGCTAAAGGCGAAAACCAGCTCAGCTTCCAGGTAGATTAATAAATCGTTTGTAGANGGATCGCCGTATCGATCGATCTCTTTGTCGTTGCAGAAGCAGGCGATTAGAGAAACCAGAGCGAGCATAAATTCATAGTAATTGGGCGCTCCATCAGACAGATCTATCTCTATTTTTAGAGTACGTAACGCAGGATTCATCATATAAGCGAAGCGCTGATACCGCGGATGACTGGCTGCATTCTTGCTGATTCGGCTGCCCCAGTGAATCTCCAGTTGCATTCGCCCCGGATGTAGATTGTAGAGAGCCAGAAATGGCAGTATCATATCGTTTGCAATCTCATCCAGCTCATCAATGTGGCCTCGGAGAGATCTGCGAGCCACAGATGCTGGAGCGCGAAATGGTCCAATGAAAAAGCTTTCCTCTCCTATAAACTCACCGGTAAAAATGCAGAATGGAATCTTGTCGGTGCTGGGATCCAGTGTCTCCGGCACTTCNCCCGGATCGTCGGATGAGCGAAGAGGATCCACACCTGTGTTCTTTATTATGCGAANTCGTTTGAGAAAGTCATAAGAGGTTCTGGATCGGACTGGAGTCCTTGTATTGCCGGAATCAGTCTCATTCCCGGGAGATCTATTGCGAAAGAGCTCCTGGCCACAGGGCTCACATAGCAGTGGCGGTTCCAATNGGGAAGTGTCTCCTTTTAAGAGGACTTCGCAGCGATAACAGTATTCTGGAGACTCGATCTGGCTTTCAGCTGTAGTGAGAATCTTCTTTAAGGCCCACTTTGCCAGAGGATGATTCAGGATTTCCGGGGCTGGTGTATTTCTTTGAACGGAAGGGCGATGAACCTTGATGTTTACGAAATCCCCGGACAGCTCTGAACCGTATCTTTGATTGGACTCCGTATGAAGGGTGCCCGATGGCCTGGAAGTTGGTTCGCTCATAGATGCTCCTCCACAACGACGTTATCCCAGCTTTCTTCGAGCAAGGGAGGTACTTCAGAAGCGCTGCCCGGGGCGTTCTGAAAGGTTTTCAAAAAAGGAAAGGATTCCAGCAGTTTCGGGTTCTCGGCCATGCCTGCGAATATTCTAGATGTTCCCTGCAGGTTCTCTCCGCAGAGGTCAGATTCTATGATGGAAAGCAGATTGCTGCTAAAAACAGGTTTGTGAATAAAAGTTAGAAAGACTCCGGAGCCGGTTTGAACCCTGATCTCCAGCATATCCTCGGGATTTGCCACCAGAAGAGCGATTCCCTTTCGCAGTTCTTCAGCAAATAACGCAATGGAGCGAGCAACTTCCGATTCGCTNGCCTCGCTTTCTTTCTCGGCGCTAATGTTTGCTGCTGTCTCGTCTGCGGTCGTCAGGTCTGTAGCGGTGTGGTTCGCAGCGGTCTCGTTCGCAGCGCTGGCTTCGGAATTGTGCTTCGCAGAATCCTCCGGCTCATTCATCGTTTCAGGTTCATCCGCTTCTTCCTTATTCAAGAGAGGCTTTCCTTCAGGAGCGATGAGGATGTGAAGGATTTCATCTGCATTGAGAAATAGCGTTCCTCTGTTGTTTTGCTCATCGGTTTCAATGGCCGTTCTGCTGATGATCCGATCCGTTATGGCATCGCGGTATTCAATCTCCCCTGCTAGCCAGTGCACCTCCAGTCCATTGCCTTCTCTATTTCCAGGGTCCACTGTCGTCCGTGCATCTGGCTCTGATTTCTTTGGACGAATTAGCTGGACTGAAATACTCTGTTCATCTGCTCCTAAAAAGCGTTTTTCGATATCATAGTTCGCTCTGTTTTTTTCAAAATACTCCCAGAAATCATTCAAGAGCTGAATCCTGGTNTTGGAGTAAAACGTTTCATGGTCGGCTCCCAGCATTACCGCTGATGATGACTGCCTCTCTTTCTCGGTGGACTGCAGTAATCGTCTGCGCTTACCATCAAACATTACAACGGAACCCGGNGGATGATTGAACTCAAGGTCGAAAGATTCCAGCATCTTAACCTTTGTAGTATTCAGAACGGTGACGCTAACAGAAGATTTCTGCGATACAGTATCAAAAGGAAAGTCATAGATGTCTTGCAAAGTGGACACAGCCTCATAGGAAGGTCCGGCTTCGCTTTCCACGGGTCGAATCATCTGGGCGGCCAGCATATCCTGAATGCATGTATGGATGAGGTCTGACATTCGATGGTTCAGACCTCCGCCGAAGAAGGAAAGTAGATCAGACTGCGAATACCCTTTGAGAAAGCTCCGATCCATTTCCTCGAAAAGACAATGTAGATGCGACTGTAGAATGGGAAGAGTTCTCGAGTCAAAATCCGGGATGATCATCTGCGGTGACCTGGATGTGGTTCCGGGCCACAGCCCTGCATCGGACAGTATTCTTCGCGCTCGGATTCGATCCATTTCTTCCGCTATCGGAATCAGGATAAGGGGAGGTTCGCCAGCGGAAAACAAACCCATGGAATTGATCAATATGGACTTTCCAGGATCATAGGACGGATCAAGGACCGCTACTTTCGATTCAAGTAATTGCCACGAGTTTTCCAGGAAGCCTTCGTTTTCTCGACCTCGAACCAGTTCAGACTCCAGGAACATGGAGTTCAGAACATCTGAACGGGGATGGCCTGAACTTTGCTCTATGAATTGCGCCATGCGAATCTTATCTGCGAGAATGAGTCTTTCGCCATAACCGAGCAGCAGAAGTGGTATCTGACCATTCTGCAGAGCGGCATCGAAAATAGCCAGCGGGGCGGGGCTGCCCTCTGTTTTTCGGGAATCTACCTGAATTGTATATACATTCTTGGGTCGGACCGGTGCCTGGGATGCGGAGATAACGTTTGTAGGTAGAAAGTCCAGACCGGTGAGAAAGGATGCGAAGGCATCGGGGTTGGAGCAGTTCGCCAGAGTTACCAGTACACCGAGTTCAGGAAAGCCATCTTCTCCCATCCAGCGAGCACCGTACCGTCCTCGAAATACCAGGCGAACCATGGTAAAGAAGCGGCGCATGACCATGGCAGTATGCAGCGATTGAATATGGCCGTGCAAAGCCCCTTCTACGATGGCAACAAACCCCAGGTTCTGAATGAAGGTCCTGGCTCTATCTCTGGTCTTTAGAAGCGCATGCAGACGATCTGGAGTTGCCAGCACTATATCTGGCTGACGTTCGCTGGGTAATTCCTGCATGGCCAGGGCCGTAACGTGACCTGTATCTCTTCGCTCTTCATCGCTGGTTAGAATTTGTANCGATAATCCCTGCATCCAATGAAGATCCTGGATTCTCGAGTAATACCTGGCTTTGATCTCATCGGCAACGCTATCGTCGGGAACCAGGATTAGAACAGACTGAAACCGTTGAACCACCTGATACATTGCTGAAAGAAAAACGGAAAGCATCTTGCCCGATCCGGGTTCCATAGAAAGCACAGCCTTCTGCCCGGTGGCCGTTTTCTGGATCACTTCCCATTGCGTTGTATAGAGCTGCGAAACGTTCAGTCTTTCCAGGATGTCGCTCCAGAATGGATTTTCTGTATCCAGAGTTTCAAAGCGGTACTCTTCATGGGTTTCTGCCACCGTTCGCTTCAACGCGCCCCGATCGATATCTTCTGTTCGTGGGCTGCGTCCCGTTGACATTGGGCTGGCAAAGAGGGGCTCCACAGACCCTACGGTCTTCTGCAAATCCTCCAGGAAATCGAACTGATTTCGCTGGAATGCAAGGTGAATTCCTGACTGATTTCCCGTATAAGGAGGACGAGTTTTTTCGGAAAGGCCTCGGGCTGTGAATTCCAGAATACCCATACCAACCAGGGCTAGAACGCAGGGTAGAAAATCCGCTATATGCGAATTCTGGAAAACATGGTGATTGGACTGACTGCTGAGCAAGATGAAGTCCTGCAGGTCACTGATGACAGATAGGAATCCTCCCATGTCACGGCCGCTGATGATCTCGTATTGCTCCGCAGCCGAAGGGAAAAGCAACATGCCTCCCCCTATCAGAAAAAAGATCGTTCCGGAAATAAAGGAAGTGTAGGGCGAAAGGACCGGCGGCGTACCCGGATCCGAATTCTCGAAATCCACGGGTAGTCTGGATCGCATTAAAGCGGCAGGCTCTAGAAACCATAGAGTAAAGCGGGATGTTAGAACGCGATATGCGAAGAAGCCAATTAAAAAGAGGATTAGCTGCCAGAAATGAACAGGAACAATGTCCAGCATTACCTGGGCCACAGCATCTGGCGNGGAGGGAGCGCCGCTGGCGGAAAATGTTTTTCCCAGGATTTCATATTCAAAGGCCAGTCCGGTAGCTGTGCGAAAGAGAATTGAGTCGTTTTCNCCATAGAACAGCCCTTCTATCAATGCCGGAATGGATAGCAGGAAAAAAGTAATAATTCCTGCAAAGACTGCTCCGGCACCGGGTGCCAGATGTTGAATAGATTTTTCGTACTGCACCTTCTTGCCAGAACGATACCGCTTCAAAGCAGCATAGCATTCCTTGAGATTATGAATGCCCTGCATGAGTAGAAATAAAACCAGAAAGAAATAAGCAAGGGAAAGAATACTATCCAGAAGGCCCATCAAAGCGCCTCCCGACTTGCAGAGCGAATGGTTCGCTCCAATTCATCCAGGGAAAAACCGCGCCTGACGTAGAAGAGATGAAACATTTCGCCGAAGTTTCGATCTCCCTGAAATGTCTTGCGAACGAATGCTCCACCTGTGTAGTTCTCTGGATTGAGAGATAGTGCCCAGAAGGGCCGTTTGCCAGTGGCGGCCTGCTTGAGACTTTCGGAGGCAGATCCTTCTACGTGCTGCGAAATGATACGCTCCACTTCATGAAGAGCCAGGTCTCTCAGCAGCAATTCATCTAGCTTTCGGTCCATGATATCTTCTTGATTCTCTTCGCAGGAAAAGACCTGAAGCGCAGCAAGAAGCTCCCCGGTTAAGTCCCTTTCCAGAATTCGGTCCGCTATACGCTCCAGCTCTTCTGATTTAAGCAGGCTTATCTCAAACCGGTCTACCATGTCTGACTCGATGGTGGTCTGTCGCAGATGATTCGCATCAAAACGAAGCTTCTTGTCTTCAAGTCTGGCGCCGCGAATCAATAGCTCATGTCGAATTCTACGAGCCACCTGTCCCGAGGCATGGTCATAGGAATGAAAATGAAAAAGTGTGCGGCGAATCAGGTTCGCATATTCCTGCAAGAATCTGCCTTCTCGAAAATACGCCTGGGATTCCAGAATCTGGTCCGGCCGAACCTTGAGTGAATGAAGATAGGAAGTCAGGGCATCGGTCACTTCTTCCTGCAATTGGCTGGCTTTGCTGGATTGATGCCTTCGCAGAAGGTACGCCGAGAGGAATCCGGAGCCAACGAAAACGGCCCAGAAAATGGCCCCCGGTAGAGTAAGGGATGCATGGCCGGCAAAGAATGTGGCATTTCGCAGAGAATCAGGAAGTATAAACTCGATGGCTGCATACAATAAATGGAAAGGGAATCGAACGCTGGTGGGAGCGAATGGGCTGGCATGAATAATCAGACCTGTAAGACCCAGAACCGCTCCCAGTAATGCCGGAATCAATAGACTGAATCGTGCATTGCCCAGACTCAAAGCACGCTTACGAATTTCCTGTAGTTTGCTTCGAAATTTCTTTTCCGAGTTCTGCAGATGTTCCACCGGGNCCAGTCGGCTACGAGTGAGCCGTAAATGATGGCTGTTCTGGCGATGCGTAACAAGTTCCCTGTAAGCTCTCTGCAAAACATAGGAGAGTCCTCGCCAGCGAGACAATATGGACTTTTCGCTGCTTTCTTTGAAATACTCGCTGAGCTGCCTTGATTGATGGAGGCCGGAATCGGATTCATCCACTTCAGAGTAATTTGCAATGGACTCTACCACCAGGCTGAACCTTCGCTTGATCTGGCCGGCGAAATGCACTGCTTTTTGATCAACAATGCGCGCCACTCGCCGGTATAGATCAGAAAACTGAGCCCCCAGATCATGGTAATCCGGCAGTTGTCTGTCCAGCGTGGATTGAAGATCATCGATCAAAGAAATGACGTCGGATTGAGTGGTTTGTTCTTCGTGTTGCCCGGCTTTTCGCAGGCTTCTGGCCAGTTCTTTCAATGCAGGCTGATCCAGGGAAAGCTCTTCAGCATCCCGGCTGATATTTTGAATTCGAACCAGTTCATTCCAGGATTCGCTGCATTCCTCCTGAGTCATGATTTCCAGACTTCCTGGNTGCACCTGGCCCTGCATTTGCCGGAGAATCAACTGCTCCAGTTCATTGTCGGCTTTCTGAAAAACATACTCTCCTTCGATGAGTTCAGGCTGTGCCAGCTTTTCGATAAGCAGATGGTAAAGATACAGCTTCATTACCCGATTGATTCGCTTCACATCGATGCCATAATGAATGAAGCCCAGAGAACTGTAAGGACCGGACCAGGGGTCTACCACTTCGCCTACCGGGTTTAGAAGATCATCCACCTGCAGCCATTGTTCCAGACTCTCTGTCTGTCCTTCGTCCTCCCGGTACAGTCTGTATCGGTTTACGAATCCACCGGGCTCGCATAGTAAACGTAGCGTCAAAAAAAGCAGCGATGATTGCTCGTCGGAGTTCATGATCTGTCCACCCAGATCATCCGATATCAGAATGATTCTTTTCAAGTAAGGCGGATACTTTTGCCCGGCGGATTCGGATGGATTGCCGTTCTGGGAAATGGTACCATGTCTGAATATGTGTTCCATCTCCCGGAATTTCTGGTCAAGGATTCGCAGGTTTTCAAAGAATTGAGCATCGTTTCGGCTGGCAAAGGGAATGACAGGAACCAGTCGTATGAGACTCGGGGGAAAGCTTCGCAGCACCACTCCCAGGTACTGAAGTATCTTCAAGAAACAGCTTCGGTCTTCATCTGCAGACAGGGAGCCATGCACGATAATGCGAACCTGGCGATTCATCTGATCCCCGGGTTCGAACTGAAGCCATGCCTGAATCTCATCCAGCAGGCATGTGTAGATAGGATCGGAAAGGGGTTGTTCCAGATAGATCCCGGCCTGATCCGCCGAGTTCACCTCGTGCACACTGGCACTGCTCCCGGACAAACGTAGATTCGTTTGATTCGGGCTTACAGTACTGAGCTCGGCTCGCAGAAATCGGATTCGGTCTTCCGTGGACAATTCATCCTGCAGGTCNTCGTTTAACCGCTGGATCTGGTGCCCAATTTGAAGTACCAGGCTGGAAAGGTTGGAAGCCATCCTATCTTCCGACTACTTGGGATCCATTTCCTGTTTTTCGCTCGCGGGCCCCATTTCGAGCCTCCTGGAATTCGGCTTCGGTGCCAGAAACCATCTCTCTTACTATCTCGGAGCATGCTTCTGCCAGTCTTTCCAGAATATGCGGTGTGATGCTCTTATCATCCAGGCCATCTTTTATGCTGCTGGCCCTGGATTGAAAAGTATCCATCAGATGGAACAGTCGATCGGCGAAATCAAAGCTGGAGCGACGGTCGTACCTGGATCGTTCCTGGCTTTCCTGATCTGAAATCGCATTGCGAAACTCGGAGTGTTTTCGAATCATATGCCTCAGACCCACCAGCGCATTGCGATAGGTAGATCCAAGAGGTCGCCATTCTTGATGGGATGGATCCCGAAAAGCAAGATCGTATTGATACTCTCCGCGGTCTGCGTTCGCACACTGGATAATTCCTGCTGCTTCGCAGAAAGCGAAGNGTTTGAAGTGCTCCAGCTCGATTTCATCAGATAGTTCGGGTAATAGGTCCGGCCATTCTCTGTGAATGTGGCGGTTGATTACTGAATCCACATAGTATCGCCTGAATTCCAGCACGTTGCGGAATTCAGACATCTTTTGACCTACCATGGTGCGATAAAAGATAACTACGTTGGGATCATCTATGCTGCCACCCTGGGATACGCTGCGATCCCCGCCAAATTTTTCCAGAACTTCATGCATCCCGCTATCAATGNGCCCATGGTTGTAAGCGACCACATTGATGGGCGTAGCATCTTTAAATACATTGGTAAACGGAGCGCCATTGGAAAAGGCTATGCCCAGCTGCTCGGCAAGATACTGCATTTTTTCGTCGGTATCGGCAAAGGACATGCCGCGCACGTATTCCGCTTCNTCCAGCATNGCNCTCAGAACNTTNTATTTCTTTCGCAGGGCCGCTTCCAGAAAANTTCGNGAAGGTTGAATCAGCTTNTCGAATACNGGNCCNGGATCCGTTTCATCGTAGGCATTCAGGCGAAANGACCTCTGATAGATGGCAGAGATNCTCTGCTTTTCCACTTCGGGGCTGGGGGCGGAGATGCTTTGAATGTCTCTCCATGTAGTTTCGCAGAAGTTAATTAAACCCTGGTAGGTGTCCACCAGCACAGAGTTGGCGCTTCGGAGGTCGCCGCCCACAGATTTCCAGATGTAATCTTTAGAATCAGGCTGACAGTGAACAAGTACCGCTCCGGCAAGCTTTCCACCCTGCAGGTTGCGCTGTCTTTTGTTCTCAACATTTCTTTCGAAGAGTTCGCTGATGGAGATGATGGTATCGGCCAGTTTATGGACCACATCCAGCAGGCCGCCCTGGCTACCCAGTTGATCGAAGCCCAGTCTTTTAAACAGAGCCTCATAAACCTGCATCTTGATATCTACAGCAAAAGCTTCCAGCTCAAGACGCAGTCGATCCTTCATCCAGGTATCCAGATCCTGACTCCATTCGCCTGTGCCGGACACCATACCATGCACAAAGTTATTTCTGAAGGTAACTACATCGTGGAACTTCTGCATCACTCCGTTGATGCCGGAGCCAGCAATGTTTTGTTCCAGAAGCTGAAGAGGAGTTTCCACTACATCTTCCGTGGCAGGGTCATCAAAGGCTCGAGCATTTCGCTGGAATTTTCGCTCCAGGGAATGACGTTCCTTCTTCAAAGACTCCAGAGCGGCTCGCAGGCTCTCCAGTTCCCGGGAGAGAAAGTAGCGAATGAAGAAAATGTTATGACCTTTCTTTGTGGGATCCAGCGTCAGCCAGCGAATCAACTGATAGTCCTTGAGTTGATCCATTCTCTCCGAGGTTCTTGCGGAGGCATCATCATCCAGGCAGTCGCGAACGATCTGACGAGCCAGCGTGGCTTCGAGGTCGCGAATCGTCTGTTTGATTGCATTTAGATGGCGATCGTTGTTATGCAACAATCCGAGAAGATATTCTACCTGGTGATTTCGATCCTGTTGCAGAATGCCCACTGTGTTGTAGTCCCGAATCATGGTGCGAGAGAACCCTTTCTCGGAGATAACGTTATGGCTATCTGTATGGAAATGACCCAGAATTCGATGTTCTATTTCTTCGTCCAGAGCGCGAACAAAGGCCGATTGTTCCAGAACCGACTTTAAATCCCCTCCATGCGGAATTCCTCCGGCATGCTCCGCGCCGGTAAGATATTTGTAATGATTCGCAGCAGCTATGATCGAAGGATCTGCTTCGTCGCCGCGAGCCACCTCGGATTCAAAGTCGCGAATAAAGTCCTGATGCCTTTCCGGCATTTTTACATTGTAGCGCCCCTGGTCCTGAGCTCGATTGAACTCCACCAGGTTTTCTTTATGGCTGCGATCCAGCCGGGCCCACTGAGAACTCAAGATGCTCTGACAGTACTTATAGCTCAAGAAATCAGAAACATCATCCACCGGGAATACCACACGGGCGGCTCCTACGGCTCCGTACCCTGGGAAGTCATCTCCCGATTGCTCGGCAGCGATCTTGTTAATGATCTCGTTGTTTTCAATGCTCAGGGCCTTGGACGAAATCGGAGTGAAGATGGAGCAGTAGAGGGCATCTGCCAGCATGGATTCGTAGGCGCGAAACTCGATTCCAGGACCTACAGGTAGGGTTCCGGTACTGTTTGTTGCATCCACGATATACACCATGTCGTACGGGCGATACATGATGGTGCTCAAATCTCGGCGCCCATCTCTGGGATTCCAGATGAAGTCCAGCTCGGTTTCATCGAAGAGGATGGGGCGATTGATGCGAGTGAGCAGGCGATTGAAAGCATTCAAATCTTTCAGGCAGGCATAGGTATTTGCCTTGATGTCATCATGCTGCTCTTCTGGTAACAGTCCCCCTCGGGTGTAAATATCTGCGGTGAAGAAGTATCCTTTTACCAGGAGCTGGCGCTTTAACTTGCGCGCCGCAATGTCTTTAAGCATGGCCGCCACCTGGAGAAAGATGCCGGATCCAGTGCCTCCAGCGATGGAGCCAACAATGGTAGCGATAATGGTTGGGCTTTCAGAAAGGACTGTTTTATTTACGTCGATGCTAATGAGGCTACCCAGGAGATTTTCGAACTGACTCTCCAGGTTCATATTCTGGCAGGTGTATTCCCATCCAATCCTGGAATAGAAACGAATCTGTCCGGCGCCATTACCCAGGTTATGGGTTTCAAAGGAAGTACCTACTTCATCCCTTGGAGGAAACCAGCGAAACGTTCGTTCATCCATGGGCCGTAGCTCATCTTCCCGTTTCCTTGTGCCTGCATATACCGGCATGTTCACGCCTTCTGAAATGAGAATCTGGTTCTGGCGAGGCAGACCCAGTTTCTGGAGGTCGTTAACGTCCGTATCGATTGCTACGAAATTTAAGAGTCGGTTCTTCTGCAGGGCCTTGACTCGGTCCTTCTGGGCCGAAGTTAGTTCCATCAATCGCTGCAAAACGCGACTACCGGTTCCACCGATTCCCAGTACCAGGTGTGGTGTAAAGCTTTCGATTTCCTTTGCCATTTCTTCCTCAATGTTATGCAAGTGACTCCTCTGCTTTGACGAGTCCTTTTATCGCAGGTGTCTAGAATTCACTTTCTATTATTCTTATTTCTTCATCCGCAGCCAGCGGGCTTCGCCGATAGGTCTGGCCAATCTGGTCTCCCAGATTCATTTCCTGATCGAAGCTCAAGTATCCATCGCTCACAACAACGTAACCGCCGGCTGGAGTGAGTATGATTTGGTGTTTTCCTACAGGCTCTCGCTGTCGAATACCATCCTCTTCATAGTAGAGATCATGATTGGTGCTTTTATGTCCTCGAGAAAACAGAGTGGCCGAGCCGATCTGCAGGCTACTCTTACCATAGAGCCATTTGCTACGGGGAAGAATATCGCTGCTACGTTTTCTTTGCCCGTGCTCATCCCAGAGAAATACTCGCATCTTGCGCGGAAACCAGATAGACTTTCGCAGTCCAATGATGATTGTCATTACCAGAGCAATAAGAGACCAGAAAATCAAGCCTCCGAGCAGGGTGTCCAGAAAGGGAGCAGGCTTCACTTCGAAGGTAACCGGCAGTCGAACGCTGTCCTGCCCCGGGTAGAAGAATTCCAGTTCGCCTTCATAGATACCAGGAGTGGCGCTCAGCAATCCCAGGTCCATTCCGCGATAATGGTCCGGACGAATTCGCACGGTGCCCGGCTGATTTTCTTTCACCGAAAGCTCGGTATTCATCAACTTGATGGAGTTCCAGTCTGGCCCGCTTTTGGGATGCAATCTTACAAAGATGTGCTCCCCATCGGGATCTGCCGGTTTGTTTTCGGTGATTCGAATGGGTAATCCCAGAACCTGTCCCTGTTGCACCGATGGCGCGGCATTCTCCTGATACTTAAGTCTATACCAGACCTTTTCCTGCAAGGCCAGGAAGTAACGCTCTGAAGTGGGCTGAAAAACAGGAAAGTGAACACGAACATAATAGCTGTATTGACCGATCCCATCGATCTTCCCCGTACCTGCAAAGATTCGATCGTTTGCCTGACGGTCCGCTCCCTGACCATCATCCTTCAATTCATAGGTCTTTTCTCCACCAGGTCCTCGCACGACCAGCTCGAAGCGAGTGCCGCGATAATAGCGCTCTTCGTCCAGGATTCGCGTTCCATTGTCAGTAAGAAGCCGCGCCTGATCTACAGTGATGGTTTTCTTTAGCGGACTGACATCGCCCCACCTTACTTCCAGCTTAAGATCTGCAATTTGTAGCAGGCTCATGTTGTCCGGAATTCTTGTGGTCTGAACCTTCCATTCTCCCGGCGTAGGCGAAACAATCTGTAGAGATATGAACTTCTTGCCATGTCTTGCCTGGTCACTGGAAAGAGCCTTTCCTGCTGGATCATACACTGTGAAGTTCAGGCTACCAGGATCATCGTCCGAAAGAATGAGGTTCATTTCCGCCGTCAGGGGATGAGCCTGGAATACGAAACCTGTGCCCGTGCCCTGGGGCCGGGAAATCATGGAATCAAAAAGTCGAGCGTAGATGATGGAGAAAGTATCTGGCAATTCCTGGGGCTGATTCGCCTGCAGAAGCTCCGATTCATCGGTTAGAGCAAGGAGCTTCTCTTTGCTGGGCTCCGTGCCCATAGCCACAGGAAAGATAGTAATTCCCTGGTTTAACGCTTTTAGATGGGCGGCCCTGTAGGAATCCAGAGAGTTCTGATCCGCTCCGTCGGTAAGAACCAGGATAGCCTTTTTCCTTTTGGGTGTGGACTGTATGGGCGCCAGCATGTCGATGGCCTTGCCTACGGCTCCCAGGATATCGGTGCCTCCATTATACTTTCCGGAAAGGCGCTCTTTGATGTTGTCTCGTGTTATATTGTCCTGACCAATTCGCAGAGGACCCAGAGTACTGACTACCTCATGGTTAAACAGAACTAGGCCAATTTCATCTCCATTGCTTAACAGGTTGGCCATTAAATTCGCAGCATCCCAGCTCAATCGATCTGGATCGTTCACAGACATGGATCCGGAAATGTCCAGAACCAGGACAACAGATACGAAATGACCTTTGCTTCTGGGTTTTTGATCCGGTTGGGCTCCGGATGATACCGGCATCAGCAGGATGATGCTCGGAATGAGTATCAGAAAAGCTAGCCGCCGAAAAGACCGGCCCCGGTCTAATTGCATCCAAAGAACTCCGTATTCTCAGAGCCAGCTGAACGATCGCCCTCGGGAAATCGATTGTACAGATCTTGCCGATTCAATTCTTCGCTGAGCAGAGTGCTCATCTGGCCTGTGGCATTCAGGGAACTGGCCGGGCCTGGAGGTACAATAAACTCCGCCTCTCTATGGAAGTTAATGCTATATTCTGCGGAGGGTGGGATGGAAGGCTCTTCCGAATGGTCCGGGAAATAATATCTATATAATCCCAGCAGGATCAGAAAGCAAATGAGCAAGTAATATTTATCGCGGTGGGTACGCAAGCCCATGGTGCATCAGACCGGGGTCAAAAGAAGCGTATGTCAACTAAAAGAATTAGATATGCCTATAGTTTAGATCCATTTGCGCCTCGAATGCATTAATCCTCCGGAGGTCCCACAATTTCGTTACTCACCGAGCCAAATTCCTCGGCCTGGATTCGCATTTTATCGCCGACTTCTAGAAACCGGGAGCGATCCCTGCGAAGAACAGCATTTAGCTTGGCAAATCGATCCATGCCGGCCAGAGAACCCAGCCGGGCCAGCCAGCGAGGAGTTTGAAAAGCCACTCCCCCGGGAGTGCCCATCAATACAATGTCCCCTTCTTTCAAGCTTCGATTCGGGTACTTTTGATGAATGTGTCTGATCAGCTCTGCTGGAGTATAGATCATATCTGCTATAGATGTGCTCTGTCGCAGTTCTTCGTTTACGTAGGTCTCAATTGTGATGCAGGGCAGGGAGTTTGGTCCAGAGCGATCCGGAATCCATAGTTGATGGGAAACCGGTAAAAATCCCGGAAAGCTCTTGGAAAGTCCCCAGTAATCATAGCGGTTGTTCTGTCCTTCTCCCATTACAGCGATGGATCTCGCAGAGACATCGTTAGCTAAGAAGAATCCCAGTTCCGGAGAAAAGTCTTCCTTTGCGAGCTCCGAAGTGTCAATATCGCTTAAGATGACAAAGGCCAATTCCACCTCATAGTCCAGTAGAACGGGTAATTCTGGAAAATTTGCATCCACCTTACTGCCCAGCCCTGGCTCAAAACTTTCCAGCGCTTCCATTAGGTCGGTTCTTGTAGGCATCGCAATGCTCTGACCATCCGTATTAAGAGCGATCTGGCTTTTTTCGAAAATTGGAGGCGGCTCAGCGGGCTCAAAGCTGGAAGCGGTTTCTTCGATGTGCTGACTATAGGACAACCCGATCCCATAAATATGCACGGGGTTGGGTTCAAATTTCTGGAAAGTGCCGTCCGCGATGTTGGCGCAATTAAAGCTGGCCGGGGAGGGCGTATGGCTCAGGGGCCGGAAAAGATAGATGAAAAGCAGGATGAAAGGAATAGTGATTCCAATGAGAAGTCCCGGTACGATCCGTTTCCACATGGAGCTAGATTAGCAAAAGCCCGGGCTCTGTCCATTACTAAGTGTTTCTATACCTTGCCCGAAAACCAGCCATGTTCAGGGATCGAAAATACCTTTATCAACTGATCAGCTCCATGCAGGAAAGCTTCCAGTCTTTGCATTCACGGAGCCGGGAGGCTCGAATCTCCCTCCCGGGTAACATTCCAATGGTTCTCGTCCGAAAGCGCTACCAACCACTCTGCAGCTTCGCAAGGTCGATTTCTGGAAAGTCTAGAAAAACCCGTTGACATTGACTCTGGAGTCAATATTCAATAAATAAAATATAAGATAAAGAGTGTAGGTTCCCGGGCTTATGCGAAAAGGAAATTCGCAGCGGGTCTCGATACCCGGGGAGATTAGTTCCCTGGATATAAATAGAGGAACTGATCCGGTATTCGCCGGGTGAAAAGAGGAAAATCGAAACCGGTAAGGGATTACTTTGATTTCGCAGGGGGAACAATGAACGCAAGCGATCGGACAGGGGAGAGTGCGTCGACTCTCATTATTAACAACGGACTTCTTTTTGATGGCACGCAGGCACGGGCTCGTATTCGCCATCTGCTGATTGAGGATGGCAAAGTTGCCAGGATCTCCGATGAACCCATTCAACCTGTGGCCGGGGCTCGAATGGTGGATGCTTCCGGCAAATGGATTACACCGGGTTTCATAGACATTCATACACATTATGATGCTGAAGTAGAGGTTATGCCGGAATTGCCGGAGTCGCTGAGGCATGGAGTAACTACAATTTTTATGGGTAGTTGTTCTCTTTCGGCCGCACTGGGTAGCGCCGAGGATGTCACCGATATGTTTACCCGAGTAGAGGCCATTCCTTATGATTCCCTTTTGCCTCTGATGAAAGAAAAGAAGACCTGGGAAACTCTAAAAGAGTACAGAGATCACTTTGAGAGTCTTCCCCTGGGTGTAAACGTTGCGTCCTATGTTGGTTATTCAGCCGTGCGAAGCCATGTCATGGGATTTGAGCGGTCTTTGACGAAGCAGAAGCCTACGAAAGATGAGATGCAACAAATTCTTGGCTTAATCGAAGAAGGCATTGATCTGGGATACCTCGGTCTTTCCATCAACACGAATTTCTGGGACAAGGTTGGGGGTAATCGCTATCGCAGTCAGTTGCTGCCGTCCAGCTATGCGAGCTGGTCCGAACTGTTTCAATGTATTCGTCTGGTGGCTCGAAAGGACTCTTCGCTGCAATGCATACCGAATATTTCCACCAAATACGAGGTATTTGTCTACCTGGCGCTCTCCATGATGCGCAAGCTAAGGGTTTCTCTGGTATCATTGATGGATATACGTTCCAATCGGTCGATCTATCGAGTGCTGCCTATCTTTTCCCGCATTGCGAATCTATTTCGAGGGAAGTTTCGCTACCAGGCTCTTCCAGAGCTTTTTGATGTATGGTCCGATGGCATTGATCTGGTAGTATTTGAGGAGTTTGGTGCTGGCTCCCGTGCTCTGGACTATGAAGATCAGGTGGAAGAACGACGAAAGCTTATCGACAGCAAGGAATATCGAAAATGGTTCAAGCGGCAATGGCGCAATCCGTTCTTACCCAGAGTGTTTCATCGTAACTTCGGACTGGCCACCGTTGTAGAATGTCCGGATGAGAGTCTGGTTGGCAGAACCTTTGCTGACATTGCGAAAGAGCGAAAGAAAAGCACCGAAGACACATTCCTGGATCTGGTATATCAGTATGATAAATCCATACGATGGCATACGAAGGTTGGAAATGATCGTTTGAAACCTTTGCAGAAAATCGTATCTTCGAACCAGGTGTTGATTGGTTTTTCTGATGCCGGAGCCCACCTTCGAAATATGGCTCATTATAACTTTCCCTTGAGAATGCTAAAGCTGGTTCAGGATTCCCACAGAGCGGGCAAACCATTGATGTCCATGGAAAAGGCAGTGTGGCGAGTTACTAAAGAATTGGCGGACTGGCATGGCATCGAAGCTGGCCACATTTTTGAAGGCGCACGGGCTGACCTGGTGGTTATTGATCCGGCGCATCTGGATGCTTCGTTGGAAGAAATCCATGAGGAGCCCATGGAGAGGTTTAAAGGCCACGAGCGATTGGTGCGAAGAAATGACGATGCTGTTCCCTATGTTGTGGTAGGTGGTTCCATTGCCTTCGAGGCTGGACAGTTTGCACCTTATGTAGGTAAGAAACGTCTCGGCGAATTCTTAAAAGCCAGAACAACTGCTGAAGCTGGCACTCGCAGATTTGAGCGAAAGGAAGCACGGGTGGCTCAGAAGGGAGAGGCCGACCCGAGCGAAGCCGCGGCAGCATAATCAAGGCTTTCGTCTAAGGGTTAGCAGCTGGCTGAATTTATGGAGAATTAAGGAGCCGATGGGATGGTTGGAGCCACTCTGACGATATGCAGTCCGGGATACCGCGGCTGCTTTTTGGTTGAACCGGGCTCAGTCGGGTCCGCCATTTTTCCTGGTTCTCCTCGGTCCGGGGAGGCATGGTTTTCCCGGGCGAACGTTTCTGAGGTCCTGGCCTACGGCTGCCACTGTTGGCTCTACAATTCTGGCAGGTTAACCAATGGCCGCCATTGGATTCACCGTTCTGCCCGGCCCGCGGCTGCCACTGTGACCTCTCTCGCCGTTTAGCCGGCGGCTGCCTCGGTGGCCTCCCTGGCTTTTCCTTTGCCTGCCATGCTGGTCAATACTTCCGTGTTGTCTTGAACGATCTGAGCAACCGATCGCATCATATAGAAGGCGAATTCTGGCGTCTGATAGTAGAGCTGAAGTACTTTTTCCCGGGAGATTTGATACACTGTGCAGGCCTCGTCGCAGATTACGGTACCTGCCCGAACGTTATCGGGAGAGAAAATTCCTACTTCGCCAAATACGGCTCCGGCTTCCATGGTTTTTCCGAATTCAGGCAGTTGCACAGTTCCCTTCTGGATAAAGAAGATCTTGTCCGCCGGATCTCCCTGGCGAAAAAGCACATGTCCCTTTTCGTATTCACGCTTGCTCATATGAGGAATTAAATAATCAACCCCCGATTCATGGTTTGAGGCTCTATGAACCTTGTTGATCAATGAAGTCATCTGGTAGAGACGAGTTATGTTCAATGGAAGCAGGACCACATGCAGGACAAAGATTGCTGCCACTTTATCAAAAACACCCTCCTGAATTCCGAGAAGGGCATATGCTATAAAGGTCAAGTTACTGACTATCGCCATGATCCTCAGGGGAACCATGGTCTTCATGAAAAATGACAGGAAAACGAAGAGAGAAGCCGTCCAGGCAACAATTTGCATCAGCATGAGGCTATTCGAGATAGAGGCTTTTCAGGGTCAATGAAACCCCGGCGGCGGGTTGAGAAGAAGGCTGTCTCAGCGGAAACCGAGGCGGTGGCAGACCCGCAGGCTCTACTTACCTTTGAACCTGTCCTCTCCGGTTTTTTGCACTTGATTCGAACGATTTGCCGACTTTATTGGAGGGTTACTCTATGAAGCCGATATTTCAAGAAGAATGGGAACTGGGTGAGGGCCGGGTTCGAATCATGTTGCTTTCGCCGGTCCATTTCCTGGAAGGTACGGCCCGAATTTCCCATTATGTTGAGAACCCGGTGTTCCAGGGCGAGACTTTTAGCCTGAGCGAAGTTCAGGAATACTGGATGGAGCAGCGCGGTCTTACTTATGAAGCTCTTTTTTTGGGTAGCAACTTCAGTGCTTCGGATGTGAGCAGGTTTGCAGCTGCCTTCCAGGAAGTCGACCGGGAAGAATGCGAATCATGGTTCATCGATGAGTGCGAAAAAAGGGACAACCTCTATTTCTCGATTCTGAAGTTACCGGCCAATGCGGCTGAAGACTCCCTTTTTCAATGCGAATTGACCTTAAAACATGAGCTAGCTCACGCTCTCTATTGTCAGAAGCCCCCCTTCCGGCAGCTTATTCATCATTTGTGGAACAGTCTCCCATCGATTCGCCGAGAGCAGATACATGACCGATACGCTCATTTCTATGCATCGCACCGTGTAATCGATGAGTGGGCTGCGCATATCCTGGCTTCCTATGAGTGGGAGCAGGTGAATGATCTGAGTGATAATCTTTTCCTGGAGTTAAAGAGCGTTTACTGGTCTTCAGTAGATCGTAAACGTCTTCTTAAGACGGTGACGGCCTTACATAGTTCTATTCTGTCGCACTGCGAGTTACCGAATTCGAATGTGTTGCCAGAAGGATCGGACTTTTCTGAAGCTTCTTGAACCGGAACCCAGGCAATTGCTCATATCCTTGCGCGAAAAAGCCATGAAAAAGCCATGAAAAAGCCATTGATAACAAGGCAGAGCGCAATCGGGGTAACTGGACTATGACCGGTCAAACTCTGCGCAAGCATCTCGGGCTGCTAGCACTTCAAGATCCCAGCGTGTCGGATGCCCTTGATCTGGTTGGATTTCCGAAGCCCCGAACTGTTAGAGGCGAGTTTGAAACGCTTGTGAGGATCGTAATAGGCCAACAGATCAGCACCGAAGCAGCTAAATCTATCTTTCTCAAATTCCAATCCCTGGCACCGGACCTGAAGCCGAAAAGCATAGCGAAAATGAACACGAAGAAGCTCAGGTCCGCCGGCCTTTCTGCCAGAAAAGCGGAATATATACAGAACCTGGCAAACAACGTAGAGTCAGGAGAACTTGATTTTGATTCTATGCGAAGTCTTCCCGATCATGAGGTGATTTCTGTAATTGAATCGCAGTATGGATTTGGTAAATGGTCTGCGGAGATCTTTCTAATGTTTGCTCTCAACCGTAAGGATGTATTCGCTGCGGATGATCTTGCTTTGAGGCAGTCATTATCCCGACTGAAGAAGCGTAAGGTCCCTTATTCGGTGACAGAGGCGAGAAAAGCGGTGGCACACTGGGCCCCCTATCGGACGGCAGGTAGTATTTTTCTCTGGCATTATTATCGCGGTGCACCGCAATAGCAATTAGGCTCATGACCGGTTGCGAAGATAGCTCTGGAAGGGATGCGGGGCGTGGTTAATTCGCGGCTCGGGGATACGAATTCGACGTTGGTGTCAAGGGGATCTCCACTTTGCAAGGAGTTCGCCTTTGCCCGCAATGGCGTTATAAGGCGAACCGATGGGTTTTCATTGACAGAGCGCTCTCGGATGATACGATCCCGCGCCCCGCTGCAGGTCCGATCTCATTCTATTTGTTCGCTGGTTCGTTTTTTCCCGAAATAGCGTCATAAGTCGAACGGCTGGGTTTTCATTGACAACGCTCTCTGAGATGATCCGATCCCGCGCTTCGCTGCTGGCGCGCTCCTGTGTTCGCTGGTTCGTCTTTTCCCGAAATACCGTCATAAGTCGAACCCTGGAGTATTCATTGACAGATCCTCCAAATATGTTTGGGCCCCGAGCGCCTCAGCACCCTGTAATCCGCCCGAGCCGCCTCTTGTGCCGCACTTTGCCGAGCATCGTTCTGCTTTTACGTTGCGAAAATGGCTGGATCTCCTTTCCGGGACGAGGAAGCTAGAGGCATGAATTTCATTGAAATACTGGATGCATATTTTAGAGGAGAAAAGCTGGAAGCTGCCTTCTTCATCGTGCCGACGGGTCTGATGCTTATTGGAATTGGGATCGTTGCGTTGAAGGTTGAGAAGGGAGGATTCGCCTGGGGTGTGGCACTTCCTTGCTTTCTATTCGGTGCCATTTTACTGATCACCGGGACTACGGTGGCATTACGTACCAATGCTCAGATAGCGGAACTCAAACAATCCTACGAGCGGGACTCAGTAGCCATGGTAAAAGAGGAGCTTCCAAGGATGCAGGCCGTAAACCGAAACTTTCGCATGACCTTTTTTATGTTTGGGGCCATTGCATTGGCTGGCATCATTGTGCACTATCTTCCCTGGGACTGGTGCCGAGGCCTTGGCGCTGTGCTTATTCTGGCTGCAGCCCTGGGTCTTTTGATCGACGGATTTGCAGAGAGACGGGCCGGAACGTATACGAAAGCTCTGGAGGAACTAAACGGTCCTACCTAGTGCCAGGCCGCTCTATTATTTCCCTTTGTAAACAGCTTTTCGCTTCTCAACAAAGGATTGAACGCCTTCTGCTGCATCTTCCGTGGCCATGAGGCGCAGAGTTTCCGGAAGCAGAGAATCCTTGCATGCAGCGATGCCCTCTATCTGAGCTTTCCGGGCTGAGGCAATGGTAGCCTGCACGGCCAGGGGAGCTTGATCCGCAATTCGCCGGGCAATTTCCTGCGCCCTTTCCAGAAGTCGGTCTTTTTCTACGATTTCCTGAACCAATCCCATACGAAGGGCTTCTTCCGCACCAAAGTCATCGCCAGTGAGCATGTATTTCATGGCATGACCCCAGCCAGCAGACTGGACGAAGCGAAATGTAGCGCCGCCAAAAGGCATTATGCCCCGTTGCACTTCTACCTGCGCAAAACGTGAGGACGGAGCTGCGAGTCTTACATCGCATGCCAGTAGTAATTCTATTCCAAGTGTAAGGCAGAAACCATGGACCGCTACTACAATTGGTTTGGTTCGCACACGATTTGAGCCGTTACCTGCCTCCCAGGGATCCAGTGCTCCTTCTGGAAGCATAGCATTGCCATTTCGCATAGTCGCTGCTACGTCATCTAATTCCAGACCAAGAGTAAACGCTTTTCCGTGAGCGAAGATCACAGCGCACCTGCTATCCCTGTCATCCTCAAAGGCCGTGAGAGCCAGCGCGAATTCCTGGAGCATCTTTGTGTTCATCGCATTCCTGGCTTTGGGTCGGTTCAGACCGATTAAACACAGCGAGTCTTTCTTCTCATAAGTTATGAATTCAAATTCGGTTGACATGCCGGGATTTCGTTACCCCCGGCGTCGCAGTAAAGTGTAAAAAAGAAAATCCGTCGAACTATCCGAAAGAAAGTTATCTCCGGATGCGAATCCGGGTTCGAATCTTCATGACCCGGGAATCAATTTCTTATTTTTTGTTCTGGGTTAATCGCGATATTCGTTGAGCGATGATCTCTGCATTGTCTTCCTGAAGGAAATGTTTTCCTTTGACACGCGTTACTTCACCCAGTTGAGTCACATCCATAATTCGTTTTCCCTGTTTCTTCAATTTCAGGGCTCGATCCTGCATTCCCCATATTATTTGCCTCGGGTACATCTTGCTTGCGACGGCTGCATGGCATTGCTCGCGGACTGAAGAGGTAAGCTCGAAGCCCCGCATTATCTTGAGAAAGGCTCTTCCTCCATCATCACGCTTTAGAAGATCGACGTATGCGTAGATTTCCTGTCTGGGAATATGCGAAAAATCAGAGACTCCAGTATAGCGAAACAGAAGGTACAATAACCATCGATTCATAGAGCCCAGCCATAGCCGATCTATGACCGGCCACGCAAACGGTGCCATCATCCATGGGCGATGAAACGAGTCTGCATCGATCAGAGTATTCAGTATAGTGAGTGATTGAATCCTTTCAGGTTTCCGTGCAGCCAGCATCAGGCCGATGGGACCTCCTATGTCATGAACAACCAGGTGAAAACGCCTGAGTCCCAGCGCCTCAGTCGCTTCTTCGCAAAAATGGCTGAGCCCGGACCAACTATAGTCAAAGTCTTCCGGACGATCAGCCAGGCCAAGGCCAGGTAGATCGAAAGCCAATCCGCGAAGGTTATGGCGGGCCAGAGCCGGGACCACCTTCCTGTAGAGGTAGGCGGATGCAGGTACTCCATGAATACAGAGAACGGGATCTCCCTTTCCTTGATCCAGTGCGAAGGATTGAACTCCGTTTACCTTAAAGAAATTACCGGATTCCTCATACTTTTTTAGAACTTCCTGAACATCCATTTCTATCTCCCTGGATCTGTAAGGTTGATCCAGGGAGTATTCGGAAATTCATCTCTCCGGGCTACACATAAACAGTGCTTTTCTCAATTGTTGCTACTGAACCTTGTAATGTCTTCATGGCTCGGGCCAATCGTTCAACTCCGACTTCAATGGAGTCCATGTCTACTGCCGTAAAGTTGAGTCGATAGAACTCCTTACCGTCCTCGGGCTGCGAAAAAAATGCGGACCCGGGAACAATAGCTACACCATATTTCAGAGCAAGCTTGGCCAGTTCATCGGAGTCAACCGGTGAACGGAGCCACAGAAACATGCCACCAGCCGGTGCTACTGCGGAAGCGGAAACCAGACCGTATTTCTTTAATGCAGCCAGAGTAATCTTCTGCTTTCGCGCGTACTCCTTACGGGTAAGGTTCAGGTGCTCCTGTAGATCCGTATCTTCCAGGAAGCGATGCAGCACCATTTGAGAAAACAAATTCGTATGCAAGTCCATGGATTGCTTCAGAGGTAGCATCGTATCAATTGCTTTTCGCGGAGCTCGAATCCAGCCAATACGCAAAGACGGTGAAACGATCTTGGAGAAGCTACCCAGCAAAAGGCTTTGATGCGAGCGAAAGCTGGAAATATACTGGAATCGATTGCGATCAAACATCAGTTCGCCATAGGGATCCTCCTCCAGAAGCCAGCCTGAAAAACCGGTCATCGCCCGCGCCAGAGATCGTCGACGCTCCGGTGAGACAATTCGTCCCGAAGGATTGTCCAGCGTAGGTTGCAGATAGACCAACCCAGGACCTCTGTTTCTGGACTCCTTTCTTCGCGGAGATAGGGAGACAAATCCTCCCGGACGATTCTCATGGCGGTCCTTTAGAGTGTGCTGTAGAGCACTCGGCAGTGGTCCTTCGTTGTCGGTAGCCAGAGGATAGATGGAAGCGCCGTGGCCTTCGAAGTTTTGCAATGCCCCGTTGTACAATGGCTCCACGGTATAAACTGGATCTCCTGGCTGTAGCAACCATCGAGAGATCAAATCCATTCCCTGCTGCGAACCACTGGTAATTAGAATCTCATCCGCGGTGCTAGGAAAACCTCCCTCGCTTAGATAATTCGCGATGTATTGTCTTAAAGGTTCGTAGCCTTCGGTGGTTCCATATTGCAATGCTACGGCTCCCTGGCGAGCGAGGACATATTGCGCCGATCGAGCTATGGCCGCAACTGGCAACGTTGCAGGATCTGGCAGTCCACCGGCAAAGGGTACCATATCGGGCCGATTATGAAAGGCAAGGATATCGCGAACCACGGATCTTCGAATCCTGGGAGTTGGATGGTAGATGCTCTCTGTCATGCTCGTAGTATAGCCGGATGTGGAAAAAATAACAGTTGCAGATTTAAGAAAAAACCATATAACAGTTGCATGTCTTCGAAGTCCCCATCCAGAGGATCAACTAATACTCAAAAGCCTGGCGAAGGAGCTGGTGAGGCAGAAAGCCTCCCAATGCAGCTTGTTCGAAATATGATCCAGTCTCTGGAAAATGGAGAATTTCCCCCGGGTAGTAAGCTTCCCTCCATTCGTCAGTCCATACGCCTATCTGGATTCAGCCAGGGTACGGTAGTGGAGGCCTATCGCATACTGCTAGATATGGGCCGAATCCAATCGGTACCCGGAGGCGGCTACTACGCTGTGCATCAGGACCTCCAGTCCCCCAGGCCTGAACAGAGCCGCATTGTTCAGCGCCTTTCGCTGGATCCTGCTCTGGACCGAGCGCTCAGTCTGGGGAATCGATCCGTCCAGGCTCCCTTTGGCCTGGCCGTGCCTTCCGAGGATATGCTTCCTGTGAGCGCGCTCAAGCGGTGCCTTACCGAAGCGTTTCGTTCAGAAGAAATTCACACTTATAGCTTTCCGCCGGGACATAACGAGTTACGAAAGCAGATCGCATTACGTTACAGACAGGCTGGCGTAGATCTTGGCTGGCAGGAATTGATTCTTACCGGCAGCGCCACCGAGGCCGCCTATGTTGTGCTCCGGGAACTGGTGCGAGAAGGTGATCTCGTGGCCCTGGAGTCTCCCTGTTATAGCGGATTCCTGCATCAGGTTAAGAAATTTCCATTGCGAATACTGGAAGTTCCGGTAGATCCGATGCTCGGAATGGATGTAGACTTGCTGGAACAGAGATTAAAGAAAGGGGCACGACCCAGATTGATTATTACTGTCCCTAACTTTCACAATCCGACTGGAGCTCTTCTCGAGCCAGCGAGGAGAAGAAAGCTCCTGGACCTGGCTCAAGAGTTTGATTTCTACATTCTCGAGGACGATGTCTATGGCGGAATTCATCACGGCGCCAAACGAAGTCCGCCACTCATTGCCCTGGATCGCAGTCGAGTATTTCTGGTATCATCCTTTGCCAAGAGCATCGTTCCCTCTATGCGGCTTGGCTGGATAGCGGCCCCACCGGAGTTTCATGATGCCGCGCTGGAAAGGCTTCGGGCCCTGAGTCTGGGCAATTCAAAATTAACCGAGGAGACCTTAACTTTGTTTCTTGCCAGGCGACACTTTGACCGTCATCTTCGCAAGCTCCGAAAAGAGTCCAGGATTCGCATAGCTGAGTTTCGCAAACGCATTCTCGCATGGCCCGTGGATATTCGAGTCTCCAGTCCTCAAGGCGGCTTCTGGTTGTGGCTGGAACTGCCTGCAGGTTTTGATGCTCTGGAATTGCAGGAGCGTGCCCTGAAGCGAGGTATCTCAGTATCTCCTGGGACATTGTTCTCTCCATCCGGCGGTTACCGAAACTATCTGAGAATTAATTGTGCTCTACCTTCCACTAAATCCATTCTGGGGCATCTGGATGTCCTGGGTGCCCTGGTTGCTGACATGGTGTAGGGCCGGAGAGGTTTTCTGGTGAATCAATTTGGTCTCGTCTCAAATATTCATTCTGAGCATGCGAGACTTGCTACGGATTGGCGCCATCGGAGAAAAAAATAATCCAGAGGAAGTAAATGTAAATTAATATTGCAAAAAGCATTACTCTAACTGT
The DNA here is from genome assembly GCA_002717505.1 of Leptospiraceae bacterium. GTDB lineage: Bacteria > Spirochaetota > Leptospiria > Leptospirales > Leptonemataceae > UBA3465. The sequence goes on from PBEB01000008.1 coordinate 31,782, forward strand.
TGTAGTCTCGAATCCTTATGAGACTATCTAGAAATATTACGATTCTGTGTCTGGCATCGCTCCTTGGGTTCTGTTCTCCCCCTGCCGGGTCCGATTCCAGTACTGTTCTATTGTCTCTGCTGGCAATGGAACAAAACTCGAACGGGCGAGTAGATCTTACGCTCTTCGATTATTCCGGCCAGCCCCTGCGAAATGAAACCGTCCATTATGCTCCGGAAGAATATGTTAGTCTGGTGGTTCCCCGAGAGGCGCGGACCAATGACCGTGGAGAGCTTACTGTCTATTTAGAAGAAGGATTCTATACCTTCCAGGTCTTTTCCGTGGGGGAAGGGTTTCAGCTTTATGCATCTCCAGGACGCTCACCTCAGATTGTCTACGGACCATACTACTGGGGATGGCTGGATATTCGAATCGGACATGTGGGTTATCCCCCGACTGGTGTCGAAGAAGGCGATCCCGGCGATCCCGGCGGCGAAGATGGTGATCCAGATGACGGAGAGGATCCGGAGGAGGATCCAGATCCAATCGAATACCATTCGCTCAAAGTTTCTGTGCAAGGACTCAACGGCAGCCTTTCTGTCAAGAATGAAGAGAATTCCCAGACGATGCAGATCCATTCCAGTGGGACTCACACTTTTGCCTCTGAGCTGGCTGATGGGACTTATTACTCGGTGGCCATTACACAATCCCCGGCGGGACAGAACTGCAGTATCCAGAACTCGGACGGTCATGCAAGTATTTCCATGGTTCCTGTTGCAATTGCATGTACTACCCCGGAACCTACCTACAAGATAAGCGGAGTTGTGGAAGGATTATACAGGCACATTTACATTAATCAGGAAAGTAAAGGGGAGTACATTCAGGTCTGGGAAGATGCCGGCGAAACGAAGCCTTTTGAGTTCAGGAATCGCTTGAGGGCCGGCGATTCCTACAATGTGCGAATTCCCTATATACCTTTCAATTTCACCTGCGAAATCGAAAATGGCGAAGGAACAGTCACTGACCATGATGTTTCCGACATTCGCATCCTCTGTACGGAACCGGAAGCGCCAGAACCCCAGGAACCGGTCACTGTTTCCACTCTTGTTCTAGAAAATGTCCAGTATCTATATGGTATAGACTATGCGCCTAACGGCTACCTTTATCTGTCGCATAACGGTCAAAGCGTTATCAAGGTGCATCCGGATACAGGTCAGGTCTGGGTAGTCCTGGAAGAAGGTCCGGAAAACGGAAACCCCGAGTTCGATACTATTACGGGAATTACTGTGGGGCCGGATGGAACAATCTATCTGAACGACACAGAGCTGTTTACTACCTATAGTATAACGCGCAATTATGATATAAGCGTATTTCTGGAACAATTCGTAGCATTCACTGCCTTTGATCTGGACGTTGGCCCTGATGGAAATGTCTATATTGCAGATTATGGCAATGAACGCATTCTGAAAGTGGACCAGGAAGGAAACCATTCCGTAATCGCAGAGCTGGGAACAAAAAACCCGATGGGGCTTGTGGTTTCCGAGGATGGAACGGTCTATTTCACAGTTGCCCAGGAATCTAACGTCTATCAGCTAAAGTTTGGCATTGTTTCTCGCCTGGCTGGCGCCGATGGCTGTGGATTTAAGGATGGACTGGGCATTCATGCCCATTTTTGCAGCCCTGATGGGCTGGCTATAGATGCCGATGGTAACATTCTGGTAGCGGATCGATTTAACAATGCGATACGCCGGGTTACACCCGATGGTCTGGTTACCACGGTGGCCGGTAACGGTCAGGAAGGGGATCTAGATGGTCCAGGATCCGAAGCTACTTTTGAGAGCCCTAGAAGCATCACTGCTCTTCCGGATGGACGCATCGCAGTGACAGCATGGTACGGTGCTATTCGCATCATTACTCCCGATGAGTAGGATGTTTACGCGGTCTCGGAGGTTGATTCAATCGCCGGCTAGATATTCCGTGCTCCGTGCTGGCGCACTTAGTCCTTTTGAGTTTAAAGACGCCCTTATCTGTCCATACCCTTAACTGCCAGATTGTTCTGGCAGTTAAGGGCGTTGAAGTTCTTGAGCTAGAATGGATAGGGCAAATAGCCCTGTGCTATAAAGAACTGAGCTGCTAAATACGTCAGCATGATGATAGCCTGATCGTATTTAAACGGCTTAATAAAAAGCTGGTTGGCCAGCAGGAAATCCGAAACGATAAAGCAAAGTGATCCAATGAACGGTAGTGCAACGAAGAAAACTCCAGAACCTGAACCGTTTAGCCATATAGCCAGAGATGTGTAGCTCATCGCCACAATGATGGATGCATACAGAGCAACCGGCACTTTCTTATCTGCGTTTTCACCGGTTAGATGCGGCTTGAAGTAGGTAAAGAAGGCTGCGGCAGCAAATGCGAAGACCGCGGCCAGGGCCATAAACCAGAGTGGCATTCCCTGCAAATATGAGCTGGATTGAAGAAATGCATAGATGAACAGAGCATGGCCCACTAAGAATGAAGCCAGCCCGATCAAAAACATTATAGCAATCCTGGGAAACATAAGAACCACATCGCCGATCCAGCCCAGAAACAGTCCGCCAACGATCCACCAGTTCGGATCATCCGTGTGCAAAAGATTATAAGCGATCAAAGCCGGCATGAGCAGAGGTTTCGTGCTCATGCGAATTTTCTTTCGAATCGAATCTTGCAGAAATTCGCCCAGCACATGAATGGCGCTGAGAATTAAGAATGCATATAGAAACAGTTGCGATGACATGGTGTCAGGATTTGTCCCTGTTTATCGAAAGGCAACTACTGTTCTGGAAGGGGAGGCAATTTATTGGATCCAGCGCAATCGGCCCGGCTCTGATTCGAAGCCGAGCCGCGCCAAAAAAGCCTCTTACCTGGCAGCCTCCAGGGAACGGATTTCTCGGGCAGTTAGCTAAACGGATAGGGCAAATAGGACTGAGCAATGAAATATTGCCCCGCCAGATAAGCTGTCATGTTTATCGCTTTGTCGAATCGGAAGGACTTCACAAAAAGCAACTGCGCCAGAATTATATCGGAAACGATAAAGAAAACCGAGCCTACAAATGGTAACATCGCAAAGAAAACGCCGGTACCTGAGCCATTAAGCCATATAGCCAGAGATGCATAGCTCATAGCCAGAATAATCGCTGAATAGAGCGCTACAGGAATTTTCTTGTTAGCATTCTCGCCTGTTAGATGAGGCTTGAAATAGAGAAAGATGGCCGCAGCAGCAAAGGCAAACACCGCTGATGATGCCATGAACCAGAGCGGCATACCCTTTAAGAAACCGGTGGATTCCAGGAACGCATAGATGTACAGAGCATGACCCACCAGAAAGGATGCCAGCCCGATCAAGAACATCACGGCCACTTTCGGATACATCAATACCACGTCTCCCACCCAACCCAGGAGCAATCCGCCAACAATCCACCAGTTCGGGTCATCTGTATGTAACAGGTTGTAAGCGATGAGTGCTGGCATGAGTAGAGGCTTTGTGGCCAATCGAATCCGCTTACGAACAGGATCCTGCATTAATTCTCCCAGTACATGGAGTGCGCTGAGAGTGAAAAAAGCGTATAGAAACAATTGCGATGACATGGTGTCAGCTTTTTAGGTCGATGAATAAGATTCAAACAGTTCTTTCCAGGGGGAGGGGTGCCGAAATCCCGAAGGTCCTGGGCCTAATCGGGGGCTACAATTCCCCCGGGAGCACTCTGCAATTTTCTAGAATGGCAGAAGATCTTTCATGGGTATGGTAGCGTTTGGGAGCCAGAGAAGGATGCCTACGGAAAAGGCAATGAACAAAGCCACTTTCTTCTTTCTGGAAACGAGATTCCCGGACCGACCTTCTGCTCGGAAATAATACACCAGACAGGCCATGGAAAAGAGCCATTCAATCAAAACAGCTACATGAGGGAACCGGGCATAGGAATTCAGACCAATGCTTGCGCTGTCTGCTCCCAGGACCTGGTGTTCGAAGCCCACAATGAAATCGAGCCAGACATGGGACACAGTGAGCAGTGCGCACCACAGTGCTAACTTCTGGGAGCGAAGCTTTAGCAAGACCAGTCCATAAACGAGAAGACCCAGAGCAAGATTGGGTACAAGATTATGACTGTAGGTCATATGGACTTTGAGGTTTTCAAAAGTTGCATCCAGAAGTGAAGAGGGCTCCGGGGATTCAACTCCGATCAGAGCCAGCGCCAGCCAGAGAAACTCGGCCAGGTTGGAGCATAGTAGAAGCAGCCAGAAAGGAGCCGTGCGTGCATGGGGCCTGGCTATATAGGCTGCAGCGTAATGTCCTAAAATCACAGTTTTTTCTCCATCCAGTGAAGAAGGTAAAAGAAGCCTGCGTATACGGCTATCAAGGTCCAGATTAGAGATGAAGTCATAGCTAGTGCGGAATTCTCCCTGGTAATGTGACTATCGCAATCACTTTTCTTTCACCTCTCAGGCAGCCGGGTGTTGCAGCACCGAGGCCAGTTGCCGGGCCGATGCATTCTCTGGATCTCTGGTCAGAGCTTCATCCAGGAGGCTTCTGGCACGAAAGCGATTTCCCAGCAATCGATGAATGTCTCCCAGGTTTATGAGATTCTTCACCAATTCAGGATTTCGAATTCTGCAACGTTCTCCGAAATCGCAGGCGAGCTCGTAATTGCGGCCCAGCTTGTAGCAGTAGGATGCATGAAACAATACATCCACCCTGGAAGGATCTTCGCCTGCATACTCGGAGTATAGTCTTGCAGCCTGGAGGTAATCTCGAATCTTATAAGCGGATGCAGCCTTTTCCAGCAGTTCTTGAGGAGGAACAGGTTCAGCGGGGNTTTCCGTTTCTCGAAATGAGATGCGAAGAAGGCTCAGGTCATCCGCCAGTTCTCCGGACTGTTCCAGTTCCTGGACCAGAGCATCCAGGTTCGCATCTGTTTTTTCTACGTGTGCCAGGATCGCATTTTCATCATCATTAAAGAGACGGGATCCATCGGATCCAGTGCCAATAACCAGATCATCCCGTCCATCCGAACCGGCAATCAGTACATCCCCCGGCTGCAATTGAAAGGTATTCAGATGAAAGTCATTGCCAAGGCCTTCTATGCCAAACCGCATTGTGCTCTGCTCATCGGGTAGAAAGCTGGCTTTTCCATTGCGATAGAGTACTAGATTGGGATGATCTGCATTAAAGAAATAGAGAAAACCATTTACCTCATCCAGAACCCCNACCGTGGCAGAAGCCTGCATGAAACCGTCAAACGCTGCGAATACTGTTTGGAGCTCCGCGAAAGCATCTCTCAGCCATTGCTCCGGAAATCTAGATCTCTGAGATGCTACCATATCTGTACGAGCTACAATGGACTTAAAAACGGTACCCATCACAATTGCACCACCGGCTCCCTGGATGGATTTTCCCATGGCATCTCCGTTCAAGAAAACAACGTAGTAGCGATCCCTCAAGCTCAGCTCATGGGCGGTACATAGATCTCCTCCGATTTCACCGTATTGATCTCTGAACTGGAACTGCTTCTTTTGCTTTACGTATTGCTCGATCTGCACCGTTTCACTTTTGATTTCCTGGGAGGANAGCGGTCTTAGCAGATGCGATGTCAGATAATAATCACCATCCTGCTGAGTCTTAAGCGCTCGAACATCCTGCAGGGTGTTCTCCAGTTGCAGAGTTCTTTCGCGCACCTGCTTTTCCAGGTTCTGGTTCATGTCTTCGATCTTTTCGTACATTGTGCGAAGACGCTCGATGACATTGTTTAGATGGATGGCCTGCTCACCGAATTCATCCGCAGTGCGAGCCGCAGCAGCCATATCGAAATGTCCATCTCCCAGCCGAGAAAGCACATCCCTGGTGTCTCCCAGTCCAGCCCTTACTGCTCGTGCCACTGCAAGTGCAGCGATAACCGTAGGTATGAGAAAGAGCACCAGGACAAATCCAATGTGCAGCAAAGGATTGGAAATCTGCAGCTTGCCGTATATGAACTGATAGATCAGGTATGTCTGCATGGTCAGGGGCATCAACATGAGCGCCACAACCGTAAAAAGGAGTCGTGCAAAGTACCCCAGGCGAAATAACCCCGGAACGGTCAGGCTGCGAAATTCGGGTGCACTGAGCGGCTTGCGAACCACGCTTTCCGAGATATAGAAATAGGCGGCCATGGATACCGGAGTGATCATTAATAGGAGAAAGGGGCTGGATGCATGGACGGACCAGTCAAATCCGCCATGATATAGAACGTACATCNCATGTGCCAGAGGAACGCCGATGAGCCATCGCATGGCGATTACAATTGTTTCCTGTAACGGATGGTTCAGGAGGCCTTTCTTAAACTTGAGATGATCATCGCTCCTCAGGGCAGCATAGACGTTTCGGAGGCGAAAGTAACGCCAGATCATTCCCAGAATGAGCATCAAGGTGCCGCTAATTGTGCCAGCTACAAAAGCTGTCATGCTCTGTTGTTCGGTCATCGGAACCAGAGTGGCGGAGAAATAGATGGAGATGGGGACCGGTACAATGTGAGTGAAAAGCTCCAGTCTCCAGCTTAGAGCCAGAAACACGTTACGATTACCGGGGGTAGACTTCATGCAGACTTAGAACGTCTGTATGATTTTCTTTGGTCAAGCGGAATAGTGTAAGTGATTTGAAATCAGTCTCTAACTTTTTCCTGCNGCAGATATGAGAGCATTCCATACCGGCGCAAAGGGAGGAGCATAGGCAAAATCCATCCATGCAGCCTCGTCTGCTCGGGCACCCATGTTAATCAGTGCCGACGCTGCATCGATCAATCCGTAACTGTCCAGTGGGCCAAACATTGCTGCGCCAAGAATCGTAGAGTCTTTTTTACTCAGGAGCAGAGTCATTTTTACTTTATCAGCCCCTGGATAGTAACCAGCTCGAGACGGTCTCATGGCGCTGGTCTCCTCAAATTCAATTCCTGCATCCTGAGCCTCCTGACGCGAAAGGCCGGTCATGGCATAGGCTCGATCAAAGAATTTAAATACCTGGGTGCCTACTATGCCGGGAAAGACGATGTTCTCGCCGCTCATGTTCATGCCTGCGATCCGTCCCTGCTTATTCGCCGTATGTCCCAGGGGATAGTACACCGCTTTCTGCAAAATTTTGTGATAAACCAGAGCACAATCTCCGCCGGAATATACATCGGTTACACTGGTAGCGCCCTTTTGATCCACAACGATGGCCCCTTTCTGAAGCTGTATTCCGGAGCCTTCTAGAAAGTTCGTGGCTGGTTTTACACCTACGGCAACCAGAAGCAGGTCGTAGCTTTCTTTCCCATCCCTGGTTTCAATCTCAACGGCCTTTCCTGTATCGTCCACAGCGGTAACGCCGGTATTCGGGCGAAAGTCAATTTGATGATCTTGCATCTGCGATACGATGGATTTGGACAGGCTTTCCGGTAATCTGGGTACCGGTCGATCCAGTGCTTCATAGATGGTAACATCCAGTCCCATTTCGCGAAAGCTTTCGGCCGCTTCCAATCCAATATAGCCCGCCCCAATAATTGCCGCTTTCCGGGGTTTTTCCGTATCGATGAAGGATCGAATAGCCCGACCATCGGGCACTGTCTTGAGTTCGAAAACACGATTCGAACTGTAGTCTATGAAAGGTAGTCTGACTGCCGGTGCACCTGTACCGATCATCAATTTCTCATAGCCAATTTCTTTTTCTCCTTCAGNTGTGCGAACACGGACGGTTTTCTTTGCCGTGTCTACAGCCATGGCTTCATGGTTTAATAAAACATCGGATTTCGTTTTTTGACCAAAGGTTGGACCATCAAAGTGGATCAGATTATCAAAGGATTCTACGGAACCGCTAATCGCATAGGGAAGGCCGCAGGCTCCATAAGAAATAATTTCCGTCTTCTCCAGGATTCCTATACTCCCTTCTTTATCATTTCTGCGAATCTGGCCCACAGCAGAATTCCCGGCCGCATCGGCTCCGATAATCAGGTATTTGTATTTGGTTTCCATACTATAGGATTCGGTGGTAGGGTATAAAAGTCACGATTTTTTATCTCTCTTCTCTGAAATAGGAATGTAAAAAGTGTGGTTATCAAACGGAACAGTCTGAGTCTAAAAGGCTGGACAGAACCTGTTGCTTCGAATTCGATGTGACCCGGTCAGCTGGCCGCTTATAATCAATGCTCGGAGTGCGAAAGCACCTGCGGCAGACACATTGGAGCCATCTATGGAAGGACTATCGNAGTTGGAGCTTGTGGAACGACCCGGATTCTCTCTGGTTTACAACGAGGCTCGAGGCCCCTTTGAAACCGAGTGTCCTCGCGCATGGAAAGAGTTCTGGCAGGTGGGGCGTTCTCTGGACCCCAAGAACATTCAGGCTGTTCTTGCCCTTTCTCGAATGGATGATACCAGGGAGGGCGATGATCGCTTTCATTATCAGGCTGGAGTACAAATGGAGAACTTTCCGGATCCTCTGCCCGAGCCGCTGCAGCAGCGAAAGGCCGCGGGAGGGAAATTCGCTCGCTTTGTCTTGAAAGGTCCGTATGCCCGGCTGGCAGATGCTTATCCTCATGCTTTCCAGGCTGTAGCGCAAGAGGGTCTAAAGATTCGTGAAGAGTTCTGCCTGGAAGTCTATTTAAACGATCCTACGGAGACTCCAGAATCGGAATTGCTCACCGAAATTCTGATTCCAGTGTGATCCAGGAAACTGCCATTCCGGGGGAATGGATGAGTAGTCATTAGAGGGGGCTCTTCCAGTGCTCGATTCCAGGAAAATGTCGATGTGCAATCAGGAGAGTTCCCTGCATTCCTCGATTTCAGTAACAATTCGATCTGTAGGCATCACGTTTGCGAGGATCCATTGCTTCCGGTTTGACACATCGATGCCCTCTGGAACTTTTCTTCTGTGAGCTTGCTGTCCAATCGTCCTTCCCTGTTATCAACGCTGATTAGGAATTCCATTTTGTCCAGTGNGCTACGTCCTCTGGGCCTGATCCTGATTCTATCTCTTCTTTNTGGCTGTAGCTCTCTTCGATCGCACTATTCCATGGTTCCCGTAGAAGAAGCTGAATGGAAGACCCAGGGCGATGGCGCTGCATACAGAAGCGAAACCTTTGAGATCAATATCCGGGTTCCGATTTCCGGCACCTGGCAGCATAGTATGGGGCCCTGTCTTTTGCCCGCTATTCCCATAACCCGTGATCTTCCGCAACCACTTCAGATCTGGATCCGGGTCCAGGCGAAGAGTAGTGCGAAGGTGCAGTTGAATCGCAATGACTGGGTGGCTGTGCTGCGTGCCCAGGAGTTTGGCGAAACCTTTCCCGATGATATCGAGATCCGTTCGCAGGTGGCGTCAGACTCCCTGGAACAATTGGAAGATGGGTCAGTACGGTACAGATTTGTGTTCAGTCACTTCGACAATGAGTTCGAAGATTTTATCTTGAAGGGGAGCATCCTAGTGAATGGCAAGAAGGTGGATTTACCAGCCCTTGCTTTTGAGCGAGAATCGGATCTGGACTATACACCTTACACTACGAAGATACTGGATCTGATGTAGTAAAACCGGATCGCATAGTGGTCTCCCATCGACAGCCTTTTTGATGTAGCAAGAAGGATCTGGATGGCGGCGGTGGGCAGCGGAATGGCGGCAGGTTCATGCTAAACCAGGCCGCCACTGAACAATGCGACTGGCAGTTTGTTTCCGCTCCCCTGGATCCATTAAGCTGTCAGTCCAGGGCTCCGACAGCACGTTGCCCATGAGCGAAATGGATGCATTAATTGCTCGGCCACTGAATCCATAGGATAATCCGATTCCTCGCTCAATCCAACTTCCNTATTCTTTTGCTTACGTTCTGGCAAGAGGTAGGTGTCCAGTAGCAGATCCCAGAATATCAACAGTCCGCTGGAGTAGTTATGATTTGCAATTCCCAGGTCTCGATTATGATGCCAGCGATGCAGTTCGCCTGAGTTAAAGATCAGATTCATTGGTCCCAGTCTCAAGTCAGCATTCAAGTGGTTCACTATAGACATGAAGTTGTTTAAGAGTCCTGCCGCAAAGACGATGTTCGGCGAGAATCCCAGGACCAGGAGAGGAAGAAGTCCTGCTGCCGTGTTCCAGGCTGTGTTCAATGGATGCAGGCGGAGGGCATTAAACCAGTACACGCTACGAGGAGCATGGTGGATGCTGTGCGCTCTCCAGAGAAAACCATCCTTTTCATGAGACAACCTGTGTAGCAAATAAGGGAGAAACCCGGAAGCTACGAGAGCCGCCGCAAGTTGAGCCTCCGGATCAAGGAAAGAGAGGTTAGCGCCGGGCAAATCTATGCGCGAAAAGATCCAGGACATCATAACTCCCAGCGATGGTCCAACCAGAAGAGTGATGATATTATAGATTGTGTTCTGCCTGAATGCATGGGGTTCTGCTCGTCTCTCGCTCTCATAAGGAACCTTTCGCTCCAGCCATGATCCTATTAGCACCACCATTACAAGGCCCAGATAGCCCACCGCAGGCAGGCCCGGAATCAGAGCGACGATGATGATGCCCAGAAGTAAGGGAAAGCCGGCGTATCGAAAGAACCTTTCGCTCCTTGAAGCGAAGTTCCTGAATCCATTCGTATTCGTTCTACTCATTTCATTCTCCATTGTTTAAACTCCCTCCAGGGCCCTTCCTATCTTTATAGNCCGAAAAACCCAGGTATCTAGAAATAACGATATGTATGCCGGAAAGTACAATGCATTGAAATCTTCTCTCAGGAATCAGGGGCAGCAGTTTTCAAGATAGTTGGATAGGCGGATTAACGTGGCCTGGATGGATTGTCGGTCCGGCTGATAATACACCTCTTTGCCTTTCTTTTCTCTAGTCAGCAATCCTCCGCGATTCAATGCAGAGAGATGGGCTGAAACAGTGGATTGTCCGAGGCCGGAGTACTGAACCAGCTCATTTACGGTTCTTCCCTTGCCATCCAGAAATGCCAGTAGCAGCTTCTGTCTGGTTCGGCTGGAAATGGCTTCCAGGAAATCCTGGAGTTGCTGATCGGGCAATGCTGGCTTTCGGGGCAATCTTGTCATATCGTTATATCGTTAAAGAACGATATGATAGGCAAGTGTCCAATCCTTTTTTTTGTATGCATCGGGCCTGGCCTAGCCTGCGAAAACTCCTTGCAGTTTGTCTGTACAACGAAATTCTACGAATATGCTTAATCGAAGATTTCCGATCCTGATCGTAGCTCCTGCTATCATGTTCCTTTTATCCTGCGGTGGGGAATCTAAGCCCGAGGCTCCAATGGCGCAGCCCGGAGAGCCCTGGACCTCTCTGGATTTAGATATCGATGGGGCCGAGGTTGTTCGATCCAGTGCCACTGAGCTTCAGCTGGTTTTTCCCTTTATTCGGCCCGAACAGACAAATCTGCCGTATGCGATGATTCTNGATAAAATGCAGAAAGCTAAATGGAAGGTGATCGAGCAGGAGTACGGTAAATCTGGCAAATTTCAAGCTCCCGACGGTAAGGATTATGGCATGGAGGTGTTCGCTCAAGGAGAGCGAGTGGTTGCCACAGTCTGGGCTCTGTAGCGGCCTGCTATGGGATTTCGTTGGCTTCGATTTTTTCGTAGAGGGCATACGGCCCTTTGCTTGAATTCATCCTATTTTGGTTTCTATGCTCATGCAGGATTCCTGCAGGGTTTGCATGAGCTGGAGGTTTATCCCGAGCACGTTGCTGGAGCATCAGCCGGGGCCATTGTTGCCGGGCTCTATGCCGGCGGATTGGCGCCTGAGGAGATAGCCCGGGAGTTTCTGAATCCTCGACTTTCGCGAGTTTTTGTAGAGTGGCAGGCAGCATATCGCATGCCCGCCTTGATGCTTAATAGAAAGGGAGTCACAGGCGCATTCAATGGTCGCAAAGTACAGGCCCTGTTGAAAGAATTCATCGGCGATAGGCGAATCGAGGATTGCGTAAATCCATCTCTTGCATTGTCGGTGGCGAATCTAACAGCTGGCCGAACAGAAACGGCACGTTCAGGTTTGATTCGTGAATACATTATGGCAAGCTGTGCCATGCCTGGATTATTCCAGGCTCAAAAGATTAACGGCGATCTTTACTGGGATGGCGGAATTGCCGATCCGATTCCATTTGAGCACTGGCTTGAGAATGACCGAATTCGAAAAATTGTGGTGCATCAGGTGATTCCCATCGCTACCGGCAGGAAGAAAAGTAGAAAGGATGAGTACATCGAGCCTCAGAGCGATGCGCGAAAGTCGCCAGACAATCAGTTAGTATATCGCAGCGGTAGCGATGACTCGCCGGAGAAATTCAGCTTTCTGAGTGCGCTGGAAAGATCCCATGAGATTATTTCGGATGAACTGATACGACTCAGGCTGGAAATGGCCAGGTCTCGCGGAGTTAAAGTCCTATGGTTTCGCACGGAAACGCCCCGGCTTGGTCCGCATAAGATGCATCGCGGAGGAGTTAACTTTGAACTTGGCAGAAGAGCGGCGCTGGACAATGCCCGGCTCATGAAATAGCTCTGGATTCGCTGAGGGAGCAAATCATCAGTCCTGTAAGGTTACATCGGAGGAGGATAATAGGTCCCTTTGGTATTACAGTTTTGCTGCTCTCCTTTGCCTGGTGTAGCGGAGTAAAAAATGTCCATCTGGACCAGGGTTCCCTCCGGGGCTCCTCCTGGCTTCACAGGATCCAGAAGGCATCGCCCGTGCCTGGGACGGTCCTGACAGTGTCTTTCTCCTTCATCCGTTCGAACTAGCCGGCAAGAACCATTCTTGACCATCAGCACCAGCATGGTGGCTGCATCTACCACGTCNGGACTGTAGACCTGTGCGCAGAAGCCTTCGCGGAATTCGCAGCTGCCCCCATACTTGTAACCTTCTAATACCCCTCTTTCGAACTGAATGGGAATGCCCTGAACGTCTCCGTCAGTTGCGGATTGCTCCTGGTTGCCAGAGTTAACCGGGCTTGCGCATTGCAGAGAGAAGGCAAGTGTTATGAAAAGAAATAAAAACCGCATCAAGGCAGTTTATAGCCAATGGCTGAGTTGACCAGTATACTTTTTAAGGGAAGCTATGTCTAAGGGATGACTGTGAACACCCGGGTCCTTATTCTGTTAGCATGAAGCTAACATTGACGGAATCTGAAATGGCCCGCCTGGGAAAGGTGCCCCGATTAAACCTGGTAAATTCGCTTTCCGGGTACAAGAGTGCTAACCTCATTGCAACGGCTAATTCCCGGGGACAGACCAACCTTGCCATTTTTAGCTCCGTAATGCATCTGGGGAGCGATCCGGCATTGCTGGGCTTTATGTTACGCCCCACTACAGTGGCTCGGCATACCTATGAAAACATAAAGGAAACCGGTCATTATACGATTAATCATATCCATGAAGATATGATTGAACCTGCCCACCAGACATCGGGAAAGTATCCGGCAGAGCAGTCCGAGTTCGAAGCCACGGGACTGACTCCAGAGATCTGGTCGGATCAGAAGGCCCCATTCGTGGCAGAGAGTAGAATTCAGATTGGCTTGAGGTTTGAGGAAGAGCATATGCTAAAAGTGAATCGGACTCGATTGATTGTCGGGCGAATTCTGGAAATGCGTTTTCCTGCGGACATTCAGCGACCGGATGGTACTCTGGATCTGGAAAAGGCCCGGGTGGTTACGATTAGCGGGGCCGACACTTACAGTCTACCAGCCACAATCCGCAGGATGCCTTATGTGCGACTGTGAGAAAAACCATTAGATTGTATAATCGGGCATAGCTACCATTGCGGTAAGTTCCGGCGATGTTGGCAAAGAACGCCGGTACCCAANCTCCGAAAGCAGGATGCGAACACAGNATGGGGAACAGACCGATTCGCACGCTTAAATCTGGATAGCATCAATGGAAATTAGTATTGTAGATCAAACGATGATTCGCGCAGGTCAGACCGCAGGGGAGGCCCTTTCTGAGACGGTGGAGTTGGCGCAATTGGCTGATGATGCCGGGTTCTCCAGATTCTGGCTCACGGAGCATCACAATATGCCGGTGATCGGTAGCTCCACTCCAGAGATCCTGATAGCCAAAGTGGCAGAATCCACAACAAGGATACGAGTGGGCTCCGGCGGTATAATGTTTCCCAATCACAGTCCGTTGAAAGTCGCCGAGTGCTTTCGCTTGTTGGAAGCGCTGTATCCGGGTCGAATTGATCTTGGTCTCGGTCGGGCGGCAGGTACCGATCCCTACACTGCAAAAATCCTGAATCCATCCAACGAATTCAAGGAAGAGGATTTCCCGCGCAAGGTGGATGAGTTACAGGCTTTTCTCGCAGATGCAGCTATGACTCAGNGAGGGTCAGTGATCGCATGTCCGCGAATCGAGACAATGCCCCAGCAATGGATTCTTACCGGCGGGGCCAACGCATCTCTGGCCGCTCGGTGGGGCCTTGGCCTTTCCTTGCCGCATTTTATTCAAGAAGTGAAAAGCACTCAAGGAGTAGAGCAATATCGAACGGAATTCTCTCCTTCCAGCTCCTTTCCCGAGTCCCGGGTCTCTATGGGGCTTTTTGTTATTTGCTCGGAAAATGAAGAAAGGGCGCAGCTCCTGAAAAAAGCCATCCAGATAACATTTGTGAACATGGCGCTATATGGACGATTTCAATCGGTGCCTTCCGTGGAGCTGGCGCAAAAACATGAATTCAACCAGCAAGAGCAAGCTTTCTTGAGCATGCAAGAGAGCAAATACATATCCGGCACCCCTGACCGAGTGAAGGAGAAACTTGAGTGGTATCGCAACCAGTTTGACCTGGATGAGGTTCTTGCCATGATGATGGCCGATGATTTTCAGGATCGTAAAGACTCCTATCGTCTCCTGGCAGAAGCATATAATACGGCCCATGCGAAGCTAAAGGTCTGAATACTGTATTTACAGTGTCAAGTCCGCGCCCGGGATATCAGCTTAAGAAATAAAGACTGAATCTGGTCCAGATAGCGAACGCTTCCGGTGATTCTCCACATGGCCAGGCCGCCCTGGTAAACAACCAGGAATTCTCGGGCAAGATCCGAAATATCGCCCGAGTATTCCAATGTTCCTTCTTTTCTGAACCTATGGAGCTCAACCTCAAGGAAAGCAAGCCATCGTTTCTCAATTGCTGATGCAGTTTTCTGAATTTCCTTATCCTGAATGCGCCCCATCTCCATCATGATAGTCGCCACAGGACAGCCATTGTAACTTGCTTCCTTTCGTATCGCCTCCTTTTCTAGCTTGATCCATCGGCTTACAAGCTGCTGCGGGGATTCTGTTCGGCGGAGCTTTCTTTCCCAGATGGCACTNAGCTTTCTGCCCCACTGCTCCAGAGTCTTTAATACCAGAACATCTTTGGAGGGAAATTGACGATACAGGGTGTCTTTGGCTACATCCGCTTCCTTGATGATCTGATTGATCCCGGTTGAGTTCACACCCTGGGAGTAGAACAGTTCTGTGGTTCGGTCCAGGATCCTGGCCCGAACGTTGCGATCTTCGGATGAGGCCGAGTTTTTTTTCTTGCTTCTTTTTTTGGGTTGCTGGAATTGTTGTCTCACTGCGACAGACAAGTCTGTCTGACAAGAGATTTCAAGAACTTATTCATCCCAATTTCCGGATGGAGGACCAGTGCGAGGAAGCTCGGCGCGCCCTTAGCGTGTTTCGGAGGTGTTAACNAGTTCTGGTTATGGGCCAGACAGACTTTTCTGACTGGAGTGGGAGGCTGAGCTGCTGTCCAGGACCAGCAGGTCTGGTTTGCGCATGAAAGGCAGGTTTTTGGATCGGACAGACAGGTCTGTTGGATAGGGATGGGCAAACGCAGACAGGGTCGGATTCTCTTCGAACAGACAAGTCTGTCGAACAATCGCAATAGGCGAGTTCGAAGCCCTGGCCGCAATGGGGATGAAAGTCTGAGTAAAAATAGAAAGGAGAATGATATGGCAGTTTTAAAGAATAGACCAGAAAGAGCGTTGCCGGAGGGGTTGGGCAAATCGGAGAGCCGCGGAGTATTTCTGTGCACTTTGCCTGTGCTCTGGTGCGACCTGGACGCTAATGGGCACTTGAATAACGGGCGCTACCAGAGCTATCTGGACGAAGCAAGAATGCAAGCATTTGATCACGCTGGACTGGGTGTGGCTACTATGCGTGCTAACAATCAGGGCCCTGTGATCTACGAGGCTACTCTTCGCTATCGTAGCCCGGTGGAACATCCGGAGAGCCTCACAATTCTCACCTGGCTGGATTCCACAAACCGGTCCAGGGGCAACGTGAAGCAAGAGATGTATCGTGCGTCCGATCAGTGTCTTGTATGCGAAGCCAGCTTTAAGGGGATTTTCATGGACTTTAATCGAGGGCGTCCCATTAACTTTCCAGAGAGATTTCTCGATGCTTTTGGTCTGCCCTGAGCAACATTCATGATAACATAGAATCGGGTCAGTCTTTCCGGTTTCTGGCGGGCCCTGCTGCTCCATGTATTATATAGTAGGAATTCTTCTTCTTGCCCGGACACAGGCCGGGCATTTTCTTGCAGTATGCGCAGTCCGGACGACGTCCGTCACGTCTACATCGACAAATCCCTGAATGATAGTCTTCTGGCCCGGAGCGTTCGTGAGCGACTATCCGGCAAATCAGTGACGATCGAAGTGGTGGATAATTACCGCGAGGTTCTGGACCATTACCAGAAGCAGGGCCAGCTTCTGGAAAAGGATTCCTTGCTGATTTATCCTTTCCCTGGTCGATTTGTTTCATCCTGCCCGGGCTCGGATGGTATGGTTTGCTGTCAGTATTTCGTCATTAACTTCGGAGTGGGGTGCCTGTACGATTGTCACTATTGCTATCTGCAGAACTTCATGAATCATCCACTAATGACTCTGTTCGGCAATCTAGAAGATATGTTTGCCGAAGTGGATCGAAAGATCAAAGGCAAGAAGTTCCATTTTCGCATTGGTACCGGCGAGTATACGGACTCTCTGGCTCTGGAGCCTATTACCGGACTATCCAGGATTCTAGTTGAGCATTTTGCAGATATCGAAAATGCCACCCTTGAACTGAAGACCAAATCCTGCAATGTGGACTCTTTGCTGGATGCCCGTCACAATGGACATACTGTTATGGCCTGGTCTGTGAACCCTCCTTCGGTGATTGATGAGGTGGAAGATGATACAGCCAGTCTGGATGAGCGACTGGAAGCGGCGGTGAAGGTTCAGGAAGCAGGCTACAAACTGGCATTTCATCTAGATCCGTTGATCTACTATGATAACTGGGAATCGGAATACCATGATCTCATCGATCGAATCTGTGACACAGTGGACACCAATCGAATTGCCTGGATATCTATTGGAAGTTTCCGCTATTCTCCAGGACAAAAAGAGGTGATGCAATCCAGGTTTGCCGAAGATAATCTTACTAAAGAAGAAATGATTCAAGGACCGGACGGTAAGTACCGTTACTTTAAGACGATAAGGCAGAAAATGTATGGGTCCGTCCGGGAAAAAATCATGTCGCGAGATCCGCGATTATTCCACTATCTTTGTATGGAAACCAGATCGTCCTGGCAGAATGTTTATGGCTTTGTTCCGGATTCTGCCCGCAATCTGGATGCTCTCTTTGATGAGCGTCGTCAGTACGTGGACTCAGTCCTGGGCGGAGATCCCGCTCAACAATACCAGCCAACCGGTAAGTAATACAGAAGCCGATCCATCCGACCCATCCAGTAATTCAGAGAATCTCAACTCAGTAGATACATTGAATCCGGACTCGAGGCGTACCGGTCCTGCCACAAACCGTGCGATAGAGCTGCCTGCCGACGACGAGCCGGAAAACCTGAACACATTAAATGCCCCGGGCGCCGACTATGCGCCTTTCATAGTAGAAGATGGAAAATACATCATTTTTCAATCCGAGCGTCCAGGTACCCTGGAAGGCCACGGCCTCTGGTATAGTTTTAATCGTAACTTTCCCGATCGGGCCGGCCCTGCGGAGTATTCTGTCCCGCTGGAACTTCGCTTTCCTTATCAGGACCGCGATCCCAACGATACCATGCGAATTTTGTTTTCGGAGAATAAGGGCTACTTTGTTCCCGGAAGTGATGGCTTTGACGGCCATCCCTGCGTGCTGTACAGAAATGGGCAGCCGGTGGAGATCTATCTAACATCAACGCGACAGGTGGATGCCAGTGGGAAGCTGAGCAGAGATGGTTTCTCTGGAACAAACATCTATTACTCCAGGTTTCGCAACAATCGCTGGTCGGAAGTGCGGCATATTAATGAAATCAATAGCGATTATAATGATCGCATGGCCTATGTAACCCAGGATGGAAGCCGGATGTACTTTGTCTCGGATCGTCCTGGCGGTTATGGGGGCAACGATATCTATTATACTCAGCGGGATCTGAAAACCGGTCTGTGGTCCGCTCCCATCAATCTTGGACCGGACATAAACTCTCGCTACGATGAAATCACTCCCCATGTTAGCTATGGAGGCTCCCGGCTAATTTTTGCTTCGAATCGTCCGGGGGGCATCGGACATTTTGACCTGTATTTTAGTCGATTCAGCGGTTATGACTGGGAAAAACCGGAAAACCTTGGACGACCGATTAACAGCGAAAGAGACGATGAGGCATTGAGCTTAACCAGGGATGGCCTGTGGTTGTATTTTGCCAGCGACCGAGAACACCCCATGGCTATGGGTGGCTTTGATCTCTATCGCTTCGCCACTCCAGATAATCTCCTGGATTCCGTGAAGATTCTTCTTACAGGCAAAATCATGGATGCTTCCAGTAAGCTTCCTCTGGGACTGGACGCTACGATCAAGATTCAATTCGAAGACCGTACCATCGTTATGAGTTCCAGAAAGACGGTGAAAACGGATGGCATCACGGTGAGCAACCAGTTCGAGGTGGAGCTTTATTCCGGTAGAATCTACCGAGCGGAAATCAGCGTTCCCGGCTATGAACCAGCGGAGATTCAGCTGGATTACCGTGGTTCCATACCTTCCGGCCGCACCGATGAACGAATCGTCTTTCTGGAGCCAATTCGGCCGGACACTACCAATCCAGACGAAGAGGGCCGCATTGTTCCAGGCATTGTGGTGGATGCAGACACCGGACTTGCTCTGCCGGCTTCGACCATTCGAAAGTTTTCCGGCGCTGACGTCGTTCAGGTTCCGGATGTGGATCAGAAAGGGGAGTTTGCCGTAACGGTCAAGCCAGGGGAGAGCTTTGAACTCGAAGCAAGGTCCCCTGGCTATACGATGAAGCGCCTGCGCTTCGAAGAGAATGGTCTGGAAAAGATTCGCATTGAATTGAAGTCAGACGGAACAGACCCCTGTGAAAACTACCAGCCCGCATGCGTGGACAACGTTCGTATATTGTTTGCATTAAATGAATCGTCTATTCGACCATCGGAGCTGCGAAAGATTCGCAACATTGCAGAAGTAATGAAACGTAATCCTGACATGCGTATTGAGGTTCAGGGCCATACTGATAGAACTTACAGGGGGCCGGAAGACCGTGCATATGAGTACAACCTTATGCTATCGAAAGAAAGGGCCCTTGCTGTGCAGAAAGCTCTGGTCGATATGGGAATTGCATCTAACCGATTGTTTATTAAAGGTTACAGTTATTTACGTCCTATAGTACCGGCACAGGATGCTGTAACAGGAGCTGTAAACCGACGGGTTGAGTTCCGAAGATTAAGGCAGTGACCTCCGGGAGTATCTATGAGCTCAGAAGAGAAGACCTCCCCGGAAGATAATACTAAAGTACCGGGTGCAGGAGCTATGAAAGTAATAGTTAACGGAAAGCGGGACTGGGAAGTTCTGCGTGATCCAACCAAGCTTACCTATCTCATCGACAACAAGCTGGAGGGAAGGGCTCTATTTCTCAAGCATTCCGTTCCCCCTGCTGAGTTCAGTAGAGAGCTATCGGAAGATGGCGTTATGACATTCTACTACGCTCCAAACATTCCCATTCAAGGGAACTTCACTCTGTTTTTAACTCTGAACAGACAGATTGAGCTGGACTTCCAGGTAGAGGAAATAGTGGAACCGGGGCATTTAAAAGCGAAACCCGTTGAGGTTCGCATTGGTAAAGCAATGCGCGCTTTTCCTCGCATCCCAGTAGGCGATGATGTCGTGCACGTAACAAACTTCCGTGTAAGTAAGAACGAAATCGCTCCGAATAACACCAAACTTCAGATTACAAACCAGGTGATTTTTAGCGAGTTCGAAAAGCGTCTGGGCGCCAGGTTCAACGGGATGAAAATTCATGCCCCTTATGATCCTAAATTTCCCGACTTTTTAAAATCCTTTGAAGGGCATGTTGGAGTGCCCGTGAGCACGGCCATGGGCCCTGCCTTTGCCGAACCAGTGGTCTATGAATCCGAAGCTGGCGGTAAAGCCAACCTTGCCTACATGGTGGTTCCAGGGGAGCTGGACCCGGTGGGTCAAAAGGAACTGGCCACGGCCGCCGATGAAATGGTGAAAAGAATCATCGATGCAAATACCTTCTTGATCAAAGACAAGCAGAGGGTGGTGAACATTTCCGAAGGTGGAATAGCCATTATGCTCACAAATGAGGACTTGAAAAAATACGCACCTCTGAGGAAATGGATCACGTTTGATCTGATTTTCAAAATGCAGGCTCCTCTTCGTCTTCACGGTGCAATTCGCCATATGGAAGAACTTCCTCCCGCAACCGGGGATGATGGAGAGAAGGTGCTGGCCGGACTGGATTTTCAGGGTCTGGGGCATACGGATTTTCGCAAGGGAAGTAAGGATCGGTTGAAGTCACTGCTGCAAATGCTTGCTGGCTGATTCTCTCTGTATTCTAGCCACCCTGCCGTTAGAACCTGGCCGCTGAATCGTAAGGGGCCCCGGAGCTGTCGGACGAAGCCTGGCCTGGGGCGCCATCCTTCGCACAGTCTGCCTTGAAAATTACTTACAGAAGCAGAGGAATCCATGGGAAATCAAGGGCTAAAGCCCTATCCAGGGACACGAGATTTCTATCCAGAGGATATGGAATTTCGCAACTGGATGGCAGAAAAACAAAGGCTGGTTTGTGAAAGATACGGTTATCGTCAGTATGGCGCGCCCGTGCTGGAATACCTGGACCTCTATCTACGAAAGTCATCCGAAGAAATTGTAAGTGAACAGCTCTATATATTCACCGATCGCGGGGAGCGCAAGGTAGCCATTCGGCCGGAAATGACGCCAACCCTGGCGCGAATGGTAAGCTCCAGACCTCAGAACTACATCCTTCCCTTGAGATGGTATTCCATCGCCAATTTCATGCGCTACGAAAGGCCTGGTCGAGGCCGGTTGCGGGAATTCTATCAGCTGAATGTGGATCTCCTGGGCTCGGATTCTATCTCGGCCGACGTAGAGGTTCTGGCGCTGGCCTGCGATGTCATGAAGGAATATGGAGCGGCCCCGTCCGACTATGTATTGCGCTTCAGTGATCGTCGATTGCTGGATCACAGTTTTCCTGAACTGAACGGAGACCAATTGCGCGCTCTTGGACGGATTCTGGACAAGAAGGATAAGCTCAATGTTGAAGACTTTCGCAAGACCGTGGATGATCTGGGTGGGCAATGGCAGAAAAAGGATCTTATACACAGGGTAGAGGAATTCTACGAACTCTCCCTGGATTCTGCTGGAGACCATCCAATCCTGGGGCAATTGAAAGAAGTTCGGGATCGTCTCTCGGATCATGTATCTTCCGAATCTTTCAAGTTTGATCCTGGCATTGTTCGTGGCTTTGATTATTACACCGGGTTGGTGTTCGAAATGAATGATACACATCCTGAAAATGCCAGGGCCCTTTTCGGTGGTGGGCGCTACGATAAACTTCTGTCTCAGTTTGGAAAGGAAAGCATTCCTGCCGTTGGATTTGGCATGGGCGACGTTACCCTTCAGGATTTTCTGGAAGTGCATAGCTTACGCCCTGATCTGACTCAGAAGAGTTCTCTTTTTCTTACAATGTTTTCCGACGACCTGGCAGCAGATACAGAGAAGGTAGCTTCCAGCTTACGGGCTGCTGGATTGCAGGTTGAGCTGGCCCTGGATGGTAGCAGAAAGCTGGGTAAGCAGTTTGATCTGGCTGAAAAAAAAGGTCACAGTCATGCTGGAGTCATGGGACCGGAAGAGCTAGAAAAAGGAATGATTCGCATCAAGAATCTGAAGACCGGGGCACAGCAAGATATGCCGGTGGCAGACCTGAATCCTGAAAAGCTGAGTACGCTTTAATTCATCAAATTGCAGCTACCGGGAAAACTATCCTCCGGTGCGACATTCGCCTATCTTCGCAATCGTCCGATCTTCAGTAGCTTTCGCCAGAGACAATTGCGATAGATCGCTTATTGCATCATGCGAAGGGTCAACAGCATAGGTCCTTTTTTCAGATCATGCTTCGCATATAATCTCAAGCAAGCCGGAAATTGCTCCCGGGATGCGAGGTTGATCTATACTGGACTCCAGAAACTGGGAACAGAAAGCGCAGACAATTGGCCTGGATTCGCTCTCAAATTAGAAGCGCTGCTACGTTTGAACAATCTAAAAGGAAAGCGTAACCCGAAACAGGCTTTGATATTTCTCGGACACAGAGTAGGCGGGCAGTATGGGAGTGGTGACCAGCTGCATATTCAGGGGCTCTCTGTTTTGGGCATCAGGCCCTGAAACTTCCGGGTCCCAGGGGAGTGGCCGCCGAACGTTTTGAGAGCCCCGGAACCAATCCAGCGGATCGGCCAGTGCAAGCCCATAGATAATTAAGGTTATTCCAATCCAGGCGGCGCTTTCTTCTCTGGACGCCTCAAATCGGTCTCTGGATCTAATCGAAAGTGGATCCAGTATATCAAATTCGCTTACCCGATTTCCCAGTTGCTCTGTCCGACTGATGGAATAGGCTGTGAAGCTCAAACTTGTCAGGAATAATCCTCCATAGATGTAGGACCGGTTCTTTTGTCCGCTGGAATAGTGACCCCAGCCAGGAAGGATCAGATTCTGCTGATAGCTGGAAAGTGTAGTTTCGGCCTTGATCCGTGCCTGTTCCTCCTGGTACAGCTTTCTCTTATGTATTCTGGAGAGCTCATTTTCGAGATCTGCCTGGGTAATGCTGGCTTCCTGTTCCAGTTCCAGAATGTCTTTTCGCATTTCAAGAACCTTGTTTTCCATCTCCATCCGCGATAGCTCAAGTCTGAGATTCTGCAACTGATCCAGTGAATCTTCCTTATTCTCCTTTTCCTTCTCCTCAGAGAGAACAGGCGTCAGGAAGCCAAGCGATAGAGCTCCAACTAACATCCAGCGAAAGAGTTTGGATCTACTGATTAACATGCTTAACAGTCTTTACCAGCTGTCGCTCCAGCGTAATGATGCCGTTCTCTGTGCGAATGGTATAGGGCATTCCTCGTAGACGAGGAGCCAGTATTCCGCGGAGGATCTGACCGTCGGATAGCGTGATGATGACTGGAGACCCTGAGAAATCCTGCCTTTCTGTGACGGAAGCTCCAGGCACCGGCGCATCCTTTTGCTGGATTTCCATTCTATCCTGGCGATGCTCCAGAGCTTCCCGGGCCTCCGGACTGATTTGTTGGGTAATCGCTTTCCCTTGATCCAGTTTCAGCGACGTTTCCGCATTCACCGGCACTACTGTAGTAGAGTCGCCATCGTTCACTGTAGCAAGGACCTGGCCTTCCAGGACATCCACACGATCTGTCTGGCCGCGACTCTGGACCCGGGCCACGGTTCCTACAATGCGATAGCTTCCATTGGGCGTTTGCACCGTCACATTCTTGGATTCATCGGAGGAGGAGATGGTCAGGGATCCATCGCGGAGATAGATCTCCATGCGCAGGGTTTTCGTATCAATTTCGTGAAAATCCATCCTGGATGCCTCAAAGGTTAATCTGGTTTGATCGGAAAGCGAAAGGTCAAGGTAGCCATCTTCTTTCAGTAATGCGCTGTCCCCGGCGCGAATTTCCTGCGGATTCGATACAAGTTCGCCGGAGCGTTGGATTGTCAATCCTCTGGACGAATGAATAGTCAGAGAGAGCGATGGGCCTGGGCGCATCCAGAACCAACCTGCGGTGAGAGTTAACAGAATGCTAGCCGCCGCCAGAAAAGGTCGGTTCTTTCTTGCCCATGAAATCGCTGTTGGTTGCTTATGCTTCTGGACGCTTTGATCGGAAGTGACCTGGTCCAGCTTTGCGATATCCTGCGATGGATCACGGCTGAGATTTTGATCGGGATGAGCTTTCAGGCGCTCTTTTTTCTCACTAAGTGAGTCATGGGATGATTCACCTGACTTCTCAGAAAGTCCGTCATGGGATGATGCGCCTGACTTCTTCGCACTTCCGGACGCGATTTCATCCTGGATGCGGTTCCATAGTTTATTCAATCGTTCCTGAGGAGGGGAGGGTTGTTCCTTTGCCAGCCGGGCAAATGGTTCAGGCCATTGGCTGCTGTCATCATGTAGAAAGGATAGATCTTTTTTCATGTCCATCCCTCCGTATTCAGTCCTGCAGCTCCCATTTCCCTGGCTACAACCTGCCTGGCTTTCTCCAGGTGTCGGTTGACCTGCCGAACCGATAGATCCACCGCTGCAGCAATGGTTTCAGCATTCAATTGTTCATAGATGCGCATCTCCAGGATTGCGTCGGCCGGAGGCTTCAGGCTTTCCAGGGCACGCTGGATTGCCGAATGCAATTCTTCCAGAGAGTCCCCTTCGGATGCCTCCGCGCTCGAAGCTGCGGCATATAGCTGATCTGATAGCGTACTCTGCACAGGCAGTTTTTTCTTTTTTCTATGATCCCGGCTCTTTCCCAGAACAAACTTCCAGGCAAGCCCTCCGTGCACAGACTCCAGTTTCTTCGTTTGAATGTATGCATGGAGAGCAACAAACCCTTCTTGAACCAGATCTTCCGCTTCTTCCATGCTATGACCTCGGCGGAACTGCAAGAATCGAATCATACCAGCCGCTTCCCGCTGAAAGATCTCCTGGAGCATATTCCGCCCTTCCATTGTTTACATGGCCGGCGGTGGGTTTTCGGACTCTTTTTTTTCTGGAAACAGATCCATAGAGTCCATGGCTTCGTACCGGATTTCCAGCGTCTTGCCTTCCATAGGCTCCTTTTCCAGAGCCTCAAACAGGGATTCCCGGTCTTTCTTCTCTTTGGGTAGCTGGATCCTGGGGCCATCGCTGGCAATCTCCAGAACTTCAACCAGGATTGTTCTGCCGGAGGTTAGAATGATCGTGCATTTCCGGGGAAAAGCCTGGTTTTCTACGGATTGCACCCTTCTGGATTCGATCCTGGACAGATGACCGGAAGGACTACGCACTAGATAATACTGCCCGGTCCAGGCCTCAACAAGACCTATGAGCCGACTACCGTCCTTCAGATGCAGGATGGATTGGGAATCGGCAAGGGCCGGAAAGCTGAATAGAATGAGACTGACCGCCAGAAAAAAACGGAGCATGCCACCAGTATTCAGTAAAATACCCATTTAGAAAACTCAATTTTCTCTATTGAATATGTCTCTGCCATGTTCCGGCGATGTCCGATTTCGGGCCGGTTCCCGTCGGTAACGTGGTTCTTCCGTGCAAAATCAGGGGGCCCGGAATCCGAAATCCCTGCAAATGCAGGGCCAAGGCGAGCGGTAACGTCTCCAGCAGGACGGATTGGACCGCCCTGCGCCGATTTGGCTGGACTGCGGTCCTTAGGGCAGTGGGATTAAAAAAAATCTCTTCCGAAAAAAAAGTACGTCCCGGGGTTTAATCCTGCCCATGTAGAGTTCAATAAGCGGATTATCCGTAATTACAGGTTTTTTATGAATTCCATCGGCGCTAAAATCGCAAAACTCACCCTTCTGCTGGCCTCCACTCTTACGTTCAGCCAGTGCTCCTTGATCTTCGGGGAACCGGATGAAACCCTGCTGGAGCTCCTGGCTTTAGTGGGCGGAGGTAACGGAGTCCTGGTGGCCGGACAGTCCGTGGATCTGGATGGAAACGGCACCACCGACGGTACAGTGCTGGATCGGGATGGCAACGGAGAGCCGGATTCCCTGGATCTGGACGGAGATGGAGAGCCGGATGTCTGGCTCATCGATCTGGACGGTGACGGAATTGCTGATGCCATAGACATGGATGGGGACGGGAATCCGGACTATTATATTTGTCTCGTTGGCGGCATAAGCGTCACCACTGCAGCCGGCTGCTCAGGCAATGAAGTGGATTTTCTGGATGGCGACTCAGACGGCACCGTGGATGGCATCGATACCGATGGTGACGGAACCAGCAACGATTCTATTCTCTCCGACATACAATCCGATGCTGTGATTCCTACTATGGGAATCAGTCCATCTGGAGGCACCTATGGAACCTCTCAGTCGGTGACGGCCACATGCTCCGATGACGTTGCTCCAGGAATGATTGTCTATACCACCGATGGAAGTACTCCTTCCAGTTCAAACGGTACGGTGCATTCTCCATCCAGCGTAAGTTTAACCATGGGAAGCTCCGGAAATGGAACCTATACCTTGAAAGCGATGTGTCGCGATGCAGCCGGAAACGATTCCGCTGTTTCTACGGAAGTCTATGTAATCGATGACAACGTTCCCGCTATTACAGCGAACCTGGCCAGCAATTACGTGAGCACTGGAGCCGGAGCCATTAACTCCAGTACGTTGAGCTGGGAATCGGATCGAAACGGATCCTACTCGGTGAGAATCAACTCTACCAATTGCACTGATGGAAGTACCATTGCTACGGGAACGGCCACAGCCTCGGTTAATGTGAATACAACGGTCAATGCCAGCGCTCTTTCCGGCGAAGGAAGTCATACTCTGAGAATCTGCGTTGTGGACTCGGGTAATGGACTCACTGGTTTTCAAACTATAAGCATTGTCCGAGACGATACAGCTCCATCCGTTACCGCCACCCCGGGCAGCGGATCTTATGGAAGTATTCCCTCTATAACTCTGTCCTGTTCGGATTCCGGTGCTTCCGGCTGCGATCGAATCGCCTATACGTCGGGAGAAGGAAGTGCTCCGTCCAATCCCACTATCAATGGGACCAATGGCACCATCACCAATGGAAACCTGTATTCTACAGCTCTTTCGCCTTCGGACAATGCGGTGACCTATGTTAAAGCAAGGGCAAGAGATCAGGCCGGAAATGTGGGCACTGTAATTTCAGAGACGTATACTGTGGATACAGCCGTGGCAACAATCACTGTGAATAGTTATGACAGTCAGATCGCAGGCTCCGGTAATCCGCAAATCTCCTGGCAAAGCAGTCGAGCGGGCAGCTATCAAATACGCATTGGGGGCAGTGATTGTAGTTCCGGCTCTGCACTGAGCAACGGAAGCGGCAATAGCAATGTTACTGGCTCCATCAATGCAGGCGGGCCCGATACTGTTACTACCATTTCTTCTACGCATCTGAGCGAAGGGACGAATACGGTGCGAATCTGTGTGAGTAATCTGCTGGGCAACTATGGTTCGTCCACAAGAACCATCGGAAAAGATGCAACCAATCCTTCGGTATCGCTCACTTCGCCGGCCGGTGCAGGTCCGTTTCCGGATGGAGTCAATCTTACGGTAAACTGTTCTGATGCAGGGACGGGCGCTACGGGCTGCAGTAAGGTTGCCTACACAGTAAATGGAACTGATCCCACCTTCTCAGGGACCAGTATCAGCAACGGTTCTGAATATACAGGATCTGTAGCATTGCCAGATGGTAGCTACACCGTGAAGGTTCGCGCTGTGGATGGTGTAGGAAATGTATCCAGTATTGTTTCCCAGGCTGTGGTTGTTGGAAAACCTGATGCTCCTGCATCCATCGAGGTCACCGTCAATGATGGCCAGGTAACTCTGGATTGGCCGGATGTAAGCGGGGCTACCAACTACTATGTCTATTACACCACTACTTCTGGTCAGACTTCCAGCGGAACCAGAGTGTCGGTGGGTTCGGCTACCAGCAATTACACAGTAACCGGTCTATCCAATGGCACTACCTACTACTTTGCAGTATCAACTGAAGAAGGGAGTGTGGAAGGAGATCTCTCCAGCGAAGTCAGCGCTGAAGTGCTGGATGCTCTCACTCCTTCTGAAGACGGACTCTGGTGTATTCTGCAGTATCCCACTTCACATAACGGGGCCTTGCCTGTGAATGTGTATGGTCAGTTTTATGTTCAGAATTACACAGATCAGACAACTGGAAACGACACCATGCCTTCGCATTTCGAATTCCAGGTGGGCTATGGAGCGGCCGGCTCGGATCCCAGAAACACTACCTGGACCTGGGCGGATGGAGCGCCTAACCCTTCCTACTCAGCTGGTGGAAATGACGATGAATGGTTTTACACCCTGGACGGTTTGCCCTCAGGAAGCTATTCCGTGCTGGTCCGGGTTTCCGGCGATGGAGGACAAACCTGGCTCTACTGCGACAGCACAGGAACGGGCGGAGTATCAGACATACCGTTCAGCCCATCCGATGCTGGAAGCTTCATAATACCATAGAGCCGCCAGCCTCAGATGCGATTCAAATGCAGAGAGCCTCGTTGTTGTGAGCCTGGATCAGAACAGCCATCGGGTCTCCTGACTTTGAATCGTATGCAGGTGAGACGTTAGAAAAAAACGCGCTTATTTTCAGGAATTAGAATCGAAGCACTCCTCGGGCAGGATGGAAACATCCTGCCTTTCTTTTTGCCCTTCGATCAGTAGTCTTCCAGGATTCCGTCGATTTCATCGATGATCTGATATCGCATTTCTCGGAAAGGTTCCAGCTTCTTTTCGCGAAAGACCGACATTAACATATCGCCAAACCAGCGGAGACCTGTGCGAAATCGACGGCCTCTGCGAACGGAAAATCCCCAGAGCCATATTAGAAAAAAGAAAGCGATTCCAGCAATGATTCCAGCTACCAGAGAAGGATGCTGACTCAGAAGATAGCTGATCGTTCCTGCTGGAAAGGTCTGTTCCGGCCACTGAGAGGCCCATCCGGCCAGTGGAGGCCAGGCGAAACGGGTGAGGGCCCAGTAGGTCAGACCGGCTAGAACTGGATAATTGATTAAAGAGGTGAAGAATGCCGCAAGCACCGCTTTTTCATCGCCATCCACTCGTGGCATTTTCTTGATATCGATAATGTACTTTCGAGCAAGGCCGGCCATCCTTCGTGGCAAAAAACTGGTTAAGTACCCTGGAATGGTGAGAGGAAGTAGAAGGATGCCCTGAACAAGACTTAGCAGTCCGAAACCCAGGGCAGACTTGGATTTTTCTCTGCGAACCACCGCGTCCTGCAATCCCGAAGCCTGAAGCTTCTTCCTGTATGCGCGAATTGTATCTTTCAAGGTCTCCAGGCGGCTTCGACCTTCATCGGACTTCGCAGCTCGCTGAAAGCCATCGGAAAGGTTTTTGCTCAGTCTGTACTTCTCCTTGATGTTTCCAAAGGAGTTCATGTATTTTACGGGAGTAAGAATTAGAAGAGCGGTAGCTTCATCGATGATGTCAATCAGGCTCAGATCATTGATGGAGATAATCAAATCATTGATTTCGGCTTCCAGCCGTCGTTTGCCCTCCACCATAATTCGCTTTTCCAGGTCATTTCTCCTGGAATCGCTCTGCGACATGTAGTCTGCCGGTAATTCCACCAGATCACGAATACGAAAGGGCTTTCCGAATATCAGACACACTGAGCTCTGAAATTTGTTGATTCGATCGTAGTAATAGCCATAGGGGACGATCTTCAAGTTCAGACGAAAATTAAACTGTTTCTCAGCCTGAATTACAGCGAACATAAATCCCAGTTTGATTTTGTTGAGCTTGCGAGAATCCGTAGAACGACCCTCAGCGTAAATGTTAAACAGTCGACCATCCACCAGATGATCTACCAGAAGCTGAATGGATTGATCGTTGGCCTGCTTGCGGTCTTCTTCGGAGACTTTTGTCTGCGCCTGATCCTGTTTTCGTGCTATGGGAATAAATAGAGCATGATCCCGCATCAGAGGTCCCACTACAGGAACATTGGTAAGCGTATCTTTTGCGGCTGTTGCTATGGGATGCCGCACAACCGTTAGCAGATTGAAGTAATCCAGAAATGAATTGGGATGGTTTCCTACCAGCAATACCGAGCCGTCCGGCGGGATGTTCTCCAGGCCAATAACGTCGATCTCGGAGTGCTGGATGCTTGCCGCAGTGCGAAAGAGCCAGCGAAACGGAAAGTAGAAAAGACCGGCCTTTCTACGCTGCGAATGAATACTTCTATAGACTCGATAGGAATATCCTTCCTTTTTTCGTCCAAACAATTTACCCAGCACCGGAATTCTCAAAGCTTTCTCCTTGTTGCCTGTTTGAGCAGATCCTCCGGTGTTGTATCAAATTCCGCAAGTAGAATCCGCAGGTATTCTCGATCCCGAAGCCCTGGATGAGGAATGGTAAGACGGTCCGAATCCAGGCGAAGGTCGCCATAAGTAAGAATATCCAGGTCAATTTCTCGCGGACCGAAGCGAATTCTCTTCAGACGGCCAATTTCCTGCTCGTATTCCTTCAGTGTATCCAGGAGTTCATAGGGTCCGAGCTGGCTCTCTGTAAGCAGGATCTGATTTAAGAACGGTGGCTGTTCTTCTACCAATAGAGGAGGATTGTCCAGGATTTCGCTTTTCTTCAGAATCTTGATTTTTGGATTGCGATCGATCAGATAATGGGCATGGGCCATATGGGCCTGCCGGTTTTCGATGTTGCTACCCAGAGAAAGATAGCATGGCACCCATTGCCGCTCATCCATCATGAAATAGAGCGGCTCTCCCTCAGGCGATAATCCTCTCCATCCAGATGGATCTCAATGCATACCTGCTTCAGTCGAGAGTAAACTCGGCCGCCAAACAGCTCCTTCCAGGAATCCATGGGCTCATTGGAGGTAAGAATGGTGAGCAGATTCTTTTCATAGCGACTATCGATGAGGTCATAGAGAGTGGAGTTAACCCAGGGGCTTTCTCTGTGCACACCGAAATCATCGATGACCAGAGCCTCATAGGAAGCCAGCTCCTTTTCGATGCGGCCGCCCATACCGTAGGAATCACTGGATGTATTGAAGGATTCCCGAATCTTGTTCAGGATGTCCCGGCTAATTTTGGCATAGTGGGCTTCTACCTGGTATAACCGGATGAGCTCATTTACGATGGTGCAGGCGATATGGGTTTTTCCGGTGCCTGTGGAGCCATAAAGATATAATCCCTGAATATCCGGAGCATCCGGATCTTTTCTCTTTCCATACTGATAGATAATCTCCACAGCATGGTCCATGGCTATAAGAAGACTGATGCCAGGATCCTTTGTATCTAGGGTATCCAGAAATCGGTTCTGGAACCGGGCGGGAACACCGGATTTTCTGTTCAATCGGACAATGCGTTCCAGAGCGATGTAGGCCTCCCGGGCCGGGCAGGGAACCATGGCATTTTGACTCTCCTCAAAATACATATACGGTGGTTCTCCGCCGCATCGGCATCGATCTCGATTGCAGTGGCACAATTCATAGGCGCCGGTCTTGCCAGCCTGCGGATCAAATAGCAGACCCAGGCCCTGACAGTGTGGGCAGGACTCCACTCCGAATCGAGGGGCATTTGCCTGAAGTCGGCTTCTAAGACTGGCCGCTCCATTTTCTTGCTTTTTTTTGGGTTCAGGGCTCGTCATATCCGACATAAAGGGGATTTTCACAGGCCTCCCTGTGCAAAAGAAAAAAATGAATTCCCCTGAAATATTTATCTGCCACCGTTGATTTGAACCCCAAAAATCCCGATAGAATACCGTGAACGGAGGAAAATCCGGCCGTACACCGTTTTTCGGAAGAAAAAGGGGAAACGGGCAGGAAGGAATCCAAAAACAATGACAGGTAAGGTGCGAGATATGAAGAAAGCAGCATTGCTTTTATCCCTGGTATTTGTAGTAAGCGCTGTGTATGGCGAAGAGCCTACAAATCCGGCCAACCCCACTCCTCTGGAGCCCACTCCAGGCGAGCTGGTATCCGAGGAAGTTGATGAGACTCAGCTCACCGATGAGCAAAAAGTCATCCGAGATCGAAACCTCCGAGCTGAAGAACTCTGGAAGAATGCGGATTACCGCGATTATGATCCAGCGTTCTCCGAACTGCATCAGCTTTCTAAAGCATTTGCAAACAATAAATACCGATTGGCGCTGTCCATGTACCAGTCCGGTGTAAACACCATCATCAAAATGCGTGATGAGGTAGAGCTTTTCCGCAAGCAGCAGGAAGAAGCCAAACACCTGAACGAAAAATGGTACTGGCAGGTAATTGACCGAAAAGCGCAAGAAGAGCGCAAAATCAACCGCATGAAGCGTAAGGCCAAGCTAGAAGCGGTAACCTATTTCACGCGAGCCATCAACCATATGGATGAGATTCGCAACCCCAACCTGCGTGAGCAGGCTGCATTCAAGCGACTGATTTCAGCTGTGTATCGTAACTGGGTAATGTATCAGTATGATCTGGGCAATCTGCCTCAGTCGATCCCAATTCTCGAGCTATATCTTGAGATTGATGAGAACGAAAAAGAGTATCCTGCGCATAAGTATCTATCTCAGTGCTATGCATTTCAGGAAAACATGATCAAGAAGTACGGAATGGGCACGGAAGACCAGATGTTCCGATTCCGTTACAAGAAGAATGTGCACCTGCTGCGTGCAGCTGAATTGAAGTATGGTAAGACCAGTGCGGAATACAAGCATGTTGTAAACCTTGTAAACCGCGATGAGATTATCTCTGTAATGCCTTAATTCGGCGGTATCGCACCTGACTGCATAAGAAGGTGGGAGTCGGCCATGGCCTCCGACTTCTGCCCTGTCAAAGGCGACTGCGAAAGGCCTTACAGCAGAAGGCAGACCAGAAACGGTCTGCCTTTTTTCTAATTCCAGCGCCAGCCGGTTTCCGGTTCCAGGTTAGTCCACGCGGATAACAGACTTTATTGATCGATGCAGCAAGACGCCTGTTTAAGGAAGCATCCTT
Organism: Leptospiraceae bacterium; assembly: GCA_002717505.1. Classification (GTDB taxonomy): domain Bacteria; phylum Spirochaetota; class Leptospiria; order Leptospirales; family Leptonemataceae; genus UBA3465. The sequence continues at coordinate 64,777 of PBEB01000008.1, forward strand.
ATCTGTATGCATCCGTGGTCTATCGGAGTTATCGTCTTCTTTATTCCTGAGCCAGAGTTTCGCACCGCGGCAGAGGAGCCCTGCTTGCCCTCTGAATAAAGGGCTATACTACAGGCCCCTATCATTTTCTATACACCTGTTTCCACCTCAACTCTGTGGCTCTGTCCTCAGTTAGAAGAGTTCTATGATGAAAAAAGCCGGGAAAAAGGATTCACCAAACAGGAAGAATGCAGTCAAGCCCGGGGCGGGAAAGCCTGGCCCCGGGAAGACTTCCGATCTAAGACTAAAAGCTACCACGCTTCGCGGACTGGAAGAAATCTTGATGCAGGAGCTGGCGGATCTGGGTGCTCGCGATCTGGACCGGCAGCATGGAGCGGTCCTCTTTTCTGGAGATTTCGACCTGCTTTACCGTTGCTGCATTTGTCTGCGAAGCGCGGTAAGGGTCTTGATGATACTTTCAACCACCAGGATCGGCGATCAGAAGGACCTGTATGATCTGGGACGGTCTATTCCCTGGAATCAGTGGTTTTCTGTTACCCATAGCATTGCCGTGGACGCGGCTGTGCATTCGCGCATTTTTTCCAATAGCCATTATGCAGCTCTCAAACTCAAGGATGCGGTATGCGATGAGTTCCGTTCTCGCACTGGCAAACGTCCGGATGTATCGGTCAGGGAGGCTGATATTCGCATCCATCTGCATTTACACGAGCAGGATTGCAGTATCTCTCTGGATGCTGCAGGAGGTTCTTTGCACAGGCGGGGGTATCGAGCCCAATCCGATATTGCTCCACTGTCAGAGGTTCTGGCTGCGGGTATGGTAATGCTTGCCAATCCTGACTGGGATGAGCCATTTCTGGATTTTATGTGCGGGTCCGGCACAATTCCCATGGAAGCTTTTATGCTTCGAAACAGGCTGGCGCCCGGAATCTTTCGCAAGAAAATGGCCTTCGAAAACTGGAAGACCTACTTTGAAAAAGCTCATCGCACAGTGCTGGCCGAGGAAAAAGGGAAATGGACGGCTCAGGAAAATCGAAAGGACAGCCTCCCTGTAACCGAAGAGCGTAAACCCTGGATTCGGGGCAGCGATCGCTCAGCGAAAGCTATCGAAATAGCGAAATCTAACCGGAAGATCCTCGGTCTCTCTGCAGAAGATATTCTATTTGAAACCTTCGAAGCTACTGAACTTGAGGAGCTTCCAGAAAGAGGTCTGGCCATTATCAACCCTCCATATGGAGAGCGCTTGAGCCTGGAAGATGCCAGTGCCTATTATAAGAATCTGGGCGATACAATGAAGGGAAAGTTCAAAGGCTGGACCGTCTGGGTCTTGAGTGCCAATCTGGAAGCGTTCAAGCGCATCGGTCTAAAACCGACCAGGAAAATCACCCTATACAACGGACCCCTGGAATGCAGCTACCGCCGCTTCGATATGTATTGATTCAGGCGCCGCAAACGCAATCCACTTGCCAGCGGCACTGCAGGGATACCACGGAAGGCCCTTGAGCCTGCTTTCTGCTGATCAATGACGGCCGGCCCGTAGGTTGCTTGAATCAGCGGCATGCAAAGGATTCGGGCCCCCACCGGGTCCAGCCTTAGAAGTTGGAAGACTCGGGAAGCGATGCGCCCCCTGGCCATGGCTGGGAACACTTTCCAGGGGCGCTAAAGCTCGGTGTTCGCTACTCCGGACTAATTGTTCGAAATCCCTTGAGCCATGGAGAAAACACTGTACAGATCCCTGGCAATTTGACTTAGAGCGCTGTCGTAGGCTGCATCGCTTTGCGCCGTATTGTCGAATCGACCCGGATCCTCAAAGGGAAGGGAAATTCGAACATCGGCTCCTGCTACATTGGGACAGGCCTCATCTGCATTGGAGCAAACCATAATCGCTGCAAAACTCTTTCCCGGATTTTCTGGATGGTCCAGTAGCTTGGAAAAGAGTTCAAGGCCCTGGCCTTCTGGATCCTGAAGTCTGTACACCGAATTCGTACTTGTGCTTTCGCTTTTTCTTGTTTCGGCCATTTGCGCATCGCTAGCATCTTTTTGATTGGCTTCCGGGTGTGATTTTTCTGGTACTGACTCCTGGGGTGGTTGTATTGAACCTGACTTCGAACTGGAGTTCTCTATTAAACGGAAACCAGCTCGAAGCAATGCGCTTACAGTATTCGGATGCACAAAGGTTACTTCGCTTCCACCACTGTAGGAGCCAAAAGGCATTACAATCGACTGATTGGGATGCGGTGCCAGCTGGCGCCATATAAACGGTGCAATGGCTCGGGCGATCTGGCTCCTTCTGGAATTGTGCGTGCAAACGAAGAGCAAGCGTATCTCCTGGCGGGAAGCGTATCGGTCGGCCAGATAGGATGCCAGCTTTCGCATTTCACTATACCGGTAATTCAATTCTTTCCAGTTCATATCTATCCTTTATTCAGATTGCAGGCTACTGGAGCCATAGAATCGCTTACGAAGCCAGAGGGAGGCCTGAACCAACAGAATCAGGGCAGGGACTTCAATCAGGGGGCCAAGCACTGCAGCAAAGGCCTGACCAGAATTGAGACCGAAGACGGAGATAGCCACCGCGATTGCCAGTTCAAAGTTATTGCCTGCTGCCGTGAATGAGACAGCTGCATTGGCCGGATATTTCGCTTTAAGGAACCGACCGATGAAGAAGGCTACAAAGAACATCGCAATAAAATATAAAAGCAATGGTATAGATACTCGAAGAACATCCATGGGCAGAGTCAAAATTTGATCTCCCTTGATGGAAAACATTAGAACAATGGTGAACAAAAGAGCGATCAGTGTTATGGGAGATACAGCAGGAATAAATTTGTTTTCATACCATTCGGGCCCCATGACTCTTCCCAGAATAAAGCGGCTCAAAAAACCAGCCAGGAACGGGATTCCCAGATAGATTCCAACACTTATGGCAACGTCTGCTGTGGATATTTCGACGTTGTAGGCAGTCAAACCCATGACGCTCGGAAGAATGCTCAAGAACAGTAGAGCCAGCGGTGCGTAAGCAAATATTTGAAAGAGGCTATTTAATGCTACCAGGCCCGCACCATATTCGGGACTTCCGTCCGCCAGCTGATTCCAGACCAGGACCATGGCAATGCATCGAGCCAGTCCAATCAAGATCAGGCCGGACATCAGCTCTGGCCTATCGCCAAGAAACAGAATCGCCAGGCCAAACATCAGAAACGGACCAATAATCCAGTTTAATACGATAGAAAGCGTAAGGATGCGCCCATTGGCGAAGACTTCATGCAAACGCGAATAATCCACTCTGGCCAGAGGAGGATACATCATCAGAATGAGCCCAATAGCCAGAGGAATATTTGTCTGGCCCACCGAAAGCGAGTGGATCGTAGACGACACGCAGGGAAAGGCTGACCCCAGGCCTATGCCCAGGGCCATTGCCAGAAAAATCCACAAAGTTAGAAATTGATCAACAAATGAGAGTTTCTTCATGGATATTTAGCTTCTACTTTCCGCAGCAACCAGGTTCGCAGCAGGCATCAGCCTTTTCGGACTCGGTTTCTACACTGTTTTCTTGTTGTTCAGCCATTCTATTATCTCCTCTAAAATCAGACATGTTCTTTTCTCCTCTTGAATGAGCAGACTCTATTACCGCCGATGAAGGCTCGGCACTTGCTTTCGCCCCGCCTTTAACAAATTGATCTTTCCCTGCTTGATCCGATTGCCCGGCATCGCTACTCGCTGGCAGAGCTTCCACCGAAAATGCCGGCGTACAACAGGCCTCTTTCTGTCCATCCGCTGCCGCGAATGCAGGGTCGTTATATTCCACATCTTCATGAAAGTAATACACTTCCCACTGGACACCATCTGGATCTACGGCCCAGAATTTGTCCTGTTTCGCATAGCAGCAGGCCACTTCCTGTTCTTCATAGCTAAGGACCTTGTCCTCCTGCGCATCGGACTTCATTCGGTCCAGTGCTGCAAGGCTATCCACCTGGATACCCAGATGTCCAAAATTTCCAGACACCCTCTGCGGATTCTCTACCAGGGAAAAAACCAGGGCAGGGGATTCCAGGTGATACTTCGCATAACCCGGGCGAACCTTTTCTGGAGACATGCGAAAGAACCGATTATAGAATTCTACCGAGCGGTCCAGATTCGAAACATAGATTGATGCATGCATTCTTGGAAACATGATCACCTCCTTAACAACAGTTATCCTGAATGGGGCGATCCAGAAATAAATTCAAAGATTCCCGAATCTCGTTGAAGGTTTTCGCATTGATGCAATAGCACACTCGATTCCCTTCGATATTACCCTGAATCAGACCCACTTCCTTCAATCTTTTTAGGTGCTGATGCACTGTGGGCTGAGACAATCCTAGCTCATCTACCAGCATATTACCTATGCATTCCCTTCGTTTGATCAGAATATCGATAATTCGCAGTCGGGCCGGATGTCCCAGAGCCTGCAATGCCAGACCAAGCTCGTTGAATTTCTCTGAATGCAGATCCGTTCTGGTCGCTCCCATGGATTGTAATATTGCAATATTACAATGAAACGGCTATCAGAAAAACCTTCAGGAAAGGAAAAAGGAAAGCGGCTTTCTTCCTGGTCAGGAACCGGATTTTTGCAGTAGAAGGCGGAGCGCCTCGTCGGACTGGTTGATGGACTCCATTCTCAAATACTGAGGCCCGAAGAAATCCACCAGAGCCTGAAACAAACGGTTACTCTTTACAAAAAACTCAATGACACCCTCACTCAGGCGAATGTAGAGCACATGAAANTCGCCAACGAAGGTGGGCACCATCCGCACGTAGTANGCNGGCCTGAAATAGATGTATCTTCCATGGTGCTCAAAAGCAGGGGGCATTTTTTTGGTGAATCGATTCATGGCGATTCTTTGAGCGAAAGGAAAGGGGCTCAGAAATCGATACAAATCGAAGGTCTTGAATGGATAGGTGCGGAATTTGAATCGATGGCACTTGAAGTAAATGCCATGGTGTTCCACTCGTCCCGGCCGAAAGCTCACCTGAAACGATGCNCCTCGAAGGTGACCGGTNCGGGTGGTCTTTCCCAGCACCCGTATCTCCTTTTCTGTGGCCTGCATGGAAAATTCCAGCAAGGAAGCATTGCGCATTCTGGCCTGGGTNTGCAGCACCGGGTTCAGGGCATCCAGCTTGAGCTGGATTCTGTAGACTTTCTCCTCCAGGGGATTCTCGATTTCCATCAGCAAAAACCTTTACAAAAGAAAATCCTCGGCTCCATGTCTACATTTAAAGCTTATGAAAGTATCAGTGCTCGGTAGTGGATCCTTTGGAACAGCCCTGGCCTCCGTGCTGGCGGATAAAGGGGAGGATGTCCTTCTCTGGGCCAGAAACCCGGAGATTGTTGAGTCCGTCAATCAGGCTCANGAGAATGNCCGGTATTTGCCTGGTATGAAGCTCCCGGAAAAACTAAAGGCTACATCCGATATTCAGGAGTCTCTGAGCGGAGCGGAGCTGATTGTCGTGGCCATTCCCTCCCAGGCCCTGGGCGGAGTCCTAAGAGACATCGCTTCTGATCTTCCTGCAGGAGTTCCTCTGGTGAGCGCGGCCAAAGGGATTGAAAAGGGAACTCTGCGACTTGTGTCGGAGATCTTTGAAGAGGAGCTGCCCGGAAAATTCCACAAGCAGCTTACCTATCTTTCCGGACCAAGCTTTGCCAANGAGATTGTGAGAAAGATTCCAACGGTGGTGAGCATTGCGGCCAAAGACGATGAAGTTGGCCACCACGTACAGCATTGCTTCTTCCATAAATACTTTCGGACCTATCGTACNCAGGATGTGATTGGCGTTGAGGTAGGCGGAGCGTTGAAGAATGTTATCGCTATTGCGGCCGGGGTTTCGGATGGTCTTGAACTGGGCCACAATACCCGTGCTGCCATTATTACTCGAGGTCTGGCTGAAATCTCTCGTCTGGGTGTTGCCAAGGGAGCCGATCCCATGACATTTCTGGGTCTTGCCGGGATGGGGGATCTGGTCTTAACCTGTACCGGGGATCTAAGTCGAAATCGCACTGTGGGCAAGAAGCTCGGCGANGGGATGAAACTCAAAGACATCATTGCTGAGATGAACCAGGTTGCTGAAGGCATAGATACTACGGCATCGGCGCATGATCTGGCCAAAAAACTGGGGCTGGAACTTGCCATTACGGATGCGGTGTTCGCAATGCTCTACAAGGATATGGAGCCGGCCGGTGTGGCCCGAGAGCTGATGAGTCGTGGCCTGAAAAAGGAAATGCCGGATGAAAATCGCGGACGGCGTAAGTCCGATCGGCGATAACCTACGTGCGTCGCGAAGGGCAGGCTTTTTTACATTCTAGAATCCGCGGCTATTTACTGGAATTGCTGAGGCAGGGTGTAGGTAAAGATCGGACCTGGAATCCATGAGCCGTGACCTTCGAATCTCGACTCAAGACTTCAGCGTTGCAACCGGCCGGGCCTCGGAATCTAGATTCCTAAGTTTCTTAGCTCAACCTCGATGTTAGGGTCCCGGTTCTTGATGGAGCGTCCGGGACTCAGTATTTCCGGATCTTTCTGTAGCCCTCGGGATTTTCGTAGCTATTTCTGGTGCGTACTACGATGTTCTCTCAGGGCTGCATGTAGCTTGCTTTTTTGCCCGTCCGATACATTACAATCTGAGATGATTTCATCGATTCTTTCCGCATCCAGGACCTTTTCTTTCAGAANCTTGCCTTCCAGCGAATGCAGAAATCGCACGGCTTCCTCTGTATTCAGAAATTCTGTTTCCAGAGCATGCATGGTAAAGCCTACTGCGCCTTCGCATGCAACGGGGAACCGGATGGTTGAGAAATCTGGCTTCTGATCCCATTCTGAGGGGAAGCTTTCTTCGATTTCTTTGCGCATGTTATTCGTATCATTGGAGGCCGCCCGATTGATCCAAACAGCGCTTACGGGATTTACGGCTCCATGCTCTTGCAGGTTGCGCTCTGCCAGGGAAACGATTGCTTTCGCTGCATCTCTGGTCAGGGCTTCTCGATCTTTGAACTGAAGTCTGTAAAGAAACTGTTGAAGTCTCTCTCCATGAATCCAGCCGGAAAGGATGCATTGGTAAAATGTGAAAATGAAGTAATCGCTTTCTGTATCGTCACCCAGGAGCACTTCCTTTGCATTCGTGGGACGGTACACTCGCATTCTGAGCAGTGTTTCCAGCTTGTAGCCCACCTGATCGAACAGGCTCTGCAGACTGGATCCCATGTACTTCATGGAACGATCCAGGGCCTCGGTGAAGCCTTTGGATAGATAATCATCCATGTTAAGTACTGTTTGAACGGTCTTTCGCACCATCTGATTGAGGGTGCCCATCAGATACTTCAGATGCAGAGAATCCACCGGGATGTCATGTCTTAAGAAAACCGACATCAGGGTTCTGCGAAAGAAATGCGGTGAAGCAGAGATGAAACTCAAAGAATACCCATGCCCGGCAAGTACGCGATAGAGCTCTTCCATCCCGGCAAGAGGCTTTTTCATATCCGGAAGCTCCATCAGGGTATCCAGCAATCCCTGACGTGATTCGATCTTGGTATCCAGAAATGTCTGATCTATGTCNGAAGTAATGAGGGTTCCTTCATAGTCTTCAGCCAGAATTGTAGCCCTTCCGTAGCCGATGGCTGTGTCNGTCTGANTGGTTTGCTGAATTCCCGCTCCGATTCTAGCTATGTCCGTAAAGCTCTGTCGAATGGAATCGCTACCCCGCAGCACGATTCGAATGATATACTTGCCAGGAGGTAAATCNCCCTTCATTTCTACGGCAAANAAGCCATCATCCTCGCCATGAAGTTCTTCGCTTTCTAATACGGCCTCAGGTTCAGCCAGAGTCTCCAATCGATCTGGCGGATGGGCATCCCACTCAGAGGGCCAGGGTACCATCTGGACGGAGATTCTGGGCTTTCTTACAGCGCTCATCCCCATGTCCTGGACTGGACGAATCCTCCGNAGCTGAGACAGAGGTAGTCCTATAAAAGGATCCCAGGCTTCATCATTATGGTCACTGAGTATGGATACGTCTACTACCTGACCTTCGGCCCGAATCCTTCTGCCGGAGCCAATATATCCGTTTACCAGGGCAATTCTCTTCCTATCTATTCCTGGAACTGTGGGTTGTTTGTATTGATCTGCCATCGTGAAATACTTGAACTATTCAGCGGTGAATCCTTAATGCTTCCGACAGCCTGTACTCTGTCATTCAAAAAAGTAAGAATCATGTCTACATTGCCCATCTTCATCTATTCAGACAATTACAACATGGACCTGGGGGAGCATGTATTTCCCTCGGTGAAATATCGTTATATTCGTGAGGCCTTAAGGAAGGATGAACGCTTTCAGGAGCATAAATTCCTGGAGCCCATTATGCTTAGCTACGAAGAAGCTGGCACGGTGCACAAAAATGCTTACCTGGAGGACCTCAAGCAGCTGAATTTCTCCAAGCGAGTGTACCGAAGTGAGCTCCCTTTGAACCGCATGATTGTGGATGCTTTCTTTCTGGGTTCAGGGGGAACACTTCTGGCAGCAGAGATGGCTTTGCAACACCGCCTGGCCATGAATCTGGCCGGAGGATTCCATCATGCTTTTGCCGATCATGCAGAGGGATTCTGCTATCTGAATGATGTTGCCATTGCAGTTCGAGTTTTGCAGAAACAGAAAAGGATTCGTAAAGCTCTGGTCATAGATCTGGACGTTCATCAGGGAAATGGCACTGCCCGAATCTTCAGAAGTTCTCGNTCCGTTTATACCTTCTCCATCCATGAAGAGAAGAACTATCCTCCCAAGGAGAAGGGTTCCTTGAACATAGGACTGGAAAGCGGAACCAGCGACGAAAAGTATCTGGAAACCCTGGCCGATAGCTTAAAGCAAATCAAGTCCCGGTTCAAGCCCGACCTGGTAGCTTATGTTGCCGGCGTGGATCCCTACGAAAATGATCGCCTGGGCGGATTGTCCATAAGCAAAGAAGGCCTGGCCATCAGAGATCAAATGGTTCGTGATGCTTTCGNCGATGTTCCGATGTTTGCAGTACTGGCCGGAGGTTATGCCATCAATACTCAGGATACAGTGGATCTGCATGTGCAGACCTGTGAGGTGCTGGCAGGACTTCGCTAATGGGATTATTTGGTGATTCAGATAAAGCCAGCCGACGGGAGGGTGGTTCGGACAAAGAAATCGAACTGCCCAACCTGGAGCCCCTGGACATAGAAGAGGATCTGCATGGTGGGCCTCTCATCAAGAATCCAGATGGTGAGGTTCGGATTTTCGGAAAGTTCTCGGAAACCGAAATCCGGGAGCTTATGGAATGGTCCGGTATCTTCGCCGAGCTGAAAGAAAAGGGCTATGCCGATCCTCTGCTAGAGCTGCATTATCTGTCCGATCTGGATCAAAGAATCTTTGTGAAAGATCCGGAATCGGATATGGTGTTAATCCATATTCGATTAAAAGTATCCTATTTTCGTTTTCGCCTGCATCCCGGTGCGCCTCAGAAGAAGTTACTGTACATTGACTGGCTCTTGACTCAGCACCCCAGGAGCAAAAACATCCGACCGGATCGATTGTTCCCCGGCCAGAACGCACCAGGGCTGGGAATCTTTTCTCAGATTAGCGATTTNATCACCAATCTGGCCCTGGGAGTGGGGGCCAGAGGAGCGTTTAATATTCCGGAGTACTTCCATGATGCTTTGCTTTTTCATCGGGAGTTTCGCTTCTATGATCCGGCCACCGAAGCTTTCTTTCGCGGCCTCATTCGCGATCTTCGCAGACACGGCGCCAGGGAAATTTCCAGGGCCCTGTCGGAAGGTCGTGTGCGAGACGGAAATGCAGAACCAGTGCGCTGGGTACCCGGGGAGATGATTTCTATATTGGACCCTGAACTGGAAGAAATCATCTGGTCCAAAGACTACTTCACCCGAGTAGTCCGCCAGTTGAAGCGAATCGAGTTTATGATTATTCCGGCGGACCAGATGCCCCGGGAAGAAAAAAAGCCAGAAGAATAGCCTGTTTCGTAGCCCTGGCAGCTACGTGTTCAGGGGCCGGAATGGTTTGCTTTTCGCAATTGGCTCAAAGGCTGCCAGGAAGGAAATCCAGGCATGCGGGCCACCCTTTGCGCATAGAATGAATCTAGCGCCCTCGAATGGATACTGGTTCAAAGCAGCTCTGATTGCGGCCGCTTTCTTTGGCCTGATAGAGGAGCTTATCGGCTCTTGCGTAGAAGTCTGCCAGTTTTTCACCGGGAATGAATCGAGTAGCGCCGATGGACAGTGTAAAGCGAATAGGTTCCGGNTCCCATTCTATTTCCAGACGCTCCACAGATTTCCTGAGCTTCTCCGAAATTTCACGATATTTTGAAGCAAACTCATCGCGCAATAGAATCATGAACTCTTCGCCACCGGTACGCGCGGCCGTAATCCCATCAGTTTCCAGGCTCTTAAGTTCCCCTGCCAGAACTTCCAGAACCCGGTCCCCGGCCTGATGCCCCAGAGAATCGTTAATTTGTTTGAATAGATCCAGGTCCATNTGTAGAATGGCTGGCGGTTCCCGGTCTCGCACAGCACTTTCCAGTACGGCGAAGAAGCGTCTTCGGTTGAACAAGCCGGTCAGTGGATCGGTGGTGGCCATCAGGTTCAGCCGGGCCTCGTAACGAAACTTGAAGATGGCCGCAGAAAGGGCCGGCACCAGTAGTTGCAGGATCCTGCGTTCCCTGGATTGAAAACGATTTGCTTTGCGAAGAATTAGCACCAATCCTCGTCGATTCTTTTCATATAGTACGGAAGCTGCCAGACAACCTCTGTACTCCCCGGGCTCTATACCCGGTACCAGCTGCGGAAGGGCCTCCATGTTGCGAATAAGCAGGGCACCTTCTTTTCGCAGCGCCGGATCAAACTCCCAGGGATCCACCTTATTCTCCCGGCCTACCAGATTTTTTTGGGCGCCTTCCACAAATGCGATGCGGGATCCGTACTCTTCTTCGGTAATCATCAGACAATCGTCGGCTTCTATTAATTCCAGTGCACCCCTCAGTGCACGGTGAATCGTCTCCTCGGGCCCAGGAACCCGGAGTAAATCCATTAAAAGAGAGTTAATGCTTCGATTGACTTCCAGAGCATTGCGAAGACGATTCTGATTGCGATGCTCTCGATGCATGTCTTGAATAACAACAAGTACCTGACCCGAATCGCTCTGGATGGGAATGCATCGAATATCTACTACGAATTGAGCAAGGTTCACCGGTCCCATATGTATGGTTTTTCCCTGCTCCAGAGCTCGATTCCAGGGAGCATGCTCCTGAGGCCGACGTCGATTCGCACGGTCCCTGGATTGGGACCAGACCTTGTTTATATTTGTATAACCGGAATTGGTCGGATCCAGTAGCCTGCGTCCGGCAGGATTGCATCTCAGAATATTCCCTTTATGGTCCAGAAGCAGGATGCCAAATGGGATCAGGTTCTGAAGCTGAGCCATGGAAGGCAGCTCTTCTTCCTTCTTCCAGATCATCAGGATTCTGTATTGATCGCTCGGAAGGACACTGGCCAGGAGAGGACATCCCACTACTCGGGAAGGAAAAACAAAAGCCGATACTTCATCTGCTTCCAGCGAAGTACGTAACCATTGTTCCGGCATAGCAGGGAGTAATTCTGTAAGAGGCTTGTTCTCCGGTTTTTTATTACCAATCAGGTTTCGGAACATGGAATTGCTATGATGAACAATACCATCCCGGTCCAGGAGAACAGCGGCTTCTTCCAGTGAGTTCAGCAGCTGGCGATGATTTTCGGCCCGATCAGCCATGCAACAGTAGATTGGCTCCCTGGGACCAGGTAAAGAAAAATAAATGACACAGGTCACCGGGCCAGGCCTCTGGAACATCATGGCAGAAGAAGTTAAGCTGGCAGTGATCGGCGGGTCCGGTCTCTATGAAATGGAAGATATGAAGGTGGAGCGGGAAGTTNTGCCGGAGACTCCCTGGGGCAAGCCTTCGGACAGCATTATTGTTGGGAACCTGGATGGAATCCTGGTGGCCTTTCTGGCCCGCCACGGAAAAGGCCATTTTTTGAATCCATCGGAAATCCCGGTCCGGGCCAACATTGCAGCCTTGAAGTCCATGGGGGTTGAGCATATCCTTAGCTTTTCCGCTGTAGGTTCTTTGCGCGAAGAGATCGCTCCGGAGCATTTTGTCCTACCTTCGCAGATTATTGATCGTACCAAAGGCATTCGGCCCTCCACTTTTTTTGAAGAGGGAGCTGTGGCTCATGCAATGTTCGGCGATCCGTTTAGTGAAAGCATTGGGGCTGTTGTTGAAAAGCATGCATCTTCTGCTCTGGATGTCCCCTTGCATAAAAACAAGACGTTGGTGTGCATGGAAGGTCCGGCCTTTTCAACCAGAGCCGAGTCTGTAATGTATCGAAGCTGGGGCGCAGATATCATTAATATGAGCGTATTACCTGAAGCCAAATTGGCCCGGGAAGCTGAGATCAACTATCAGATGGTATGTATGTCGACGGATTATGATTCCTGGCGGGAAGAGGAAGAGAGCGTTACTGTAGAAGAGATTCTGGGATATCTAAAGTCCAATGCCAATCGTGCTAAGAAGCTGGCCAGAGCCTGCATCCCGGATCTGGCCAAACTACAGAATCCTATGAAAGATACCATGCAGCATGGCATTATTACTGCACCCGATAAGCGTGGCGCCCAGGTAATGAAGAAGTTGAAATTCCTTTTTCCCGGACTGAGCTAAATGACGAAGCGCCAGACCAGAATTCTGACTGGCGTTTTGCTGGCCGCTTCCATCCTTCCCTTNCCTGTCATGGGCCAGACTGTGGGTAGCCCGCAGTCTGTTGAAGAGCAGAAACCCACTCCCAGAGACCCACGGTATACCGCGCCCATGGTCCCACCCTATCTTCGGGACCTGGAGGCCGACGATGCCACTCAATTGCTTTTGAATCCGGATGCCATTCGCGAGCAGAGCGAAACCTATACAGATGTAGAAGAAAGGCGAAGGGAAGAGATCCGTACAATGAATCGTCTGGAGCTGGATGGTGATCGAAAGTATCTGGAGGATCGCTATCTGGAGCAGTACGGAATGGATTCCNACGATTACAGGTNTACTTACTCAGAAACTTACCAGGAGGATGGCTGGCGACGGGTTCAGATTACCTTTTTCCTTTCCCTTCCAATTACGGCTGGTTTTAGCTATGGTGCTATGAGCCTGGCCAAACAATCCTCCGGCGAATCCAACAAATTTACAGGCCCCCAGACCGCAGCTCTGGCCGGTCTTTCCATACTATTCTCCGGGCTTATTTCCTGGTATGATTATGAGAACTGGATGGATTGGAAGAAGGAAAACGAACTGAGTTACTTGTTACCAGCGCCTGAGCGAAGATCCGGGAAAAAAGCCTCGAAGGAAACATCNGAGTCGTATGTTACAAATCAGGCGGGCACACTTCATCCTATATGGATTGGACCGGCGCATTATGATTCCGGACTCTTTTCTGCTCCTTCTCCTGGTGGTGCAAGGGACTATGGAAGCCCCGGTCTTGGCTTCAGCTGGAGGTTTTGATGTCAGAGCTAATTACCCGAACCCATGAAGTGGAAGGAGGTCATGGAAAGATCTTCGAAATCATGATGAATCGTCCGGAGCTTCATAATGCAGTAAATGGAGCAATGTCTGCGCTTTTTCTGGAAGCATGGCAACGTTTTCGAGACGATGATTCTCTGGGAGTCTGCATTCTTCATGGCGCTGGAAACAAATCCTTCTGTGCAGGAGCGGATCTCACCGCTCTGGAAAGTCTCGTGAATCTGAATGCGAACGAGGCGGAAAGAGCTGAGTATTCGCGCAAGGATCCGGGCCCGCTGGGTGGCTCTCGCATTGTTCAGAAGAAGCCTGTAATCACGGTGAGTCAGGGCTACACGTATGCAGGCGGCCTGGAGCTCTTTGCCCACGGCCACATTCGAATAGCGGAAAAGCAGGCATTGTTCTCAGTGGCCTGTCGTCGCTGGGGAGTGCCTTTAATTGATGGGGGGAGCGTATATCTTCCTCGCCTGTTGGGTACCGGAAATGCTTTGCCTCTGATCATCACCGGTCAGAGGATTCGTGCCGAAAGGGCCAGGGAGATTGGTCTGGTCTGGGAAGTGACGGAAAAAGGGAAAGGCTTGAAACGCGCTTTTCGCATGGCTGAGCAAATATTGCAGCAGCCGGTGGATGCTCTTCGAGCAGATCTGGCCTCGGCTATTGAGGGCCTGAACCTGACTCTTGAGGAAGCTCTTCAAAGAGAGGCCGCCAATACCTATCCAGTGATTGAAAGCGAAAGCATGAGAAAGGGTGTAGCGGATTTTCAGGCAGGTAAGCGATTCTGGTTTTTATAATCGGTTGAGTTTTCTATTCAACTGTCATTTTCCTTCCAGCAATTCCCAGTCCTTGCAGCATATTCTCTTCGCATCCGCAAAGAATAAGAGGTATCTTACCGCCTTGCCGGCTCCTGGCAGTCGAATACCTGGATGTGATTTGCTCTGCTGCCGGACCATCCAATTGTGCGAAACGCAACTAGCTGCGAAGCAGAAGGAAATTGGCTGAGAGGATCAAGCGAAATATGGTGCGAATCCAGAGTGCAACTGGCGGCGAAGCGGAATCAGGATCTCGCTAATCTTTCGAATCCTCCTCAAAATGTCTGAACAGAAACTCGTTTAGAGCCTGCACGGATGTCGCTGTTGTGATATGTCCGGTATCCCATACCTCTACGGGGATTGCTCCATAACCCGGACCCTGTATTTCGATGCGAGTGATTCCATCGTAGCGACCAAGAAGGGGAATAACATTTCGCGGCGTATCCTTCCAGCTTCCCGAAAAATCCAGATGCTTTCGGATGGCGTCTGGTTGAGCCGTGGCTGCTGGGTGGGCCGGAGATCCATGCAAGAAGGCATCAGCAAAGTTGGTTCCTGCGGCTACAGGCAAATACAGATCAGAGGTGTTAAAATACATTCGATGTAAATTGGCGATATATCCGCCCATACTGAGGCCAGCCACTACAATGAATTCGCTGCCGGACTTTCGCATCTGCTGGATCAGCGATTCGTTAATTCTTGTGGATGTGGCCAGAATTGCCAGAAAGCGAGAAACGGTGTTCGAGGCTTCCCCCAGTTCTGCGCGACTCTCCGTATGAAAAGGAGTCCGAACTACCAGTATGTTTGCCCTGGGATTGTGAGGTCCGGACTGAATTATGCCTCGGATCAAAGCATCGAACGGAATCTGCGAAGCGCCATGATTATAGATGAACGTTGGTGAGCTCGAACCCATCCACTTTAGCACCATCACGCCGGCCTGCATGGAACCATCGGCGGTCCGCACTTCCAGAGGATAGAATCCGCCTTTTTCGATTCGCGGCAACGAGAACTGAATCGCTTGAAGGTGGTTTTCTATGGATTCACTTTGCACTCCATCGCGAAAAAATCTTTGCGCCTGATTGGATGCCAGACCAAATACAATAGAATCAATGCCATTATGCAAACTCCAGGCGGGAGAAGCACCTGCCAGACTCTTTCCCGGTACTATCTCCTTGCTTAATTCATGATAAAGCGGGTTCTGTACCGTGAAGACCAGCAGTGCGAAGGCAAGAATCAGGAATAGTGCTAGAATACTTGCCAATACAATTGCGGCCTTCTTGAACTTCTTCATGTTGTTCACCTGCTCGAACATTCGCCCCTGCGAAGGAATTCACCGGTCACCGATCGGAGACCATGGATTAGTGCTCCCGGACCAGCTGTAAGGAGCAGGTCGGGAGCCAGATTGTCGGCAACTAGATAGGCTCAGTCGTAAGCTCTGGTGAGAACCCAGACACTAATGGCAATTTGAATCTGTGCCAGTAGCTGAAGCAACCAGATCCAGAAAGCTCCGCTGGCAAGGGCCAGAGTGGGAGCGCTGAATATGAAGTTCGCCAGAACAATACGAATTACCCAGAATACGAATACTACCATGGCGGCCCGATACAGAGTCTTTCGGCTGGCATGTGTGAGCAATGCGGCCAGGAGAATGATTCCGCAAATGATCTCGATCACTCCGAAAAGCTGCTCCAGCAGAATGTTGCTGTTGTTGAGGCTAAAGATGCCTTCCTCGATGGAAGGGAGAACTCCCAGGATTCCCAGAACCAAAAAGAAAAGTCCGGTGATAATACGAAGCGCTTTGATGGGCATAGATTCCTCCTCTGTGTCCCTCTGATTGAAGCATTGAGTAGGGGGGACCGGCCGCTCCAGGCAATGAAAAAAGGATTGCCATGGTCAAAATAGCTCCCATGTTTCGAAATAATGCGACATAATGCCAGAAGGCGGGGCTTATCAAGCAATCGGTTCCTGTCTGTAATCCTTTCTATTCTATTTCTTTTTGCGGCTGCCTCCGTTCAGGCAGAGGGGGAGAAGCCGTCCGGTGATGAGCCGAAAAAGGAAGAAAGCAGGAAGGATAACCAGAAAGATCAGACCCGGAATAACTCCGAATCGGATCAGCCCGGGGGCATGGAAGACATCGATCGCGCCTGGATGGAAAGTATTCGGGGAGAGAATCGCCCGGAAGGCCGTAGCTTTTCCAATCCCGGTTCGGAGTCCCAACCGTCCGGAGAAACCAGTCCGCAGCCTGCTCAGAATCAGTCCGATTCCGGAGACAGTCCCACCGCTTCCAGGATGTTTGCACAGGATGAGGGACCATCTTTCTTTTCTCTGTTTATTCGTTTTGTTCTATTCATGGGTCTGATGGCCGGTGGATTCTATGGCCTGGTTCGCTTTATGAAAAAGAAGTCGGGCATTGTTTCCAGTGGTTCCGGTGGCCCCCTGCGAGTGGTGGCTTCCATAAGCCTGATGCCCGGTAAATATATGCAGGTTGTGGATATGGCCGGCCAGCTCATGGTGCTCGGCGTAAGCGATCATGGAGTGCGATTGATTCAAACTGTGGAAGATGCTACGGTAGCCGATCGAATTCGGCTCTGGGAAGAGAACAAACCGGAGCCGGCGGACAACTTTCTACAGGGACTCCAGGGCTTGCTCAAGAGCACAGATTTCAGGCTCTGGAAGCCCCGCAATGAGGGTCGCAATACCCGAAATGACTTTCAGGCCATCCTGAAGGGGCGGGCTCCAGATGATGATGTTCCCATGGAAGATCTGGAAGAGCTATTGAAACAGCAGAATCGAAGGCTGCGTGCAGTGAGCAAATCCAGACCTGCCGAAGACGCACCCTGATCCATTACTGCCAGAGAGATTGATCCCTCGCCCAGGGCCACGCACGTCCAGGCTTCCATTTCCCGGGCTTTCGTAGCCGGCATCGGTCCTGAGAAGTGTTGCCCATCGCTGAGTATCGGCCATTCAGAAATATGCGACATAATTTTTTTTGCTTGTACGTGGGATAGCCTGTGCTACACCCCTGCCACAGGGGTGATGTATGCGGCGCCGCAGCTATAAATATTTGATTCTGGCAGTCTTTCTGCTTCTTCCGGGCTCTCTATTTGCCCAGGCCATTCCAGATATCTCATTGCCGGTCATCGATGGAATTCGCTCCGCCAGAAACGGAGAGGAAGCCTCTACGTCGCTAATGCTCATCATGCTGGTGACCTTTCTCAGCCTGGCTCCGGCCATCATCATGATGATGACCAGTTTTACCAAAGTTGTCATCGTATTCGACTTCGTGCGAAGAGCTCTTTCGCTTCAAAACATGCCACCCAACCAGGTTCTTTTTGGCCTGGCAATCTTTCTTACTATCTTCATCATGGCTCCTACTATTCAGGACTTCAATAAAGTAGCTCTGACCCCGTACTTGAACGGCGATGACATGAGCACCACCGAATTCGTGCAGGAAGGCGTTAAACCATTTCGCAGTTTCATGATCCGCCAGATAGGAAAGGATGGGGCCAGCGAAATCGCTCTATTTGTTGAGATGTCCGGTAAAGACAGAAATGCGATTAAGAGTGTTGATGACATCGATACATATATATTGATTCCGGCTTTTATGCTATCGGAAATCAAGAAGGCCTTCATTATAGGGATCGTTATCTTTGTGCCCTTCATCGTCATCGACCTGGTGGTGGCATCTACCCTGATGTCTATGGGGATGATCATGCTGCCTCCAGCCATGATCTCTTTACCTTTTAAGATCATATTGTTTATTCTGGTGGATGGCTGGCACCTTATTACCTACAATCTTGTGCTGTCCTACTCGGCCTGATAGGCTGGAAAGGAGTAATCTATGTTAGAAACAGATGCAATAAAACTGATTCACGATGCGCTCATCGTAGTTATGAAGGCTGCTGGCCCGATGCTGATTCTGAGTATGATCACAGGGCTCGTTATCTCTATTCTGCAAACTACCACCTCTATTCAGGAACAGACACTGACATTCGTGCCCAAGCTTATCGCCGTCTTTCTGGCCATCATGGTGTTCTCGGCATATATCATTCACACTACCGTGGATTACACTGTGGGAGTTTTTGAACTGATTCGCCGTTTCTAGGTGTCGGCGAACCATTGTAGGCGGGAAGTCAAATGGCTTTGAGCCGACGTCGAAACGAAGGTAAGGATAACCATTTCCCCCGAATGGGTCCTGGCAGACAACGAATAAGGTTCGGGGGGAAAGCTGCCAGGATCAATACAAAGGAGATCAATAAACACTAAAAGATGGAAGCGCTGTCCACAGGACTACTATATTATGTGCTGATTCTGGCAAGAGTGGCCGGGTTGATTTTCACTACTCCGATCTTCAATTCCCAGGCTGTGGGTTACCGTTCGCAAATGGTAATCGCGCTTATGCTTTCTTTTGTGCTCTATCCCATTGTTGCGAATCATCTGAATACGCCTCCGCAGACTATGGGGCCCTTCATTCTGGAGATTATCTCCCAGGTGTTTATGGGAACCATCATGGGTTTTATGATTCAGTTACTCTTCGCCGCTTTTCAGCTTGCTGGTGAGTTCTTTTCCCTGCAAATGGGTATTTCCTTTTCCGAGGTTCTGGACCCGCAAGCTCAGGTTTCTATACCTGTAATGGGTACATTGAAAAACCTCATCGGTACTCTGCTATTTCTGGCGGTTCCTTTTGAGATCGATGGTGTGTATGCTCCAGCCTACCTGCATCTGGTGCGCGCTGTTGCTTACTCCTTTGTTGCTGTTCCTACAATCATCATCGATGGTCAGACCAGCGGCGGACTCTTGAACTACATGGATGAGTCCTTCGGAGTAATGTTTCTTACAGCATTGCGCATCGGCATTCCGATGATGGGAATCCTGTTCATTAGCTCTGTGATGCTGGGTATCATGGGCCGTGCCGCTCCTCAGTTGAATCTAATGAACATGGGTATTCAGATCAACATTACGGTGGGCCTGCTGGTTATGATCACAGTTCTTCCAGTGATTGTTCCCTTGATGCGAGATTCCTTCGCCTCCATGTACGATGTCCTGGGCGAAATGTTCGACACCTGGCCCAAAGCCAGACCGGGAGCCGCAAATGCTGGCTAATCTACATTTAGCCTTTCGTGCAGTCTTTCCTTCGTCGGATTTGTGGCAGTGTTCAAACTCTGGACTCTGGAATACCTCTTCGATTGCCAGGTCTTGTGGTTCCGCTTTGAACTCCGGAGACGAAAGTGCCACCTCCGATGCTCCTGTTACCGGATCTCCGGTAGAGTCTGTAGCAAGCCTTGCGGGTCAAAAGGTCGACTCAGAGTTTGCGATCGCCGAAGCTATTAAGAATACTGCCGAAGCTGCAAGAGAGCAGTGGGCCGTCTCCTTTGTCAGAGACCTGCCATCCACAGAAATCCTGGCTATAGATACCATTTCTGCTCCGGCCTCCAGTGAATGGCTGGATCTACAGCTCTTCGCAGCGGAAGATGAAGGCCGTACCGAAGAGCCCAGTGAGCGAAGAAAGCGCGAAGAACGGGAAAAAGGAAACGTTCCTAAGAGCCAGGACATGGCGGGCTCCGCTATTCTCATCGGTGGAGTCCTTATGCTCTTTCTCTTCGGCACCTACATGGTGCAGAGAATTGGCGAAATGTTCAGTCGATATTTTGGGCTGATTGCCACTCAGCAAGGTGTATTTGGCATTGAAGAGCTTCAGGTCTTGATGAAGGATCTCTTCTACCAGACCGGTATGATTCTACTGCCAATTCTTCTGGTGACGATCGTAATGGGTGTCATTGGAAATGTTGTTCAGGTCGGACTGATGTTCTCTCTGCAGACCCTGCAGTTTCGCTTCGAACGAATGAAGCCGGACTTCAAAAGAGTGCTCCCTGTGCGCCGAAATCTATTCAACCTGCTGAAAGTGATTATGCAGATGCTGATCATCGCAGGTGCGGCCTACCTCGTAATTATCGATGATTTTATTCCCATGCTGAAAGCATCGGGGATGGGGCTCACTCAAGCTGTTACGATTTTCGCCACTGTAGCGCTGAAGCTACTTCTACTCTGCGGAGTACTGCTTCTGATCATCAGCATTCCGGATTTTTTTTATCAGCGTTTTGAATACATTGAGAACTTAAAAGTGACCACCGCAGAAGCAAAACGTGAAAGAAAGGACGAGGAAGGGGATCCATTACTCAAGCAGCGGCAGAGGGAACGGGCCTACGAAATGAGACGTCAGAAAAACATGCTGGGCGAGGTCCCTCAGGCAGATGTGGTGATTACGAACCCAACCCACTATGCAGTGGCTTTGAAATATGATCAGCTGGAATCAACGGCTCCCATGGTGATTGCCAAGGGAACGGACCAACTGGCTTTCAGCATCCGTAAGGTTGCTCAGGAATACAGTATTCCAGTAGAGGAGAATCCACTTCTGGCTCGTACTTTGTACAGAGATGTGGAAATTGGTCAGGAAATACCCGAGAGCCTGTATCGCGCAGTCAGTGTGATCTTCTCAAGGCTTACTAAATTCAGACAGAGGGCAGGCGCATGAAAGAGCTTCTGGAACAGATTACAAAGCACTTTAAGAGCACAGAAACCGTCCTCGGTCTGGGCGTAGTATTCATCCTTGTATTGATCATTGTACCTCTTCCAGGGGTACTGCTGGATGTGCTCATCGCAGTAAGTTTGCTGTCAGCCATTCTAATTCTCATGACTTCTCTGGGAACGAATAGCCCGGCGGAATTTACGGCGTTTCCAACTTTGCTGTTGATTACAACGATCTATAGACTGGCTGTAAACATCTCCACAACCAGGATGATTCTGACAGAAGGGGATCAGGCTGACAGTGCTCTGGTCAGCGCTTTCGGCTCTTTCGTTATTGGTGGCGGCAATTCCATGGGCTCCTACGTAGTAGGGATCATCATCTTTCTGATCTTAACTCTGGTTCAGATCATCGTAATTACTAAAGGTGCCACCCGTGTTTCCGAAGTGGCCGCACGATTCGCATTGGATTCATTGCCTGGTAAGCAGCTGGCCATTGATTCGGACCAGCAGGCCGGCTATATCGATGAAAGAGAGGCCAGACGACGAAGAAATCTACTTCAAACAGAGATGAACTTCTACGGAGCCATGGATGGTGCCTCCAAGTTTGTTCAGGGAGATGTAAGGCTGGGCCTTGTGATTACGGCCATTAACATCATCGGTGGTTTGATCCTGGGCGTAACCATTCAAGGCGAATCGTTCACAAATGCCCTGGAGATCTACACCAGATTCACCATCGGGGATGGTCTCGTATCTCAGATTCCAGCTCTACTTATTTCCGCAGCCACAGGTATCATAGTCTCACGAAGCACATCCGAAGATTCTCTACCCCATGATTTAAAGACTCAGCTACTGTCCAATACCGGAATTCTCTATGTTACTGGCGGCTTTCTGGCTCTGGCTGGACTGCTTCCAGGTTTTCCACTGATCGCAATGGCATCTCTGGGCGGCGGACTTATCTATCTTGGATACCAGATGGATAAGAGTAAACAGAAGAAAGTAGAAGAAGAAGCCAGACAGGAGCAGGAAAAATCCGACGAGCGAAAACCGGAGTCCTATCTGGAACATCTTCGCACAGAACCGCTGGAAGTGGAAATCGGCTACAGTTTAATTCCTCTGGTAGATCCCAAGCAGGGAGGAACATTGCTGGATCAAATCTCACGACTCAGACGTCGCTTTGCCATGGAAAGTGGTTTGATAGTTCCACCGGTGCGCATCCGGGACAACATGAACCTGGAGGCCGGGGAGTACAACATAAAATTGCAGGGGAGTTCCATAGCTGGCTCAAACCTGGAGTCCGAAAAACTCATGGCTATCGACACTGGACGAACCACCGGCACCCTGGAAGGCCTGGCTTCTTTTCAGGAGCCTACCTATGGTCTCAAAGCC
This sequence comes from Leptospiraceae bacterium, assembly GCA_002717505.1. Classification (GTDB taxonomy): domain Bacteria; phylum Spirochaetota; class Leptospiria; order Leptospirales; family Leptonemataceae; genus UBA3465. The sequence goes on from PBEB01000008.1 coordinate 87,081, forward strand.
TACTGGATTGATCCTACCCAGAAATCCGAAGCGGAGGGAATGGGTTTTGACGTTGTAGATCCTTCCACTGTCATTGCAACCCACCTTTCCAGCGTGATTCAACAGAACAGCCAGGAGATTATGGGTCGCCAGGAAATCAAAAGCATCATCGATAGTGTTCGTGAGGACAACCCTGTGGTGGTGGATGAGCTTATGGGCAAGGATGGCATGACTCTGGGACAGGTTCAGACCGTGCTGAAGAACCTGCTCAAAGAAGGAGTGAGCATTCGCAACATGACCAAGATCCTGGAAACTGTATCCGATCATCTGGATCGAGGGCAGCCCAGAGATCCTTACCTGATTACAGAGTCGGTAAGGCAGGCATTGAAACGTCAGGTTGTAGGGGATCTCCTGGGAAGCGAGAAAAAGCTTCGTGTAATCACCCTGGATCCAGGGCTGGACCGAAGGCTGCGTGAAGGGATACACAGAGATCCAGAGCTGGGATTTGTAATGTCTCTCAAACCAGAGGTACAGGTGGCTCTTCGAGATGGTCTGGAGGATGAAGTGAAAAAAGCCCAGGATGCCGGCAGAAATGCAGTATTTCTTACCAGTTCTGCTGTGCGAGCCGGGATTTTTTATATACTTGAACGCCTGTTTCCCATCAGAAACTTCGCAGTACTGGCCCATGAGGAAATTCCCTCGGACATTGATGTGGAAGCCGTGAGCCAGTTAAGCCTCCGTAGTCGTGCAGAAGAAGAAATGGCCGGCGCTCAGGCATAATTCACTCAGAGAATGATGTAGATGAATCGCTTTGTAAAGTTTCTGGTCTTACTGGCTGTCCTGATGGTGGCCTTCTTTATCTTCCAGTGGATCCGAGGGTTCTTTGCCGATGACGTGGCTGCCCGGATCGCAGACGAAGAACCATTTTCCATTCGATTCTCCGTGCAACAGGAAGAGGAGGGACGACTTCTGAGCCTGGCCCGCCTGATGTTGTACCCTGCTGAAAAGAAAGCTGTATTCTACTTTTTGAATACAGCCAGTCACTTCCCGGACGAAGAGGAAAACATATCTACCATGTCTGCCTTTTCGGCGGACCGCTTTCGTCAATGGGTAGGGAGTGGAGCCGATTATAATCTCTATTTCACCGAGCAGAATATGGGTCGCTTCATCGACTTTCTGGGAGGTATGCATATTTTCTTGCCTCAGCCAGTGGTGATCAAGGAGTCCCGGTATCAGTATCCCCATGGAATTCAGTTTTTGTCCGGTCACCAGGCTATGGAGTTTTCCCACGGAGCTATCCCTCTGGAAAGGGGCTCCGATCACCTGGCTCAAATGGATCGTCTTTTTCGCACGGAAAGCATTGTTATGAATCTTCTCTGGCAGCTTCCAGAAAAACAGGAATTCCTGGAAACCGATGGAGTGATTCCATTTCTCTATGGCCTGGCTGACACCGACCTTACCACCGAAGAGTTCGGCTCACTGCTTCTTTATTTCGCCACCGAAGAGGATCTGGATGTTTTTGCTCTGGAGACTCCTCTGCAATTCGAGGAGGATCCAAAGAATCCTTACGAAAAGCGACTGGCAGTAAACGAAGAACGATGCGAAGAGCACTACGAGAAGTTCCTGCAGGAGATGCGTACCGGCGCTCTGGACACCGCTTCCTTTCCAATGGATGTGCAAAATGGCACGGAGCGGGGGGGCCTGGCTGGCCGAGTGAAGCAGTTTCTGCATGGTAGTGGTACCGAAGTATTGTACGCCGATAACTATGAGCGCAAGCCCTTGCCCGAAAGCGTGGTGCTGGAAAGATCCGGAAGTTTCTCCATAGCTCGGCGGATTGCCTATAAGACCGGTCGGGAGCGCCACCGGGTGTTTTTTCTGCGGCAGCCTCTGGACATTAGCGGAACTTTCATTCTGGGGGAAGACTTCCAGATTAAGGATCTAAAGTACTGATTGATGCCACAGGCCAAAGACGGGAAATGGCCATTGGATGACTGAAGCGAAGAAACAGAATCCCAGCCTGGCCAGCCAGAGAAAGACCCAGCCAGCGGTGGACCCCGAGGCCCATGAGCTGGCCATGGAAATTGTGGAAATCCTGGAAGAGAAGTCGGCAGCCCGAATCCTGGCCATCAATCTGGAGCAGGTTAACCCCTATTTCTGTATCTTTGTGATTGCCAGCGCCAATTCTATGGTGCAGCTAAAGACATTGGGTCGTGAGGTTCAAAAACGCCTGGGCCACAAGCTGGTAGCCCGAGGACTGAAAGCAGACGACATTGAGTCTGGCTGGGTAATTCAAGACTTCGGGGATGTTATCCTTCATCTATTTATGCCGGATCAAAGATCCTTCTACAACCTGGAAAGGCTCTGGGGCGACGCCCCTGTAGTGTATCGCTCTCAGGATCTGGAAACGGAATCCAGTGCAGAGTAACGCTGGGGCAAAATAGTCCGCTGTATCTGCTGGGCTATCGATTCCATGAATCGCTGCATTCACCGGATTATCGCTATACTGACTTCTGATGCTGTGAATCTAGCGCCCTCATTGACTCCCTCTGATACTCGGCCCGCCATTTTCCTGGATGCTTTGCTGCTTTAGTAGCTAGAAACATCTGTTTCAATACCTTTGCCGAGGTGCTTCTGCCAGGTGGCAAAGGACCCTGGAAATTCGTCTATCTTCGTCTCGTGTCTGTCGGGCAAAATCGGCGCGAAGCATTAGCATCTGGCTGCGCTTTCAGGTATAGCTGCGCTGTAGTAACACTTCCCTTGAGGGAAATCAGTTGGTGTCGGGACCTTCCGAAGTCTCGGAAGCATCCGTACCGTCGGAAGGGGTGGATCTTGAGTCGGAAGCTGATGATTGTGAACCACCATGATTAGTCGGTTTGCTTTCGGCATTCTTGAAGCGAATACTGGATATGAAGAGTGCCAGGCCCAGAGTGAAGACGCCAACAACCAGAAGCCCGGCCACCGGACTTTGAGAAAGAGTGGAGGGAAAAGTAAACAGGGAGGCCGCAATCCACAGTCCTGAAATGCGAATGGCCATTTGGGCCAGGGATGCATGTTTGCTCCGATTGAAATAGGCCCAGAGCAGGGCCACACCGGGGAGGAGCAGATAGATCATGGTGAGCCAGCCATAAGGGGACTGCTCGGGTCGTGCCAGCCAGCCAAGAAGATTCAATAGGCCCAGAACAGAGAACGCTATGCCGGCAATAATGGCCATGCGAAACAGAGCCTTTAGCGCTCGATTCTTAACTTCTGAACTTGTTTCTATGTATTCCATGAAGACTCTCTTTTATCCATGGCCTGCTTTGCTGGCAACGCCATGCCTTCTAATTCTTTCTGGCTTTTTCCCGGGCTCTCTGGCAAAGGTCGGCCAGGTTCGTCCAGAAATTCTGCTAACAGGATTAGGGACGTGCCGGATCCCATTCCAGTTTATGCATTCTTTTTAGAAGGGCTGCCATAACCTGAAATGAAAGTAGCAATCCCATAATTGCGTACAGTGCAATGGCACCTAGATCTGTCCATTCCAGTCCGTGTCGAAAATGAAACTTCAGCAGGTTATAAAGAGCCAGGGCTGTAAAGATGACAACGAATGAGCCATGTTCTTTGTTGATCAACCGCTTCCAGGTAAAGGTCATACCTTCAGTGGATTTGGACCAGTCCTTGAGATTGCCGAGCATCAGACGATTCACTTCTTTTTCATATTTTTCGTATTCGGCCCCGAACTTCCCGCGAAGGAATTTCTCCTCGGCAAAGATAATGCAATAGTAAAGGAAATACACCAGAGGCAAAACTGCTACCCAGTACCAGAACTGATTTACAGATACCAGGGCACCAGTAGCAATTAGCAGGTTTCCCAGATACAGCGGGTTTCGGCTATGGGCGAACATCCCTTTTCGCACAAGGGTTTCAGCATAGATCTTCTTGTTCAGTCCGCCACGTTTGATATAGGCCCAGCCGATGGTGACTGCACGGACTATCTGACCTGCGATCAGAATTAAGAGTCCGACTATGGAAATCAGGATTTCCTGGCTCCATGAGATCTTCCATTGCTGCAATGCGTCGATGGGAGGCAAATCCTGCCCGGGGTAAGCTACCAGTATTAAAGCTGCGATGAGAATAAGGGTTAGAACGGTATCTCTCCATTTGAAGAAGAAATTACCGATGGATATCATAAATGCTTTCATGCTATTTCCTTTTGCAGCCCTGCGGCTGCCAGGGGACTACTTGATGGCGATGAAACCTTCGAAGCAGATATACTTCATTATGACCATCATATCTTTGAAGCCTGCTCGGGCCAGCATATCCATGTTGCCCTGAGTGGAGAACGGCTCCAGAACGCCCTTCAGGCTTTTTGATTTTCCGATGATTTCTTCCGGGTTGAAACCTCGCTCCAGTTTGAAATCATTGTACAGTCCTGTAAGAATGTCTTGAAATCTAGCATCGGGCCCTCGGGTCTTTTCGAACATAACCAGGGCTCCTCCCCAGTTCATGGATTCGTAGATTCGATTAAAGATCTCCTGGCGATGGGCCGGGCGAACGAACTGCATCGTATAGTAAGAAAGAACGTAATCGCAGCTTTCCATTTCGATATCCAGGAGTTCCTGGCATTGCATTTCGATTCTAGGCTCTTCCGCAGTTCTCTGTCGTGCTTCCTGAATCATTGCCTCTTCTCGATCGATTCCAATCAACCTCAGGTTGGGCTTATTCTTATGTCGTTCGGCCAGCTTGGAAAGAAGGCTACCCGTGCTGGCACCCAGGTCATACACCACGGAGCCATCGGAGAGAAAGTAGTCGGAGATTGCAGTAATTAGATTGTGCCCTTCTTGATACAAAGGTACCGAGCGTCCTACATGGGAATCGAAGGTACGGGGAACATCGCCACCGAAAGTCCAGGAAGCATCGGTGCTGCGAATGTTATCGCCCACATGAAAGTCCATACTTACCGGGATGGTGGACTGGGAATGTCGGTCAATTGAGAAAAATCAAAAGACTGGCCCACATAATGGGGCACAAAAGGATGGCCTGAGCAGCTTTGCATTGGTAGTTTTTCGACAGACCGAAATCCTAAATTCGTATTAGTCAAGGATCGTAAATGGACCTGAAGAAGATAGAATCCCAGATTCAAGAAGCTCTGGGAAAGATAGAGCATCCGGCCTATAAAATGTCGCTGGCCGAGATTGGTATGATGGACACAGTAACGGAGGAGGACGATGCCCTGCGGCTAAACCTGAAGTCTCCGGACCCGGATCGCAAGACGCAGATAGCTCTGGAAGCTCAGATTAGAGGGCTCCTGACCAAACTGGAAATTCCCAAGAAGCTCAAAATCCGCTTCACCGTAGATGAAACCTTAAAGCCGGAAGAAATTGGCAATCGCATTCGAGGCGTTAAGAACATCATCGCCATCGGCTCCGGAAAGGGAGGAGTGGGAAAGTCCACAGTAAGTGCGAATCTGGCAGCTGCCATGGCCAAAAAAGGACTGAAGGTAGGTCTGCTGGATGCGGATATTTACGGTCCATCCATCGGAAAGATGTTTGGCTTATCGGGAAAGCAGCCGCTGTTCGGCGATGGAAAGCGCAAGGTGGAGCCACCGCAGGCCCACGGTGTAAAAGTAATCTCATTTTCTTTTCTACTAAATCCGGATCAGGCTGTCATCTGGCGGGGGCCAATGCTGGGAAAAGCAGTGGAGCAATTCCTGTATGAGATCATCTGGGGTGAGCTGGATTACCTGCTCATCGACCTGCCGCCGGGCACCGGTGATGTTCAGCTATCCCTGGCTCAGCTTGTGGATCTGGATGGGGCCTTGATTGTAACCACTCCGCAGAATGTGGCCATTCAGGATGCTACTCGAGCTGTGGCCATGTTTCAGGAGGTAAAGATCCCCATCCTTGGCATCATAGAGAATATGAGCGAATTTATTTGCCCCCATTGCGGTGAATCCAGCCACATATTCTCCAAGAATGGCGGTCCGGCTTTTGCTGCGAAGTACAAGGTGCCTTTCCTGGGGGATCTACCTCTGATGACAGAGATCATGGAATCAGGCGAGGATGGAACTCCATTCGCAATTCAGCAAGAAGGTCCGGTACAGAAGAGCTATTTCGAAATTATCGATCGAATTGGTACGGAAGTAGAACGCTACCGGTAGAGCGGTTCCCAGAAGTCCGGCCCTCCGAGTAGGGGCGAACAGGGAACCCTGATTCGGCCTCGGTTACCTGGCCCACCCGTCTAACATTCTGGGCCTTCCATCCTTGCGATAAGGGCCAGTTCAGGACCGGGACCGAGATTCGGCTCCCGTGTCGTTTCACGGAATTGGCCATGAAACACGGGAAAGATCTATCTTTCCATTGCCGGGCTCTGTCCAATCTTTAGATTGGGTTTGTGGAGTCTGGCGCAAGGGACTGGTCTGAATTTGAGAAAATGCGGAGAAAGAGCTTTCCCGAGTATGGGAAAGCCCTCTTCGAAATCCATCCACCGGGAAAATCCGTAACTACCATCCATGCCGACGGTATGATCTCTGGGCCTGTGCCGGAGACAGATCTGCTTATCATTACTGCGTATAATCCCGGGCATCGACGCCCATCCCAGCAAGAAAATGAAAAAGCCAACCAGCGTCTGGCCCAGGTGATCGAGAAAGCCGGGTTGACCAGCTATCCTGCCCTGGGCCGCAATGAGGATGGTTCCCACCGGGAGCCTTCCTTTGCAGTGGCTCTGGAAACAGGACCCCTCAAGTATCAGTTAGCCTTTGTTAGCAGCCTTGCGGGGAGAGCGGGCCAGGCTGCGGTTTTCTACTGGGATTGCAATGCCAGAAAGGGAAGGACTGTGTGGCTGGCGCCAGCTGAAGATCTATGAAACGAAAAAGGGGCCGCATTTGCGACCCCTGTGTAGCGGATGCTCCGCAGGAATCGGGATTAAATCATCCCAGGAATGAATCAGCAATGCGGTCTGCAATGCTTTGAGCTACTTCATCGGTGATTTCATTGTAATCACCGCGAGCCAGCTTTTCCCGAATTTCGTCCAGTCTCTGGCTTCGAGAGGTTTCCTCTGTATGAGCCAGCTTTTGGATTCTCGCTACACTGGCAGCGCGAGACGCTTCCTCGGAGATGGTTACTTTATCTCCGGATTTTGCCGGAGCCTCGTTGCGAACCTGAGGTTCCGATTTCTTTGGACCGTAGCCCGGGCCAACGCCGCCAATTTTATCAACTACCATTCCAGTTA